>SVHJ01000018.1 GCA_015055835.1 Clostridiales bacterium | reverse complement strand
GCATATAGCGTAAAATACATTGCTGATAACGGTAGCATTTTACATACTATCTTTTATCATTGTCATACTTATATCGTAAGTCAATCGCCTTACGTTGCAGTAATTTTATTGTATATTTTAATTTTAGTGTTTGAGTTCTTTATTCCTGGCTCACTTGCAAAAGCACTACTTTTAATTCCATTACTTACTATTGCGCCTATCCCTGAGATTAGCGTTAACATAATTTTACTTGCCTTCCTTTTTGGGGACGGATACACAAACATTCTATATCCTACTTGTGGAACGCTTATCGTTGGGCTTTCCCTTGCTGAAGTTAGTTTTGCTACTTGGCTTAAAAAGACTGCGCTATTTCAATTAGCACTTTTCATTTTATCAGTAGGGTTCTTACTTTTAGCAGTATATATCGGATTATAAAAATAAAAAAATAAAACGGTTAGTTTTTTCTAACCGTTTTTTTGTGCCTTTTTTAGGCTTTTATTAAGTTTTTAATTTCTTTTAGCGCCGTCTTTTCTAATCTACTTACTTGCGCTTGTGAAAGATTTACCTCTTTACTTATTTCCGTTTGGGTTTTACCAACGTAATATCTTAAAAATAAAATTTTACGTTCCCTTTCGCCAAGTTTTTCTATTGCTGTATTTAATGCAAGTTTTTCCGTCCAGTTTTCATCTGTGTTCTTTTCGTCACCTATTTGGTCCATTAGTAGTAAATTATCCCCATCTTTACTATACACTGGATCGTATAAAGATACGGGGTCGGCTATTGCGTCTAATGCGTAAACCACTTCAGAAACTGCCACTTGCATTTTTTCTGCAATACTGTTTATAGTCGTTTCTTTTTTTTCTTTTTCTAATTCATTCCTAGTTTTTAGTACTTGATAGGCTGTATCTCTTATACTTCTACTTACCCTTAACGAATTAGTGTTTCTTAAAAAACGTTTAATTTCCCCTATAATCATTGGAACGGCGTAGGTGGAAAACTTTACGCCAAAAGATAAATCAAAGTTATCTAACGCTTTTATTAGCCCTATTGAACCTGCTTGAAAAACGTCGTCTAAATTATTAGTCTTTAATCTAAAACGCTTTATAACCGAAAGTACCAGCCTGAAATTAGCCACTATAAACCTTTCTCTTGCACTTTTATTCCCCTCTTTTAAACTTTGTAAAAGAGAATTGGTTTCTTCTTCCGATAGTTTTGGTAGGGTTGCCGTATTTACCCCACAAATTACCACTTTACTACTCATCTTTACCTCCTATGTACCTTAAAGATAGTGGTAAAGTATTATTTTGCCGTTATTTTTTATTTTTATACCATTTTAGAAAATTCTTTTTTTAGCCTGTTTATTATCTTTTTTTCTAATCTGCTTATATAACTTTGTGAAATTCCTAAAATATCTGCCACTTCTCTTTGCGTTTTTTCTTCGCCTATTAGCCCGTAGCGTAGTTCCATTATTTCCTTTTCTCTACCCGTTAATTTAGAAAGCGCTACCTCTAAAAGTTCTCTTTCTACGCTTTTTTCTATCTTTTTATATACCATATCGCTATCCGTTCCCATTACGTCGGAAAGGGCTAGTTCATTACCTTCTGCGTCGGTGTTTATCGGCTCTTCTAAAGATACTTCTGCTTTTAGTTTAACCGTCTTTCTTAAATGCATTAAAATTTCGTTTTCTATACATCTTGATGCGTAAGTTGCTAGTTTTATATTCTTGTCCGGCTTAAAAGAGTTTACTGCCTTTATTAGTCCGATTGCCCCTACTGAAATTAAGTCGTCAAGATCCCCACTACCTTCAAAACGGCGAGATATGTATACCACTAATCTAAGATTATGTTCTATTAGTTTTTCTTTTGCTTTTTTTTCTCCCTCCATTAGTTCTTGTATCGTTTTACTTTCTTCCTCTTCACTAAGTGGCATAGGAAGCGCTTCGCCACCACCTATATAGTTTACTTGGTCTTCGTAAAGTTTGAATTTTTTAAGTAGTTTTTTTACCTTTAATATTAGTTTTTTCAACATACTATATCCTCCAAAATTTTACTATGTAGTATTACGTCATATTCTACGCTTAAAAGTGCTTTTGATATTCCTACCTTTACTTCGTTTATAGGTATTATTTTGTCGTTTAAGTTTATTTCCACTTTATCTACGGTAAATAACGGAATTTTGCTTTTACCTAAAACGGTGGTTGTTTCTACCCATTCTAAATTTTTTATTGAAGTTATATCTATTAGTTTTAACGCTGTTTTTTTATCGATTATTAAAACGGGATTACCCTCTTTATCGTATAAGTTGTTACCAGTATCGTAA
Organism: Clostridiales bacterium; assembly: GCA_015055835.1. Classification (GTDB taxonomy): domain Bacteria; phylum Bacillota; class Clostridia; order Christensenellales; family Borkfalkiaceae; genus SIG381. The sequence goes on along the minus strand of SVHJ01000018.1, from coordinate 23,263 downwards.
AAACCTTTTAAGTTTAACTTTACCTTTCCTTTAATTATACTGCACTCAACTACGCTTTTTAGCACTTGCATCTTTTTACTTAGTAGTTTTATAACCTTTTTAGTTAATTTTATTAATATATAACAAGGCACAAAAAGAAAGGCTATTAAAACTTCGCTTAAAGGGATAGATAGTAAACTTAAAATTCCTAAAATAGACCCACCTAATAAAAAGGTATAACTTAAAAAAATTATAAATGCCGTTATAAAAGTTTTTATATTCCTAAATTTTGTCGATAATAGTACTATTAAAAGCCCCATAATTACTTTTATTACTATTAAAAAAGGGGTTGATGCTTTTATTAAAGGGGTTATTAAAGAAAATATTGAACCTAAAAAAGCGCAAAATAAAAGTCGCCAAAACTTAACCTTGTTTTTTGTTAAAACAAGGGTAAATTTTAGCAACCAGTAATCAATTAATATATTGTCTATTAACGCATATTCAATATAAACTACCATAAAAGCACTTTAACAGTTTTTTTAGCGCACTTTTTAGTGGTTTATATTGTTTTTTGGTTATTTTTGAACTTTTTTATAAAAGGCTTAGATGCGAGTCAGAGGCGTAAAGCGAAATTTTTTATGCAAGGCGCACCATCCCATTTCTAAAAGACTTAGATACGAGTTTGGCAAGGCTCGGCAAACATTTCTCATAACAATTACTTTATCTAAAAGGGTTAGATGCGAGTTTGACAAGGCTCGGCAAGGCGCGGGATGAAATAGACCGTCTGGTCATTGAAGTCCGCGACGCAGACAGTAAACGAAGTCAAACGAAGCATATAAGCCTTTTAACTTATTTCATAAAGTCCATTATAATATGGTTTTGAACGTATAAATAGTCGTCCTTTATACTTAAGTAGCCGTCGTTTAAGTCTAGCACCTTTTCGTTCTTTTTTAATACGTCTTTATATCTAGTTAAAAAGTTTTCTTTAAACAAAACTTCAAACTTGTTGATATTTATGCCTTCTTTTGTGCGAAGTCCAAGCATAATAAACTCAAACATAGCGTCTTCTAGTTCTATTATATCTGAAGAAATTTCCGGCTTTTTGTTTAGAATAACTAAGTTCATATACTCGTCAATCTTAAAACTGTTAGTAAAACGGCGTTCGTTAATAAAACTTGATGCTGATACGCCAAAGCCTATGTATTCCCCCCTTCTCCAGTAGTTTAAGTTGTGGCGAGATTCATAGCCTAAACTAGCAAAGTTTGAAACTTCGTATCTATAAAGCCCCAAACTTTCTAAATACTTGTACGCTTCTTCATAAATTTCGCCTACTTCGTCATCAGAAAGTAGTTCGCCGTTAAGGTAGTTTGTGTAAATTGGCGTTCCAACTTCAGGTGTTAATGCGTACATTGAAATATGTTTTACGCCACCTGCAACTGCTAAATCAATGCTCTTTTTAACCTTTTCAATAGTTTGATTTTCTAAGCCTAACAAAATATCGGCGCTAAAATTTTCAAACCCTTCCCTTTTAAGCATTGAAGTACAAAGTAAAAAGTCTTTTGCAGTATGAATTCTGTTTAGTTTTTCTAAATCTTCGTTCCAGCCCGACTGTAAACCTATGCTAAAACGGTTGATACCTGCTTTTTTGTAGATTTTTAAGTTTTCTTCCGTAAGCGTTCCTGGGTTTACTTCTAAAGTGATTTCTGCATTTTCAGTTAAATTATAACACTTTTTAATTTGGTTCATTGCCCCTAAAATGTGTTCAGGTTTAACAAAAGAAGGCGTACCACCACCAAAGTACACGGTGTTAAAGGTGTACTCTTTAAGTTCTTCCTTTCTACCTAACATTTCACGGTAAAGACAGGCAAAATACGCTTCTTCTTTGCCGATTTCTTTTGGATATGATGCAAAATCACAATAGGTGCATTTTTGTTTACAAAATGGTACGTGTATATATATTCCTGCCATCTTACTTGTTATCCGTTTTTAATATCGTTATAAATGCTTCACTTGGTATTTCTACGCTACCTATTGAACGCATTTTCTTTTTACCTTCTTTTTGCTTTTCAAGAAGTTTTTTCTTTCTGGTTACGTCGCCACCGTAACATTTTGCTAAAACGTCTTTTCTGTACGCCTTAACAGTTTCTCTTGCGATAATTTTACCACCGATTACTGCTTGAATTGGTATTTCAAACATTTGTCTTGGAATAACTTCTTTTAGTTTTTCAGCAATTGCTCTACCCCTTTCGTAAGCCTTTTCTTTATGAACGATAATTGAAAGGGCATCACAAATTTCACCGTTTAATAGCATATCAAGTTTAACAAGGTCGCTTTTTTGATATTCTGCTATTTCATAGTCAAATGACGCATAGCCACGCGTTCTTGATTTTAAACTGTCAAAGAAGTCGTAAATAATTTCGTTAAGTGGTAAAACGTACTTCATTTCTACCCTTAACTTGTCCAAATAAACAAGGTCTTTATAAACACCACGCTTTTGTTGGCAAAGTTCCATTATTGCGCCAACGTATTCCGGTGGAGAAAAGATACTTGCGTTTATCATAGGTTCTTCAATATAATCAATTTCCGTTACTGGTGGTAGGTGCGTTGGATTGTCAACGCTCATTACGCTACCGTCCGTTTTGTGTACTAAATATGATACTGAAGGTGCCGTTGTTACTATGTCAAGGTCAAACTCACGCTCTAACCTTTCTTGTATTACTTCCATATGAAGTAAACCTAAAAATCCACATCTAAAACCAAAACCTAACGCAACGGAGTTGTCCGCTTCAAAGGTTAAAGATGCGTCGTTTAGTTTAAGTTTTAGTAGTGCGTCTTTTAGGTCGTTAAATCTACTGCCGTCAAGTGGATATACGCCAGAGAAAACAACTGGTAATACCTTTTTATAGCCTGGTAGTGGCTTAAGTGTTGCGTTGCCTACTTCCGTTATCGTGTCGCCTACTGCGATATCTTCAATACTCTTTATACTTGCCGCAATATAACCAACTTCACCTGCTTTTAATGATGCTTTTGGCGTTAGTTTTGGTGAGAAAACACCAACTTCCGTTACGTCAAATTCTTTTGGCGACATAAAAGTTTTAATTTTTGTGCCTATTTTAACTTCGCCGTCAACTATTCTAACAAAACATATTACGCCTTTAAAATTATCGTAATAACTGTCAAATATAAGCGCTTTTAACGGGCCTTCTTCATCTCCTTGTGGTGGTGGAAAACTTGTTACAACGCTTTCTAACACATCTGATATATTAAGCCCTTCTTTTGCAGAAATTTTTGGGCAGTTCATTGCCTCTAATCCTATAATATCTTCAATTTCTTTTGCAACTTCAGTAGGTCTTGCTGATTGAAGGTCAATTTTGTTTATAACAGGCATAATTTCAAGGTTGTTTTCAAGCGCTAAATATACGTTTGCAAGTGTTTGCGCTTCTACCCCTTGTGATGCATCAACAATTAAAATTGCACCTTCACAAGCGGCAAGCGACCTTGAAACTTCATAAGTAAAGTCAACGTGGCCTGGTGTATCTATTAAGTTAAAAGTATATTCCTTTCCGTCTTTTGCAGTATAGAACATTCTAACAGGGGTTAGTTTTATGGTTATACCCCTTTCCCTTTCTAAGTCCATAGAGTCAAGAAGTTGTTCTTCCATTTCTCTACTGCTTACTTGACCGGTTTGTTCCATAAGTCTATCAGCAAGGGTTGACTTACCGTGGTCAATATGCGCTATTATGCAAAAATTACGAATATTTTCACTTGGGTTTTTTGACATAAAAAATCCTTCTTTTTTATAATTTTAACTATTTTATTTTAATATAAAACTTTTAATTTAGCAAGTACTTAACTGATAAAATAAGCCGATATTATTATTTTTGAAAATATTTATACTAAAAACTTGCTTTAATTAAAAATATGTGATAATATTTTTAGGCAAACAAGTTTTAATTTTATAACCACGCTGGTGTGGCTCATAAAATTATAAACCACAAAAATATATATACGCTGGTGTGGCTATAGTAAAGGGCGACGCGTTAAACAAACAGTTGATAACTGTTTGTAGCTAAAGCCGACAAAGGCTATGCCTGAAGTCTGGAAGAGCCTTAGGCTCTACCGACACTTTTTAGAAAAAATTAAACTTGTTATAAAACGCAAAAACATTAAAAATATATACGCTGGTGTGGCTCAGTCGGTAGAGCAGCTGATTCGTAATCAGCAGGTCGCAGGTTCAAGTCCCGTCACCAGCTCCAAATCTGCACTGCGATTATGATGCGAAAAGGTATCGTAAAAGCAGTGCTTATTTTTTAAGCCTTGGAGGTAAAAAAGTGAATAACCAAAAAGAAAATAACTTCCTTAATAAAAACCAAAAGGTACTATACCAAGTATCTCTTTTACAAGGTCTTACCTATGGCGACTATAAAGGAAGCGTAACCATAAAAGAATTAAAAGAACACGGCGATATAGGAATTGGTACGTTTGATAAATTGAACGGAGAACTAATTATGGTAGACGGTGTGGTTTATCGTGCTTTAGGAAACGGTAGCGTAGAAGTTGTTTTTGATAATGAAACCGTACCTTTTGCTATGGTTACTTATATGACTTTAGATGAAAGTAAAAACCTTCAAAAAATTGCTGACTACGAAACGCTTTGTGATGAATTAAATAAAATTGTTAAAGAAAAAGGTGTAAACCGTTTCTACTTTGTTCGTATTGACGGCACTTTTAATGAAATAAACGTTAGAAGCGTGTATGCGCAAAAAGAACCGTATAAACGACTAGTTGAAGTTATGGATTGCGACCAAACCTTTTTTGATTATAAGAATATTGAAGGAACGCTTGTTGGTTTGTATTGTCCACCGTTTATGGCAGGGATTAACGCAGTTGGTTGGCATTTGCATTTTATATCTAAAGATAAAAGAAGTGGTGGCCACCTACTTGGACTAAATATTGCTAATGCAAAATTAACGTTAAACGGTATTGACGGGTTTGAAATTAGGCTTCCACAAAATAAAGAGTTTCAAATGTTTGACTTTTCTACCGACCAGTCGGAAGATATTAAAAAGATAGAAACAAACAAAAGCCATTAAAAAACTTCTATTTGTGGCTACGAATTGTAAGCAATTAACCTTATTAAAGTAAATGCTAAAAACAAAATTTCGCCCCATATAAACCTTTTTTAACTCTCATTTGCTAATAGCCGTTTAAGGTTTTCTATATCCCCTTTTATACTTTCAATTTGTTTAGGTTCATTTTCTTTTAACTTTTTTATATCACTTAAAAAAAGTATTTCTTCTACCAAGTCGTCAAGTAACATTTTTTTGACGGTCGTTTTTTTATTTAACGGGTATAAATTATATTTTTTTGTAAGAATAAGTTTGCCTTTGTTTTTTTCTTTTAAATGTTTTACTTGGCTTAGTTTTTTTATTGCTAAATTAAGTAAATACTCCCCCTCTTCTTTTCTATTTTGATTTAATAGTATTAATCCGTGATACAAGTATTGAAAACTTGCGTTTATCCCCTTTTCTAAACTGCTTAATTTAACCTTTTCCATTCCTTACCCCCCGTTTTACATTCTATTATTTTAAATAAAAAAAAGTTAATATAAAATGCGAACATATGTTTGACTTTTTGTTTTTAAGGGGTTATAATGGTTAAAAGGTGTGTTATGTTAGACGAAAAAAGACTGCAAATTTTAACTGAATCTGCAAAGTACGACGTGTCTTGTTCTAGTAGTGGTAGTAACAGAAAAAACTTAGGTGGGCTTGGTAACGCCAACCTTGGTGGTATTTGCCATTCTTTTACTAGCGACGGCAGATGTATTTCACTTCTTAAAATTTTAATGAGTAACGACTGCCATTACGACTGTTTATATTGCGTTAACCGTAGAAGTAATAATATTCCTAGAGCAACGGCTACACCTGATGAAATTTGTGAACTTGTTATGGGGTTTTATAAAAGAAATTATATTGAGGGGTTATTTTTGTCTTCTGCAGTTTTTTCTTCGCCAAACCAAACTATGCAAAAACTGTTTGAGACCGTTTATAAATTAAGAACGGTACATAATTTTCACGGGTATATTCACTTAAAAGGCATTCCTAACGCTGATAAAGAACTCATTAACGAGGCGGCAAAATACGTTGATAGAATGAGTTTTAATATTGAACTACCAAGTGAAAAAAGTTTGAAACTTTTAGCGCCACAAAAAGATAAAGAGGGCATTATTAAACCTATGACCTCTCTTCAAAAAGAAAAGTTTATTAGAAGTGAAAATAAAAAAAGCAAGTTTATCCCAGCAGGGCAAACAACGCAAATGATTGTTGGCGCAACTAGTGAAACGGACGGAATTATTCTTAATTTAACCAGCGCGCTTTATAAAAACGTAGGACTTAAAAGGGTTTATTATTCTTCGTACGTGCCAACCAACTTTGAAACTTCGCTACTACCTTATAACCAAGTTAGTTTACTTAGAGAGCATAGGCTTTATCAAGCCGACTGGCTACTTAGATTTTACGGGTTCACTATAGATGAAATTTGCAAAAAGGAAGAAAATTTGTCTGAAGAATTTGACCCAAAATGCGCTTGGGCGCTTAAAAACTTGGGGCTTTTCCCTTTAGAAATTAATAGTGCGCCGGTTGAACTTTTAATTAGAGTGCCTGGCATTGGCTTAAAGGGCGCTTATAAAATAAGAGAGGCAAGAAAGTTTACTAAACTGACCTTTGAAGACCTTAAAAAAATGCGTATAGTACTTAAAAGGGCAAGGCATTTTATAACCTGCGCAGGGAAGTTTTACGGCGAAGAAAGAGAGGGTAAAATAAGAAAATTACTTCTTCAGTTAGAACAAAATGATAACGCAACTCAGCTTTCCTTATTTGATAAAAATGAAGTGGTACTTTCCACCATTACGGGGGAATTTTAATGCTTTATTATAAAATAGAAAACTCTGTTTCGGGTATTCTTTCTGCCATTTTTGAGAGCTTTAAGGAGAAAGAATACCCTGACGGCATTGTTTGTGAAAAATTTGAACTTTCGGTTTTTGATACCTTAAAAGAAATTATCGTTGATGATGAAAAGGTTAAAAGGGTTAAGAGTGCGCTTACTAAATATAATCAGTTTGCGCTTGATAAAATCAGTTATGCGTTTAGATATGGTGAGGAAAGCAAACTAAAAATTATTTTTGATTTTATATATCTTACAATAGACAAAAAGAAAAACTTATTAAAAATGTTTAATAACCCTATTATTTCTTCTTTTAACGATATTGTGGATAGAATTTCTTTAGAGCGCCATAGGTTTTTGGGGTTTGTTAGGTTTATTGAAACTACTAATGGGGTTTTATACTCTAACATCTCCCCCGACCACGATATATCTGACCTATTATTTAGTCATTTTAAAAACAGGATGAACACCCCTTTTATTATTCACGACACCAAAAGAAACAAGGTGGTTTTGTTTAACGGTAATGATAAACAAATTGTTTATACTGAAAAACTGCCGACCTTGTATTTACACGAAAACGAAGAGTATTTTAGCGAACTTTTTAAGCGTTATTTTGATAGCGTTAATATTAAGGAAAGAAAGAATACAAAACTACAAGACAGATATATGCCCCGTCGTTATAGAAAAAACTTAACTGAATTTAAAACAAAAAAACCACTTTAGAAAAAGTGGTTTTTTATAAGTTTTTAGACTTAAATAGTGCCTTTATTTTTAAAAATTGTTTTTATAATATTTAATACTAATGCAATTATAGATAATATAAACGCTACGATAATTGATGGACTAATTGCAAAACCTACCATTTCATTTGTCTTGCCTACTTTGAGCAACTCTACAATGAAATTTGAATACAAGTTTACTGCTACGATACTAAACACCATCGTTGCTAAAAGCATTACTACAGGACATATAAACGATTTTACTTCATTTTTAGAACTGATAGATTTTGCTAATACATATACTACTATAAACAAACTTGCTATGATACACATTTGAGTAATTACACTAAATATAACCCCCGCTATCATTTCGTGTTGAGAAGTTATCGTCGTTATCCTATTACAAACCCACATAAATGAGGTTTTAGCCTGTAAAACGTTGTTTTGGTCTTTAAGTAATACGTAATTATTGCATAAAAGCACCGTTATCACTATTAAAATTAATGAAGTAGCGTGTGAAAAAATAAAAGGAACGATTTTGCTTTTATTTAAAGTTAAAGCGTCGTTTACTATCTTTAAAGCATAATACGATAATGCGCAAACAATAGACAAAATTATTCCCGTCTTAGTTATCGTATTTAATACTATTGTTTCTATTCCTTCTAAATATTCGTAATATATAATATTTTTTAAAGACGTTACACATACAAAATAAAAAACAATACTTAAAAGCGAAAATAAAGCTGGACTTTTTGTGCTTTTATTACACATTTTCTTAACAAATCTTACCGTTGCTAAAATAGTGAAAATTATACAACCTATTAAACAAGATGCAACAACTACGGTTTGAAGAATAGTTGTTAAGTAATAACTAGTTTTAAAAGATGCCGAATAATTACTTAACATAGAAAATAGAGATTTTAAATTATCGTAAGCTTTACCAAAATAATAGAAAATTGAATTACTGCTACTTGCTACTTCTACCCCACCAATAGTCTCTGAAAAACCTATAAAGAAAATAAAAATTAAACTAAACACAACGCCTAACATTAATACGCTATTTCCAACTACGTCTAAAATTTTAGACACCGTGCTGTTTTGAACTACTCCAGTTTCTTTAAACGCTATTTTTTTTGAATTAATTTCAACGTACTTTTGACCACATTTAGAACAGAATACACCGTCTACTTCACTTCCACAATTTTTACAAAACTTTTTACCGTCAATTCTAGTACCACATTGAGCACAAAAAGTATCAGTTTCGTCATTTAAAAAATTACAATTAGGACAACTTATTTTACCGTCAACTCTAAAGCCACAATGTTTACAAAAAATAGCGTCGTCTAAAATTTCTTTGCCACAATTTTTACACACCATAAATATTTCCTCCTTTATGACACATAAGTAAACATATAGATATTTTACATCATGATATGATGTATGTCAAGTTTTTACATCACAATATGGTATGTTTATAATATGGAAACGGCAAAAAAAATAGGTAAAAATTTAAAAATTGCACGTAAAGATAAAAAGTTAACACAACGCGAAGTTGCTAATATTTTACGCATGACACAGCAACAATATAGTAGGTTTGAAAATGGTGTTTTTGAACTGAATTACGACCAAATATTGTTTTTGTGCAACCTTTATGAAATAACTCCAAACGAATTATTTGATATAAATCAAACGCCATAGATAACCTAAAAAACTTAACTGAATTTAAAACAAAAAAACCACTTTAGAAAAAGTGGTTTTTTATTTTGTTAGATATTTAATTATCTTTTCTTCTTAAGTACTACTACAGCCCCTGCTAGTAATATAGTTCCTAAAATTGCACTAGTTGTACCGATTACTGAGCCACAACCCTTGTCATCAGTTGGAGTGTCTGGTATATCAGGAGTATCTGGGTATGGTGTTGGAGCTTCTACTACCGGTGGTTCAGCATTAGTAACTGTAACCGTAAAGGTATAGTCAGTTGCTGATATTTGAATTGAGAAAGTATAAGTTCCGTTGTCAAGATACTTTAACCAGTCAGCACTGAAAGTTATGCTTTTATAATCTGCAGATGATTCATAATCACTTCTTGTAACGAATCTCTTTTGTGCGTCTTTTGGACCTTGGAAGAAAATACTTTCAATAAATAAACCTTTTGTGTCAGCGCCTACAACTAAATCTTCACCCGTGCTTGCATCATAATTGTATGAAGTTGGGTTGATTGCTGGACTACCAGAGTTGCTTATTAATTCAAGTTCCATTGACTTAATATCAACACCGTGGCCGTTTTTAGCATAGGTGATAAAGTGGTAATAAGTAAAGTCCTTCTTTACAGTAAATTCCTTTTCATAAGTTAACCAAGTTTCACCATCAAATTGGTCGGCTGAAAAAGCATTACCGATACGCATAGTGTTATCAGAACCACCAAGTCTAAGAATAAACTTACTGTCTGCTCTTGTTGCATTTGTTTGGAAGTCCTTAGTTGGTCTAAATACAGCCTTAACTTTAACAACGGCATTTTTCATAATAGTACTACTTAAACGAGAAGTGTGTTGTATAAAATCTACTTCTGCACTATCATCTATAGTTGAACGAACTTCTACGTAGTTTTGGTTATCCGTATCTTTTTTAATAACCATTGTTGAGATTTTTGAATCATCATTATAGGTTGAGTAAAAGCCGCCACCCATTGCGTTACTGTTAGGCGTAAGATTTGAAGTTAACTTAGTTGGTAAAGTGTAGCCAACTGCTAGTTGGTTATAATCAACTTTTGCCGTTTCACCGATTGCGGCTTGAACGTTAAAACTACCTACTGCAAAAATTGTTGTCACTATCATTATTAAAGCGAATAATAAAGTAAATTTCTTTTTCATTTATCTATCCCCCTTATGCTACTGTAATAGTAGAAGTTAACCAGTTACTTACTGCATCCCATTCGTCAACTGCTTGAATCTTAACGTCGTAAGAACCTGCATTTAACTTCAAAAGATACTCAAAAGTCTTTCTTAACGTGTTTTCGTTTTTATTGATATCTGCATACATTAAGTCTGAACGAACGGTGTATGACTTAACTAAAGTAGAAGTACCTGCTTTGTAAACTTTGATGTTGTAGTATGCGATTATGTTGTAATCGTCATCAGTTGCGGCTGGTGCTGAAAGTTTTACGTTGAAAACAGTAGTATCAGCAGTATCATATAAGTTAGAGAAAGTACCTGCTGTTAAAGTAACTGCGCCACTCATTACTGGTGCTTCATTATTAGCAACTCTTGTTGCTCTTGAATACTTATTTAAGTGAGATTTATCTGCTTTTGGTGCTTCTAATTCCCAAACGTCTTTAATTACTAGGTTTGACTTATCTACCAAGTAGTTTCTTGAGAAGTTTACTCTTGTAATTCTTACGTTACCGTTTACGTCAACTTGAACAAGTAAACCCCCTCTGTTTCTTTCAGTTGAAGTTTTTAGTGAAATTGTGTTACTGATATACTTATCATCTGGGTAGTCGGTTGTATATTTACTACTTGCAGTACTTAATGCAGTGAAATCACCTTGCCAAATACTTCTTTCTTCGTTAAGTGGACAGTGGCTGTGACCTGCAAAAGTCATTACTTGTGGATAGTTAGGTAAAATTCTTCTAACAGTACGGCCGTCTGCGTTTACTTTTATAGTTTTTGTAACACCGTTGATATCAGTGTAAGTATAATCTTGGTTATATCTACTAGAATATATTGCATCTTCAGGATCTTTCATTAGACCTTCTGATAAGAAGTTCTTTGCATTACGCCATTCGTATTCACTACCACGTGCTGTGTCAACTGGAGCAACGTGTGTCACTACGTAAACGTATGCGTTAGGATTTCTTGTTGTAATTGCATTTAAATCAGTTTCTAAATAGTCTAAAACAACTGGATCGTGTGCGTAAACAATTTTATCATCTGAATCATGACCAAAGTATGGTTGTAATACGATAAAGTGGAATTCTTGTGTACCCTTTGTGATAGAAGTATGGCGATAGCCTCTTTCTAAGTCTAATCTATATTCCTTTCTTCCATCAGCCACACTATCAGTAAAGTAGTTTCTACCAAATAGATCGTAATAACCTTGTAGGTCTCTTGTATAAATACCCCTCCAGTCGTGGTTACCTGGTGTAGTAATAAAGTTTGTACCAATACTTGTATCTCTGTATTCGTACACTACGTCGGTAAATGCGTTTATTTCTGCAGCGCTTCTTGTGTTTCTACCTGCTTGGTTAGTTTCACCAACGTTAACTTCAGTAAGGTCGCCTGCTACTAAAACTGCATCAAGACCGTCTTTGTCGTGAACATTTGCTTGAGTAATAAGAGAATCTAATGCTTGTCTAAAGTATGGTAGACAGTAGTCGCCATCTTTTTCTGCATAAGAGTTCTTTTGAATATGAACGTCTGAAATTGCGCCAAATGAAATAGCAATATTGTTTTCATCAAAAGTATCTGATACGGCAATAACTTCTGCATCAATAGGCTTTAGGGTATTAGTAGCGAAAGAAACAGATGAAACTGTTAATAATGCTGCTACTGCAACCGTTAAAATCTTTTTCATATTTCCCTCCCATTTCAAAATTTTAGTTTTAAAAACTTTTTTATCGTAATAATTATACTTGTTTTTGCAATTTGTTTCAACAAAAAACAGTTTCAAACTGTGTTTTAGCCCAAAAAATAAGAAAATATATCCGTTTAAAACAAAAAAACCACTTTAGAAAAAGTGGTTTTTTTATTTAATTTAAGGTTAGAAGTTTAATTATCTTTTCTTTTTTAGTACAACAACTGCGCCAGCAAGTAAAGCCGTGCTTAAAAGTGCGCTTGTTGCACCGATTACTGAGCCACAACCCTTGTCATCAGTTGGAGTGTCTGGTGTGTCAGGAGTGTCTGGAACATCTGGTTCTTGGGCTGGTGGTTCGTAACCTGTAACGGTAACCGTAAAGGTGTAATAAGTTTCTTCAATTTGAACAGTGAAAGTATGTTCACCGTTAATAAGGGTCTTTAACCATCTTGCTTGAATTATTAAAGTTTTGAAGTCTTCTGACATGCTATAAGCGTTTCTTGCAACGAAGTGCATTTTTTCATCTTCAGGACCTTGTACGAATAAACTTTCTACAGGGAATTCCTTAGTGTCAACAGTTACTGCTAAGTCTTGATTTGACTTTGAGTCGTAATCATATTCTTTAGTAGAAATTTCTGGAACTTTGCTGCCTAAATAAGTGATTTCAATATACTTAATATCACAACCGTGGCCTGGTTGAGCATAGTTGTAGAAGTGGAAGTACTTACAATCTGCTTTTAGGGTGAATTCCTTTTCAAAAGTTAACCAAGTTTGACCGTCAAAAGTTGTATCTAAATAAGAACCTCCTACTTGGATATCATTTTTAGTGCTATCAAGTCTTAAAAGAAACATCTTCTTGTTATTTGTACCATTTGTTGCAAAGTCTTTAGTTGGTCTAAACACAAGTTTAATTTTAACAATTGAACCGTTCTTAATTTTGTTAGTTAAAACTGAAGTGTTAAGAATATAGTTGCTACCAACGTTATCTTTAGCACGCATAGCGATATAATTTTCATTATTTTCTTGTTGAACAGTCATTGTTGCTCTACTACTAGTGTTGTTATAATTTGAATAAATATCGCCAAAGTCTGCGTTTTCATCAGTTAAAAGGTTCCTTGTTGTTTTTGTTGGTAAAGCTGCACCAACTTCTAATTGGTCAGGACAAACTGTTGCAGGAATACCTGTTGCTTGAGCTGTAAAACTGTTAATTGTAAAAATCATTGTTAATGCCATTATTAAAGTGAATAATAAACCAAATTTTCTTTTCATTTTATTTATCCCCCTTATGCAACCGTGTAGTTAGAGTAAGTAATCCAGTTACTTGCTGCTTCCCAAGAGTCAACTGCTTGAACCTTGATATCGTAGTTACCTGCTGATAACTTTAAGAAGAATTCAAAGTTCTTTCTTGAAGTGTTTTCGTTCTTGTTTACGTCGGCAAATAACATATCTGAACGAATTTTGTATGATTTAACTATAGTTGAAGTTCCTGCTTTGTAAACCTTAATATTATAGTAGGCAACTAAGTTGTAGTCATCATCTAACGCTGCTGGAACTGAAAGTTTTACGTTATAAGCAGTTGTATCTGCATTGTCATTTTGGTTCTTAAATGAACCTGCCGTTAAAGTAATTTGACCTGACATTGTAGGTGCTACGTTATTTTGAGTTCTAAATGCCTTTGAATACTTAACTAGGTGAGATTTATCTGCTTTTGGTGCTTCTAATTCCCAAGCGTCTTTTATAACTAGGTTAGTTTTGTCTTGTAAGTAGTTTCTAGAAAAGTTTACTCTTGTAATTCTTACGTTGCCGTTAACGTCAACTTGAACTAGTAGTCCCCCTCTGTTTCTTGCGCCACCAGTCGTTTCACTAATAGTGTTGTTTACGTGGTCGCTATCTGGGAAATCAGAAGTATATTTACTACTTGAAGTGCTTAATGCTGTGAAAGTGTCTTGCCAAATGCTTCTTTCTTCGTTTAGTGGACAGTGGCTATGACCTGCAAAAGACATTACTTGTGGATATTTAGGTAAAATCTTTCTAATAGTGTTGCCGTTCTTATCAACTTTTATGGTCTTTTGATTGCCTTCAAAGTCTGTATACGTCTTTGTTGTAGTATACTTATCAATATATCTTGAATCTTTAACGTCTACCATTAAACCTTCTGATAAAAAGCCTTTGCTATCACGCCAGTCGTATTCGCTACCACGTGCTGTGTCAACTGGTGCAACGTGTGTTGCAACGAAAACGTATGCGTTAGGATTTTTTGTTGTTATTTCTTTTAAGTCTGCTTCTAAATAGTCTAAAGCAGTTGGATTGTAAGCATAAGGTGTTGTTCCGTGTTCTGGTTGTAATACGATAAAGTGGAATTCTTGACCATTCTTTTTAATAGCCGTATGACGATAACTTGCTTCTTCATCAAATCTATATTCCTTTCTAGTATCGTTACTAGTAAAATATTCTTCACCAAATAAATAACGGTGGCTTACTAAATCTCTTGTATATTCCCCTCTCCAGTCGTGGTTACCTGGCGTTGTGATGAAGTTTGTACCAATGCTTGTATCTTTATATTCGTATATTACGTCAGCAAAAGCGTTTAATTCAGCGGCGCTTCTTGTATTTCTACCTGCTTGGTTGTCTGAACCAACACCAACTTCAATAAGGTCCCCTGCTACTACAACGGCATCAAGTCCATCCTTGTCGTGAACGCTTGCTTGAGTAATAAGTGAGTCTAACGCCTGTCTAAATAAAGGCTTACAATAGTCGCCTTCCGTTACTGCATAAGAGTTCTTTTGAATATGCACGTCTGAAATTGCGCCAAATGAAATTGCTATGTTGTTTTCATCAAAACTTGCTGATGCAACAACTTCGTTTTCTGGCTTAGCTTTCATATTCATAGGGAAAGAAACTGCTGCAGTAGCCATTACAGCTGCTAATGCTACTTTGCAAAATCTTTTCATAAATATTCCTCCTTATATATTAAAAAATTTTATTTATTAAATTATATTTCATATCAAAATTATACTATATTATATTTTTAATAGAAACATAATACAGTTTATAACTGTGTTTTTGTTGACAACTTGTAGCCTTTAAGTATATAATATGTAAAAATAACCTTTGTGCGCTTTGGTTTTATAAATGAAAGAACTATTATATTTGTCAAAAAACTTAAAAGAGTTAAGAAAGGAAATGGGGCTAACCCAAAAAGAAGTTGCAGTTGAACTTAACATAACCTATCAGTCTTACCAAGCGTATGAACTTGGTTTAACCATTCCTACACTTCAAAATTTTATTAAACTTGCTAAACTTTTTGAAGTTCCTTATGAAGAACTTTTACAAAAATAAAAAGACCACCTAAAAAGTGGTCTTTTAATTTATTTTTCGTTTCTTGCTAAGAAAATTCCGTTTTTTATACCTTGAATTTCTTTGTCCGTTTCGGCAGTAGAAAGCCTTTTTTCTGCCCAAGTAGCGTATAATGGGTTTTGTTCTACCCCTATATATTTTCTACCAAGTTTTTTAGCAACTACGCTTGTAGTCCCTGACCCTAAAAAGGGGTCAAAAACTATATCGCCAGGGTTACTACTTGCTAAAATTAGTTTTGCAATTAGTTTTTCAGGTTTTTGGGTTGGGTGTGCCGTGTTTTCTGCCATTGACCAGTATGGTACTGATAAATCGGTCCATATATTTGACGGGCAAGTGTTTCTAAAATTGCCCTCATTAGTTTCTTCCCAGTCTTTTGGTAAGCCGTTTTCTTTATACGGCGCTAACACCTTTTTTCTTACCTTTACGGCATCTAAATTAAAGGTGTAGTCTTCACTTTTTACGGCAAACCATATATCTTCCATTGCGTTTTTCCAGTTGCGTTTTGCGCCACGGCCTTTTTCACGCTCCCAAGTGATACGGTTTTTTACTATTAACTTTTCAGTAAGTAAAGTGCCTATTACTAAACTTGACATATGGTCGCAACAAACGTATATACTGCCGTTTGGTTTTAATAATTTTATTGCCTTTTCAAGCCAAGCGTTTGTGTATTCTTTATAACTTTCAGCATCCGTTTTTTTGAAGACGTTGCCGTTAAAGTCCTTTTGCATATTGTAAGGTGGGTCGGCAATAATTAGGTCAACTGAACCTTCTTCTAATCTATCCATAACTTCTAAAGTGTCCCCTATAATCGTTTTGTTTATAGGGTCAACTAAATTGTCAATATTTAGGCATCTATCAAAAAATTCTTTGCCTTCTTCTATGCTAAAATCTATAGTTTTGTTTCTAGTTGACTTCAATTTCTTTTATTACTCCACCAAATTCGTTTATTATATCACTTGCAGTCATTGCGTAGTCGGTATGCTTTTTACTTGCATTTTCCCCTGCTTTTCCAAAAAGGTATGCGCCGACTTTACCTGCGTCAAGTAAAGAAAGCCCCCTTGCCATTAAACCTACTATAATGCCACTTAAGACGTCGCCACTACCTGCTTTTGCCATACCTGAAGTTCCGGTTATATTTATATAAACCCTTTCGCCATCGGTTATTATGCTAACGGCATCTTTAAGTAGTAAAACTACCCCCTGTTCTTTTGCAAAATCTTTTGCTATATTTATAGGGTTTTGCCTTATTTTATCTACTTCTAACCCCGTTAGTCTTGAAAATTCTTTTAAGTGTGGGGTTAAAATTACTTTACACTTTTTATTTTCTAGTAAACTTAAATTTTTTGATAAAATATTAAGTCCGTCTGCGTCGATTAAAAGGTTGCCTTTGTAGTTTTTTAGTATATATTCTAAAAGGCCCACCGTTTTATTTCCAAGCCCCATACCAACGCCTAATGCGTTTAAGGAAAGCATTTTTTCTAAGTCTTCTTTTTTATCATAGGTTAACAAAATGCATTCTGGATTTTTGCCTATATAAAGGGGTAAAAGGTCTTCTTCTACGGCAAGATATGAGTACCCTGCGCCCATTTTTAATACTGATAGTGCGTTAAATGATAGTAGTGGTGCTCCTAAATAGTCCCTGCTTCCACCGATTATTCCACCTTTACCAAAGTTTCCTTTATTCACCCTTCTTTTTAGGGGTGGAAAGAATTCTTTTATATCGCTAATGGTGGTTAAATTTATGTTATCTTCTTCAAAAACGCTAATACCAATGTCTTTGTTTACTACTTCACCAGCATAATCTATGCCGTCACCAATAAATAGACCTGGTTTATACTCTTGTATGCTAACCGTTAGGTCTGCTTTAACTGCTATACCTAAAACCAAACCAGTGTTGCCGTTAAGCCCACTTGGAATATCTATACTTATTTTGATGCAATTTTTTTGGTTGATTTTTTGTATAACTTCGTAGTATTTGCCACTTACTTCTTTACTTAAACCAGTGCCGAAAATGCCGTCTACTATTATGTCAAAATCTTCTTCTAAAATAGATAAATCATCATTTGCTACTTCAAAAAGTTTTGCGTTAAAACCGTGTGTTGCCGAAAGTAGTTTATGTACCACTTTTGCATCTTCACCGTTGTTGCCTTTACCTGCTAAAACAAGCACTCTGCCACCAGCAAAACGCTTTAAAATTTCTTCCGTAACGGCGTTACCTGCCCGTTCAACTAATATAGAAGAACTTATGCCTAAAACGTTTATGGTGTACTCATCTGCTTTTCTCATATTTTCAACAGTTAACACTCTCATAAGTCTTCTTCCTTTAACAAGCTTAGCGCGTTAGAGGCTTCTTCATAACTAAAGCCTTTTGATAAAACGTACTTGTATGCTTTTGCTAGGTTTTCCCTAGTGATTTCTTTGTTTTTTAAGTGCTTTTTTAGTAGGGTAAAACAAGCGTCTTTTTGGTCTAAATTTTCTTCTTCTAACACGCTTTCAATAACCTGTTTTCTTACCCCTTTTTGCATTAGTTCGTACTCTAAAAGTTTTTTGCCTTTTTTCTCTTTATAAATTCTTATATAACTTTTTACGTACTCAAAATCATCAATAAATTTGTACTCTTTAAGTTTATCTATAACGTAGTCGATAGTTTCTTTTAGGTAGCCTTTTTCTTTTAACTTATCTTTTATTTGCTTTTCCGTTTTTTGCGCTTTTGAAATATAGTCTAAAGTCTTATCAAAAACCGTTCTTTTTTCACTTTCAAGTTGAATTCTACCTAACTCTTCGGCTGAAATTTCTAAACCAACTTTTAACTTATTTAAAATTACCGTTTCAAGTAAAATTCCACAACAAAAGGAGTTGTCAATATAAATATTGCACCTTTCTTTATTTTTTGCTTGAAGTTTAATGTCGGTAATTTTGCCCATTAGAATATAAAATACCCTCTTTTTAAAACTTTTGCAGTACCTTTACCTGAATAATAGTCGTTAAAAGATGGTAAAAAAGTTTCAAAACCGTCTTCTTTAACGGCTACCGTAATTTTTACGTCGTCGTCAAAAAGGGTTTCTACTATCTTAACCTTTTTACCTTCTAAAAACCTGTTCAGTTTAGAATACTGCTCGTAATTTAATACTATTTCTACTAAAACGCCTTCTGCGTTTTGTACTATTTTTGCTTTTTCTACGGCTTCTGCTACGCTACCTGCGTATGCCCTAACAAGTCCACCTGCGCCAAGTTTAACACCACCAAAATATCTTGTAACGACTACTGCCGTTTTTCTTAAATTTTTGGCTTTTAACACTTCAAGCATAGGAAGTCCTGCCGTGCCTTGTGGTTCGCCGTCGTCGGAAAATTTTTGTAAAAGTCCTTCGCTGTCTGCTATATAGGCATAGCAATTGTGAGTGGCAAGAGAGTTTTGCTTTTTTATTCTTTGAACAAACTCCTTTGCCTCCTCTTCACTTTCTACACCTTTTAGGTAGGTTATAAATTTTGATTTTGATATTATTATAAGATTTTCACTCTCTCCTAATACCGTCAAAAACTCTTTCATTAATTAAACTCTATCTTGATATGAACTTTTTTACCTTTATGAAGAACTAAGCCTTTTTTATCTTCATCACTAATTTTGCTAAATGCGTCGGTAATCTTAGTGTCGTTGATTGATACGCCACCACCTTCAATTAGACGCTTTGCTTCCCCTTTTGACTTCGCTTGTCCTACTAAAACTAGTAGGTCTGAAACGAATTCAGTAGAAGCTTTAACAACTACTGTTGGCATATCTTCTGCGTTGCCTGAAAAGGCTGCTCTTGCTTGTTTTTGCGCTTCTAAGGCCTTTTCTTCACCGTGAACTAACTTGGTTACTTCAAAGGCTAATCTTTCTTTTGCGTTGTTTATTCTTTCATCTTGATACTTTGTTAATTCTTCAATTTCTTTTAAGTCCATAAAGGTAAGTAGTTTCATACATTCTGCAACTTTTACGTCTTCAACGTTTCTAAAATATTGATAGAAGTCGTAAACAGAACACTTGTTTTCATCAAGCCATAACGCACCTTTTTGCGTTTTGCCCATCTTCTTTCCTTCGCTATTTAATAGTAAAGTACAAGTTAAACAGAAAGCGTCCTTTCTTGTCTTTCTTCTAATTAAGTCAACACCTGCAAGCATATTTGACCATTGGTCGTCGCCACCGACTTGAAGTTTACATCCGTAAGTAGTGTTTAACTTATAGAAGTCGTAGCCTTGCATTAACATATAGTTGAATTCAAAGAAGGTTAAGCCCTTTTCAAGTCTTTGTTTATAACATTCTGCAGTTAGCATTTTGTTTACTGAAAAATATACGCCAACGTCACGAAGGAAGTCTACGTAGTTTAGTTTAAGTAACCAGTCTGCGTTGTTTGCGATAATTGCAGGATTTTCCCCTTCAAAAGAGATAAATCTTGACATTTGCTTTTTAAAGCATTCTACGTTGTGGTTGATTTGCTCTACCGTCATCATATTACGCATATCGCTTCTGCCTGATGGATCGCCTATCATACCCGTTCCACCACCGAATAGTGCAATTGGCGTATGACCGAATTTTTGCATCCAAGCCATTGCCATTACTGGAATATAGTGTCCGATATGTAAACTGTCTGCAGTTGGGTCAAAACCTACATAAAAGGTTACCTTTTCTTCCCCTAGCATTTTGTATAAGTCTTCATCGTATATGGTTTGTTTAATAAATCCTCTTTCTTTTAATACGTCGTAAACATTTTTTGTCATATCTTTCACCTATTTTTTGAATATTTTTGCTAATCTATGAAGTCCAACTTCAATTTGTTCTTTAGTTGCGTTTGAGAAGTTAAGTCTTATAGTGTGGTCGCCACTTCCGTCAAAGAAGAAGTCGTTACCACTAACGAAAGCAACTTTGTTTTCAATTGCTTCTCTAAACTTTGCTTTTGCGCTTGTGCCGTCAGTAAATTCACCCCAAATAAATAAGCCACCTTCTGGATTAGTGTGAATAAATGAACTTGGCATAAGTCTATCTAAATTTTCTATAAATAAATCTTTCTTTTCTTTATAAACTGGTTTTGCTCTTTCAATTTGCCTATCAATTGCGCCCGTTCTAATAAACTTATCAACAACACCTTGTGCAAGTGTGTTTGTGTGTACGTCAACTGCTTGTTTACCGATAGTCATTTTTCTAATAACTTCTTCAGGCCCTACTGCGCAACCTACACGAAGGGCAGGGGCTATCGTTTTTGACATACTTGATAGGTAAACTACCGTGCCAGTCTTATCAAAACTTTTGATTGATGGAAGTGGTGTGCCTTCAAAACGAAGTTCTCTATAAGGGTCGTCTTCTACGATTAGTACGCCGTACTTTTCACAAATTTCAAGCGCATTTTTTCTCGTTTCTACCGTTAAAGTTTTGCCCGTTGGATTTAAGAAGTTTGGTACTAAATATAAAAACTTTGGTTTATGCGCTTTTATTTGTTCTTCTAAATCGTTTAGGTCTAAGCCGTCTTCCCCTTGTTCTACGCCAAAAACTGACGCTTCGTAAGTTTTAAGAATGTGTAAAACTGCAAGATAAGTTGGTTTTTGAACTAAAACTGCGTCCCCTTTGTTTAGGAAACATTTACACATTAAGTCAATACCTTGTTGACCACCGCTTATAATTAAAGTG
This sequence comes from Clostridiales bacterium, assembly GCA_015055835.1. Classification (GTDB taxonomy): domain Bacteria; phylum Bacillota; class Clostridia; order Christensenellales; family Borkfalkiaceae; genus SIG381. The sequence goes on along the minus strand of SVHJ01000018.1, from coordinate 2,035 downwards.
TTGTCTATACTTTGATTTTCAATACCACATCTTTTAACGTAGTCTAAATAACTGTTTCTAAGTGGTAAATAACCTTCCGTTGAGCCGTATTGAAGAAAGGCTGTTGGATTTTCTTCTAAACATTCTGCCATAAACTTACCTATTTCTTCTTTAGGTAGCATATTTGTAGCAGGTAGTCCACCTGCAAAAGATATCATTTCAGGGTCGGCTAAATACTTAAAAATTTCTCTTATAGCGTTGCCCGTTAAGTTTTTAACTCTATCACTAAAATCGTACATTTTATTACCTCTAAGTAAATTACTAAATATTATTGTACCACTTATGCCGTCTTTTTTCAAGGCATAATAGGGCATAAAATCAAAAAAAGCGATAAATTTTATCGCTTTTAATTAGTTTATTTAACTTTTTTATTCTTCTTTTTTTCCATACGCGTCGCCAAGCGTTAAGAATACTGAATAGAAAATTGCAAGTGCCGGCACAAAGAAAAATCTATCTACCAAAGAAAATGCTATTAATATTAAAATAGCAAACAGTATCGTTAAACTGCCTTCTGTTTTATATTTTATAAGTCTTAGAAAAACTAGGACAAAATGGTAAATTAACAGTATTAAACCAACTATTCCACTAGTTACCATTATTTCCATTATAATATTATGGAAACTACCATACAAATTAAAACCGTTAGATATATCTATTCCAGCATAACCAACACCTAAAATTGGGCTCTTTTTAAACAATTCAAACCCCTTTTTTAATAACTCTTTCCTTCCAGAAAGATTGAACCCAGCATCAATAAGTTTTGTAATTAAATCTGCTATTTTATCAAAAAATATTATCCCTAAAACAACTATTGTAATAAATATAACACCTATTGTTATTAAATTTTTTAACCTTTCTTTACCTTTTATAAGCAAAATTATAAAACCTGTTAAAATTATAACTGCGCCAAAAAGTATGGTCATTCTAGATAGCGTTAATGCCGTTATTAAATAGGTAATTATAGTATAAATGATATATAAATACCCATTCTTACCCTTAATTGCAAGATAATATAAAAAAGGTAGTCCCAAGCAATATAAAAGACCTATCGTATTCGGTGCGCCCCAACCTGTGCCAAGCGTTCCCCTTGCCAACATCTTTACGCCGTCCATTACCGTGAAAACTTCTTCACTATATCCTATAATAACTACTAAAACGGCAAAAGAGGCTATTAGCGTAAAAGATGCAAAAAATTTTGCAAAATAACTAAAATCAATGTTTTTAAAATCTATAGTTCCTAATAGTAAAAAATACATAACGGAATAAGATATCATTAGTATTACTGCTTGCTTTAAGTTAAAAAAAGAAAAATATTTTATAGTTAAACCACCCGTTAAAACGGCTAGTGATAAACTTAAAATAGCAAACTTAAAATTATGCTTTTTTGCTATAATTTTTTTTATATCCTTAAGCACAAAAAGCCTTATAAGTAGTAAAACTGCTAAAATTCCACCTAAAACAGCTACCGTTATATATCCTTTAGGGTCTTCTAAAAGAAAATACCTGTCTTCTGGTTTTACGTACACCATAGAAGACACGCCTTTCGTATTGTTCACCCTTGAAACACAAAAACAAGCAAGTAAAGTTATAGGCAAAACCGCGCGTAGGTCTTTTGAAAAAAGTATGGTTATTACCCCTACCGTAAATGCTACGCCCCAAGCAAAAAATTCTAAAGAAAATGCGTTTGAAAGTATTGTTAAAAAGGTAGCAAAAAAGATAAATTTATCACTTTCGATAAATTCTAAAACCTTTTTCATAACTTTATTTTCTCTAACTTTTTCTATCATAACGCCTCTTAAAAATTAAAGGCAACTTAAGCCCAAGTTGCCTTTAGTAATTAGTTTTTTAAATTATTTATTTAATGCTTCAGAAACTGCTACTGCGCATGCAACGGTCATACCAACCATTGGGTTGTTACCAGCACCGATTAAGCCCATCATTTCTACGTGAGCAGGTACTGAAGAAGAACCAGCAAATTGTGCGTCACTATGCATTC
>SVHJ01000017.1 GCA_015055835.1 Clostridiales bacterium | reverse complement strand
CATTTTTATTAAAAATAGAATTTCGACCTAAAATTGAAATTGAGACCGTTTTCAAAAAAATCATCCGCTTTTGGCTTCAACTCATCCGCTTTCAATTTTGTATCCTTTTCGTAGCCCTTTCACAAAAGAAAACACTCATCTATTGATGGGTGTTTTTCTTTTGGCGCTATCCTTTAAGGATAGGGCGAACTCGTAGAGTTCTGTCTTTTGCGTTAGCAAATGATTGGATTTTGTTGTGTAAAAAAAATTACTGTGTTATAATTTTAAGGAAATGAAAGAGTACGTTTTAAGTTATTACCCTAAATTTTCTTGTATTAACGGAGAGTGTAAGCATAGTTGTTGTGCTGGCTGGCAAATAAATATTGACGGCGACACTTTAGATTTTTACGCTAATCAAGAAAAGTTTAGAAAACAGTTAAATAAAGGTATAAATTTTAGGAAAGGAAAATTTAAGTTAAAAAATAAGCGCTGTGCCTTTTTAAGAGATGACGGGCTTTGCGATCTTATAATTAACCTAGGCGAAGATGCACTTTGTCAAGTGTGTAGTGACCATCCACGTTTTAGAAGTTTTTTTAGCGATCGTATGGAAGTTGGCATTGGTTTTACTTGTGAAGAGGCGACTAGAATTATACTTTCTTCTACCGATAAAATAACACTTATAAAAACTTTTGACGACGGAGAAAACAAGCCTTTAGATTTTACCGAACAAAAGATTTTAGAATTTAGAGAGGCTTTTATTGCCCTAATTCAGGATAGAAATTTGTCTATAAAGGAAAGGATAGAAAAGGCGATTAAACTTTCGAACGGAGATTTTTACAAAGACTTTAATAGAATTAAAAAGTTGTTTTTGTCTTTTGAAAGCGTGGATAAAACATTTAAAAAAAGCATAAAAAAGCTAACTGATTTTAATAAAGAAATTAATGAAGATTTAAGCGTTTATTTTGAGCATTTTTTAGTTAATTTTGCTTATCGTCATTTTTCTACTGCTTTTGACACCTTTGAAGTTAGGGCAATTAGCATTTCTGGGATAATTTCTTTAATGCTTATAAACACCCTTTTAACCAGCACTAAGGTGGAAGAGGTTGCAGAACTTTTTAGAACCTATTCAACAGAGGTTGAGTATTCTAACAAAAATTTAACTAAGCTTTACGCTTTTTCTAAGAAGTTTATTAAAATATAGGCAAAAAATTTTAAAGCAGCGATTTTAATTGAAATAAATGTAGTAAATAGGGGTATAAAATGCAAAAATTAACGAAAAGAAAAATTATTTTAATAATTTTAGCAGTAATAGTTTTAGCAACGGCAATAGCTTTTTTATGTTCACAGTTAATCAAAGAAAAGGATGTTGATTTTGAAAAATATTATAACCAAAAAGTAGCAGAATTTGAGGCTGAAAACCAAGTTTTTAAAGAAGAAAGAATAGAAGTTGACGTAGTTTTTATTGGGGACAGTATAACGGAAGGTATGGAGTTAGATAAAACTCCTTACAGTGATTATTCAGTTGCTTGGCGTGGGATAAATGGAGACACCACTTTTGGGCTAGAAAAACGTTTAAAAGTTTCTATTTACGATTTAAACCCAAAAGTAGTAGTAATGTGTATAGGTGGCAACAATTTAGATACTATGCTTGATAACTACGGGGATATTTTAGCAGACATAGCAACCAACTTGCCGGAAACGAAGGTGATAGTTCACTCAATTTATCCAACGGCAAAAAAATTTGCAGATAGAAACCAAAAAATTCAATCAATAAATAGTGCCTTAAAGGGCATAGTTAATCAATTTGCACTATTAGGTTACGCATTCGTTGATACGAATACGAAGGTAAAAGATGTTAACGGTGAATTTGATTTAAGATATACTGACGACGGTTTACACCCTAATGCAGAAGGTTATAAAATAATAGCAAATGCGCTAATTCCTGAAATAGACAAGGCTTTATATAATTAAAATTCGTACCATCAAAAGACACGCTAGATAGCGTGTCTTTTTTCTGTTTTTTTAATAATGTTTTGACTTTTTTTAATTAAAGGGATATAATTAACGAATAGTTGACGAAGGAAGAAAAATGTATAATTATACGATATCTTTAATAGCAGGGCTAATTGCAATGGTTGCAGTTACTTCCAGTTATATGTTCAAAAAAAGGAGTTTTTATTTACTCTTTCAAAGCATAACCATAGTTTTTTTGATACTATCATACCTATTCATTGAACAGTATTTTTCAATGATAGGTTTGTTTATTGCTTTAATTCGTGCGTTTACCTTTTTTATGTTTGAAAAAAAAGATAAAAGAGCGCCCGTTTATTTATCAATAATATTTTCCGTTTTAACACTTATTAGTTATTTTATAGTAAACTTAGTAATATTAAAAGATGCAAGACCACTTGATATAATAAACCTAGTCACTTTAATAATGTACGCATTTTTCCACAGAATAAGAAATTACGATTTAATGCGATATTTAATGATTATGCCATTAGGCTTATCCATTTTATACAACGTGCTGATTTTTGCAACACCTTTCGTAATAATATCTTATTCCTTTGAGTTTGTGGCAAATTTAGTTGCAATAGTTATAAACAAAAAAGGATAAAATAATTAATTTTTTAGCCACTAACGTTATAAAACGTTCAGTGGCTTTTTTAGCAAAAATTGACTTTTTTTAGCAAAAATTGACTTTATAAAATTTGAACTTGTTTTTTAGTTGAAAATGTGTTAGGATATGACGTGAAAAAAATAATTTATAAAGGAGAAATGTTATGAAAAAAAGACTATTAATAGTTTTTCTAGTACTTTTATTTGGTGCTAGTTTAAGTATGGTAAGTTCTTTTGCGACGGCAGATGCTAGCGTTACTTTAGACGGTAAAAGTTATACTAGTTTAGTAGATGCTGCTAATGCGTTGCCATCTTCTGGTGGTACGATAGTAGTTACAACAGACGTACAACTTAGCAAAACGGAAAAGACTACTCTTCCTAAAAAAGACATTACCATTACTTCAACTAACAATTCTGTGGTTGGTTTAGGCGCAGGCTTAGAGTTACAAGATGCACTAACCATAAAGAATATTAAGTTAGACCAAACGGTTGATGGCGCAAATATTTACGCAAACGGTAACAAATTAGTTATTGATACCGGCGTAATAGTTGAAAACTCTGCTGGTGGTGTACGTCCTAACGTTTTCGGTGGTGCTACAAATACTTTTTCAACCACTAAAACAAGCGTAACCATAAAGAGTGGTACTTGGGCAGGTGTTTACGGTGGTAACGAAGACGGCAAGTTCACAGGCGATACGGAAGTTATTATGACCGGTGGTGACGTAACAGGCACTCTTTCAGGTGGTAGCAAAGGGATTGACACGGCTAACGACATAGACTTTACTGGTAACACTTTAGTGGACGTTAGTGGTGGTACTATTTCTATGTTATCTGGTGGTAACTACGGTTTAAGTGGTATGCAAAGAGCAGACGTTAAAGGTGATATCAGCGTTAAAATTCACGGCGACGTGCGTATAACTAACAACGTTTACGGCGTTGGTTATTACAATAAAGTTATTACTAAAGGTGACGTTAGTATAGACGTTTACGGTAATGCAGTATTAGAAAGAAACTTATACGCAGCAGGTTATGGTAAAATTACTCCTAGTACTGGTGAAACGCTCGTTACCATTCGTGAAAACGCAAAACTAACTTCAGCAGGGGGTATTGCAACTGCCGGTTCTGTAGGAACGCACGGTATTGCAGGTAATACGCACTTTATAGTTAAAGATAACGCTTCTATAACAACTAATATTCGTGGTACGGGTGCTGGTCCTGTTACTGGTAATACTTTAGTAGAAATTTTTGGTGGTACTGTTAGTGGCGTTTCTGCTGATGCTAACGGTAACGCAACTATCGGTGGAACTAAAACTGTTAACGTTGATTTAACTAAAGGTAAAGACTTAGTTGTAAACGGTTTATTAGAAGCAACTAACTTTGTCGGTGGTAAAGTTACGCTTGATGCTAGCGCTTCAATAGTTACGGATAAATTAACGGGTAAAATTACTGCTTCAATTGACGGCGAATCTGTTGTTAGAGCCGTTTACGTAAGCGTTAAAGATAAATCAACTTCAGGTCAAGTAGAATTTGTTACTACGGGTACTGATAAGTTAGAAAAAACGGTAACTCCAACTAGCATTGATTACGTTTTACTAGATCCTAACCGTTTTGAAAGTGTAAAAATTCGTTTTAATTATTATAACAGTTTAGGACTAACGGAAGAACAACCAAGCAGTATAAAAATTTATAAAGGTATTCATACTCCTACGGAATATAGAACTCAACTAACGGACGTAGAAACGGGTGTTGAAAACGGCAAGAATTTTGCAAAAGTAACGGTTGAACCAGGTTTATACCACGCAATAATGTCTTATTCAAGTGGTGGTACAGTTTATAAATATTTCTACGTATCAGGTAAACTAGAAAGTCAAACTTATGATATTGCTTTTGCTCCTTATAAAGAAAACAATTATTCAGAAAAGACGGCAATTTGGCAAACTGATGAAATATTAGAACAAGTTGATACTGATGATTTAGTAGGTTTCCCGGAAGGTGGTTTTGATACGCCAACCTTTACTAAACACGCAGATCATCATGCAGAATTCTTAACAAACGAAGACGTTTGTGAATATGCAGACAATTTAGCAAAAACAAGTAATAGAACATACGTTTATTATCCTTTTGGCGAAAGTGAATTAGGTCATAGATGGCCGATTATCGTAATTTCTAAGCACGACCTATCTGGTATGAGTTGGGAAGAAGCCGGCGCATTTATTAGAGCAAAAAAGGGTGAAGTATTTATGACGGCAGGTGGTGTTCACGGTAACGAACCAGCCGGTGTTGAAGGTAACCTTGCATTTGCAAAAGATTTAACTGGTAGTTATGGGGACGCAGTTGTTAATTTCTTTGAAGCAATTATTGTTATGCCAGCGATAAGCGTAGATAATTTAGAAAGATACGTGCGTTCTGACCCAGAAACGGGTAGAAACCCTAACCGTGACTTAATGCAAGTTAAGTTAGAAGGTACCGAAGCTCAAATTAGAGCGTTCAATAACTTCTTGCCAACGGTACACGTTGACTGTCACGAAGACTATGGTAGATTCTTATACAATCCAGATAACAACTATTTAGCAGACGATAAGGATGTAATTGACGTAGCAATTCGTAATACAAGTAACCAAAACTCACCAATGCTTTCTGTTAGAAAAGGTCAATTTAACCAAAAAGAACAAAGAAGCTTTAAGATGATGATGGATTCGCTTGAAGCAGTTAAAGGAAAGGGTTTAAGACCAAGTATTTATTACGTTGACGGTACAGGTACTATGAACGGTAAAGGTCGCTTTACTCCACTTGGAAGTTTAGACTTTATTGTTGAAGTATTACGTATGACAACGGGTAAAACTCGTTATGCAAGAGCCGTTTATGCAATGAACGAAGCTTTAAAATCACTTCTTGAACAACAAATGAGTTACGGTGGTGAAATTGCTAGAGAGGCTTGGGCTGCTCGTGATTCGTTTGCAACTATTACGAAGTTTGATGAAAACCGTTTATTTGCTTTAGAAACTAAGTATGATAACGGTACTGTTCAAAGATATGAAAGACCTGTATTTAACGCTAACGGTAAGATTACTTACAAGACGGTAAGCTATACTTTCCTTGATAATATTACAAAGGTAAGGGCTCTTCCAACTGCTTACGTAATTGACGGTAGAAATGAAAATATGGATGCAATATTAAGACTTCTTGATATCCACAACATTCCTTTTACAAGATTAGAAGCAGGAACGACTCTTACTTTACGTAGATATCAAGCAGGAGCTGATAATATCAAAATTTATGAAAATACGGTATTAGGAGAAGCAAAGGAAGTAACCTTCCCTAACGGTGCTATTGCCGTAACGCTTAATAATATGTATGCATATTTAGCAGTTTACCTATTTGAACCAGATAGCGCGCCACATGCAACAACGTCAGATGATTCTATCGTAAGTTTTGCGCATATGGATTTAATTGATAATAGCGACAACAACGCAGTTTATCGTTCAGAAGTTGACGATATATGTTACGTTATCAATGGCGAAAATGGTGGAAACGGTAGCACCGGTGGCGATACAAATACTGATAATAAGGGTTGTGGTTCAGCGTTAGGTGGAACAAGCACTATATTATTACCACTTCTTTTAGCAGGTGCAGTAGTTCTATTTAAGAAAAAGGACTAAAAATTTTAGGCAATTAAAAAGACGGTTAAATTTAACCGTCTTTTTTTTGCATATTTTATTAAAGTGTGCTAGAATAACTTTAAGGAGTTTTTATGAATAAAGGAAAAAGTGTAATTTTAACGATAAGTTTCATATTAGCAGAGTTAATTTTATATCTGCTTATTTTTACTGTTAAATCTTTATCTGCTCACGCTTCTTTTTCTTTAGTGGCTCTTGCATTTTTCTTTTCGCTTATATATTTAAGAAAAAATAATTTTGTAGTACAAATCGCGCTATTTTTTACACTAATTTCCGATGTGTTTTTAGTTTTGCTAACGCCACTTACCCATTTAAATCAGTCGATAGCAATGACTACTTTTTCTGTTGTTCAAATTGCTTACGCTTTTTTAATATTAAAAGAAAGTAAAAAGGTACAAACTAAAATAAATATTATCGTTAGAGTGGTGTTGGTGGCGATAGTAGAAATTATAACCATTTTAGTCTTGAAAGAAAAATTAGATTATTTAAGTGTTATTTCTATGTTTTATTACGCAAATTTAGTATTAAACGTGGTTTTTGCTTTAATAAATTACAAAAAGTTTCCTTTGTTGACTATTGGGGTCGTTTTGTTTTTATTATGCGACACCGTCATCGGTTTGCAGTTTGTTTTTAATATGTTTGGCGTAACTAACGGTGTTTTTTACAATATAGTATACGCTCCGTTTAATTTGGCATGGGTGTTTTATGGGCCTAGTCAAGCGCTGTTGTCTTTAAGTTCACAAAAAGAATTAAACAAAAAAGCATCCTAAATTTAGGATGCTTTTCTTAATTTTTTTTAAATTCTTTTAATTTTTCTTCTATAATTTTTTGATTTTTCCCTATAAAGTTTAGCGAATAATATAGTTGAACGGATAGCTTGTTTTCATCATAATCTTTAGGAACGGTTTTGCCGTAAACTTTTTCTAATGGATAAGCAGTTTGCTTGACGGCTTCGCTAAAATCTGTTAAAGAACTTTTTGAAACAAGTTCCTTTTTTAAGTTTATATAAGTTTGCGTGTAAAATTTATTTAAAGCCTCATCTTTGGTTAGGTTTAAAAAGGTTATTCCAAAAAAGTCAGGCTTCCCACCACGATTAAGTAGACGAATATAGCCGTAGATAAAAGAACCTAAAATATCTTTTTCAGTTAAGTGGCTTTCTTCCATAAGTTCCCTTTCCATCGCTCGTATAATTAAAGAAGAAAAATCATTTATAGAGTCTTTTACAAAATTATATTTTATAGATGGCAAAGGTTTTTTATAAAAGTTTTTAAAATCCGTTTCGTTTTTAACACCGTTAAGATAATCTTCAATTTCATTTTCAACTATTTTTTGGTCTAATAAAAGGTGTTTTTTATCTTCTCCAACTAATTTGTAGTTTAAGTCATTAAAATCAACAGAGCCAGAGCCTGTTGGAACGTAACACCCTTCATTTACGTCGTTTTTGCCGTTTTGTTGGTTAACAAGAAGATATCCGTCGGTTGTGATGGCAATAGTCGACGCCCCTAAAATGTTTGAAGCAGGGCTGTTTTCAATATCTAAAAGCCTACCTTTGTTATCTAAAGTGATTTTTTTACCATCGTATAAATTATAACTATCTTTGCTAGTTATTTGATAATAAATTAAGTCGTTAGACGTAATGTTTGAAAAATAGTCGGTTTTTTCAACTGTAATTTCTGTATTTAAAGTGCTTAAATCACTTTTTAACCCAACTAAATTTGCATTAAAAATGTTTTTGCCTTGATTAATTTTTTCAAAAACGGTATTATATAAAACTTCGCGCTGTTCTTTTCTTAATTTAGGTTTTTTGTAATTGATTTTTATACTCAAAGTATTGTTTAATAAAAAACTATTAACAGAGTTAGAAGTTAAATAATGTTCGCCGTTAAAATCTTCCCAAAAATAGCCGTTATTTTTTGCTGAAGTAGTAAGTTCTTTAGTCGATTTTACAACGTCTTCTTTGACAAAATTTTTATAAACAGTTCGTTTATTAAAATATTCTTTAGAAAGGGTTATTATAGATTTTAATAGTATTGATAAAGTTGTAATTAACGCAATAAGGAAAAGCAAAACGTTCTTTTTTTCTAGAATAATTGCTATGATAGAAAGAACGGTTGATGAGAAAGACAAAGCGATTTGTGGAACGAAACCAGAGTGGAATATAGTATATAAAAATATTTTTGTTTTTGAGTATCTTTTTCCTTTTTTCATATAATTACCCTTAAAATAGTCGTTAGAATTATTATAAATTATTTGAAATTGTTTGTCAATATTGATTATCTTTTGCAAAAACTTAAAATAAGTGATATAATAAATTTATTAAAAGAGGATAGATGGATGAAAGATAGAAATTTTCAAGGCACGATAGCAAGTATAGTTGGAATAGTTTTTAACCTACTTTTAGCAGGTGGTAAAATTTTGATGGGCGTACTTTTTGGCGCAGTTTCCGTTATGGCAGACGGCTTTAACAACCTAACCGACTGTGGAAGTAGCGTTATTTCAATGATTTCCTTTAAACTTTCAAGTAAACCTGCCGACAAAGAACACCCTTTTGGTCACGAAAGAGTAGAATATATTTGTTCAATGGTGGTTGCCTTTATAATTTTACTTATTGCGTTTAGCGTTATAAAAGAATCGATTGATAAAATAATTAACGGCTCTATTATGGAGTTTTCTTACCTAATAATTGCAGTACTTCTTGGTTCGATTTTAATTAAGTTAGGGCTATTTTTCTACTATAGAAATGTTAGCAAAAAAATAAATTCTGATATATTAAAGGCAACTTCAGTCGACTGTTTAACGGATAGTATTTCAACTGGCGTGGTTTTAATAAGTACCGTTATTTTCAAAATTTTTAGCGTAAATATTGACGGCTACGCAGGTATATTCGTCGCATTATTTATCGGTTTTTCAGGCTTTACGGTGCTTAAAGAAACCTTTTCAAAACTAGTTGGCGAAGTGCCTGATAAAGAACTTGTTGAAGAAATAAAAACTAGAGTGTTAAGTAGAGAAGGCGTTTTAGGAATTCACGACCTAAGTGTTTATTCTTACGGACCAAGCAAGTTTTTTGCAAGTGTTCACGTTGAAGTTGATGCTAAAATTGACGTACTTACTTCACACGAACTTGTTGACGATATTGAAAAAGAGTTTTTAGAAGAAACTAACGTTGTTTTAACAGGTCATCTTGACCCTATAGTAGTTGATGATGAAGAAGTTAACGAAATGCGCTTTAAAATGGCGCTAGTAGTTAAAAATATTAACGAAGAATTTTCAATGCACGACTTTAGAATGGTTAAAGGGGAAAGACACACAAATATTTTATTTGACGTTGCCGTTCCTTTCGGTACTAAAATGACCAAAGAAGAAATTGAAAATTTAATAAAATTAGAATTACAAAAAATAGATGAAAAATACCGTTTAGTTTTAACGGTTGAACACGCTATATAAAAAACGCCTTGTTAACTGCAAGGCTTTTTTAATATTGACTAACGGCTTAAAATGTGGTAAAATAATCTTATGGAAAAGGAAAAATTTATAAAAGAATCGGGCGAAATGTATTTAGAAACCATTTTGGTTTTAACCAAAAAACTTGGGTTTGTTCGCTCTGTTGATATAGTAAATGAAACGGGGCATTCAAAGTCAAGTGTTTCAAAGGCTGTTAATATACTAAAAAGTAACGGCTTCATTTCAGTTGCAAAAGACGGTGGAATTACCTTTACAAAAATGGGGGAAGACCACGCAAAAGAAATTTATGAAAGACACCACGTTTTAAAAGACTTTTTAGTTAAACTTGGCGTAACGGAAGAAACGGCTGAAATAGACGCTTGCCGTGTTGAACACGTTATCAGTAAAGAAACGGTTGATAAAATTAAAGAAAAACTAAAAGAACTTTAAAAAGAAAAAATTTTTAAAGTTTTTTTAAAATTTTTTAGTTCGCTATGGCGAACTTGCTTGACAAAGCCAAAAAAAGTTGATAAAATAGCCGTAGAGTTTTTAAGGAAACTCTTTAGTTTTAGCGTTTAGTTCGCCATGGCGAACTTGATATACTGTTTTGGAGGTAATTATGGAAAAGGTTTTAGCCGAATACAAAGTCGGCGAAAGTGGAACTATCAAAAACGTTTCAGGCGAAAAAAGAATTAGAAGAAGACTTTTTGATATGGGTATAACACCTGGAACAAACGTTTATTTAAGAAAAAAAGCGCCACTTGGCGACCCTATTGAAATTACGATAAGGGGTTATGAACTAACCTTAAGAAAGACGGAAGCAGAGTGCATTTTAACGGAGGTAAAAAGATGAAAAGATTTGCCCTTTTAGGTAATCCTAACTCAGGTAAAACCACCCTTTTTAACTCTTTAACAGGTAGTGCAGAGTACGTTGGCAACTGGCCTGGCGTAACGGCTGAAAGAAAGGAAGGAAGTTATAAAAAGTGTGGTGAACCTATTACCATAGTTGACCTTCCTGGTATTTATTCACTTTCTCCTTACACTCCTGAAGAGGTTGTTTCAAGAAACTTTATTTTAGATGAAAAGCCAGACTTAGTAATTAACATAGTTGACGCAACTAATTTAGAAAGAAACCTTTATTTAACAACTCAAATTATGGAAATTGACGTGCCTATGGTAATTGCGCTTAATATGATGGATGCGCTAACTAAAGCAGGGGACAAAATTGACATAAAGAAGTTAGAAGAAAAAATAGGCGTTCCCGTAGTTGAAATTTCTGCTTTAAGAGAAGACGGATTAGATGAGTTAATGCGCGTTGCTTATGAAGAAAGCAAAAAGGAAAGAAAGGGGGTTTCTGTTATAGAACACCCTGAACTTTGCCACTTGATAGGGGACGTTAAGATTGCGTTAGAAGCGCAAAAGGTGGATAATCCACTTTTCCACGCAGTAAAGTTTGTTGAACTTGATGAACTTGAAATGGAAATGCACCAAAACTTAGTTAAGATGGTTGACGACTTTAAAAAGACCTTTTCAGACGATACTTTTGGTACGGATTTTGATGCAATTATTGCAGATAGTAGATATAAATACATAACCAAAAACTATTCAAGCACCTTAAAAAGAAAACACGTTGGTGTTTCTGACACCAAGTCTGATAAAATTGATAAAGTTTTAACGCATAAATGGTTTGGTATTCCTATATTCTTAGTAATACTATTAACAATGTTTCACCTAACATTTAGTGAAAACTTTTTATTCTTAGGTGGGATTTTAGGGGAAGATTTTGTTAGCCTACCTGGAACGGCGTTTGAAGGTGTGTTTGGTGAAGGCGCAATATATTCGCCTGGGGTAATACTCCTTAACCTTATGGGCGTGTTTACCGACTGGCTATTTGGGTTAATAGGTGGCTTATTTAGTAATTCTGCGCCTTGGGTACAAGGACTATTTAACGACGGTATATTTGCAGGTCTTGGTAGCGTACTTTCATTTATTCCACAAATACTTTTACTACTACTTTTATTCTCAATTTTAGAAGATAGTGGGTATATGGCAAGAGTTGCTTTTATGCTTGATAGAATGTTTAGAAGATTTGGACTTTCTGGTAGGGCAGTTCTTCCTATGATAATGGGCTTTGGCTGTTCCGTTCCTGCAATAATCAATACAAGAACGCTTGCAGATGAAAAGGAAAAGGTTGCGACCATAAGAGTTATACCATTTTTCAGTTGTGGGGCAAAACTACCTATTTTAACGGCAGTTTCAGCAGCAATTATTAGTTATTTTAATTTTACAAGTAGCCCTGACCTAATAGTATATTCAATGTACGTTGTAGGGGTTGTTGTTGCGATAATTGCTATAATTATAATGCGTGGTACTACTATGAAAGGGGAAACTCCTCCGTTTATAATGGAACTACCAAGTTATCATATGCCACAATTTAAAAACCTGATGATTCACCTTTGGGATAAGGCAAAACACTTTATTAAAAAGGCGTTTACTATAATAGTGGCATCAAGCATTGTAGTTTGGGTATTAACAAACTTTACCTTTGGTTGGGCGTTTATTGAAGACGGCAACGTGGATAATAGTATTTTGGGTGGAATAGGAAAGTTAGTTCAACCTATATTTACTCCACTTGGCTTTGGTTCTCAATTAAATGCAAACGGTTGGGTATTTATCGTTGCAGCGATAATCGGTTTAATAGCAAAAGAAAACGTTATTGCAGCGTTTGGAATATTGTCTGCTTGTATTGCAGGGGGCGCCGTTTCTTCAGAAGAAGGCGTTAAAGAGGTTGTTACAATAATAGGCGCAACGGGTATTAGTTGGCAAGGTGCGATAGCATTTATAATCTTTAATATGACTACTATTCCTTGTTTTGCGGCAGTGGCAACGGCTAAGGCAGAAATACGCGACAAAAAAACTTTTAGTGGAACTATGCTTTTCTGGTTGGTTGCTTCATATATTGCAAGTACGGTATGCTATTTAGCCTTAAGTTATTGGTGGACGGCTATTATATTCGTAGCAATATTAGTTATAACATTATTTGTTATAAGAAAAATAAATTTAAGATCTAAAAAGGTGTAAAATATGGAAGCAATTGAAATTTTAGTTATAATAGGTTGTGTTTTGATAGTGGGTGGCGTAATAGTTAGTAGCATTATTAAAAGAAAGAAAGGTATTTCTTGCGATTGTTGCTCTGGACACTGTGAAAATTGTCATAAAAAACATAACGAAAACAAAAATTAAAAGCTATAAGATTTGTAAAGGAAAGAACTTAAACATTTAAGTTCTTTTCTTTTTTTGAAAAAAAACACAATTTTTGAAAAATAAATCAAAGAAAAAATCAAAAAGCCTTGAAAAAGAAAAATAAAAGTAGTATAATATCTTCGTTATAAAGTTATATTATAATTTTCAATAAAGAGGTATGGAAAATGAATATTGTTGTATGTGTCAAGCAAGTACCGATGAGTGGAGATGCGAAGGTTGACCCAGTAACTGGGGTTATGATTCGTTCTTCAGCGGATACTAAATTAAATCCATTTGATCTTTACGCTATTGAAACTGCGTTAAGGTTAAAAAAGGAAGGAGATAAGGTCGTAGCATTAACAATGGGTCCACCATCAGCAGCTGCAGCATTAGAAGAATGTATTGCAATGGGTATTGATGATGGTATTTTAGTTACGGATAGGGCGTTTGCCGGTGCAGACGTTTTAGCGACTAGCTACACGCTTTCTCAAGCAATTAGAAGAGTTAACCCTGATATTATTATTTGTGGTAAACAAACTACCGACGGCGATACGGCACAAGTAGGTGCAGAAATTTCA
Source organism: Clostridiales bacterium (assembly GCA_015055835.1). Classification (GTDB taxonomy): domain Bacteria; phylum Bacillota; class Clostridia; order Christensenellales; family Borkfalkiaceae; genus SIG381. The sequence continues at coordinate 13,863 of SVHJ01000017.1, read as the reverse complement.
GAATTTTTAGGAATTCCTTGCGTATCTAACGTTGATGACGTGGCTGGTGTTAAAGACGGTTATATCACAATGACAAGTAACTTAGGCGACGTAGAAGAAACTGTTAAGGTAAAATTACCTTGCTTAATTTCAGTAGAAAAAGAAATTTACACGCCAAGACTTCCTTCATATAAGAGAAAGAAAGATTTAGGTAAGATTGAACTTAAAACTCTTACTTTACAAGATTTTATTGATAAAGACCCAAATAACTATGGTCTAAAGGGTTCTCCAACGCAAGTTGAAAGAATATTCCCACCAGAAGTAAAAGTCGAAAAACTCGCACTTGACAAAGCTGACGCTGCGGGTGGTATTTATAAAATTTTAAAGGATAAGAAGTTTATTTAATTATGTTAAAAGTTAATGATTCAAAAATTACCAGTGAAAATATAGATAGTATTATAAAAGTTTGTCCTTTTAACGCTATTGAAAAGGTGGGCAACACCGTTCAAATTAACGCTGCATGTAAAATGTGTAAGATTTGCGTTAAAAAGACTAACGGAGCAATTGAATTCGTTGAAGACGAAGTTAAAAAGGTAAACAAAGACGAATGGAAAGGTTTAGCAGTTTACTGTGAAGTATTATGTGGTAAACTTCACCCAGTTGCTAAAGAACTTTTAGGCGAAGCAAGAAACTTAGCAGACAAAACCAACCAACCTGTTTATGCATTAGTTATCGGTAGCGACTTAGGTGCTATCGTTGACGACTTAAAAGATGCAGGTGCTGATAAGATTTTCGTTTATGATGATGAAAAGTTAAAAGACTTCCTAATTGAAAGATATACTAACGTATTTGAAGATTTTATTAACAAAATTAAACCATCTTCAATTTTAGTTGCATCAACAAACTTAGGTAGAGTTTTAGCACCAAAAGTAGCAGCAAGATTTAAGACAGGTTTAACTGCTGACTGTACTATGCTTGAAATTAAAGAAAATACCGACCTTGTTCAAATCCGTCCTGCATTTGGTGGTAACATTATGGCTAGAATCGTTACACCTAACGCAAGACCTCAATTCTGTACCGTTAGATATAAAATATTCTCTAAATTAGAAGAACCATACAAACTAGCTGAAGTTGTTAATATGGACTTATCAAAAGTTGGTATGGAATCTAACATTGAATGTATTAAAAATGAAGAAAAACCTGCAGCATTTAGCATTTCTGATGCAGACGTTATTGTTGCAGTAGGCCGTGGTGTTGATAAAGGCGATTTACCTGCAATTCAAAAACTTGCCGACTTATTAGGTGGTCAAGTTGCTTGTACAAGACCACTTGTTGAAAGTGGTTGGTTTGATGCTAAATCACAAATAGGTTTATCTGGCAGAACTGTTAAGCCAAAGTTAATATTTACTTTTGGTATTTCAGGTGCAGTTCAATTTACTGCTGGTATGCAAAACAGTTCGCTTATTATTTCAGTTAACACTGATGAAAAAGCACCAATCTTTAACGTAGCGCACGTTGCCATTGTTGGTGATTATAAGGAAATCCTTAGAGAACTCATCAGTAAGATTGAGGAGGGAAAATAATGTATAAGAAATTTGAAAAAGCTGATTATGAAAATATTCTAAAGTTTATTTCTAAAGATAGAGTTTATTATGGCGAAGAAATTACTGAAGATTACTGCCACGACGAACTAGGTGGTGCTTACGGTAAGCCAGATATCATAATTTTTGTTAAATCTACTGAAGAAGTTTCTGCTATTATGAAATATGCTTACGCAAACAATATTCCAGTTGTTGTAAGAGGTAGTGGTACAGGTCTTGTTGGTGCAGCAGTTGCGCTATATAACGGTATTATGATTTGTACAACTATGATGAACAACATCTTAGAACTTGATGAAAAGAATCTTACTTTAACTGTTGAACCAGGCGTATTACTTCTTGAAATTAACAAATATTTAGAAGACAAAAATCTTTTATACCCACCTGATCCAGGTGAAAAATCTGCAACAATTGCAGGTAACATTTCAACAAACGCTGGTGGTATGAGAGCAGTTAAATACGGCGTAACCCGTGACTACGTAAGAGAACTTACTTTAGTTCTTCCTAACGGTGAAATCACTAAGGTTGGTGGTAAGACTGTTAAAGACTGTAGTGGTTATGACTTAAAGAACTTAATCTGTGGTAGTGAAGGTACTTTAGCTATCGTAACTGAAGCAGTATTAAAGCTAGTACCAAAGCCAATGCATTCAATCAGTTTATTAGTTCCATTTGATACTTTAGAAGGCGCTATTGAAAGTGTTCCAAGCATTATCGCAAGTAGAGCTATTCCAACTGCTATCGAATTTATGGAAAGAGAAACTATTTTATTTGCTGAAGAATACAACGGCAAAAAGTTCCCTGACACAAGCTATCCTGCATATATTCTTATGACTTTTGACGGTAGCACGAAAGCAGGGGTACTTGCTGACTACGAATACGTTGCAGATTTAGTACTAAAAGAACTTGGCGCTAAAGACGTATTTATCGTTGATACTGATGAAAGAAATGAAATGGTTTGGACTGCAAGAGGCGTATTCCTAGAAGCAATCAAAGGTAGTACTACTGAAATGGACGAATGTGACGTAGTAGTTCCAAGAGATAAGGTTGCAGCGTTTATTAAATACACTTATGAAGTAAGTGAAAAGTACGGTGTAAGAATGCCATCATTTGGACACGCAGGCGACGGTAACTTACATATCTACATCTGTAAAGATGAATTAACTGACCAAGCTTTCAAGAAAGTTTTAGAAGACGTATTTAACGATCTTTATAACAAGGCTGAAGAATTCGGTGGTAAGGTTTCAGGCGAACACGGTATCGGTTATGCTAAGAGAGAATACTTAGTAAGAACTTTAGGTGTTAAGCACGAAATTATGAAGGGTATTAAGAAAGTATTTGATGAAAAGAACATTCTAAACCCAGACAAAGTTATCTAATATAACGATAAATTAAAAGGCTATCAAATGATAGCCTTTTTTGTTTTAAATTTTTGCAAATAAAAAAGCCATCTAAATAGATGGCTTTTAATTTATCTTATTAATTAGTGCTTTTTCTTAAATACTAGAATTGCACCACCAAGTAAAGTTACGCTAGTAGCGATACTTAAAGCACCGATTACTGAACCACAACCACCCTTGTCATCAGCAAAGGTAATAGTTACAGGTGAGCTATATACACGGTAAGTTTCGCCATAAGCAGTTCTATCTAAGTAGAAGATGGCAGTAGCAGTACCTTCTTCATTTAAGGTATAAGAACCATCTTTTGCAGTTAGTTCTTTATCAAGGAAGATAACTCCACATTTTTCACTAACTTCACCATTACAAAGTTTTACTTTTGCTGTAAGATTGATTGTTTCACCAACTTTTACAGTTTGGTTAGTAGCATCAATATAATAATGCCAATCAGTTGTATATTGTGGGGTGTTAGTTAATGCGCCAATTGCACCACTTTCAGTTACAAGCGTACTATTTAAGGTTGCAGAAGTATCGGTTACTGAGTGAGAAGAAACCATACCACGACAAGCTAATTGATAGTAGAAAGTATCATTTGCCCAAAGGCTATCGTAAGTTGCTGGTGCATATTTAGTATAAGGATAGAAAAGTGGTTGGAAGTTGATTGGGCAAAGGTTAGTTCTCATTGTTTGAAGTGCATCTTTAACGTTAGTTAAAGTTTCAAATGCTCTTGTGTCGCCTAAAACGTACATTGCACCAGACATTACTACGTTTCTATTAGTAAAGCCGTAAGTAGTATCGCTTACCTTAGTAGTGTTGGTTGAGTTATATTTTATATTAGTAGTAGAGTGAGATAAGAAGAAAACAATTTTATCTTGTACTCCGTACTTTTCAACTAAATATGAAGCAGCACCCATATTTTTATTGCTTACTGAAGAAATGTGGCAGTAAACAACAACGTCTAAGTTTTGAAGTTCTTGACAAACTTCTTCAAAAGTAGGAACTTTTGTTTCTTTACCAGGAACAATATCAACAGTTAAAGCCTTAATTTGTGCTAAAGTTTTGCTTGAATATGCGCCTTCACCGTTAGTAGTTCTCTTCACGTCGGTATCGTGCATAAGAATTAAGTGACCGTCTTTAGTAGTTTTTAAGTCAATTTCAACTGCGTCTGCATTGTAAAGTTCTTTTGCAGCCTTAATAGCAATAATAGTGTTTTCTGGATATGGATTATCAGCATCAAGATTTACGCCACGGTGAGCAATAACTACTGGCTTACCACTAACGGTTTTTTCAGTAATGCTTTCGTAAACGTCGTAAACCATACTTGCATTTTCACTTACGATGCCGTGATAGCCGTTAGATATACCTTGGTAAACGCCGGCTTTATTGTTTGCAAAAGACCAGATGGCAATTTGTCTTGTATTAAAATATCTAGTAGCTTCTTCCGTTAAAGGTGCTTTAGAAATAGCAACAAAACTCATATTATCAACAACTAAAGTTCTTGCTTCTTTACGAGCAGTTTCGCTATTTAAGTCGTCAAAAATAAGTGCACCTGTAATTAATTTAGTTACGTCGTTAGCAAGTCTAACTTGTTTTACAAGGTTAGCGTTTTCTTTAGTAGCAACAACGTAGCAGTCAATAAGATTTTTTTCTTTAATTAAAGTAGCTAATTTAGTAGCCTCATCAGCGCTATCAATTATAAATGCAGGGATAAGAGATGCTTTATAGTCATCAATAAAAGTAGTTGCAGTAGTTAAAACGCCGTTAGAAGATAAAACGTTCATATCTTTATCAATGTTAATAAGTGTAACGGCAGGTCTTTCACCAGTTTTGCTAGGTAATACGTCAGTAACTTCTTGAACTACGATAGGTGCGTTAACAATACCAGTTTTTGGTAGATAAACGTCTGCAATAGTAGTTGTTTCAGTTTGAGATTGTTGGGCGTTAAAGTTACCTTCAATAGTAATTTCTTTTACGTCAACGTAGCTACCAGTTGTAGCATACATATATAACCAGAAAAGGGTACAGTTGTTGTTAAGCGTTTCTTGATATTCAATAGTTTTAAAACCGTTTGCATCAGCAGTTAAATCTGCGTATAAATTTTGAAGAATTTCAGTCTTTTCTTTAGTAGAGCCACTTCTAATAAATCTAAAGGCTAAATCTTTGCCGTTGCCGTCTTGAAGTGTATAATCTCCACCGTTTGCGTTGCCTAATCTTATAACAAGTTTAACTTTATAAGTTCCAGGAAGCGCAGTATCAGTAAAACCACCGTCTAAAGCAAAAAAGCCTGTGTCTTGAGTTGCTTGAAGTCTAACAAACTTTTCGCCGTTTTCAGTCATAACTGAAATCTTACCGTGAGCAGATTGGTTTTCAACCGTTTTTACAAGTTCATTTTTAAGTTGGACTTTGGTAGTGCCAATAGTTTGCTCTTGCATGTTAGAAAAAGTAAGTGTTCTTTTAGAAGTAGCGGCAAATCCACCAAACGAAGTCATAGAAACTGCGAATAGGGTAGAGGCAACTACTAGTAAAGTTACAAATAAAATTGTAAATCTCTTTTTCATAAAAAACCCCCTTTTGTTATTTTTAATATAGTTTTTATTATAATTATCTATTATAAGTCTATTATTATTTAATTATAAACTTTTTAGCCTGTTTTTGCAACAAATTTTAATAAAATTGGTGGGTTGTTTCAACTAAAAGACAAGATTTGTTAAATTTTTTAATTAACAATATTGCCATAAAAAGTGCGTTTTTCGTTGTTATTATAGCAAAATTTGTCCTTTTTATATCAAATTATAGCAAAAACAAAAAAAAGAACTAAAAAACAAAAAAAACAAGATTTGTTAAATCTTGTTCATTTTATTTTAAAAATAAAAAAGCCACCTATAGGTGGCTTTTTTGTTAAGAGTAATAACCCATTCTTTCTGAAATCTTTTTAGCGGCTTTTTTAACCTCTTTAATAATTTCAGGAAGTTTTTCAGGAGAGAATTGTGCGTTCGTACCACTAACGGTAATTGCCGCAATAGCTTCTCCACGGTAGTCGTAAATAGGAGCGGCTATACAACGTTCGTTGTATTCGTGTTCTTCATTATCCATTGCATAACCAAGTTTTTTAATTTGTTTTAATTCTTTTAGTATTTGTTCTTTACTAGTTAAAGTATAGTCGGTAAGTTTAACAAGTTCAATCTCTTCAAAAAGATAGTCAAGTTCAACCGAAGACATAGTAGCCATAAGGCACTTACCGTAAGCCGTACTATAAACAGGAAGTCTAATACCAAAATCATTAAAGTTTGCGTGGTCGTGGATAAATTCCATTTTATCTACAAGAATTGATTCATTCTTATAGAATACTGCAAGGATTGCAGAAAGTTGAAGTTTATTAGTTAATTGCCATAAATATGGTCTAGATTCTGTTTGAAGTTCAAGTTTACTTATGTAATAGCTTATAACTTCAAGCATTTTACTGCCGATACGGTAATAACCATTCTCATCTTTTTCCAAAAACTTTCTATCAAGCATAGTAGATAGAATTCTATAAGCAGTAGTTTTATTTAGACCAGATTTATTAGTAATTTCGCTTAACTTTAACCCTCTAGGATCTCTTGAAATAATTTCAATTAAATCAATGGCTTTATCAAGAACCTTAACTGATTTATCGTTCACTATTTACTCCAAATAAAAATTATAACTTTTTATAATCAAAATCTTCACCGTAAACTTTTCTTAAAATCTTGTTTACGTTTGGTTCTTCAACACCAGCTTCGCCGATAACTCTTGGGTTTTTAGTACCTTTCTTAGCATCATTGTGGTAGTCAGAACCACCTGAGATAAGAAGTTTATCACCATACATATCTTCAATTTCTTGATATAAAACTTCGTTAGGACGTTTTTCAATAGAAGAAGTTTTGTGGTAAGGGTAAACCTTTTCAATTCCGTCTAAACCGTTATCGATAAGAATTTGAATATATTCTGCTCTAGACATCATTTTGCCACCAAAGTTAACTTCAGGTGCAATTAAGTAAGGGTGAGCAAGAATAACGATACCACCAGCATCGTGAGCGGCTTTTAATACTCTTAAAGCATCAGGCTTTCTTCTATCAACTGAAAGGCTTTTATCTGCCTTAACCATAAGTTTTGCTTCAGCCCAGTCTTTTGTATAACCCTTTTTAGCAATCATATCAAAAATCATTTTCTTTTGAAGTGTATCAGGGGTTACACCTGGTCTAGATGCTAAAACTTCTTCAAGAGTAAGTGGCATACCTTTTGCAGTTAATCTATCAAGAAGTTCAACGTAAGCGTCAATTTTGCTTTGCTTAACTTCATCTTCAATGGCTTTTAGTTCAGGACTTGACCAGTCGCAACCTAAACAAACCATATGTGTATCTTCAATTAAAGTTTCAGCAGAGAATTCTACGCCAGGAACAAGTAGAACACCTTGAGATTTAGCATATTCAACCGTGTCAACTTCTTTACCGTCAACTATGATAGTTTTAGGAGGAAGAACGTCGTGGTCGGTTAATGCAAAAATTTTAACGCCTTCTCTTACGGCAGCAGCGATAAGTTCTTCAACTGTATCGTTGCCGTCAGAAAGGTTTGTATGTGAGTGTAAATCGCAAAAATAGTTTGCCATTATTTGTCACCTCTAAATAATGTGATTAGTCTATAAGCAACTTCTTCAACACACTTTTCGATAACTTCGTCAGCCTTCATAGGAGACTTAGGAATATCTAATTCAGCAGCTGATTTCTTAACGCCTTCAGCGTAAGCATACTTAATAGCAGTAGAAATGTTGATTTTTGAAGCACCACAGTCAACTAACTTTCTGTAAGCTTCGTCATTTAAACCTGTACCACCGTGGATAACAACTGAAGTTTCTCTCTTTGATAATTTTTCAACTAAGTCAAAGTTAAGTTTTGGTTCAGCTTTATAAACACCGTGAGCAGTACCAACAGCAGGAGCGATAGCATCAACGCCTGACTTTTCGATATATTCAACAGTTTCGCCTTCTTCTGCTAATCTTTCAACGTCAGAAACGATATCTTCTTCAACACCAAGAACTAAACCAACTTCACCTTCAACGGCAACGTTGTGTTCGTGTGCAAAGTCAACAACTCTCTTAGTCTTTTCAATGTTTTCTTCCATTGAGAAGTGAGAAAAGTCCATCATAACTGCATCCCAACCGTTAAGGATACAATCTTTAGCTAATTCTTCATCACCACAGTGGTCTAAGTGAAGAGCAAGTCCGTAAGGAGCATCAGCTTTCATAGCGTTAATCATTCCACCTAAAGCTTTAGCACCTAAACGCTTAACTGTACCAGCAGATGTTTGTAAAATAATAGCTGTTTTTGCTTTGTTAGCAGCAGCGATAACACCACGAGCAGTTTGTTCGTTGAAGATGTTGAAAGCGCCGATAGCATAGCCGTTGTCGTGTGCATTGTGTAGAACGTCTACAAATTTGTTGTTTTTAAGCATTTGTCTATACCTCGTATAAAAAATTTTTATTTATTTTATTTATTTAAACCTTCTAATGAAAGGTAAATATTTCCTTTAACAGTACAATCGTCCACTCTTTCAAAAGAATAACCTGGCATTTCCATTTCTTTTAGTTTCATATATCCGTCTGTAACCATACCACCGGTTACTTTAATTGTCTTATTGAAAGTTACGAACTTTTCAGCACGGCAAATTGTGCCGTATAAAACGCTTTGAATGCTCTTTAGCATAGCAACTAAAATCTTTTCTCTAGTAGAACCTAAAGTAAGACCTGTTATAGACGCCGTTTTCTTTTCTAAACTTTGTCTATCGCCAGATAGGTATGGGGTAAAGCCCTCTTCAAGTTCTTTTATGTTTTCTAAAGAATCTTTAATCATAGCGTAATATTCATTTCTTGATAAATCTTTACAGAAAGTGTTATAGAACCATTCAACGGCAAAACCACCTGCAGTTGTAGAGTAAATTTGCCAAATACCCTTTCTTGCAGAGTTTCTTAAATAATAATTGTCGTCTGTAACAGGTTTATCAGTTAAAATACTTATCATATCGCTACTACCTGCAGAGTTAAGTACGTCACCTGACTTAAAGTTAAGCGCGCCTTCTTGTGCAGCAGCCATATCATTAGTACCCATAGTAACGGTGATACCTTCTCTTAATCCCATAAACTCAGCCATTTCTTTAGTAAGCGTACCAAAAGGTTTGCCTGGTTCAACAATTTCATCAAAACAGTATTTAGGAAGACCAAAAGCGTCTAAAATTTCTTCTGACCAGCCTGATTGAGTTGTGGTATTGTAAACACCAAGCATTGATGCGTTTACTAAGTCAACAGCCCATTTTTTAGTAAATAAGTAGTGTAAATAGGTTGGTAAGTGCCCAATGTGTTTAGTTTTCTTCATGACTTCTGGTTCGTTATCTTTAAACCATAATAAAGTCATAAGAGAACAACCACCGGCAAAAGGTAAAAGTCCCGTTATATTTTTATATTTTTCGTTACCAAAAACTTCATCAACCACTTTAGAGTATGCTCTGCTACGTCTATCTAAGTGAGTGATAATGTTAGGGTAAGTTAAATTACCGTCATCATCTAAAAAAACAGGAGAAGGTGAGAAGGTGTCGTAACAAAGAACTTCAACCTTCTCTAATAAATCTTTATCAAAAGAATCGCACATCTTTTTGATGGCGTTTTTAAGGTCAGCATCCGTTAATTCGTTCTTTTCTCCAGGGAGAATTTGATAAGGATATTCTGCCTTTGCGCTTTGTAAAATATTTGCTTTTTCATCGGCGATAACGCCTTTAATTGAAGATGTACCGAAATCTAAAGATAAAAATAACATAATCTCTCCGTCTTAATAGTTTGTTTTATAAAATTTTGTTGTCAATAAATGCTTGACGAACGCCTTCTAATTCTTCGCCTTCAAGTGGAAGATAAGGAGTTCTTGGTGAACCAGCTTTCCAACCTAAAAGGTTCATACAAGCCTTAACACCTTGAACGCCGTATTTTGCGCCCGTTTCTTTAAGAAGTGCTCTTAAAGCAATTTGCTTTTCTTCAGCCTCTTGTTCTTTGCCGTCCATAAATAAAGTAACTATTTCAGCACTTTCGTTAGGGAAGTAGTTAGCAGCAGATACAACACCTGCAGTACCACCACCTTTTAAGCAAAGGATAAGATTGTTGATTGAACCAGCAATAAGCATAAAGTCATCTCTACCACCAACGGCTTCAACGTATTCAGCCATCATGTTAGAAGAAGTGTCTTTCATACCGTAAATGTTAGGGTGATCAGCAAGTTTCTTTGCAATAGCAGGGGAAATACCTACGTTATTGTTGTAACTTGGAGCAGTATATAAAAGAACAGGCATAGGTGACTTATCCGCAATAGACGTATAGAAGTTTTCAATAACCTTATCGTCGATAAGTTTAGGGAAATAGTTAGGCGTAATAATTGAAACGTAATCAATAGCATCTTTTAAAGGTAAAAGTTTATTGATAAATTCAAGTGTTTGAGGTACAGATTCTCTACCTGCACCTACGATTAAACACTTGTCGCCTTTTTCTTCTATAACAGTTTTAACAACTTCGTAAGATTCTTCATCAGAAAGGGCTTTAAATTCACCATTAGAACCTAAACACATATAACCGATAACGTCGGTTTTGTTCCACTTTCTGATGTTGTATCTTAAGTTGTCAAAATTAATGCTACCGTCTTTTTCAAACGGAGTAGTCACCGGTATAATAATACCAGTAAACTTTTTCATAACTTTTAATTATTCCTTTTATATTATAATTTTAAAGTCTTGTCTGGGAACATATCGAATCCCTTTAAGATTTCAGTAACCTTACCAATTAATTCCTTGTCAGCTTCAGTAATTGGCTTACGGAATAAGTCGTAGTTTTGTAAGAATCTTGCAGGTTTACCCATAGCAACTAAAGTAGAATCAGCATAACCGCAATCGCAACCGAAACGAACTGCTAATTCGCCGATATCAACGCCATATTCATCACAAAGGTCACTAGCTTTCTTACAAGCAGCCTTTAATTCAACGTGCTTGTCTTCTGCTCTGTGGTGAGCAAGAGTATGAATACCACGTGCTAACATACCGATATACATAACTGAAGAGTTAACGATACCAATGTTTCTTTCCTTCTTTAAGTCATCAAAATAACCGTCAAGAGTTTGGTCGATTAGGTTGTAACGTAAGAAAGTTAAAAGCATATCAACGTAAGGTGATCTTTCAGCAACGTACTTTAACATATTTAATTGACAGTCAGTAATACCGATATAACGGCACTTACCTTCTTGACGAAGCTTATCCATTTCTGGAAGAGTTTCTTCAATAAGCATTGTTAAAGATGGAGCTTGACGTACTTCGTGAATTTGGTAAATATCAATGTAGTCAGTCTTTAATCTTGTTAAGCTGTTTTCAATTTCCTTTCTAACTCTCTTAGCAGAGTAGTCGAATACGAAGTTAGCAGCGTCAACTTCACCTTCGTCAAATCTACCACATTTAGTAGTAAGAACAACGCCCTTTCTCTTGTTGTCACGAGCAAGTGCGATACCCATTCTTGTTTCAGAAAGTCCTCTTGGACCGTAAGAAGGTGACGTATCAAAGTAGTTGATACCTTTTTCTAAAACTAGGTCGATACATTCGTTACATTGGTCTTGTTCAGTTTTGCTGTACATATCACCAACACCAGTTCCACCATAGCTAAGTCTTGAAACTTCAAAACCAGTTCTACCAAGTGTAGAATAGGTCATAGCTTCTTCATTTTTAATAATGTCGCTCATAGTTGTCTCCTTTTAAGTTTATATAATATTATTTGTTTTTAATTAAAATTCAAATTCGTCGTTAGGGTTGATCATGTGAACTTCTGTGTTAGGAGCGTTTTCCTTACAGAAAGCTAAGAATTTTTCGTGATCAATCTTAATAGGAGGGAAAGTGTCATAGTGGCCAGGAATCATAATTGGAGAATTAACGAAACCTGCTGCAATAGATGCTTCTCTAGGGCCCATAACGTATTTATCTCCACAAGGAAGAACTGAAACGTATGGTTTGTAAATTTCACCGATAAGTTTCATATCACCGAATAAGCCTGTGTCACCAGCAAAGTAAACTGATTTACCACCGTCTGGTTCGATAATGAAACCACAGCAACCACCACCTAAGCAAACTTCGCCGTGGTCTTTGTATTCATAACCCCAAATGTCAGAGAAGTGTAAAGCGTTAACTGCACGGATAATACAGTCCTTTTGTCTAATGCTACCACCGATATGAACTGCACCACCGTTTTGGTCAGCAGGGATACCGTGTTTAGCAGCGTATAAGCCGATATCAGGAAGAGTAACTAAAGTAGCGCCAGCCTTTTTAACGATATCAAGACCGTCACCACAACCGATATGGTCGTCATGGCCGTGAGTGATTAAAACTAAATCAGCGTCCATACAATCTTCCATAGTAAGTTTACAAGTAGGATTTCCGTTAATCCATGGGTCAATATAAATAACAGTACCGTTATTTGTAATAAATTTCCATGAACCGTGTCCTATCCATTTAATTTTTTCTTTCATTTTCTAAAATCTCCTTAAAAATATTAAGTTTAATTATTTTCTTTTATCTTTTTCTTTTTCGCCCCAAATGTTAAGAGCGTAGTTTAAGTAATCTTTACAAGCTTTAGCTGAGTCGTAAGCAGCGTAACCAGTATGGTCGTGGTCGTCAACAATCCAACCGTCAAAACCAACAGCTTTCATTGCTTCCCAACATTCCTTTAATCTAACTTCGCCTCTGCCAAGTTCGATCATTCTACCTCTAGAGTCAACGGTATATCCACCACCGTTATCAGGAACGTTGTGACCTTCCCAAAGAGTTTCGTTCTTTCTACCGATAAAGTTAACGTCTTTAAAGTGAACGTAGCTCATACGCTTAGCGTAACGTTTGCAGTTTTCAACTTCGTCCCAACCACAAAGCTTAGCTTGTGCAGTATCGATACAGAAGTGAACGAGATTAGGATCAGTTTGAGCCATAAAGTCGTGGAATAATTTTTCTTCATCAAAAATACTACCCCAGTGGTTATGGAAAGACATTTGCATGCCCATACTCTTAACCCATTCGCCAAGTTCGTTTGCCGTATCAGCCATCCACTTAATTCTGTCTGGCTTAGCTTCTTCAGGAATAGCTAAAAGATCGTAACGGTCTCTTACCCATTCGTCTAAAATAGCATTCTTAGAACCAACGTCTCTTGCAAATCTCCAAGTATCCTTAACGTCAGCAAGAGTTCTATCAAATTCTTCTTTAGAACCAAAGCCAACTTTAGCGTAATAGCCAGAAAGTTCAATGCCGTGGATGTCTAAAAGTCTGCTAAAAGTATCAACTCTGTTTTTGTAATTTTCCCAAGCAAAGTAGTAAAATTCGATACCATCGAATCCTAACAATGCAAAATCGTCTAACATACGGTTAAAGTCTTGAAGATGGTTATCTCTAAGCCAAATGTTAGCACCAAATCCTAATTTCATAAAACACCTCTAAAAAATTTTAATTATAAAAACCGTTTAGGTAATTATTTCTTCCAATCAATGATACCAGCAAATGATTGCCATACGATTTTACCGTCTTTAACGATAAAAGTATCAGTACCGTAAGGAATTGTGCAGAATGGAGAATCTGCTTTCCAAATAATGTAAGCAACTTCTTTGTGAACGTAAGTAGTTACGTCTTCATAAGTAGTTTCTGCAGGTAAACAGTTAGCGATAGAGTCTTTAAAGAATGCTCTGATTTCGTCTAAACCTTCTTTTGGACCACCCATGTTAACTAGAATAGCGTTATCAGCATAGTCAAGTAGAGTGCCTTCTAAATCGCCTGCGTGTAAGTATTTGATGTGATGTTCTAATACTTCTTGTGTTGTTCTTTTT
>SVHJ01000034.1 GCA_015055835.1 Clostridiales bacterium | reverse complement strand
TCTTCCGATCTCATCTGCAAACAAAACCGCAACTTTTATCATAAATTCCTCCACTTGTTTTTTATAATTATATCCTTAAAGGCGCACTCCGTCAAGCCGTTTTTAATTTTTGTTAAACGCTTTATCCCGCATTTTATAAAACAAATAATTCTCTCTTTCCACAACAACAAAAAAGACCACCATAGTCGCTCTTCCCTTAGGGAATTGCGACAACTAAATAAATCCTTGCGTATTTGTGATATTTGTCTTACGACAAGTTATATTGCTACGCAGTTATATTTGCCTAACGGCAAGTTAAGGATTTATTTAATATAACTTTGGCGATAGCCAAAATATAACTGTTTGCTATGCAAACAATATCGCTTTACTTAAAACTCGACTTGTAAAAAGTCGAGTTTTCTTTTTACCACGCTAAACTACTTGATAAAATTTTTTATATGTGATATACTAATTATGCCAAACAATCTGAATATTCGTAGCCATAGGTGTTTTTTCTTTTAAAGGAATATTATACCTTTTTTTGGCAATACCATTAAGAAAACCAAATTTGTAAAAATGCGGCTCCTTCTTAATGGTAAGGTTTCACCTATACTACGATAGATTGTTTGGCGACAATTGGAGTCTGCGTTTTTGTGCGTCGACTTCGGTTGGCGCACTTTTTTATTTTAGGAGGTTTTTATGAAAAGAAAAGGACTATTATTTGTGGCTTTAGCTATGTTACTTTGTGCGCACAGTTTGTGTTTCGTTGCTTGCAACGAAAGCCCACACATACACGACTATAAAATGCAAACTTCTGACACTATGCATTGGCTAAAATGTGATTGTGGCGACACAAAAGAGAATAATGCACATGGTGGTGGAACTGCAACCTGTGTAAACAAGGCAAAATGTACAACTTGTAACGAAGAATATGGTGAACTAGGTAACCATAGTTATGGTGGGTGGAAAACTAATTCTAATGGTACACATAGTAAAACGTGTATTTATGACAATACGCATGTTATAACAGAAAATTGTAGCGGTGGAACTGCAACTTATGAAGAAAAAGCAGTTTGTACAGATTGTTTAAGTGCTATGGAGAAAAATTAAAATACAAGATTCATTTAGAAACTAATGGTGGTCAATGTGATATAGATTGTGTTGAGTATCTTTTGGGAGATAGAGTAGTTTTACCAATTCCCTCTAAAGGCGAACTGTTTTTTGAAGGATGGTTTGTTGACCCAGATTGTAAAGAAAGGTTTACGGCAGGATATTACAATAATTATGATACAACTATTTTATATGCAGCCTATTCTTCTTATGATTTAAGTGCCTATGAATTTGTTGAATATGGGAATGGTTGGGATTTAGTTGCATATACTGGAAACGAAACAAAAATTATTGCTCCAGAAATTTATAAAAACAAACCTATTATAAGAATTTTAAATACAGTATATGCCTATAACACACAGTTAATAGAGTTAACTATACCAGATTCAATTTTATATCTACAGTATGGGCTTTTATCAGGGTGCACGTCCTTAAAAATTCTAACTATTTCTTCTCTGCCTTCAAAGCTCGGTTTATTATTTAACAAGCATACTTTCGATATGTCCGTTACTATAAACGATGTAATAGAAAGTGGTTGGGATTATCGTAGTTATGGGTCATATTCTTATGCTATTCCATATGGGCCATGGAGTTTAAAAAATAAATGGTACACATACAACGGTAGCAATTATTTATATCAAGGCGAAAGTGTGCATTTTATTGAAAGAACTCAACGAATAACGTATAATGGCTCAAACATAGATTCGTATTCTGCACCTTGCACAGCGATATTTGTGGCATATTCTATTCCTAAAACATTAGAAAAATTAGTTGTTACTAAACAAGCTGTTAACGATGTAAAAGATGCTATTACTAATTGTGATTGGTTTACTGTTATAGTGGATGGGCAAACAATTGCAGAGCCATATATTCCAGGTGGAAGATAACAAAAGTGTAGCACACTATACTTAACAAAGTTAAGTTGTGTGTTTTTGCAAGCAAAAATGAAAAGACTAACGAAGTTTTCGTTAGTCTTTTATAATGTCTAAAAAATCCCTAAGAGTGACGCACATAAGGTAGTCTTTTTTGTTGGCGCGCCGTAAGAGATACATCTACGCTTTGCTACGATGGCATAGCCGAACTGTTTGTTTTTGTTTTTTACCTTGTCATCTCTCGCTTTACTTAAACAAACAGTTCACTCGTCTAGACACAACAACAAAAAAGGATAACCGCTTTGGGTTACCCTTTTTTGTTGGCGCGCCGTAAGAGATTCGAACTCCTGGCCTTTGGTTCCGTAGCGTCAGAAAAATGTCATTTTGCATCATCCCTAATCATTTATAATTATCGTTAAAAATGGCTGTTTTTTAATGAAAAACTGTCAAAAACGGCTTATTTTCGCAATTTTGCGTTCTAGATAGGATTAAAAATGAAAAGCGATATTTATATGGTATTCGCATTTTTTTTGCAGAAATTTGTTACAAATTCGTTACAAATTCGTCACTTTTTTAGGGTTCTAAGTCACCTCATTTTTTATATGCTTTTACATAGTTTAGGCGTATGAATAAATTTATAAAATATTCTATTAAATTTTAAGGAAAAAATATTATGAAAACAAGAAAAGAAAAAAATAATTTCAAGTTAATTGCAGAATACCCAGAAATACTTACTTTCAAGGAAATGATAACAATACTACGTATAGACAAAGTTTGTGGATACAAAATTATTAAAGAAAAGAAAGTTAAATGTGTAAAAATAGGTCGTGCGTGGAAAATAATCAAACAAAGCGTAATTGAACTATTAGAAAAAGGTACATAATAAATTATAATTCGCAAGCTCCTTATTTGCCATTCGTTGTGGCTTATCGTAGCATAAGTCAAATCACAAAGTAAGGCGAAAAAAATAATACTGAAACCGTTATATTTGATTTTAATAGGACTTCCTTTATTAAGGGAGTTCTTTTATTTTACGCATTATTTTTTGTCTTAATCCTTGCTTTCTGGCTATAAGCATTAAAAGGTAAATCAATTATCTTTGCCCCATGCTACTTGGCCCCTGCCGAAAGGCAAATACAAAATAAGGAGTCAAATATATGACAAAAGTAGTTTACTCAGTAACCAGAAGTGGTAAAAGTGATTTTACCAAAATCACAGGAATCGGATATAAAACCGATAAAGATTTAATTATCGCCTGTGTAGGCAAAAATGGAAAACCGTATATTAGAGTGTTTGAAGATTGTATTAAAGAATGTCATTCAATACCAAGCAGACCAAATGAATATAAAGGTTCTATAACAGAATACCGTGAAGTTGAATTTGAAAAGAACGGTTCTTATGAAATTAGAGAAATCGAACTTGAATACGACATCTGGTATAAATTAGCAGATAAATAAGGAGATGTAAAATGAAAGAACTTTATTACTTAAAAGAATTTCAATACTTTGATGGTGAAGAATTTGTCACCTTTAATATCTATTTCCTTAATAGAGAAAAGAACGTCGTGACGTTAGTCGTAACTAATCGTGGAAAAATATCTATTACCGATTATGACCTTTATGAAGATAAAAACGGACTGTATTTTGAATATGGTCCGTCTTTTGAAAAAATAAAAATAGATGATTTTCAGGAGTGTGATTAAAAGTTATGAACAAAAGTATTGAAAAAATTTGCGAAAAATTAGATTGGTCTATCAACGAATATAAAAATGATGTTGAATTAGAAAAGTTCTCTCCCGCCGGCGAAGATTTCTTCTTCTGCGTAGATAAAAAAGACTTTATTAACAATGTTGTTGAATATGCTGAAGACTTTGATGCAGACGAACACGCTGAAATGTGGATTGAAAATAGACACACAGTTAGTGGTGTTCCACAATCCATTAGAACTTTAATAGATGATGCTGATGCCATAAAAGAAATGCTTTTAGAATTGGCTGAAAACTTAAAAAGAAAAATAAAAACAAGGAGATAAAAAAATGATTAGCGACAAAATTAGTGTAGTTATAGGCTCTTGGGGTTCATATAACGAATGTAACGAACGGGCTTTAGGTTCTAAATGGTTAGACCTGTCAGATTATTCTGACTGGGACGAAATTGAAGAAGAACTTAAAAAGCAAGGCTTTGAATTAGAAGGCATTGATGAAGAATTGTTTATACAAGACATTGAAGGTATTCCGTCTAATAGTAAAAATTGGGATTACTGCAATCCACAAGAACTTTTTGAAACATTAAAAGAATCTGGCATCCTTGATGACGATTACAAATACGAAACATTTCTTGCGTATTTAGAAGTTTATTCCTATGATGACTTTGAAAGTCTTGTAGAAAGAAATGGTTCACGTTGGGATGACGACATAATTCTATACAAAAACCGAAGTTGGTATGATATCGGCTATGAACTATTACACGACTGCCACGATATTCCAGACTATTTAGACAATTATATAGATTATGAACGTTTTGGCGAAGAACTTCGCTTTGATGGTTTCCACGAATATAGCGAAGGCATTATAGAAATTAGATAAAAAAATTAAGGAGATATAAATTTATGAAAACTGAAATTAGAGAAAGAAAAGAACTTGCTGTAGACCTTATGGAAAAACTTGGTATTTATAAACCATACATTAAAGCTTTTTCAGAACAAAGCGACCACGCTTGCTTTTTTGAAAACTTTGCAGGTTTTTGGGTTTATCAAGAAAACGAACTTTTCAACAAAATGGCTGAAATAGAACTCAAATATAACTGCACCGTTTACGCTATTACCCACGAAATTACGTCTTTTGGTGAATGCTTTTCATTTTTAGTAGTTCCCGAATATGACGAAGACTGGGATAATCTTGTATATAAGCAAGGCAAATACTTTA
>SVHJ01000033.1 GCA_015055835.1 Clostridiales bacterium | reverse complement strand
GCCCCCAAAGAAAGAGAGAAAACATTAAGGGTTAAAGTTCTAAAAAAATAAAAAGATTGCCATAATTTGACAATCTTCTACAATATGCGACATAAAACATTATATTATATCAATTAAGCAATCAAACAAACTGCCATTTTTTGACAGTTTTCTACATTATAAGATTAAACCCTTTATTCTACCAAAAATAATATGACAATATTAGTCATAATTATAAAAATTTTTAATACCAAAATTTTTCAA
The DNA here is from genome assembly GCA_015055835.1 of Clostridiales bacterium. Taxonomy (GTDB): domain Bacteria; phylum Bacillota; class Clostridia; order Christensenellales; family Borkfalkiaceae; genus SIG381. Next base: position 4,700 of record SVHJ01000033.1, on the reverse strand, counting down.
AATATCACCCTTTGCGATTGACTAAATTTTTTCATTATGCTAATATATAATAAAAGAACGGCTTGTTCTCTTAAATACAAAGGAGAAAATTATGAAACCTTTTAATGAACCCTTAATTAACGAAATGAGTGCTTTCATAAAGGAATATCAGTTAGATAAAGGCGTTTCCCCGTCTTATAGTGTAATTTCTACACGTTTTAGAATAAGTAAAAGCGTTGTTGCCAGATACTTAAAGCAATTAGAAATGCGTGGTATGTTACGTAAAAATGATGATGGTGTTATTGCGATTGATACTAGATTATTCAAAGGCAAAACTAAACCCACTTCTTTAGTAGGTGCAGTTGCTTGTGGAACGCCTATGTTCGCAGAAGAAAACGTTGAAGGAACTTTTCAGTTGCCCGTAGAAATATTTGGTAATTCTGAAAACTTTATTTTAAGGGCAAAGGGTTACAGTATGATAGGTAAAGGAATATATGACGGAGATTTAATTATTGCAAAGAAACAAAATTGTGCTGAAAAAGGCGAAACTGTTATTGCTTTAATTGATGATGAAGCAACTGCAAAAATTTATATACCACAAAAAGATAAAATCATATTAAGAGCAGCAAACGATTCCGTTGACGAAAATGGAAAGAAAACATATCCAGATATAGTTACTAAAAACTGCGTTATACTTGGCGTTGTTCATAAGGTAATACACAATATATAAATAAGGGGGCGATTATATGAAAGAAAAAGTTGAAGCTTTATTTAGCGACACTAATGTTAAAAAGTATATGGCTTTTAATTCGGCTTTCTTACTAAATGATTATAACAATGATAATATTGGCAAACTTGAAGATAAATACTTTATTATGTTTGCAAACGGAAGCGGTATGAAAAAAGCAGGTATAAATGATGGCGATACTCTTTTTGTTAAAAGGATAGAAACGCCAAAAAATAATACTATAATAACCGTTATGTTTGAAGATGGCACTATGGCTGTTCGTAGATATTTAGAGATAGACGGAAATAAAATACTACGTCGTGAAAATGGCAGAACACCCGATTTAATAAATCCTATATTCTGTCCTTTCGGTGAAGTTATATCAGTGCATAGAAAAATTGCGTAGGTATTGTAATGGAAAAGCAAAGAATTTATTTTTGTATTGATATGAAATCTTTCTTTGCATCAGTAGAATGTGCTGAACTTGGGTTAAACCCTTTTGAAACGAATTTAGTAGTTGCAGATGATAGTCGTGGTAAAGGAACTGTATGCTTGGCAATAACCCCTAAAATGAAATCATTGGGTATAAAAAATCGTTGTCGTGTATATGAAATTCCTAACAATGTTAAGTATATAACGGCTAAACCCCGTATGAAAAAATACATAGAATACGCTGCTGATATATACGAAATCTATTTACAATATATGTCGCCCGAAGATATATATGTATATTCTATAGATGAAGCCTTTTTAGACGTAACCGATTATCTTTCAATGTATAATATGCGTGCTAAACAGTTCGCAAAAATGCTATTAGATGAGATTGCAAAGAAAAAGCATATACCAGCGACTTGTGGTATAGGAACTAATTTATATTTAGCAAAAATCGCCCTTGATATAACTGCAAAAACAGCAAAAGACCATTTGGGCGTATTAACAGAAGAAACCTTTAAGGAAAGCCTATGGAAACACCGTCCACTAACCGATTTTTGGGGAATTGGCGTTGGAATTTCAAATAGGTTAGCCCGTATGGGAATATTTGATATGGAAGGTATAACTAAAACCCAGCCAGAGAAATTATATAAAGTGTTTGGTGTGAACGCTGAACTTATAATAGACCACGCTTGGGGCAAGGAAACCTGTTTAATGTCAGATATTAAATCGTATAAGCAAAAAAGCAAGTCAATTTCAAATTCGCAGGTTCTTTTCAAAGATTACCCTTTCAGTCAAGCGAAATTAGTATTAAGCGAAATGACGTTAAAGGCTTGCCATGACCTTATGCGACAGCATCTTATAGCCACAAGCGTATCAATTTACGTTGGTTATTCTAAAGATGTTGCAGCACCTACCGGTAAAAGTATAAAACTTATCAATGCCACTAGCAGATATTCGGTTATAAACGAAGTAGTTGCAGGGCTATATGACGAAAGCACACGAATAAATTGCCCTATTCGTAGATTAGGAATTAGTCTTAATGGTTTAGTTGACGAAGGCTGCGAAGGATATGATTTGTTTACAAACTTTGAAGAAGTAGAAAAAGAAAAAAAGCGTGAATCCGTTGTTTTAGAGTTGCAAGACAAATATGGTAGAAACGCTGTTCTGCGTTGTTCAGATTTACAGGAAGGTGCGACTACAAGAGAAAGAAACTTACTTATAGGCGGTCATAATAGTGAATAGACAAGAACGTGCCAAACAGTTTATGCCCTTTGATGCCTTGAAAGGATTAAAGGAAGCATTAAAAGCCAAAGAAGAAAAATTAACTAGAGTGGCAAAGCGTGAATTATCGGAAGAACAGCAAGAAATTCTTTCGGAAGTTATAACGCAATTAGAAAAAGGTATGTTGGTAAAGGCTACCTTTTACTATAAAGGTCATTATGTTGAAATTACGGACAGGCTACAAGAGAAGAATATTCCTTTAAGATATTTAGGTATAGGAAAATCTAAACTATTCTTCTCGGATTTGTATGGGGTGCAGATATTAGACAAAGAATAACCCCTTTATATCTTGGTTCTGGGTTAATGAACATTAGATGTTATATATGTGGTTTACTTGGTGTTAGGACTTTTTCCAACCTGCACAAATAGTTTACTAAATCCAAAACATATATAATGTGGAAAAAGGAGAAACGATATATGAAGTATTTTGCAGTATGCCCTGTTTGTGGCAAAAGGTTATGTAAAGCTGAAGAAGGCTCTATTGTAGAAATGCAATGTCCTGCTTGCAAAGAACAAGTTGAAGTCGTTGTTACGAAAAATTCTGTTCAAACTTCAAAATGTAATAAAGAAGCAGTATAGTCTTCTTGGAAAAATTTAATATCGGTTTTTTATAAAGTAGTTAGGAAACAGAATACCACTGTCTAACCATATATAAAACTGTTTTATTTGTTGCAAGGTTTTGATAGAAATAAAAAACTCGCAAGGCCCAACAGATTACTAAATCATTTTTATGATTAGTTTTTTGTTGGGTCTTTTTTTATGCCCTAAAAACGAATTATTTAGCCCGAAAAGTGATTTAGTTCACCGATTCGGGCTTTTTAATTCAAATTTTTAGGAGCATAGACAATGAAAAAAATCAAGTATGAAATCAATGGCAAAATTGTAGAACTCGAAGTTGAAGATAGTTTCGCAGCTCAATACGAAATTATAACTCAAGAAAGCAAACGTAATGATTGGAAACACGATTGGCGTAATAGAAAAAACAATACGTCTTTAGAAGTTTTAGAAGAAAACGGTTTTCAGTTTATAAGCAAGGAAAAATCGGCACAGGAACGTATTGAAGAAACGGAAGAAATAGATGCGTTAAGAAAAGCACTATTGCAGTTATCAAGCGAAGAAAGAATTTTAATTGAAAGAGTTTATTTCAAAGGCGAAAAACACTCGGAAATTGCTAATGAATTTGGCGTTGATAGAACAACAATAGTTAAGCGAATAAAAAAAATTCTTAAAAAAATTGAAGAAATTTTATAAAAATCGTTCACACTTGTCCTTTCCCACTCCTTTTAAGTGTAAGGGTTGTGGAAAACCTAAAAAATCTTAAGGAGAAAGACAATGGCAAAAAGCGAAGTTCAAGTTGAGTTGAGTGAACTTAAATATTACTATGCACGCAAGAAAGAGCTAGACGCATACGAAGCCATATTAGGCAAATCAAGAGTAGCCGTGCTTGCTGAAAAGTATCAAGCCGCTATATGTCAAGCTCCTATAAGATTGTATGACTTGTATATAGAACTCTATATCAACAATCATACGTGGGAAAGTTTAGCAGACAAATGGTCCTATTCAACTCAATATATCGCAAAGCAGGCAACGGAATTAAACAAATATCTTACCGACTATTTTGCGAAACACCAGCCAGAGCCGGCAAAGGGGGTGAACTAATTGCTGTCAAAAAGTCAATTAAAGAATTTTGAATCGTGCATTACCGAATTAAAGGATAACAAAAACGTCTATCGCACAGATAAATATATTGTCGTTCAACACGTTTGCTTTACGCACAATATAATCAATCAGACTTTGGCGTTAAGCCACGATACTTATTATAAGAGATGTCACGAAATTGACAAAATCTATAATAAACATTTTTCAGCAGATGGCGACGTTTACGAAGGCGCACGTGTCAAAGCAAAAATGCACGTTCGGATATATCCTTTCGGTATCTAACCCTATGTGAAAGTTCCTATATTTAATGTCTGCACTTTTAGGCTTTCACACCCTGATAAATAATCATAGTTCGTAGTGAGCAACATTTTCCGATTTAATGCGATTCGATTAAGGTGGCCGCCTACGCATTATCGCCTGAAACGTAGTGTTTCGTAAAGCCACACTGACTACTGATTAAAAAACACAATTTAATAGCTGAAAAGTAAAGGCTAAAACCCTTGAAAAATGTAGGCGCACACTGAACTATCGGTATAACGGGTAAACAAATAAAATTTTAAGGAGATTTAATTATGGCAAACGCTAATAGTCAAAGACGCTGGACTGTTCCTACCAAGCG
>SVHJ01000016.1 GCA_015055835.1 Clostridiales bacterium | reverse complement strand
TCGGTTAGTCTGCCGTGCTTGGTCAACTTGCTAAATACGTGATTTAGTTTTTCACTTAAAGATGAAAATATTGCCATTTTTTACTTTATTACCTTTAATATCTCTTCTGCTTCTTCCTTAAAGCCTTTTGCTAAAAGGTTTTGATGAATTGTCTTTAATAAATCGTTCTTTTCTTTTAATTTTAACTTGTTTTCATATTCAAATAGTTGGTTTTTTGCCTTTTTTAACGCGTCGTATACGCCTTGACGGGATATATTAAAATTTTCCGAAATCTCCCCTAAAGATAGGTCGAAAACGTAATAATCTTCTACCAGTTTTTGTTGGTGCTTTGTTAACAAATCTTTATATTGCAAAAATAATTCAACTATTTCTAATTCTTTACTCATAATAAAAGGTGTAAAGCAAATTTACTTTACACCTATATTTTACTCATATATATTTTTTTGTCAAGCGTTTTTACAAGGTTTTTTAAAATAGCCCTTCAATAAACTCTTCTGCATCAAAATCTTCGATATCGTCTATCTTTTCGCCCGTTCCGACAAAGCAAACTGGGGCGTTTAATTCTCTTGAAAGTGAAATTATAAATCCACCCTTTGCACTGCCGTCAAGTTTTGTTAAAACTAAACCGTCTATGCCTATATCTTTATCAAATGCCTCTACTTGAGTAAACGCATTTTGTCCAGTCGTAGCATCAAGAACCATTAGTTTATAAAGGTTTGCTTCAGGATATTCTCTTTTAATAATTCTATCCATCTTCTTTAGTTCTTCCATTAAGTTTGCCTTAACGTGAAGACGACCTGCTGTATCTATAATTAAAATATCCGTTTCCTTTGCTTTTGCAGAAGCTATTGCATCAAATACGACTGCAGAAGGATCGCCACCTTCTTGGTGTTTAATTATTCTTACCTTTGCCCTATCTGCCCAAACTGAAAGTTGGTCGGCGGCTGCCGCACGGAAAGTATCTGCAGCGGCGATTGTAACTGACTTACCCTCTTTAATAAACTTGTTTGCAAGTTTACCTATCGTGGTAGTTTTGCCAACACCGTTTACCCCTACTAACATTATTATAGCAGGTGTATCAATTTCAATTTCAGAAGCCTCAAGGAGCATATTAGTAAGTTCTTCTTTAAAAATTTCTATAACGTAGTCTTTATCTTTTAACCTTTCTTCCTTTACCTTATCACGAAGATTTTCTACAATTTCCATTGAAGTTTTTACACTTACGTCTGATGAAATTAAAAGTTCTTCAAGTTCGTCAAAAAAGTCGTCGCCTAAACTTCTTTTAAAAAGGTCGTCAAGTTTTGATAAAAAACTTTCTTTGGTTTTATTAAGTGCTTTTTTAAATTTTCCAAATAACCCCATACGTTTTTAAGCCTCTTCTTCTACGATATCAGCAAGTTTAACTGATACTAATTTACTTACGCCCTTTTCTTGCATTGTTACACCAAATAGTGCGTCTGCCATTACCATTGTTGGCTTTCTGTGCGTAATTACGATAAACTGCGTTTCTTCAGAGAATTTCTTTAAGTATTTTGCAAATCTGTCTACGTTTGCTTCGTCAAGTGCCGCTTCAATTTCGTCAAGTACACAGAATGGCATTGGACGAAGTTTTAAGATTGCAAATAGAATTGCTATTGCAGTTAAAGCCTTTTCGCCACCACTTAAAAGAGATAGTTTTTGTAGTTTCTTTCCTGGTGGTTCGGCTATAATTTCTATGCCGGCTTCTAGCTTATCGTCGGTATCGGTATAGTCAAGTTCAAGCATTGCTCTACCACCACCGAATAATTCTTTAAATATTCTACTAAAGTTTTCGTTAATTTTTTCAAAACCTTCGTTAAATTGTTCAAGCATTTCAGCCTTAATAGTTGCTAAAGCTTCTTTTAAGTCATCTTCAGCCTCTCTTAAGTCGTTTTCTTGAGTTTTATATTCTTCATATCTTTCACGAAGAGCTTTGCTATCTTCAATTGCGTTTGCGTTGATTTCACCAAGTGAACTTCTCTTTTTTCTTATACGGTTAACTTCTTGTTCACCAGTCTTTAGGTCGTAACCTTCTTCCTTAAATTCAAGCGCCATTTCATAATTTAACTCGTAATCTTCCCAAATGTTTTGTTCAGCATACTCAATATCGGCGTCAATTTTTGTTAGTAGCAAACCTTCTTGGTGCTTTTTATCAGTTAAAAGAGTAATTTCATCAGTTAAACTTTGTCTTTCAACGTCCTTTTTAGATAGGTCGGCTTTTAATTCTTCCCTTCTATTTTGCATTGAAGTTATTTTATCTCTAAGCGCGTTAACCTTTTCTTGTTCTTCTTTAGTAAAGGTTACTTTTTCACTTTCTAACCTAAAGTTTTCAAGCGCAACGCTTAAATTTTCGTTATTACTTTCAATGTCTTTATTTGTCTTTTCTAAGTCGCTAATTTCGCCACCAAGTCTAAAGATTTCACTTTCTATTTGACTGATTTCACTCTTTAATGAAGTGATTTTTACTTGTAACTGTGTGCTTTCAACGCTTAAAGAATCTCTTTTTGCTTTTAAATCTTCAAACTCTTCTTGCTTTTTGTTTGCAGAGATTGTTGCTAGGTTTTTATCTTCTTCAAGCTTAGCGCTACCTGATTTAATGGCTTCGTAGTCTTTATCTAATTTTTCTATCTTTTTATCAATAATTTCAATAAAATCATTGTCTGATTCTACCTCTTTATTGATTTCAATTAAAGCGTTTTCAGTAACTGATAGTTTTTCTCTAAGTAGCGCAAATTCTTCACGCTTACTTTGATACATTTCGTTAAGGAAAGAAAGTTCGTCGGTAGCTTTATCCCTTCTTTCTTCTAAAGAAACTTTTGTTTCTTTAGCCTTTTCCATATCTTTTTGCTTAACGATAAGTTTTTCAGCAATTTCTTCAAGCTTTCTGTCGTTAGAAAGTAGTCCATCAACACTTTGCTTTTTAAAACCACCCGTCATTGCACCTTGCGTTGATAAAACGTCACCGTCTAAAGTAACTATTTTAAATGCAAAACGATATTTATTTGCAATATTCGTTGCGTTTACTATATTATCACAAATTAAAGTATTTCCAAGTAAGTTTGATATTACGTTTTCATATTTATCGTCGTATGAAACAATATCAGTTGCTAGTCCTAATGCGCCTATTTCTTTGCTTGCTCTAATAATTGCATCACTATTTATTCTTGGTTTTATTGAGGTTATAGGTAGGAAAGTTAGTCTTCCTATTTCGTTTTGTTTTAAGTAGTTAATTAAGAATTTTGCGTCGTCAGTATTTTCAGTTACAATGTTTTGTAACGCTTGACCTAACGCAGTTTCAAGAGCAATATCATACTTAGAGTCGTTTTTAATTATTTCAGCAACTACCCCTTGTATTTTCGCTTTTAACCCTCTATTTTCTTTAGCGTGTTGAAGTAATTTTCTTACTGCTGGCATAAATCCTTCGTAAGATTCTTTTAATCCTTTAAAGAAGTTTGCCCTTGTAGTTAGCATTGTGATGTTAGAATTTAGGTTATAAATTTCATTTTCAACCTTGCTAATTTCTTCGTTAGCATTTCTAATTTCATCTTCTTTATCGGCTATTCTGCCACGTTGGTCGTAGATTAAAAGGTCTAAATCGGTTATTTTTTTATCTAAACCTTCCTTTTCTCCAAAAAGCTTGTCGCGTTTAGCGTATAAAACACCTAACCCTTCAGTTATTTCGTTTCTACGTGCTAAAAGGTTGTTCTTTTCAACGCTTAGCGTTCCTTTATTTACGTTTATATCAGAAAGAGATTCCAAAGATTTAATGATTTTTTGGGTATTTTCGTTTGCGATTTCTTCCCCAAGTGAAATTTCAGAAGAAATTTTTAATAGTTCTTTTGAAACGCTATCATACTCTCTTTCTAAATTTTCTTTTTCCTTTTCCTTTAAGTCTACGTTAACCTTAAATTGTTCTTTTTTATCGGTTAACTCTTCAATAATTTGTTTATTATTTTCTATTCTGTTTTTGCCGTTATTTAGTTGTTCTTCAAGGTAGCCGATTTTTTCTTTAAATAACTGAATTTCACCGTGTTGTTTTTCAAGTCCTACCCTCTTTTCAAGTAGTTCACTTTGAAGAGCGTTTAATTTGCTGTCAGAGGTATTAATTTCGTCTAAAATATTTTCATACGCTTTTTGCGCGTCAGTTAAGCCTTGTTGTTTTAGATTAATTGCCTCGTTAAGACCGTCTATTCTTTTGTTGATTTTTTCCTTTCTTTCACCAACGTTATCTAACTTTGCTATGTAAACGTTGATTTCGTGATGCTTTAATTCATCAGAAAGTTCATAGTACTGTTTTGCCTTTTCTGCTTGCTTTTCAAGTGGGGCTAATTGATTTTCAATTTCCGTTATTATATCTAAAAAGCGTAGACGGTTTTCTTTTGTTCTTTCTAACTTTCTTTCCGTTTCTACCTTTCTTTGTTTGAATTTTGAAATACCTGTTGCATCTTCAAAAACAGCTCTTCTATCTTCAGGTTTTGCTGACATTATTTCTTCAACTTTACCTTGTCCTATAATTGTATAACCGTTTTTACCTATGCCACATTCACGAAGTAAATCAACTATATCTTTTAGTCTTGCAGGTTGCTTATTTATATAGTACTCACTTTCTCCACTTCTAAAAAGTTTTCTAGTAATGATAACTTCATTATAGTCTAAACTAAACATCTTAGTTGAGTTATCAAAAAATAGAGATACTTCACAATAAGAAAGGGACTTTCTGTTTTGCGTACCACTAAAAATAACGTCTTGCATGCTAGTTCCACGGAGCGTTTTTGCAGATTGTTCCCCTAAAACCCAACGGATAGCGTCGGCTACGTTTGATTTACCACAGCCGTTTGGTCCAACGATACCAGTTATTCCGTTGCCGAATTTTATTTCAGACTTATCTGCAAATGATTTAAATCCGTAAACTTCTACCTTTTCAAAATTCATCTTTTTCTACCTTTTTTATAATATTGAAGGGCTTTTTCTGCCGACTTCATTTCTGCTTGTTTTTTGCTTTGTCCTTTTCCACTTGATATCTTTTGGTCGTTTAAATATAACGCTACTTCAAAAGTCGGTGCGTGGTCTGGACCCGTTTTTTTTACGTCTTCGTATCTAATTGTACCAAGTTTTTTCTTTTGAACTAGTTCTTGAAACTTACTTTTAAAATCTTGAACTTTTTCCGTTTTTACCTTTTTTGAAACCTTTTTGTTTTTTATTAAGGTATTAATTATAAACTTTTTTGCGTTTAATACGCCACCGTCTATGTATATCCCTGCAACTAAGGATTCGTATAAACTTGAGTACATTTTATCTTCATAATTAGGATTTTTAGCAAGCCCCGTGCCTAAAAGCAGGTACTTATTTAACCCTAAACTAAATACGGCTTCTTGCAGAGGGGTTTTTGCTACGAATTCTGCCCTTCTTTTAGTTAAAACGCCTTCGTCACCCTTTTCGTTTTCTACTAGATATTCAGTAACGATATAATCTAAAATAGCATCACCGAAAAATTCTAATAGTTCATTATTTTCTTCCCCTTGTTCGTGGGCGTATGATGCGTGGGTAAAACACTTTCTAAGTAGTAGTTTATCCCTGAAAACATACCCTATTCTTCTTTCAATTTCTGCTATTTCAAAAATCATTTTATTCCTCGCCACTTAAGCTAAAATCTTCCTTCATCTTTTCTACTACGCCACTTTTTGCAACTTCAATTGCTTGTAAAACGGCATTTTTGAAAGTTTTTGCTTTTGCGCTACCGTGTGTTTTCACTATAATCTTTTGCGTTCCTAAAAAGATTGCCCCACCTTGACTAGAATAATCAAGGGTTGCTCTTAAATTATTAAACGCCTTTTTCATAAAAAGATAGCCGATTTTTGCACTTGTTGATGCCATAATTTCGCTCTTTAAGGCTTTTAACACGGTGTTTACTGCACCCTCATAAGATTTAAGCGCAATATTTCCACTAAACCCATCGGCAACTACTACGTCAGCATCAGAAGAGAGTAAATCCCTTGCTTCCATATTACCGATAAAGTTAATTTTATCATTTTCTTTTAACATCGGGAAGGTTTCTAAATTAAGCATATTGCCCTTTTTGTCTTCCGTTCCGTTTGAAAGTAAATATACTTTTGGGTTTTCCGTGCCAAAATTTAATCTTGCAAATTCCGTTCCCATTATTGCAAATTCCACTAGGTTTTGTGGTTTACAGTCAGCATTTGCGCCTGCGTCTAATAAAAGCACGTTTTTGCCGTCTAGTCTTGGTAAAATCGGGCAAAGAGCAGGTCTTGATACCCCTTTAATTCTACCTAGTTTTAAGGTTGCGCCAACTAAAAACGCACCCGTGCTACCACTTGATATAAATGCGCTATAATCTTCATTTTCCTTTAGCGTTTTTAAGCCAACTACTATACTTGAATTAGCTTTTTTTCTTATAGCTAAAGTTGGTTCTTCTTCACAAGTGATTACTTCTTTTGCATCTATTATTTCAACCCTATCTTTGTCGTAAGTTAAAGTAGATAAAATTTCGTTAATTTTATTCTCATCCCCTACTAAACTTAAAATAAAGTCTTTGTTTTCTTTTAAAGCTTCAATTGAGCCTTTTACTACTTCTAAAGGAGCGTTATCGCCACCAAATGCATCTACTAAAATTTTCATATTAATATTCTAAATTTCCTACCGTTCTTGGATATGGAAGTACGTCCCTAATATTGCCGATACCTGTTAGGTACATAACCATTCTTTCAAAGCCCATACCAAAGCCAGAGTGAACTACGCCACCGTATTTTCTTAGGTCGGTATAAAAGCCGTAATCTTCTTTATTTAAGCCCATTTCTGCCATTCTTTGTTCTAATACGTCAATTCTTTCTTCTCTTTGACTACCACCACAAAGTTCGCCGATACCTGGAACTAATAGGTCGGCTGCGGCAACCGTCTTACCGTCGTCGTTTAAGCGCATATAGAATGCCTTGATTTCTTTTGGATAGTCGGTTAAGAATACTGGCTTTTTATAAACTTCTTCCGTTAAGTACTTTTCGTGTTCGCTTTGTAGATCTGCGCCCCAGTATACTGGGAATTCAAATCTATCTTTTACCTTTTCTAAAATTTCGATGGCTTCAGTATAGCTTAATCTCTTGAAAGTGTTGTTTACAACGTTTTCTAATCTTGCTATTAAGCCTTGGTCAACAAATTGATTTAAGAACTTTAATTCTTCTTCACAAGTTTTTATAACGTGATTGATAATGTATTTAACCATTGCTTCTTCTACGTCCATATCGTCAGCTAGGTCTGCAAACGCCATTTCAGGTTCAATCATCCAAAATTCTGCTGCGTGACGAACTGTGTTTGAACGTTCTGCTCTAAAAGTTGGTCCAAAAGTATATACGTTAGAAAAAGCCATTGCATAAGTTTCTGCAGCAAGTTGTCCTGATACTGTAAGTGATGCAGGTTTGCCAAAGAAATCTTTTTTATAGTCAATACCATCTTTATCTTTTGGTATATTGTTTAAGTCTAAAGTAGTTACTTGGAACATTGCGCCAGCACCTTCACAGTCACTACCAGTTATAATTGGAGTGTGCACGTAAACGAAACCCTTTTCATTAAAGAATTTATGAATTGCATACGCTGCTTCACTACGAATTCTAAACACTGCGTTAAAAGTGTTTGTTCTTGGTCTTAAATGCGCAATTTCTCTTAAAAATTCTAAAGAGTGACGCTTTTTTTGAAGTGGATAGTCTGGAGTTGAACTGCCTAATACTTCAATACTATCTGCATTTATTTCAAACGGTTGTTTTAGTTCAGGCGTTAAAATAACCTTACCTTCAATCTTTAAAGATGCGCCTACGTTTTGTTTTGCAATTTCGTCGTAGTTTGCTATTTTTTCCCTATCAAAAACTATTTGGCAGTTTTTAAAATATGAACCGTCGTTAAGTTCAATAAAACCAAATGACTTTGAGTCTCTAATAGTTCTTGCCCAACCGGTAACTGTAACCATTTTTTCACTAAAATCTTCTTTACCTAAAAAAATCTTTTTTAATTCTGTTCTTTTCATATGGCATCCCTTAAAATTAAAAATTTATATTTATACTTGTATATTGTATCACAAAACTTCCCCCTTTTTCAAGGAAAAATAAATAAAAAAAGCACTTTTTTAAGTGCTTTTTTACTCTTTAATTTATTTTACAATTTCTTTTTTATACGTTTGACGCTTTTTTATTACTTCTTTGTCGACAAATTTCCATTGTTGTCTTATTAAAAAGTTAGTGTCAAGCATTGGGTTTGACTCTACGTTAACTATTTTATCTTCAATAATGTTTTTCATTATGTTTGCAATTATTATTGCAGTTACCCCTGAGTTTTTATACTTTTCTTTTACACCAAAAAGAGCCATTTCAAGTGCTTTTGGCTTGTTTATTGAAGAAAGCACGCCAATAAAACCTGTTGGGAAAAGTTTACCCCTACTTTTTACAAGGGCTTTCGCTAAAGATGGTAGCATTACGCCGAACGCAACTACCTCACCTTCTTCATTAACGATAAAACTTAAATATCTTTCGTTAATAATGGTTGCAAATTGTGATAAAAGACTATCTTTTGCTTTCCCCTCAAACGGTATAAATCCGTCCAAATGCCCGTATGATTCGTTATACGTTTCAAAAAACTGGTCGGCATATTTTTTAAGAATTTTTTTAACCGACATAGTTCTTGCAACGTCTTTTACGTTCAATCTTTTTTCTATTTTTTTAGCAAGTTCACTTATTCTTTTATCAGGCTCAGATGGAATGATAAAACGCCATTCTTCCCACTTTGATTCAGGTGTAAAACCTAATTTTTCAAGATTTTCGTGATAATATGGATAAGAATAGTTTGTTGCATAGGTGCTTATTTTATCAAAGCCGTCTATCAACATACCTTCTCTATCAGTATCGTTAAAACCCCAAGGTCCGTGAATAATTTTTGCTCCGTAACTTTTACCGTAATCTTCTACGGCTTTAATTAACGCATCAAAAACTTCTAAATCGTTAATTGCGTCAAAACGGGAAAAACGAACTTCCTTTTCTAAAGCGTTTTCATTAGCAGTATGGCTATTAATTCCCATAACTCTGCCAACTACTTTACCATCTTTATAGGCTAAAAAACATTTGCAGTCGCAGTAGTCTAAGTTGAAATTTTTGTTCTTATCCGTCATTTTTATCTCATCACCGTATAGTGATGGAACGTAAAACTCACAATCTTTATAAAGTTTTACTGGAAAAGAAACAAACTTTTTTAGTTCCTGCTTTTTAGTTACTTCTTTTATTTCAACCATAAATTTTCCCCTAGTAAAATAAAAATAAAAAACTCTTTTTTAATTATAACAAATGAAAAATGATTTTTCAATTACTTTTTTAAGATTTTTTATCTTTTTCATTAACTATAACTTTCGTAGGTCGTTCATCTTTTAAACTCATAATATAATTATTGTAATCAACGTCTGATAACTTTTGTACTTTTTGTCTTTTCTTTTTTGCCATAAAAAATCCTCCTAGTAAAAAATATTATTTACTACCCAAGGCTTATTTATACAAAAGTTAATAAAAACGGCAGGTTTAAATATACCCCCACCGTTTTTATTTTTTAAGTTGCAATGTCTTGATTTTTTTTCTCTTCTATTTTGTATCTTATAAATGATATTATTATGGATATTATTGATAGACTGTCGCTGACTGCGGCTACATAAGTTCCGTTAATTAGGTTGTTTGTGAGCCAAAAACTTGAGTTACCCATATTGAGTAATTTTAGTAGTTTTACGTTTAAAACAAAGTATGCAATCGTTGATAAAGTTGATGCTATTAGTGGGAAAATATCCGTCCATTTTTCCACCGTTAACCCTGTTCCTCCGACCATTATTACCAAGAAAAAATATAACCAAAATTTGCTATTTGCCCACTCGTGCTTTTCCCTTTGTAAAAATATTATTGAACGAATTACCCCTATTAGGTTTAATATACAGCTTGTAAATTCTCCCCTTAAAAAGAAATAAATCGTCCACCCTACCGTCGCAAATATATACGTTTTTATTATGTTCGAACGCTTCTTAAATTGGTATGTTATAACCATTAAAGTTATAGCAATTACCCCAAAAGCGTTATACAATATATCATACCAAATGCCCATTGAAGTTAGGGTTGAAAGCATATTTATTTTAAAAGTCTCTAACATTTTTCTCCAAAATTAAGGCTTACTTGTTTTTAAGTAAGCCTTTTTGTTTTTTATTTTATTAGTTTTTTAACAAGTTTATTTGCACCAAATATTAAGAAGTACGCTATCGTAAATACTATCGAATCTACTATTGAAACTATTATTACGTATAGTACTTGTCCAACTCCTCCAATTGCATCAATTACTGATACCCTTAAATTTTCAATAGGTGGCACGTTGCATTCAAGGAAGTTGTTAAAATTTGTTTGTATAACTTGTGCTAACGTTCCTGCCACTGCACAATACACTAATAATATTATTAGATAATATACAATATCTTTCTTTACGTCAAATTTATATAAGTCCAAGAATACTATAAGGAAAAATCCAAACATCGCAATGGTGTGCATCGTTACCGTGTGAAAATCAAAAAAACTATTAAAATAATTTTTTATGTTCCCTGCGCTGTAAATTAAATTTGGATATACTATCATCAATATAAATAATGCGCCAGTTAAAGCCGTTGCAAAACCGTTTATATATTTTGATAATTTCCCCTTATAAAAAGCCATCAATGGATAGAATATCATAAACAATGAGCACACGTGAAGAGGAATATGGTATAAATCATACCCTCTTTTTATAGATAGCACTTGTTTTATTACTTCAAGAATAACTAATATAACCGAGATTATTTGAAAAGGAATCATCCTTATCTTTTCGGATTTTTTCCCTATAAAAACCTTTAAAACAATCGCCAAAATAATCATTACTGCTATTGATGGCAACAATTGTTTTGCATGCATTTTAGTCCATAAATCCATACACAAAACCTCTCTTTAGTATTTTACGCTATATAAAATCTCTTCATAAGTTGGGAAAGCCCAGTACTTTTTGCCAACCATACTTTCAAGTTCATCAGCAGTTGTTCTTAAATCGTTCATGTTTTTTAACACTACTCTTTCAAAATATCTGCCTCTTTCAAGTGCCGTTTTCTTCTTAGTTTTTGTTAAACTTTCTTCTAACACTTTTATTTGATCGTAAAGTTTATCTACTAGAGTAGATATTTTAATTAGCATTTCCCTTTCCACCTTACATTCTGCTTCAGGGAACTCTGCCTTTTTATCTTTCATCTCTTCTGCTAGTAGTTTTTCATACTCAAGTACTGATGGTAAAATTTCCCTCTTTGCCATATCTACTGCAGTATGCGCTTCGATATTTATTATTGAAGAATAGTTTTCAAGTAGTATTTCATATCTTGAATACATTTCTTCTTTACTTAATATTTTATGCTTTTCAAAGAATTCTATATTTTCTTCCTTTACGTAGTATGGTAGGGCTTCAACAGTAGTTTTTAAGTTTAATAAACCACGCTTCTTTGCTTCCTTTTCCCATTCTTTACTATAGTTGTTTCCGTTAAATAGAATTCTTTTATGTTTTTTGATAGTTTCTTTAATTAGCGCATTTAAGTCTTTATTAAAGTCTTTACTGTTTTCTAGTCTATCGGCAAATTCTTCAAACTTTGCCCCTACTATAGTATTTAATATGTAGTTAGGACAAGCGATGTTAAATGATGAACCAACCATTCTAAACTCAAACTTATTGCCAGTAAATGCAAATGGTGAAGTACGGTTTCTGTCAGTACTATCTTTTGAAAGTTTTGGAAGTCCTTTTACCCCTATTTCTACTTCACACTTTGCTCTTCTACTATAATTTCTGTCTTCTTCAATGGCTTCTAAAATACCCATAAGTTCATCACCAAGGTAGATTGAAATTATAGCTGGTGGCGCTTCGTCCCCACCTAAACGATGGTCGTTACCTGCGCTTGATACACTTATTCTAAGTAAATCTTGATGTTCGTCAACTGCTGAAATTACTGCGCATAAAACTAGTAAGAATTGTGCGTTTTGTTCAGGCGTTTCACCTGGATCAAGTAGGTTTTTACCAGTATCAGTTGAAAGTGACCAGTTGTTATGTTTACCACTACCGTTTACGTTTGCAAAAGGTTTTTCGTGTAGTAAACAAACTAAACCGTGTTTACCAGCAATACTCTTCATTAGCTCCATTGTAATTTGATTTTGGTCTGAAGCTAAGTTTGATGCAATATAAATTGGCGCAAGTTCGTGTTGAGATGGTGCTACTTCGTTATGTCTTGTTTTTGATAAAACCCCAAGTTTCCAAAGTTCTTCATCAAGTTCTTTCATAAAATCAAGAACTCTTGCTTTGATTGCGCCGTAGTAGTGGTCTTCAAGTTCTTGACCTTTTGGTGGTCTTGCCCCGAATAACGTTCTACCACTATTTATTAAGTCTAAACGCTTTTCATAAACGCTTTTATCAATTAAAAAATATTCTTGTTCAGCACCAACTGTTGGCGTTACTTTGTTAACGTTTTGGTTGCCGAATAACTTAAGAATTCTTTTTGCTTGCTTTTCTATATATTGTATAGAGCGAAGTAACGGTGTTTTTTTGTCAAGAGATTGTCCACCATATGAACAAAACGCCGTTGGTATGTAAAGTGAACCGTCTTTTACAAAAGCGTATGAAGTTGGATCCCAAGCAGTATATCCCCTTGCTTCAAAGGTTGAACGAATTCCACCTGATGGGAAACTTGACGCATCCGTTTCACCACTAACAAGCGACTTTTCAGAAAGTTTTAAAATAACGTCGCCGTCATTTGATGGCTCAATAAAAGAGTCGTGCTTTTCAGCCGTTACACCCGTCATTGGTTGGAACCAGTGCGTAAAGTGTGTTGCACCCTTTTCAATCGCCCATTCTTTTAATACGGTTGCTACTATTTTTGCGCTTTCCGTATCTAAAGCTTTATTTTCTTCTCTACATTCTTTGATTCTTAAGTAAACTTCGTTAGGTAAGCGTTCTTGCATTACTTTGTCGTTAAAAACCATTGAACCAAAGATTTCAGGTATCATTTTACCAGTCATATAACTAAAAACCTCTACTTTTCTTAATAAAAAGTTTACCATTATTAAAAAATATTGTCAAACGTTTAGTTAACTTTTTTAGATTGTTTGACTTTGTAAAGTAAAAGTTATATAATTTAGTAAAATATTTTGATTTTTTACTTATCGGAGGTTTTTTATATATGAGTAACGTTCGTCCTGATTCATTAAAAAGAATTACGACACTAAAAGCTGCTAAAGCTTTTGCTGAAAAAGAAATTTTAGCAGTTAAAGAACAAGTTAAAGACAAAAAAGTTTTACTTGCTTTATCTGGTGGGGTTGACTCTTCTGTAGTTGCTGCACTACTTATTAAAGCTATTGGTAAAAATTTAGTTTGTGTTCACGTTAATCACGGTCTTCTTCGTAAAGGCGAAGCTGAAAACGTTATTGAAGTTTTCAAAAATCAAATGGATGCTAACCTAATTTACGTTGATGCTGAAGAACGTTTTTTAGCTAAGTTAGAAGGCGTTTCTGAACCTGAAAAGAAACGTAAAATTATCGGTGCTGAATTTATTAACGTGTTTGATGAAGAAGCTAGAAAGCTTGAAGGTATTGACTTTTTAGCACAAGGTACTATTTACCCTGATATTTTAGAAAGTGGTCCTGTTAAGGCACACCACAACGTTGGTGGTCTTCCTGAAGATATGAACTTTGAACTTGTTGAACCTATTAAGTTCCTTTATAAAGATGAAGTTAGACTTGTTGGTAAAGCACTTGGTCTTCCTGACGAAATGGTTTACCGTCAACCATTCCCTGGCCCAGGTCTTGGTGTTAGATGCCTTGGCGCTATCACTAAAGATAGACTTGAAGCTGTTAGAGAATCTGACGCTATTTTAAGAGAAGAATTTAAAAAGGCAAAATTAGAAGGAAAAGTATGGCAATACTTTACAGCCGTTCCTGATTTTAAGTCAGTTGGTGTTAAAGATGACCAAAGAACTTACGCTTACCCAGTTATTATCCGTGCAGTTAACACGGTTGATGCTATGACGGCTACCGTTGCACCTATTCCTTTTAAGGTTTTAGAAAAAATCACTAAAAGAATTACTACTGAAGTTCCTAACGTTAACAGAGTTTTATTTGACTTTACTCCAAAGCCATCAGGAACTATTGAATGGGAATAAAATTTTACAGGCGTTGTTTTAGCGCCTGTTTTTTTATAGGTGAATTATGATAATTGATTTTCACACACACTGTTTTCCTGACAAAATTGCCCTTTCTACCGTTAACAAACTCTCTTTTTCTGCTGGTGGACTTAAGTTTAATTACGACGGCTCGCTAACTGGACTAAAAGAAAGTATGAAAAGTGGTGGAGTGGATATTTCGGTCGTTCTAAATATCGCAACTAACCCACTAAAACAAAATAAGGTTAATGATTTTGCTAGTTCAATAAACAATGAACAAGATATTTTTGCTTTTGGGTCGGTTCACCCTGATAGCGAAGACGTTTTTTACGAACTTGAAAGAATTAAAGAATTAGGCTTAAAAGGGGTTAAATTACACCCTGAATATCAAAATTTTTACGTTGATGATAAAAAGATGTTTCCTATCTACAAAAAAATTTCCGACCTGAATTTAATAACGGTATTTCACGCTGGGTATGATTATGGTTTTCCCCCACCTTATAAAGCAACGACTGAACGAATTGTAAATATCTTAAATGAATTTTCTTCTCCAGTTGTTTTAGCCCATTTTGGTGGTATTGATTGTTATGAAAAAACGCTTGAACTTTTATGTGGTAAAAACGTTTACCTTGATATTTCTTGTGGATACGGTATGATGCCTAAGTTTTTTGCAAAGGCAATTATTGAAAAACACGGATTTGATAAAATTTTGTTTGGTACCGACTCTCCTTGGTATACGGCTGAAACGGTTAACAAACTACTTTCAACTTTAAAATTTAGTGAAGAAAACTTAAATAAGATTAAGTTTGAAAATGCGAAAAAACTGCTAAACATAAAGTAATATTTTAAGTAATACGCTATTAAAAAAGAACTGATTTTAAGTCAGTTCTTTTCAGTTCTTTTTTTAATTTTGTAGGTTTTTAATGAACTTTTTATTAAATGCAACCAATATATGCAAAATGTAAACTATAGTTGCGTGTTTTTTGGTGGAAAAGACTGTTTTTTTAGGTGTATAATTTAACCATCAAAACAAAAAGGAGATTAAGTTATGACAATAGGTAATAGAATTACTGAATTACGAAAGGCTTTAGGTCTTTCACAAGAAGATTTAGCCGATAAATTAGGCGTTTCAAGACAAGCCGTTTCTAAATGGGAAACGGACGTTAGTGCACCTGATGCTTTTAACCTTATCGCACTATCAAAAGTTTTACAAACTAACGTTGAGCATATAGTAACTGGAAAAGAAATTAAAGACGTTAACGTTGAAGTTAAAAATAATACAGATAAAAATCACCGTAGCAACCTTTCCATTTTAGGTTTTATTCTTCTTGGTGGTGGAATACTTATGGCTATTATTGGTATGTTTTTAGATTTTATTTGGTGTTTAATAGGTGGGTTTGTTGCTGTTACTGGAATTATTTTTGCATTAGTTCAAAAGAAGAAACATTTTTTAATAGCATTTCCTATACTTCTTTTCGTAATGGGTGCTGTTATATTTTTACTTACCTTTTAACTAAAATTAAAAACGATATTAAAAAAGGGCTGAAAAATCAGTCCTTTTTTTATTGTTAGTTTTTCTTTATACCGTTTGTTTTTTTTCCTTTTTCAACTAACAAGTTCTATGTTGTCAATAATATGATAAATCATATTTTTTTGCTGTATAAAAATTTTTGCCTATTGATTTTACCTAGTTATTATGATATAATTTATTTATATCAATATAAATAAAAAATTTTAAGGAGATAAAATTATGGATTTTAGCGTTAATCATCCCATTATTTTTATAATGGTTGCCGTTATTATTCTTGCAGTTTTAGGACAATCTATCTTCTTCCTTATTAGAGCAATTAAACGCGCTAAAGAAAAGGGTATGGATATGTCTAAAATTAAGAGTACTATAATCTCTTCTGCAATTTTTACTATCGCCCCTGCCGTTTCTATTTTAGTAGGTGTAGTTGCGCTTTCTAAAAGTTTAGGTATTGCACTTCCTTGGCTTAGACTTTCAGTTATAGGTTCACTTTCTTATGAGTCTATTGCTGCTGAACGTGCGTTAGAGGCTTTGGGTCTTAATACTGCTAGCACGATTACTGTGGCTTCTGCTTTCGTTACCGTTGCTTGGGTTATGACTTTAGGTATTTTAATAGGTTTAATTTTAACACCTATTTTAACAAAGAAAATTCAAAGTGGTATGAAAACTTTAGAAAAGAAAGACAAGCGTTGGAGAGAAATTTTCCAAGACGCTATGTTTATGGGTATGATTTCTGCTTTCCTTGGTTTTGTTTTCTGTGACGTTACTTTAGCGTTTAGTGGAGATTTTAGTGGATTTATCCCTGTACTTGTTTTCTTTTCATCTGCTATCGTTATGGCTGTACTTGGTATCCTTTCTAAAAAAGATGGATTTAAATGGCTTAAAGATTACGCATTACCTATCAGTTTAATAGTTGGTATGGCACTTGCTATCCCTATTACTAGTTGGTTGGGTTAAGGAGGTATATTATGAATAAAGAAAAGAAACAATTATCTTATTTAGATTCTGTTCACCGTGACGGTAGAGTTTGGGGTTTTTCAATTTTAGCACTTATAATTTTATTCCCTACCCTACTTTGCGTTATATTTAACGTTTTACCTAACTTTGCTGCTTTAGGTAAAGGTTTAATTGCTGTTCTTCCTATGTACTGGGCTGTTGGACTTGTTGAAATTTTCACTTACGTTCCTATGCTTGGTGCTGGTGGCGCTTACCTATCTTTCGTAACTGGTAATATTTCTAACCTTAAACTTCCTTGCGCACTTGACGCTATGGAAAAGGCTGGAGTTAAAGCAACTACCGAAGAAGGTGAACTTATTTCTACAATTTCTATTGCCGTTTCAAGTATTGTTACTACGGTAATTATTATAATCGGTGTTTGCGCTATCGTTCCTTTAACACCTATTCTTAATTCGCCGGTTTTAGAGCCTGCATTTAAGCAACTTATACCTGCATTATTTGGTGGTCTTGGTGTTGTTTTCGTTTCTAAAAACGTTAAACTTGCTATTGCTCCTTGCGCACTAATGCTAGTATTATTTATTGCTATACCTGCGCTTAACTCTGGTACGGTTGGTATTATGGTGCCTGTTAGCGTTATATTCACTTTAATAGTTGCACGTATTATGTACAAAAAAGGTATTATTTAGGAGATTTTATGAACGAACTACATTACGCTTTAATAGGCTTAGGCGCTTTAATTTTAATTTTTGTTTTAGTTATTTTAATTAGAACTTTTACTTTTAAGCCTAAAGATAAAGTGAACATTTTAACTGATGACGAACCTTTTGATAAGGAGGCGTCTGTTAATTCTCTTAAAGAAATGGTTAAGTGTAAAACCGTTTCTTATTATGATAGCGAACTTGAAGACCCTAGGGAATTTGAAAAGTTTGTGAACTTACTCCCTAACCTTTTCCCTAACGTTCATAAGGTTTGTACTCTAACTAAAATGCCTGGCCGTGGACTACTTTATCTATGGAAAGGTAAAGAGACTGGCCCTGCATCTGTTATGATGTCGCACTACGACGTCGTTCCTGCTAATGAAGAATTTTGGGAAAAACCTGCTTTTGACGGTATCATTGAAGAGGGCGTTTTATGGGGTCGTGGTACTTTAGATACTAAGGCTACTTTAAACGGTGTGCTTTCTTCTGCTGAAGAACTTATTAAACGTGGGTTTACACCTAATAACGACGTTTACTTCGCTTTTTCTGGTACGGAAGAAATTAATGGTAAAGACGCGCCTACTATTGTTGATTATTTTGAACAAAACAATATTGAAATTGGGCTTGTTATTGATGAAGGGGGCGCTGTTGTTGAAGGCGTTTTCCCTGGTGTTAGTAAGCCTTGTGGGCTTATCGGTATCGCTGAAAAGGGTTTTTTAAACGTTGAATACAAAATAAAATCACAAGGTGGACACGCTTCTGCACCTAAGCCTAATTCCCCTATCGTTAGTTTATCTAAGGCTGTACTTAAGGTAGAAGAAAATCCTTTTAAGTACCACTTAACTAAACCTGTTAACGAAATGTTTGATACTTTAGGGCGTCACTCTAACTTTTTATACCGTATGATTTTTGCTAATCTTTGGCTATTTAAGGGTGTGCTTAATGGTATTGCTAAAAAGAGTGGTGGCGAAATGAACGCTTTACTTCGCACAACCGTTGCGTTTACTCAAGCAACTGGTAGTGATGCGCCAAACGTTATTCCACCTGAAGCAAAGGTTGTTTCTAACATAAGAATTAACCCACTTGATACTATTGATACTGTTATAGCTGGGCTTAAGGAAAGGATTGATAACGATAAGATTGAAATTACCGACTTTTTAGGTGTTAACCCTAGCAGAATTTCTGAAACTAACTGTGAAGAATTCAAAAAGGTTGAAAGGGCTGTTGCATCTACTTGGAAAGGTACGCTTGTTTCCCCTTATCTTATGGTTCAATGTTCTGACTCTCGTCATTACGGCAGAGTTAGTGATAAGGTTTACCGTTTTTCTGCGATGGCTTTAACTACTGAAGAAAGAGCAAGTATTCACGGCAATAATGAAAGAATTAAAATAGAAAATATTCATAAAGCCGTTGAGTTTTATATTCGTGTTCTTAAACAATGTTAATTAAATAAAAATTAAAAATGTTTAAATTTGATAGATTATTTTTAACAATAGATAAAAAGGGCATTTCCACATATAAACTTAGAGAAGAATGTGGTATTGATAGCAAAACAATTCGCAGATTAAGAGCAAACCAAAATATTGAAATGAAAACACTTGATAAAATTTGTTCTTTTTTGGATTGTAAAATTGAAGATATTGTAGAATTTATAAAAGACTAAAAATTAAAGGCGTGGCTTATAATAGGCTACGCCTTTTTTTGTTGTTGACTTTATTTTTAATAGATGTTAAAATATTTTTAGGAGAGTAAGTATGGTTATTAACGGACTTGAAAAACTATCGCTTGTTGATTTAGTAGGCAAAACCTGCGCCACCGTGTTTTTAGGTAGGTGTAATTTTTTGTGTCCTTTTTGCCATAACAAAGGGCTTGTTGTTGATTATGAAAACCAACCTGTCATAACCGAAGAAGAACTTTTTTCTTTCTTATCTACTCGTGTAGGGCTTATTGACGGCGTTTGTATTACTGGTGGAGAGCCTACCCTTCAAAAGGACTTAAAAGACCTTATTGTTAAAATTAAGGCTTTAGGTTTTCTTGTTAAACTTGATACTAACGGCTCTAACCCTAAAGTTTTGAAAAATCTTATTGATGAAGGGTTACTTGACTACGTTGCTATGGATATTAAAAATTCCCCAGATAAGTACCCTTTGACGGTTGGAATTGATAATTACGATACTAAAAACGTGTTAACTTCTATTGAAGTCTTGAAGTCTTCTAATATTCCGTTTGAATTTAGAACGACTATTGTAAACGAACTTCACGATGAAAGTGATTTTGAAAAGATTGGTAAAATCGTACAAGGCGTTGATAACTATTATCTACAAAAATTTGAAGATAAAAACGGATGTATTGCCGAAGGTTGGCTTTCCCCCGTGCCTATTGAAATTGCTAAAAAAATGAAAGAAATTTTACTTAAATACGTTAAAAACGTGGAACTTCGTGGATATTAAAAAATGAAAAATAAAAAAGTCTTAAGAAAAACTTAAGACTTTTTTTAATTTTTATTCTTCTGAAAAACTGTCTTTACCTACTCCGCAAAGTGGACAAGTAAAGTCTTGTGGAAGGTCTTCAAACTTTGTTCCTGCCTTTATATTTTCATCAGGATAACCAGTTGCTTCATCATATACCCAGCCACATACGTTGCATACGTACTTCATAATTTTATCCCCCTTTAATTATTTTGTTAACTCTTTTGAAAGAGTTTTAATTTCAATTATGTTTTGGTCGTTTACGGCTGATAAAATTTTAACACCCGTTTCTAAATATTCAAGGTTTTTGCTATTTTCAAGCATACCTTTCATAACCTTTGTTGCCACTGGCGCCCAACTGCCGTTTTCAATAAACGCAACCTTTTTGTTTTGGAAGTTTCTTTCAGTTAGGTGGTTTATAAACTCTCTCATAAACGGAAAAATTTCTCCATTATAAGTTGTCGTTGCAAAAACTATTTTGCCGTATCTAAACGCATCTTCAACGGCTTCTGCCATGTCGCATCTTGCAAGGTCATCTACCACTACCGTTTCCCCTAAACTTTCAAGTTCAGTTTTTAATAGTTCAACTGCTTTTTTGGTGTTGCCGTAAACGGAAGTATAGGCGATTAGAACTCCGTCGCTTTCCGTTTTATAACTTGACCAAGTGTTGTATAAATCAAGGTAGTAGGCTAAATTTTCCGTTAAAATAGGGCCGTGGAGTGGGCATATTCTATTTATTTCTACACCTGCAACCTTTTTGAATAGGTTTTGTACTTGTACACCGTACTTTCCTACAATTCCTATATAATATCTTCTTGCTTCACAAGCCCAGTCTTCAAGGGCGTCTAACGCACCGAACTTACCAAATGCGTCGGCTGAAAAGAAGGTTTTATCAGTTAAGTCGTAGGTCATTATAACTTCAGGCCAATGTACCATTGGTGCCGTGATAAACTTTAAGGTATGTTTTCCAAGTTCAAGCGTATCGTTATCGCCTACCACTATTCTATTTTCGCTAAAGTCCGTACCAAAAAATTGTTTCATCATAACGAAGGCTTGTTTTGATGATACGATTACTGCGTTTTTGTATTCTTTTGTAAAGTTAAGAATATTTGCAGAGTGGTCTGGCTCCATATGTTGGACTATTAGATAGTCTGGTGTTCTGCCGTTTAAGGCTGTTTTTAAGTTTTGTAGCCACTCTGTTTTGAAGTTTTTATCTACCGTGTCAAAAACGGCAACCTTTTCATCAAGTAGTAGGTATGAGTTGTATGCCATACCGTTTTCTACTTTATATTGACCTTCAAATAGGTCAATTTGGTGGTCGTTTACACCTATATAAATTAAGTCGTTCGTAATTTTCATAATTACTCCTATAAAGTGTCTATATAATTACTTGCTTTTGTTGCGGCAACTGCGCCGTCTGCCGTTGCTGTTGTTAACTGTCTAATTTGTTTTACTCTACAGTCCCCTGCAACGAATACGCCCGGAGTTTTTGTAACGGTATCTTCCCCTGCGATTATATAACCTTTTTCGTCTAAATCTACTATGTTTTCAAACGCTTTGTTGTCTGGAATTTGACCGATTGCTACGAAAAGGGCTTTTGTGTCTACCGTGAAGGTGTTTTCGCCGTAAGTTTCTTTGAAAATAAGTTGTTGTAAGTGGTCTTCGCCTACCATATCTATTAAGGTTACGCCCATTTTTACTTCAATATTTTCCTTTTCCTTTAAGCGCTTAACTAACACGTCGTCTGCAAAGAATTTGTCAAAAAGGGTGTAAACTTTAACCTTTTTGCAGTAGGCTGATAGCGCTATTGCGTATTGAAGGGCAGAGTTTGCATCGCCTATTAAAGATACTTCTTCCCCTTTATAGAAAGGTCCGTCACATAAAGCGCAGTAGTAAACGCCTTTACCTATTAACTCTTCTTCCTTTTTGATGCCCGTGTGTTTGTGTTTTACGCCAAGCGCTAGAATAACTGACTTACCCTCGAACTCATTATACTCAGTTTTTACCTTAAAAGTATTGCCTATTCTCTCTACCTTTTCTACTTTGTCAAGCTCAATTTCAGCGCCAAGTGAGTCAATTTGTTCAAAAAGTTTGTCGGAAAATTCCGTTCCACTAATTTCTTTTATTGATGGAAAGTTTTCTACCCTAGGAGAGTTGGCTATTTGTCCACCAAAACCTTCCTTTTCTATTACTAAAACTCTTCTACCACTGCGTAAAGCATAAAGTGCAGCAGTCATTCCTGCTGCACCTCCGCCGATTACTATTATATCGTACATTTATTTTTGTTCCTCAATAAATCTTTTGATTTCACTTGCGTTGTCGTATTTAGCATAACCGTCTTTTGTTGGTACAAACATTGTTGGTGCTTTTAATACGCCGAACTCTTTAGCTTTTGTCTTGTCACTTGTTGCATCAATTACCGTGTATTTGATACCTGCTTTATCTAACATCATTTTTGCCATTTTACAGTTAGGACAAGTTGGTGTTGTGAATAATAAGATATCTTCACCCTTTACTTCTACGTCGCAAGCTTTTACTTCTTCTTTAACTAAATCTTCTCTTCTTAGCTTAGAATTTTCAATATCGTAAACCTTTCTTGCGTTGAATTCTTCAAGTTTACCGTCGTTCCAGTTTTGTACTGGTCTATAGTAACCTGTAATTCTGCTGTAAACTTCCGTTTTAGCACCACAAATTGGGCAAGAATAGTGTTCGCCAATAATGTAACCGTGTTCTGCACAAATTGAGTAAGTTGGTGATAAAGTATAGTATGGTAATTTGTAGTTTGCGGCAATCTTTCTTACAAGGTTTGCTGCTGCCTTCCAGTCAGACATCTTTTGTCCTAAGAACGCGTGGAATACCGTACCTGAAGTATATAAAGTTTGTAATTCATCTTGAATATCAAGCGCTTCAAAAATATCAGCAGTATAGTTTACTGGTAAGTGTGAACTGTTTGTGTAGTATGGTGCGCCGTCTTCCTTCTTACAAGCCGTGATGATGTCAGGGAATCTCTTCTTATCGTGTTTTGCAAGTCTGTAAGTAGTTGATTCTGCTGGTGTTGCTTCTAAGTTATATAGGTCGCCGTACTTTTCTTGATAGTCTGAAAGTTTTTCTCTCATAAAGTTAAGAACTTTCTTAGTGAATTCTTGAGCGTCCTTTTCAGTTAGGTCTTTACGAATCCATTTTGCATTTAAGCACGCTTCGTTCATACCAATTAGACCGATTGTTGAGAAGTGGTTTGCAAAAGTTCCTAAATATCTCTTTGTGTATGGATATAAACCTTCATCAAGAAGTTTTGTTACGATATCTCTTTTAATCTTAAGTGAACGAGCAGATAAGTCCATCATCTTTGTTAATCTTTCAAAGAAGTCTTGTTCATCTTTAGCAAGATATGCAATTCTTGGAATATTGATTGTTACTACACCGATTGAACCCGTGCTTTCACCTGAACCGAAGAAACCACCTGACTTTTTACGTAATTCTCTTAAGTCTAGGCGAAGTCTACAACACATACTTCTTACGTCACTTGGTTCCATATCGCTGTTTACATAGTTAGAGAAATATGGTGTGCCGTATTTTGCAGTCATTTCAAATAATAACTTGTTGTTTTCCGTTTCAGACCAGTCGAATTCGCTTGTGATTGAGTAAGTTGGGATTGGGTATTGGAAACCTCTACCATTTGCGTCACCTTCAATCATAATTTCGATAAACGCTTTGTTTATCATTGCCATTTCTTCTACACAGTCTTTATACTTAAAGTCCATTTCCTTGCCACCAACGATTGCAGGTAATTCCTTTAAGTCGTTTGGAACTGTCCAGTCTAAAGTAATGTTAGTGAACGGTGCTTGCGTACCCCATCTAGATGGAGTGTTTACGCCGTAAATGAATGATTGAATACATTGTTTAACTTCTTTATAAGTTAGGTTATCTACCTTAACAAATGGTGCTAAATAAGTATCAAAAGATGAGAATGCTTGTGCGCCTGCCCATTCGTTTTGCATTATACCCAAAAAGTTTACCATTTGGTTACATAAAGTTGATAAGTGTGATGCTGGTGCTGAAGTGATTTTACCAGGAATTCCACCTAAACCTTCTTTGATTAATTGTTTTAATGACCAACCTGCGCAGTAGCCGGTTAACATAGAAAGGTCGTGGATATGAATATCTGCATTTCTATGTGCCATTTCAATTTCTTTATCATAAATTTCAGATAACCAGTAGTTTGCAGTAATTGCACCTGAGTTTGATAAAATTAAACCACCTACTGAGTAAGTTACCGTTGAGTTTTCCTTAACTCTCCAGTCGGTTACTTTTACATAACTATCTACTATTTCTTTATAGTCTAAAATAGTAGACTTCATATTTCTTATCTTTTCACGTTGTTGTCTATATAATATATAAGTTTTAGCAACGTCGCCGTATCCTGCTTGGATAAGAACTGCTTCTACGCTATCTTGAACGTCTTCTACGTCGATTAAATTATCTTTTACTTTTGATTCAAAATCAGCAGTTACTTTTAACGCCAAAAAGTCGATTACGTTTTGGTTGTACTGCTTATCCATTGCCTTAAAGGCCTTTTCAATAGCTACTGAAATTTTACTAATATTAAAATCTACTATTTCGCCATCTCTTTTTCTAACTTGATACATAGTTTCCCCTCCTAATTAATTGTGATTGCTTTTATATGCTACCATATATTTAGTGTCTTGTCAATACTTTATTCCAATATTTTGTAAAAATTTTTATGCAAAACACAATATATTGTGGTTTTATAAAAAAACGACCTAGACTGCTTTTCGAGGGTTAAAACCCGTTTTTTCTCAGTCTAGGTCTAATGTTTTTTGATGTTTTTACGTCTAATAGAGTTCTAAAAAACGCTTTGTTAAGCGATATAAAGTCCTTGTTGCAAGCGTTAAAAATTTAGGAAAATCTACTTTAGCGTCACCATTTGCGTTATCTGAAATGGTTCTTATTACTATGAACGGAATTCTGTTTACAAACGCTACGTGTCCTATTGCCCCACCTTCCATTTCACAAGCAATTGCGTTAAAAGAGTTTTTAATTTCTTCTTTTTTAGCCTTGTCGCTTATAAATTGGTCGCCAGTTGCAATTACGCCCTTTTCATAATTTACGTTAAGTTCTTTTGCTACCTTTTCAAGCTTTTTTATTAAGTTTTCATCTGCATCAAAATTTATTACGTTTATACCCGAAATAAGCCCTTTAGGGTCGCCAAGTGGAGAAGTATCCATATCGTGTTGAACAACCGAACTAGCAATCGCTAAATCGTTTACCGAAAGGTTTTCACTTAAAGCACCGGCAACTCCCGTGTTTATAATGCACTCTACGTTAAATTTTAGCGCCATAACCTCTGCCGCAATTGCAGAAAAAACTTTTCCTACGCCACATTTTGTTATTACCACTTCTTTATTAAAAAGTTTACCTACCGTGTAAATACTACCACTTATAAACAAATCTTTTTTATCAGTTAGTTCGTTTTTTATTAAGTTTACTTCTTCTTCTAAAGCGCCTATTATTCCTATCATATTATTCCTCATATTTAAAATCGTTTACCTTATTCGATAAAACATTTAAATATCTTTCACATTCTATTTTGGCTTTTTGTAAATCAAGAGTTTTATAATTTCCACACTCTAATTGGGTGTTTCCAAAAACTTCGCCGTCGTGTTCTATAATCTTTTTCAATGTTTTAATAACTTCTTCTAAAACAACTTCCTTTTCTACTCCTTTACCTAGTAAATAAACGCCAGTTTGACAGCCCATTGGTCCAAAATAAAGAACGCTATCACTTATTTTAGAATTTCTTATATAGGTGGCGAACATATGCTCAACAGAGTGCATAGTTACGTTGTCCATAAAATCCCCTTGATTTGGCTTTCTCGTTCTTAAGTCGTAGGTTATTACGTCGCCGTCTACTCTTGAGATATAGATACCTTCTTTTAAGGTGTTGTGGTTAATTTTAAAACTTTCTATTTTATCCATTAGTTGTTTTTAATAAACTCTTCTACGTCCTTTTTATAAGGTAATGATGGTATTGCACCCTTTTTAGTTACCGTTAAAGCGCCTACTGCGTTTGCATATTTAACGCTTTCTTCTAAAGTTTTACCGTCCATCAAGCATTTTGCAAGTGCGCCGTTAAAACTATCGCCTGCGGCAACCGTATCAACTGCTTTTACAGTATAGCCACTAATAATTTCCTTCTTTTCTTTAGTTGCGATTAAAGCACCACGTTTACCTAAAGTTGCAACGATAGTTTTTACGCCTATATCAAGTAAACTATCGGCTGCCTTAAACACTTCTTCATCAGTGTTAGTAGGAAGTCCTGATAAAATTTCCATTTCCGTTTCGTTTGGAGTTAGGTAAGTTACCTTTGAAAGCAATTCTTTTGAAAGTTTTACTGCAGGTGCTGGATTTAATATAACTGGTACGCCGTATTCAAAGCATACGTTGATTAAGGCTTCAGTTACTTCCATAGTTAGTTCTAGTTGTAAAACTACTAAAGAAGTGTTTTTGATGACCTCTTTAACCATTTCTACTTCTTTTAATGAGAATATGTGGTTTGCAGATGGAATTACGCAAATTCTATTTTCCCCGTGAGAGTTTAATTGAATTTGTGCCATAGCAGTTGGTTCATCACAGTCAAATACACGGTCAATACAAATATTTTCTTCCTTGAAAATCTTTCTAAAAGTTTCGCCGTTGCCGTCACGACCAAGCATACCTATCATTTCAACGTCGCCACCAAGTCTTGCAATCGTTACACATTGGTTTGCACCCTTACCACCTGGGTATAAGCCTAAAGTCTTACCGATAATTGTTTGACCTGCCTTTGGAAATTCATCCATAGTAGCAACGCTATCCATTACGAAAGAGCCGATAACAGTTATTTTTGCCATTTTTATTCTCCTTTTAATTGTTCGCCAAGCGCACCATTAGGGTGGAATTTATAGAAATCGTTTTTAGTAAAGTTTTTGTTCTTTGAAAGTGCACAAGCAATTGCATCACCAAGTACTAAAGTTAAAGTTGATGATACTGTTGGTGCTAAATTTAAGTGGTCGGCTTCTGGTAGTTTTGGATAAATTAGTTTGTAATCACATTCGTTCGCAAGTGGTGAATTTTCCCCACTAGTAAAGGCGATAGTCTTACAACCGATTTGCTTTAAGCCCCATAAATCTTGAACTACTTCCTTAGTTTTACCGCTGTTTGAAATTAAAACTGCAACGTCTCTTTCTTCAATCATACCCATATCGCCGTGGCAAGCTTCAGTTGAGTGTACGAAGAAACTTGGTGTACCTGTTGATGAGAAAGTTGCTGCAAGTTTTTCACCTATATGTCCACTTTTACCAACGCCCATAAAAACAACTTTGCCTTTACAGTTTGCTAAAACGTCTAAAACTTCTTTATATTTTCCGTCCATTTCATTTATCATAGTTTCTATAGCTTTCATTTCTGTAAGCATAACTTCTTTCATTGTTTTTTCCATTTTTGGTGCTCCTTTTTAAAGAAAACACTTTACTATAAATAGTAAAGTGTTTTTTTCTTTAATTATAACTTTTTGACTTTATTTTGTCAACACTAAAACAATCTTAAATTATTTTAATTCGCATTTATAAAGCATTGAGTTGTAAGTAACTTTATTCCATTGAGAAACGATAAAGTAGAAAGTCTTACCGTTGTTTGATTGGAATAATTCGTGTGAGAATGCACCGTATAAACCACCTTCACCTGCTGGTAATGGATAGTCCTTGCTTAAAACGATTTGTTCGTCTTCTTCTAAGAACTTACCGTAAGGAGTTTCACTTGTTCTCATAACGATACCTACACCTGGTTTGAAGTATAATAATACCCATTTATTTAAGTAGTTATTATAGAAAACAGTCATGTTTGATGCTGGAGTTGATACGATATAACTTGCTTCGTCGTTTTCAGCAATTGCTTTTAGACCAGCAGTACCTTTAACCCAGATTGGGTCGTTGTTTGCATCAAAACCAACTAAATATTCGTATGCTTGGAAATTTTCGAAGTCAGCCTTCTTAACTCTACCACACTTAATACCAAATTGACGACCAGCACGACGACCATAAATATAGATAAATCCGTCCTTACCGTCTACTGGATAAATTTGACCAAAGAAAGGAGCAACTCTTTCAGAAAGGTTAACCTTTACTCCACTTGGTTGCATGTCGTTGTTTTCTTGAACTAGTTCTTGAATAACGTCTTTGAATTCGCCTTCATCAGTTTCAACCCAAGAAAGGTCATATACTCTTTCCCAAGTTTCAGCGTTGTCAGTTGATTTAATAACGCCTGTGTAGTTTACGTTCCAGAAGCCTGATTGTCCCCAGCTTCTGATTGATTCAACGAACATGTATAAAGCACCGTTTACTTCAATACCACCTTGACCGATTTTTGTTACTTCAATGTTCTTGTCTGAAGTGTAGCCGTGGAAATCGAATAAGTATCTTGCATCACCCTTGTTGTCTTTGATAAAGTCGTTAAATACTAAACCGTTTGAAAGGTCTGTGTTTTCAATAATACCTAAAACGTTACCTCTCCACTTATCTCTTTCCTTTTCTTTTGATGGCCATTGAGTACCAAATGTGTCGCCGAAAATCATGTACATACAGTTGTTTTTGCTACTGTAGAAAGGAATACCTAAGTCTGTACTCATAATGCTCCATCTTGGAGTCATACTTCTTGAATATGGACCAGTAATGTATTCCATAAATTGTACGTTTTCAACCATGTCTGAATAACTGTGTTTCATAATAATTTCTCCCATATAATTTATTTTATTTTTTTATTTTTTATTTTAACCTAATAAGGTTTTTTACTTAAATTCTACTTTTACTACGATTGGGTTGTAGTATGGCTTCCAAACTGATACGATTACGTTCATAACCTTTCCACCTTCTTCTAAGAACTTTTCGTGTGAAAGTGGTGCGTATAAAATTGTGTTTGGAACGTCTTTGTCGCCGTTTTGTATAATAACTTCGCCTTTTACGAATGGACCGTAAATATTGTCAGCCGTGTACATTAAGGATTGAGTTTTGTCTTCAGATTGCTTTAATAAAGTCCATTTTTTTAGGTAGTCGTTATAAAATACCGTAAGTTCTCCACTTGGGTTTGGTAGAATGAAAGAATTTACGTTCTTCTTTTGAAGTTCAATACCCTCTACGCCTTTAACCCAAATTGGCTTACCAAATTCATCATAGTCTACCATATATTCGTATTCATCAAATACTTCAATATTTTCTTTTAATACTCTTGCAAGTTTAATACCCGTTTTACGATAGTTGCCTTCGCCAAATAGGTAAATAAGATCG
>SVHJ01000015.1 GCA_015055835.1 Clostridiales bacterium | reverse complement strand
GTGTAGTTTATACTATGATAAAGGAAATGACTTTAGAAGAACCAGAGGTTGTTAAACATGGTGGTAAATACAGTTTAAGATTAAAAGCATCAGCCCCAAGCTTACATATTATGAAAGTTGACGTAAATGCTGAAGTTTCTCCAATGGTAGGAACGGAAAAACAGGGTGAAGATTTAGCTAATTATCTTCTTTCAAACTTTGAAAACGATAAAAAAGGTATTTGGGAAACTAATATGTTTGGAAAATCACTTTATGACCTTATGAGTGAAAGTTTGCAAAGTAAAATAGAAAACACTCCAAAAGAAGCGCAAGGAAAACTTAGAAAAACCCTTACAAAAATAGTAAATGAAGGTAAGGGTGGAATAATTTGTATTTTATTATAATAAAAAAGCACCTAAACAATAGGTGCTTTTTGACTTTAAATTAGCATAAATTGACTTTTCTTTTACAAAAATTGACTTTTTTATATATTGATATTGACTTTTATTGCGAAAATGATATGATTATATTGTATAAGTATATTAAAAGGAGAACAAAATGAAAAGACTAGTTATTTTATTTAGCGTTCTTTTGGCACTTTCAACAGCGTTATTTTCACTATCGTTAGTGCCGTTTGCGTCTGCTAGTACGACGTCTACCGTGCAACAAGAAAGAACTGCGACTACTGACTTTAGTGGGCTAGAAGTGGGTACTACTATTAAGTCTACTAACGTGACATTAAACACTAAACAATCAGATTTATTAGGTGGTTTTACAACAATTCAAAAGTATGGTACTGCTACAGCTAGAGTAGTAGAAGTTGTAGAATTAGATGGTGTTAATTGTCTTAAGATAACAAACTCTGCTACTTCTGGCTATACACACGTTAACATGTGGTTAGGGGAAGATTTAGTGCCAGGTTATGAATATACCGTTTCTATAACTTATAAATTTACTGAAGGTTATGTTAAGCCTGAATCTCCAGGTACTTATGGTTATTTACTTATAAGAAACAACAACGGTTTTGGTGATATTCACGTTTTAGATAAGACAACTGGTGAAAATCAAGTTGAAGCTGATGCTGATGGTTGGTACACTTATACAACTACTGTAACAACTAAAACAGCAGGTGGTACTAACCTAAATAAAATTCTATTACTAGTAACTTCAAATAAAAATACTGAAGGAGAAGCAACTGGTATATATCTTAAATCTCTTTCTATTACAGGCTTAGAAGACGTACCACTTGAAGAGGAAATAGAAACTAACTTAACGGCAACTACTGATTTTAGTGGTCTTGAAGTTGGCTCAAAGCTTTCTACTGATGCTACAGCGTTAAAAGTTACTAGATATGATTTACAAGGTGGTTTTGCAAAGACAAGCCAACAATTCTCAACGGGTAGTCTTGGAAAGACGACTGTTGTAGAAGATACCGATGGTTCTAAAAATCTATTAATTACAACTACTTCGACTACCAATAAAGCGTACGTTCACGTTAACTTTTTCTTAGGTAAAAGCATATTGCTTGGCAAAGAATACACTATTTCTATAACTTATAAACTTACAGACAATTACGTTGCGCCAACTAATCACGCTTATGGTAGCAGTATTGTTATAAGAAATAGCGATTTGTTTGGTAATATTAAAGTTTGTGATGAAAACAATGCTCCACAAGGCACTGTAGATGCTAACGGCTGGTATACTTATACAACGACTTTTACCACAAGCACTACCGCTACAAGTAACCTAAATAAATTTATTTTATTAGTAAGTGCAAACGGAACTGCGGAAGGTGAAGCAACTGGTATATACTTAAAATCTATTACTTTAACTGGACCTGGTATTGCAATTCAAGATAACAGTGTTGCATCAACCGTTCGTATTAATTATTGGAATCCAGACGATTTAAATAACAATCCAACAAGTATTGTTCTATATAGAGGTGTTCACACTGATACGGATAACACTTATAGAGATAAGATTACCGATTACACCACGGGTGAAGAAAACGGTATCCCTTATATTGAAGCAAACCTAAAGAGAGGGGTATATTATGCAACTACTGCATACGGCAGTGATATTATAACTAAGTATATATGGGTTGAAGGTTTAGGCGAACCTATGGTTGTTGATATTAAGCATAAGCCTATGACTTCAAACAACTGGTCTGAAGCGACTGTTAGAGAATCAACAGACGAGCTTTTAGAAGCGTTTGCAAGTACGGATAATTTAGTTGGCTATGAGCCTTTTGATACGCCGACCTTTACGCTTCACGAAGACTACTCTAAAGAGTTTATGACAAACGCTGAAGCGTGTGATTACGTTGACAATTTAGATGCAAATAGTTCTAACTTATACGTTTACTATCCGTTTAATTTATCAGCAATGGGCAATAAAACGCCTATTCTAGTGTTTACAAAGACAGACCTTACTGGTAAAACTTTTGAAGAAGCAGGTACTATTATTAGGGGCTTAAGAAAAGAAGTGTTTATGATTACGGGTGGTTTACACGGTAACGAACCTGCCGGTATGGAAGGTAACCTTGCTCTTGCAAAAGAACTTTGTGGAACTTATGGCGACAGCGTGCTTGACTATTATGGTGCAATCGTTATTATGCCAATAGTTAG
This sequence comes from Clostridiales bacterium, assembly GCA_015055835.1. Taxonomy (GTDB): domain Bacteria; phylum Bacillota; class Clostridia; order Christensenellales; family Borkfalkiaceae; genus SIG381. The sequence goes on along the minus strand of SVHJ01000015.1, from coordinate 27,876 downwards.
TGTTGATAACCACCAAAGATGGGCTCGTTCAACAAAGAGTGGTATTAACCCTAACAGAGAATTGATGAAAGCAACTATTGAATCAACTCAAAACCAAATTGCAACGTACAATAACTTTATGCCAACAGTTTACGTTGATTGTCACGAAGACTACGGTAGATTTTACATTGATGAAGCAACAGGTATTATCTCTGAAGAACTTATGGACGTAGCAATTCGTTATACGAGTGTTCAAAACTCACCGTTATACACCGTTCAAGAAGGTCAATACGACGTAGTGAACGATAAGGGTTATATAGCAATGGTTAACGCAATTGACGACACCAAAGCGTTAGGACTTCGTTCAGAAGTATACTACGTAGGAACTACTAATCCTTGTAATTCAAAAGACTATCCAATAACTCGTGGTTCATACTCGTTTATTATTGAAGTAATGAGAATATCAACAGGCAAATCTCGTTATGCAAGAGCGATTTTCGCTATGAAAGAAGCGTTAAAATCAATTATTGATACCGTTTACGATTACGATGGAGAGATTGCAAACGACGTTTATACTAACCGTGATAGAGTTGCAGGTATTACTGAATATGATGAAAACAGACTATTTGCACTAGCATTTAAGACAAGCGGAAACAATAAAGTAACTTTCCCTTATCCAACATTAAAACCAGACGGAAGTTATGCTAACGCAGATAGAACGTATTCTCGTTCGTTAGTTGATACGGTAACGAAAGTTCGTTCAATGCCAACCGCATACGTTGTTGATGCAACAAACCCTAATATTGATGAAATATTAAGAATATTAAACGTTCACAATATTAAATATACGAAGATAAATGCTGGTAGCACTTTATTGTTAAAACAATATTCAGGTGGTTATAAGAATACTGTTATAGGCGATGCAACTGACGTAATGTTTGAAAACGGTGCTTACGTTGTTACTTTAAATTGTTCAGACGCTCACTTTATTCCATATCTATTTGAACCAGATAGTATTGCTAACGGTGGTGGTGATGATAGTACGATAAGTTTTGCTCATATGGGTCTTATTACTGATGAAAATCCAGTTTATCGTTCAGAGGTTAGTGGTATCGCTCAAATAGTTGAAACGTTAGGTAAACCGTTAACTATTTCATACGAAGTAAAAGGGGAAATAGTTGAAACAAGTTCAACAAACGTATTAATTGATGCTCCTAATTATGGAATTAGTGGATATCAATTCGTAGGTTGGTATAATGAAGAATTAGGTTTATATAAAGCTGGTGCAACGTTAATAAACCCAAGTGGAGATATTACTTTTGAAGCAATATTTGTTAAACTTGAAATGGTTGAGGGCGCTGGTATAAGATTAGTAGCAAATAAACCTAGTGGTTTAGAGTTTTATACTAAATATGATATAACTAATACTGACGTTGCAGGGTTAATTACGTTCCACACGCTAATTGCACCAACTGATAAAATAACAAGCGAATTTACTGTAGAAAATTATCCAAACGGTATAACCGGATTAGTAACAAATTGTAAGAATATATATTACAATCAAAATGAAGATTACTCTTATTACCAAGGTAGTATAGTAAATATCTTAACGTATAACTATGCAAGAAGTTTTTCAGGCTTAGGATTTATTGCTGTAAATTATGCTAACGGCGAAACTGAAAATCTATATGCTAATTATAATGAAGAAAACAACTCAAGAAGTATTTATGAAGTAGCGTTAAAAGCATATAAAGATAGACAAGTAACGCAAGACGATATTTACGCAAATAATACTGGCGACGGATATTATAGTAGATTTAATAATGAAGAATTAAAAGCGATAAAGAGTTATATTGACGGTGTTGTTAATATTACTTTTGAAAATGGTAACCTTTCTGTAGCAAATCCTTACGTTGACGTGGCTAGTGGATACAAAACGTATGAAGCGCCATATACTGTTTCAATTGAGGGTAAAATTATAACTATATCTCCAAAAGCTGGTAGTGATTGGACTTTCTATCAAGGAGTTACAGGAAAAACTGAATATTATAGAGTATCTATTATAATTAACGGTATTAGACAAATACCTACGAATACTGAACAATTTAGAGTTTCTGATAGTACAAGTAACACTAAAGACGTTATAGGAACTATTACTGTTAAAGTTATATTAGGACCTGGCGATGCTGAAGATATCTTCCCAGAAGAAGGTTTTTTTGCTGAAGATGATGACCCAACAATAGACCCTCCTGTTGATGATTATTCAACCTTTTCTAAAGATTTAGTGTTTGTTGGTAATTCGTTAAAGGGAACTGCTGATGGAAGCACACCTAATAATGCAACTACTCTTAATAATGCCTTAGGTTACGTAAAGAAAAATGATGGTGTTATAGTAGTTACTGAACCTATAAATTTAGATGAATATATTGATGGAAAATACTTCTTCCCAGCAAATGATAAGGTAACAACAATTACTTCAGTATACGGTGGTGTTGACTATCGTAAAACTTCAAACGCAAGTATTACTGTTTCAAGCGTTGTTTCTATGTATGGCGATTACGTTTTTGAAAAGGTTGATTTTATTTCAGGTAGTTCAACAGCAAATCTTTGTTTCCAATACAATAACGTAACTATAGGGGAAGGCGTTAATTGTACCCGTGCTACTGATGTTACTAATGATATTGCACTTACTGCAGGTTATGCTGTTGCTGCTGGCTTTGTAATGCCTATGTATGAAGTAAGTTGTCATGAAGATGCTAAAATTATTATTAAGTCTGGTACTTGGCAATACATTCGTGGTGGAAATCATCGTAATAATGCAAATGCTCCTTTTGGTACTATTGATGAAAATGCAACTTTAGTCATTAAGGTTGAAGGTGGTACTTTCACTGCAACCGCAACAAAGCTTGTTTCTGCAGTTGGTATGAATAGTGTTGATGGTACAGTTTATATGGAAATTACTGGTGGTATTTTTGCTGGCGACGTAAACTTATACTCTCGTTTTGGTTCAAACAATACACAAAGTTATACTACGCATAATACAGGAAGCGCTACGCTTAACATAAAGGGTGGTACTTTTAACGGTACTGCTATTAAAGTATATCAATCAGATGCGTTTACCACAAACACTGGAACAAATCTTATTTGTATACAAGGTGGTACTTTTGCAAGTGGACTTACTGTAACTGGTTCATCAACTGCTAACGATACGTTGATTTTAGGTGATGGTATTACGCTTACAAATACTTATTTTAATACTATTAAAAATGGTGCTACGGAAACTGCTAAAATAGTAGAACCTACACTTGGTTATAATGCGCCAGTTTATACTACTCCTCCTGCTTCAATGAATCCAGAACTTGGAACAAACTTTGTTGCTAAAAATGAAAATGGAGATTTTATAGTTTCTGACACTGATATTGACGCAGCCATTGATGAAATTTGGGATACTTACCAAAATTATATTGAAATGGATCTTGAAGAAGGCGAAGACCTTGAAACTAAATTTAAAGCTGATTTAAAATCAAGAATAACAAAAATAAGAAACTTAGCAGGGCTTGATGGTGTTAATGACGCCCTTAATGAGTTCCGTACTCTTAAAGATACGAATAATGAGTATAATCTTAATAGAGTTGTTTCTTCTAAGTTTATAACACTTCTTACAGGTGAATATTCTATCAATAAAACGGTTACTAACTATGGTATAGGTGGTGCTGGTGGTGGATATATGATTGACTGTGGGGACTTCGTTTTAGTTGCTTTTGGCGATACTGAAGACGAAAATGGTTTAGGTTCTCCATGGCGTGCAAATACTTTAGGTTATACGACAGACTTTGATTATACTGACGGTATTAAATTTGACGGTTTCTATCTAAATGATGCTGGCGAATGGAACGGAGATGCTACTGAATTCTTGAATTCATCACATGCAAATAATACGGAAATGTCTAAGATTCCAACTGGTGGTATTAAAATAGGTAATACTTTATACTTTGGATATATGTCAGTTCGTACTTGGGCTAATGATGAAAATAATCAAGGTAGTGGTTCAAGTTGGCAATGTAACTATGGTGGACTTGCAATTTCAAGAGATATGGGTAGAACGTGGGAAACACCTGCTGACCTTCGTTGGCCTGAACTTTCTTACTACGCTCAACTTTATCCGGTTCTTGACGGAGATATGGTTTACATCTTTGGCGTTCCTGGTGGTAGAAACGGTGCTTGTAAACTTATGCGTGTTCACAAAGATTATATTGAAAACTTTGCTGCATATGAATACCTTGTTGGTCGTGACGCTAACGGAAATCCTATCTATGAAAGAGGATATGATGCTATGATGAGCGATTATGCAATAGTTGAAAAAGCAGTAGGTGGTGTTGGTGTTGTTTGGAACGAATACTTAGGCGAATGGATTATGATGTATGCAAGTTCAAATACTGGTGATATTACTAGAGCATCTATCGTAATGCGTGTTGCTAAGTCACTTGATGGTGTTTGGTCTGATCCAGTAGTTGTTATGTCTCAATCTACTTACGGGGCAGTTTACGAACCACGTATTTGTCAAAAATATAGTCAAGGTAATAAACTAATGGTTATTTGTTCTCGTTGGGATATTTATAACTCATTAATATTCGAAGTAGAGTTAGAAAAAAAGAACTAATAAATAATTAATAAAAATCACGCTACTTGGTAGCGTGATTTTTTTATTCCCTATTGTTTTATAAAATTTTAAAAAACGCTTGTATTTGATTACTTAATTATGTTAAAATCTTAGTATGGAAAAAATTGAAAATATTTTTGCAAAAAATTTAATTATATTAAGAAAGAAGAATAATCTTACACAAGTTAATCTTGCTGAAAGGTTAAACTATTCTGATAAATCTATTTCAAAGTGGGAAAGGGCTGAAGCTATTCCTGACGTGGTAGTATTAAAACAGATTGCTGACCTTTTTAACGTAACCGTTGATTATTTAATTACTGACCATAACGGTGAAAAGGAAGTTGAAAAGGAGGTTAAGCTTATTAATAGCAAGGGGTTTGTTTTGGCTTTATCTATCGTGTTGGTTTGGGTTGTGGTTATGGTTGCTTACTTTTTATTTCAAGCACTTTTACCTGAAACTTTTGCCGTTTATAACTATTTATGGCTTTTGTTTATTTACGGTATAGTTTTTACTTTTATTACTTCAACCGTCTTTTTTAGCGTTTGGAGAAAGAACGTTTGTAATTGTATTTCAACCTCTTGTCTTTTATGGTCGGTTGCTTTAGCGCTCCATTTGTCTTTAATGATTAAAGGTGCGTGGCTTATATATCTTGTAGCCGTGCCAATACAAGTTCTTTTAATAATTTGGTTTGTTTTTGTAAAGCTTAAGAAAGTAAGAAAATTAAGATTAAATAAAAATAACTAAAATTTAACGTGTTTTTAAGGAGATATCTACTTTTATTATGTATATTGGTATAGATATTGGTGGAACAACTGTAAAAATGGGTATAGTTAATAAAAAGGGAGAGATTTTTTCGAAAATCTCTTTTTCTACTAAAAAAAGCCCTAATGAAGTTGTTTTGGATATAAAACAAAATATTGATAACCTTTTAACTAAAAACAAATTGTCTTTAAAAAAGATAAAAGGTATAGGGGTTGGCTGTCCAGGTACTATTGATTCTAAAAACGGTATAATTTATTTTTCTTGCAACCTTGGCTGGAATAACGTTGATTTTAAAGATATGTTTTTAAAAGAAACGGGCTATAAAGGGGAATTTAGCATTTTTAATGATGCTAGGGTTGCAACTATTGCAGAAGCAAAGTTTGGTGCAGGTAAAGGCGTTAATAACTTTATTTTATTAACTATTGGAACTGGTGTTGGCGCTGGTATTGTGATTAATAAAAAGCTTTATGAGGGCGCTCTTGGAATGGCTGGGGAAATTGGACACGTAACGCTTGTAAAAGATGGACTTAACTGCTCGTGTGGTAGAAAAGGATGTATTGAGGCGTATGCTTCGGCAACTGCCCTTATTAATCAAGCAAAAGAAGAAATGAAAAATAATAAAAATTCATTGCTTTATAATTTTGATGAAATAAATGGAAAGATAATTTTTGAATGTGCTAAGCAAAATGATAAAACTGCAAATTTAATAGTAGAAAAGTACGTTGAATATTTGGGTGAAAGCATTTTAAGTATTCTTAACGTTTTTAGACCTGATAAGTTGGTTTTAGCAGGGGGAATAAGCACTGCAGGGGCGTTTTTAATAGATAAGCTAAACAAATACGTGCAAGAAAGGTTTTATGGGCACAAGGGCGCAATTCCGACCGATATAGTACAATCTACGCTAAATGATAATGCAGGAATAATTGGCGCAGCAGCGCTTAATTTTGATTAAAGAAAAAAGGCTTTTTGTTAAAAGCCTTTTATTTTTTATATTTTAATTTTTCAAAACTTTCTTTAAGTTTTTTTGATTCGTATAATTTATTAAACACAAGGTGTATAAGTTGTGATACGAAAAAGTTTAAGATGACAATTACCGTTAAAACAACTATTAATAACCAGTAGTCTGAAAGTGGTTTTATTGGTGGAATGCCAAACGGTGCAAAACCTATTGTGATTGATATTAAAACCCAACATAATGAGGTTACTGCAGTAAATAAGAATACTGAAAACCTATATTTATTAAATGGTTGACATATTTCAAAAACCATAACGTCGCCTGCTAAAATTAGTGCAAATACTTGTAAATAAGTAAAGTAGTTTGTACCGTTTAATATAGCAGGATCAATAACTGCGGTTGATATAATTATGGTTTGTGCTAATTGAACAAGTAGTACGCTTACAACCAACAATACTCCTGCTGGTAAAGATTTCTTAATAACGTTATTTAAAAATTTACCCTCAACCTTTTTATCATTTGCTTGCATTGACAAGAAAAATGATGGAATTGCAGTAATAAACATTTCAAAGAATATTAAGTAAGATGGGGTAAAGACAAAAGCAATCGGCGTTATTAATGAAAGGGTTGCAAGTAGCATTATAAATATAGTTTTCATTAAATATAAAGAGGCGCTTTTTTCAATATTATTGATAACTCTTCTTCCTTCAAAAACAACTTTTGGCATTGAATTAAAGTTGTTATCCATTAATATTAAGTGAGAAACGGATTTAGCGGCTTCACTACCTGATACTACTGTAACAGCACAGTTTGATTCTTTTAATGCTAAGATATCATTTACGCCGTCGCCAGTCATTGCAACAGTTCTACCAAGCGTTTTTAAAGCTTTTACTAAAATAGCCTTTTGTTCAGGGTTAACTCTTCCAAAAACAGTAAATTTATCAGCTAAAGAAATAACTTGTTCATCAGAAAGCCCTTCAAGACTAACGTACTTATCAGCGTTAGAAATTCCAGCTTTTTTTGCAATTTCAGAAACTGCAACTGGGTTGTCGCCAGAAATAACCTTTACTTCAACGTCATTATCTTTAAACCATTTTATAGTCTCAATAGCTTCAGGTCTAATATTGTCTTCAATTACGATATAGCCAATAGGGGAAAAGTTGTTAGGCAAAACGTCTGACGTTGTTTCTTCATTAGAAAGCGCAACTAAAAGCACACGTAAGCCTTTTTCAGCAAAACTGTTAATTTTTTCATCAATTTTATTATCATTATGAGGGATATATTCACATGCGCCAAAAACCAAAGTTCCGATATTATTAAATGAAACACCTGCAAATTTTCTTGAAGAACTAAATGGAATTATTTTGTTTTGAGTATAAAAAGTTTGTTCGCCAAAATATGTTTTTAAAGCGTTAGCTGTTTGATTTGAATCATTAAGAGCAGAAATTGCCGAACTCATAAGTGCGTTTAGATTGTTTTCTTTGGTATAGTCAACAACTTCTATAACGTTCATATTACCGTCTGTTATAGTTCCTGTTTTATCAAGACATAAAACGTCAACTCTTGCTAAGGTTTCTAAAGAAAACAAATCTTTAACAAGCGTTTTATTTTGTGACATTCTAATAACGCCAATAGCTAAAGCAACACTAGTTAAAAGCATCATTCCAGAAGGAATCATACCTAAAATAACCCCAGAGGTTTCTAAAATTGCTCTGTTTATCTCAGCTGAAACGTTAAAGTGAATTTTTTTCAAAAATATTAAAGTAGCAAGGGGGACGATAACAATTGCAATAAAAGATATAAGAAGTTTAAGAGAATCCATTAATTCAGAATGAGGTTTCTTATGCTTTTTTGCTTTTTGTGACAAAATTTCAACGTAATTATCCTTTCCAACCTTGTCAGCTTTAACAAGACAAGTACCACTTGTTATAAAACTACCAGCAAAAAGGATATCGCCAATAGATTTTTTAACGGGAATAGATTCACCAGTTAATAAAGATTCGTTAACTTCAATTTCGCCGTCAATACAAATTGAGTCAGTAGGAACTTGATTTCCAATAGTAAGTTCGATAACGTCATCAAGAACAATTTCCTTTGAAGAAATAGTCACTTTTTCTCCGTTTCTTATAACTACAAAATGACTTTCGGCAATTAAAGATAGTTTATCAATAGAAATTTTTGCACGAATTTCTTGAACAATACCAATCGTAATATTTGATAAGTAAATTATAACGAAAAAGAAATTTGAAATAGGCGCTTTAACAAAAATTAAAGCAATCATAACGGCTAAACCCAATAAATTAAAAATCGTAAAAAGATTAGATGCAAAAATCCCCCAATATGACTTGGAGGTTTTTTTTGCAGTAACGTTAATTAAACGTTCATTTATTCTTTTTACAATTTGTTCGTTAGAAAGTCCAAAATCTTTAGAAACTTCAAACCTTTCTATTTGGGTGTAGTCATCCATTTTAGACCTACTTAATTAGATAATAATATTGATTATTCTCTTAGGTATAATGATAAGTTTTTTAATTTCTTTATCACCAATGGCTGCTAAAATCTTTTCGTCCTTAAGTAAAATTTCTTTAATTTGTTCTTCAGTTAAATTATTAGCAAGCATAATTTTGGTTTTAATTTTGCTGTTAACTTGAACGGCAAGTTCGTTTTCATCTCTTTGAAGAGCATTTTCATCACATTCAGGGTATTTGGCTAAGAAAATAGATTTCTTATTTCCTAAAATTTCCCAAAGTTCTTCAGAGAAGTGTGGTGCTATAGGAGCTAATAATAACATAAAAGTCTTGAAACTTTCTTGAAGAAGTTTAATATTTTTATTTTCTAAATTATCATATTTATAAAGAGCATTGATATATTCCATCAATCTTGCAACGGCAGTATTGAATGAGAAAGATTCCATATCTCTTGAAACGGCTTTTACAGCATAGTTTTGAGCATATAAAAGTTCTTTTTCATCATTACCGATAACGTTGTTTTTGTTATCTTTAGTTTCACTAAGTTTAAGACCTAACTTTTCAATTCTATCCATAAACTTTAGTATTGCTTTGATACCGTCATCGTTCCAAGGACCACCTTCCGTATAAGAGAAACCGAACATTAGGTATAATCTTAACGTATCAGAGCCGTATTGTTCAACGTATTGGTCAGGGGATACAACGTTTCCTCTTGACTTACTCATTCTAAATCCGTCAGGGCCTAAAATAATACCTTGGTGAACTAATGATTTAAATGGTTCATCAAAATCAAGATATCCCATATCTCTTAAAGCTTTAGTGATAAATCTTGAATATAATAAGTGCATGCAAGCATGTTCAGGACCACCAACGTATTTATCAACAGGTAACATTTTGTTGATGATAGCAGGATTGAAAGGTTCTTTAGCGTTTGTTGCATTTGGATATCTTAAATAATACCAACTTGAGCAAACGAAAGTATCAAGAGTATCAGGATCTCTTGTTGCTTTACCACCACAGATAGGGCAAGTCGTGTTCATAAAACCTTCGTGTTTAGCAAGTGGTGACTTACCGTCAGGTTTAAACTCAACGTCGTAAGGAAGTTTAACAGGTAAATCTGAAACGGGAACAGGAACTGTACCACAATGTTCACAATAAACTACAGGGATAGGAGCGCCCCAATATCTTTGTCTTGAAACTAACCAGTCACGAAGTCTATAGTTTGTTTTGTGCGTTGCCTTACCACTCATAGCAAGTTTATTTATAATAGATTTTCTTGCCTCTTCACTAGTAAGTCCGTCAAATTCCATACTGTTCATTAAAATGCCGTCTTCTTCAAAAGGAAGTTCGTCATCACAATCAACACCTTTAATAACTCTTGTAATAGGTAGGTTATATTTAGTAGCAAAAGCAAAGTCTCTACTATCGTGTGAAGGTACGCCCATAACAGCGCCAGTACCGTAAGAATATAAAACGTAATCGGCAATATAAATAGGTACTTTTTTGTCGTTAATAGGGTTAATAGCATAATGACCAATAAACACACCAGTCTTTTCACGATTAGTTGATAGTCTATCAATTTCATTTGCTTTTGAAGTTTCAAACACGTATTTTTCAACAGCTTCTTTTTGTTCTGGTGAAGTTAAAGTTTTAACTAAAGGATGTTCAGGTGCTAAAACGACGTAAGAAACACCAAATAGGGTATCGGCACGAGTTGTGAAAACGTTAAATTTATCACCACTTTCACAAGTAAACTCAATTTCGCCACCCATAGACTTACCAATCCAGTTTCTTTGCATTGCTTTTGTCTTTTCCGGCCAATCTAAACCGTCAAGTTTTTGTAAAAGTTCTTCAGCATAATCAGTAATTTTAAAGAACCATTGAGTAAGGTTTTTCTTAACAACAGTACTGTGGCATCTTTCACATTCACCGTTAACAACTTGTTCGTTAGCAAGAACGGTATTACAACTAGGACACCAGTTAACAGGGGCTTCCTTTCTATAAGCAAGTCCTTTTTCGTATAATTTTAAGAATAACCATTGTGTCCACTTGTAATAATCTTCTTCACAAGTTTTAATTTCAGCACTCCAGTCAAACATTGCGCCCATTTCTCTTAAAGTTTGTTCCATATTAGCAATGTTTTGTTCAGTAGAGTCTTTAGGGTGAACACCCGTTTTAATAGCAAAGTTTTCAGCAGGAAGACCAAAAGCGTCAAAGCCCATTGGTTGGAAAACTTCGTATCCTTTCATTTTTTTATAACGTGCAAAACTATCAGTAGGGGCATAGTTATACCAGTGTCCTAAGTGTAGTTTTGATGCAGACGGATAAGAAAACATTTCTAAGCAATAATATTTTTTATCAGCGTTCTTTGGGTTGAAAGTATTTAACTTGTCTTTTTCCCAAATTTCTTGCCATTTTTTCTCAACCTTTTTAATATCCATAAAGTAAAGTACTCCTTGAAAATAAAAATACAGCCTAATTATACAACGAAAGTTTTTTTTAGTCAAATAATAAAGTTAGTATTTAAATAAAAATATTTTAAATAAAAATATATAATATATCTAAAAATAAAAAATGCCTAAGAAGAAATCTTAAGCATTTTTAATAATTGGCAGGGGAGACGCGATTCGAACACGCAACCTACGGTTTTGGAGACCGCTACTCTACCATTGAGCCACTCCCCTAAAAAACTATTTCAAGCGAAAATTATTATATACTAAAAAAAGTTATAAGTCAACAAAATAAATACATAAAATTTATTGAAAATACAACTATTTTAGTATATAATAGGTATGAAAAGAAAATTTTTTGGTGAAATGATGAAAGAAGTTTTAATTTATACTGACGGTGCTTGTTCTGGCAACCCTGGAAGTGGTGGATACTGTGCCATATTAAATTATCAAGGGGTTGAAAAAGTTATTAGCGGGGGTGAAAAACTTACAACTAATAATCGTATGGAATTACTTGCCGTTATTAATGGTGTTAAGGCATTAAAAGAACCTTGTATAGTTAAAATTGTAAGCGATTCACAGTACGTGGTTAGCGCTTTTAATAATGGTTGGATATATTCTTGGCAACTAAACGGTTGGAAAACTGCAAATAAAAAAGAAGTAAAGAACGTTGACCTTTGGGAAGAACTTATTTCTCTTACAAAAATTCATCAAATTGAGTTTGTTAAAACACTTGGTCACGCTGATGATGAACTTAACAATCGTTGTGATAAAATTGCAAGGGAAGAAAGTAAAAAATTTTAAAAATTGACTTAAAATATTCTAACTAATCGTATAATATTTATTATGAAGAAAATAAGTATTATAAACGTAGTATTAAACCTTTTTTTAATAGTGTTAATAGGCATTATGGCAATAGTTTTTTTATGCCTATATTTAGACACTTTTAATGAAGGTTTTTTGTTTTTAAATGTAAATTTTTTAACTCAAATAGGGGTTAGTATAGTTATAATTTTTACTATTTTTGCCTTGATTTTTCAAACGAATAAAAACAAAATTATATTTAAAATTTTTTATCTTTTAATCTTTTTTATTTCACTATTTTTTTGTGTTTTATATTTTTTAAAAACAAGTGGTTTTTTAGATAAAATTGATACGGTTGAAGACTTTAGAAAACTAATTTCATCTTTTAATAAAAAAGCTGTTTTTCTTTTTATTTTATTACAATTTTTAGGCGTTCTTGTTTTGCCTGTTCCAGGTGTTGTTTCTATTGGAGCAGGTATACTTTCTTTTGGCCTTTTTAAAGGGGCTTTTTATAGTTTAATTGGTATATTATTAGGCTCTTTAACTGCATTTTTTATCGGTAAAAAATTTGGTTATAAATTCGTTTCTTTTTTAGTGGGAAAAGATAATTTAGATAAAGGAATGAAGATGATAAATGGTAAAGATAAATTGTTACTTACAATTATGTTTTTATTTCCATTTTTCCCAGACGACCTTTTATGTTTTATTGCAGGGCTTTCTAGCATTGATTATAAGTATTTTTTGATAATGATTTTTATAACTAGAACTATTTCTATTTTTACAGTTTCGCTATCATTAAATAATAGCATAATTCCATACACGACCTGGTGGGGAATTCTTATTTGGGGTTTATTGATTTTAGGAATAATTCTTTTAGTTTGTTTGATATATAAAAAGGGAGATGAACTGCAAAAATATTTACTAAAACTAAAAAATAGAAGAAACAAAGATGGTTATACTTGCAAAAAAAAATAAATTATTGTATAATAAAAAAATGAATATTTTAATTTGTAATGACGATGGAATTAAATCTAAAAGTTTGCATTATTTAGCAAAAGAACTTTCAAAAAAACATAACGTTTTGGTGATAGCTCCTTCTAAAAACAGATCGGGCTCTGCACATTCTTTAACCGTTTGTTCTAAGCTAAAACTTAAAAGATACAAAAAGGAAAAATTAAATATGTATTCGCTTTCAGGCACTCCTGCTGATTGCGTAAAATTTGCTAATCGTGTTTTTACAGATTTTAATATTGATTTAGTTATATCAGGTATAAACAAAGGACATAATTTGGGTACTGATATTTTATATTCTGGAACGCTTTCTGCAGCAATTGAAGGCAGTGTTTTTGGTTATAAATGTTTTGCTTTTTCTTGTGTTTCTTTTTTAGAAGATAATTTAGATTTTTGGGTTAATAAGTGTCAAGAAATTATTGAAAAATTGATGCCTATTTCTAAAAACGGCACTATTTGGAACGTAAACTTTCCTAACGTTAAGGTAGAAGAGGTAAAGGGTATTAAGTTTGTGCCTTTAGGAAATCATTTATATAACGACCATTACGTTAAGTTTGGTAAAAATAAATTTTCCTTAGTTGGTGAGCCTTTAGAAGTTATTGATAACCCTCCTAACTGTGACGTAGAATGTTCAAGAAAAGGTTATATAACTATAACGCCAATTTTGTTTGATAAAACTGATTACGATAAACTTAAGGAGTGTGAATCTCTATGAAAAAGGTAGTAGTAATTGGTGGTGGCCCTGCTGGAATGATGGCCTCAATTAAAGCCTCTGAGCAAAACAGCGTAATTTTAATTGAAAAGAACGAAAAACTTGGTAAAAAGTTATATATAACGGGTAAAGGTCGTTGTAATTTAACAAACAACGTTGAAACGGTAGAATTTTTTGAAAAAATTGTTTCTAACAAAAAATTTACCTACAGTAGCCTTTATAATTTTTCGCCAAAAGATGCTATAGAATTTTTTGAAAATAACGGTTTAAAACTAAAAACTGAAAGAGGCAATAGAGTTTTTCCACTTTCAGACAAAGCAAGTGACGTTACAAAATGTTTAGAAAAGTTATTAAATAAAAAGGTTGACGTTAGGCTTTCTACCAACGTTTTATCAATAGATAAAATTGACGATAGTTTTATTATAAAAACGGACAAGGGTGATATCTCTTGTGATAGCGTTATAGTTTGTACTGGTGGTAAATCTTATACTTCGACGGGTAGCACTGGTGACGGATATAATTTTGCTAAAAAATTTGGGCATACGATAATTGACTTAAAACCTGCTTTAGTTGGGCTTACTGTTAGGGAGTATTTTTGTAAAAAATTACAAGGAGTTTCCCTTAAGAACGTTACCTTAAAAGCTAAATACAACAATAAAGTTTTATATGAAGAACTTGGGGAGCTTTTGTTTACGCATTTTGGTGTATCGGGGCCGTTGGTTTTATCACTATCTAGTTTAATCAATAGAAAAGAATGTGAATTTTTAAATGTTGCTATTGATTTTAAGCCTGCGTTAACAAAAGAAATGCTTGATAATAGACTGCTTAAAGAGTTTAAAGAGTTTAAGGGTAAAAGTATTAAAAACGCAATGTATACGCTTTTACCAAAATCGGTTGCTGAAGTTGTTTTAGATAGAGCGAATATTCTTTATGAAAAAAAGGTGGATGAAATTTCTCAAAAAGAAAGAAACGCTATAATTGAACTTCTTAAAAACTTTGAACTTACGGTAAACGGGCTTAGACCTTTAGAAGAGGCTATTGTTACTGCTGGTGGAATTAACGTAAAAGAAATTAAGTCTAGTACAATGGAAAGTACAATTGTGAAAGGATTGTTTTTTGCTGGTGAAGTTATTGATATTGATGCTTTTACTGGTGGATTTAATATACAACTTGCATTATCTACAGGATATCTTGCAGGGGAAAACGCATAAAGGAGATACTTATGAAAAAATTTATTAATATTGCTTTAGACGGACCTTCTGGCAGTGGAAAAAGTACTGTTGCAAAAGCACTTTCAAAGGAATTAAACATCTTATATTTAGATACTGGTGCTATGTATCGTGCAACTGCATTAAAAACGTTAGAACTTAATATTGATACTTTTGATGAAGAAGGCGTAAAGACTTTTATTGACGATATCAATTTAGAAATTAAGTACGTTGACGGTGCGCAAAGAACTTTTTTAGACGGTAAAGACGTTTCAGAAAAGATTAGAGAGCCACACGTTTCAATGGCTGCATCAAACGTTTCAAGTTTAAGATGTGTTAGACTTAAAATGGTTGATATGCAAAGAAAAATTGCAGACAATATGTCTTGTGTATTAGACGGCCGTGATATCGGTTCTTACGTTCTACCAAATGCTGAATTTAAATTTTACGTAACGGCTTCAAGTGAGGTAAGAGCGCTACGTCGTTATAAAGAATTAGTGGCAAAAGGACATCAAGTAGATTTAAAAGAATTACAAAAGGAAATTGATCAAAGAGATTATAATGATAAAAACAGAGATTTTGCACCTTTAAAACAAGCAGAAGACGCTGTTTATTTAGATACTTCTGATATGAGTATTGAAGAAGTTGTTTCATTTATTTTAGGTAAAGTGAAGGCATAATGGCAAAAAAAATAAAGTATGCAGGAAAAAGAGTTTTGCTAGCAATTTTTATTTTTTTTTATCCTGTAAAAGTTCTTGGTAAAAAAAATCTACCAGATGGTGGGGCATTAATAGTTTCCAACCATTTTAGTGCAATAGACCCTGCAATTATGCATAGGGTTTACTATAAAGATATATATTTTCTTGCAAAAAAAGAAATTTATGAAAAGAAAATTTGGCACGGTATATTAAATCGTTTGGGAGCAATTCCTATTGATAGGGAAAACGTTGATCTTCCTTCTATGATGAAAGCGATTAGAACGTTAAAAGAGGGGCATAAACTTGTCGTTTACCCTGAAGGAACGAGAAATAAAACGGGTTCAAATGAAATTCAAGAGGTAAAGGCAGGCGCTGTACTATTTTCTATAAAAGCAAAAAAGCCGATAGTACCAGTTATTGCATATAAAAAATCTAAACTTTTTAGACGAACTTATTTATACGTTGGTGAGCCTTTTGAGTTTAGTGAGTTTTATGACAAAAAGTTAACAGGGCAAGACTATAAAGAATTAGACGTTGTATTAAAGGAAAAAATGGTTGAAGCAAGAAAGACTTTGATTGATTTAGTGGAAAATGGAAATAATCGTAGCAAAAAATAGTGGTTTTTGTTTTGGTGTAAAAAGAGCTATAAACGAAATATTAAAGAATAAAGACGCCCAAGTCTTAGGGGATATTATAAATAATCAAACGGTTATTTTAGACCTAAAAAGTAAAGGGGTTGATTTTGTTTATAATAAAGAAGACGTTACTGCTAGTTCCGTTATTATAAGGGCGCATGGCGAAGCAAAAGCTGTTTTTGATTATTTTTTTAATAAAGGAATAAAAGTCATTGACTGTACCTGTCCGTTTGTTAGAGAAATTCAAATTAAAGTAGAAGAATATTTTAAAAACGGATACAAAATTTACATTTTAGGAAAAGCTAATCACCCTGAAGTTATAGGTATAAACGGCTGGTGTAATAATAGCGCAATTATATCTGAAACAGGTGAAGATTTTGATATAAAAGAGGGCGAAAAGGCTTGTGTGGTCGCTCAAACGACTTTATCAACCGAAATATTTGATAAATTTTTAAAAAATATCCAAGATAAAGGGTTAAAAACAGTTGAGATTTTTAAAACAATTTGTTATACTACTACTAGTCGGCAAAAAGAGGCTGAATTGTTATCAAAAGAATGTGACGCAGTTTTAATCGTGGGCGATAAGAATTCAAACAACACGCAAAAACTTTTTGACGTTTGCAATAAAAACAACGTTAACTCTTTCAGAATTTTTGAACCGCAAAATTTTAATTACAAAAATATAAAAAAATTTAGGAAGGTTGGGATTGTGTTGGGTGCGTCAACACCTTTAGAACAGTCTCAGGAGGTTATCTCAAACATGGAAAGTATTACAGAAGTTAAGACATCAGCAACTAATGAAGAAGTAAAAGTAGCTGAAGGAGTGGAAGTTGCTCCAGCAAAAAAAGAAAAGGAAGTTACTATGGCAGACGCTCTTGCTAAAATGACTAAAACGTCTAAATTTAGAGTTGGACAAGTTATTAGAGCAAAGATATCATCTGCACTTGATGATGGTTTAGCTTTATATATACCAAACACAAAGAAAGAAATTATGCTTTCTAAGGATGAAATGTTAAATCCTTACGTTAAAGAAGATTATGAAAACAAGATGGATGAAGAAATTCGTGTAATGATCACAAGTTTAAATCCAGTTGTTTTATCTGAAAAGGCAATGGTTAAGATTTTAGCTGAAGAAGCTGAAATTGAAGAAATTAAAAACGGTAAAGTTTTTGAAGTTACTGTTACTGAAACTAACAAAGGTGGTTTAATTGGTAAATATGGTAGTTACCAAGTGTTCGTACCATCTTCACAAATTAGAATTGGTTTTGTTAAAGATTTAGATAAATACGTTGGTAAAACGTTAAAAGTAAAAGCTGAAAAGGTTGAAACTAGAGGCAGAAGACAAATCGTTGCTTCTCAAAAAGTTATTTTAGAAGCTGAAAAGGCAGTTAAAGATGCTGAAAGAGCTGCTAAGGAAGAAGCTTTCTTTAACAGTATTGCTGTAGGCGACGTTGTAAACGGTAAAGTTGTTAGATTTGCATCTTTTGGTGCTTTCGTTTCAGTTAACGGTTTTGACTGTTTAGCACATATTTCAGACCTTGCTTGGTTTGGTTGCAAAGATTGTGCTGAAGTATTAGAACTTAACAAAAATTATGACTTTAAGGTATTAAAGATTGACGTAGAAAACAAAAAGGTTTCTATCGGTTATAAACAATTACAACCAAAACCTTGGGACTTAGTTGCTGAAAAGTATGCTGTAGGCGACGTTGTTAAAGGTCAAGTTGTTAGACTTGTTGACTTTGGTGCTTTCGTTGAAATTGAAAAACATATCGACGGTTTAGTTCACGTTTCTGAAATTACTAATGAATGGCTTGACAATGCTTCAAAGGTATTAAAAGTTGGTGATGAAGTTGAAGCTAAAATTATGGAAATCGTTCCAGAAAAGAAAAAGATTACTTTATCTATGAAAGCTTTATTACCTCAACCAGAAGTTGTTGAAGAAGTAGTTGAAGAACCAAAAGCAAAGAAAGGTGGCAAAAAAGCTTCTAAGAAAGAAGAAAACGTTGATGGTGAAGATTTCAGAGAATGGAAAGATGAAGTTGGTGGTACTTCAATCGCTGATCTTTTAGGAAATTTAGACAAATAATTAAAAATTTTCATATAATAAAGAAGCTATATTAAGTTATAGCTTTTTTATTTTATTTTTTGGAGAATAAAGTTGAAAAACAAATCATTATTTTCAAGTATAGCATTATTATTAGCCGCGCTTTTTTGGGGGTGCGCTTTTGTTGCGCAAGATATTGGTGCTGAATATTTACCACCATTTACCTTTAACGCAATAAGAATGCTACTTGGTGGGATAATTTTATTTTTTGCAATACTTGTTATTGATATTTTTAGAAAAAAGAATTTTATAAAAACACAAAACGTTGAAGGGTTAAAGACTCTTGGGGTTAAAGTTTTTTTTGACAAAAAACTTCTTATTACGGGGGTAATTTGTGGTACTGTTTTAGCAATTGCGTCAACCGTTCAACAATTTGGTATAACTTTAGGCACTGATGCTGGTAAAGCAGGTTTTATAACCACGTTATATATTGTTTTAGTTCCTGTTTTTGGTGTTTTTATGAAAAAAAGACCAAAATTGAACGTTTGGATAGGTGTTTTGCTTGCAGTAATTGCTTTATATTTTTTATGTATAAGTGGTGATTTTGCTATCAAAATTAACGACTTATTAGTTTTTATTTGTGCCTTTTGTTTTGCTGGGCATATTATCGTTATTGATAAATTTGCATCAGATTTAGATAGTTTAAAGGTAAGTTCTGTTCAATTTATTACAACTGGTATTCTTTGCTCTATAATGGCAATAATTTTTGAAACACCAAAACTAGAAAACGTTTTAGATTGTATTTTACCACTTTTATATATGGCTGTTTTTTCAACGGGTATTGCATATACTCTTCAAGTTGTTGCGCAAAAGAACGTAGAGCCTACTATTGCAAGTCTTCTTATGAGTTTTGAGGCAGTTTTTGCCGTGCTTGCAGGTTGGGTTTTTGGGGATATCCTAACTACTAATGAAATTATTGGTTGCGTTATAATGTTTGTTGCAGTTGTTTTAGCGCAAATTGAATTTGGTAAAAAGAAAAATTTAATGAAATAAAATTTATTGACAAGATTTTAAAGTTAGTATATAATATAAGTACCTAAACTAAAAGGTTCGCCTAATAGCAAAGGACTTAATATAATAGTTATTTCTTTTAAGGGATAATTATACTTTGTTGTTATTAGGTTTTGGGGCGAACTCAAAACCTATTTTTTTAGGAATTTACAAATAATAGAGAGGTAAATTTATGAAAAAACTTTTATGTGCATTACTTGCAGTTTTTATGCTTTTAGGTATAACTGCTTGTACTAATCCTCAAGATAATGGTGGGGATGAAACTACTACTTATACAATTGTAGCGCCTGATGGTGCGCCAGCTCTTTCATTAGCTTATTTAATGAATGATAGTTCATCTTTAGGAAATGACGTTGATTTTAAGGTTGTAAACGCAGGTACTATTGCTACTTACGTTAATAATACCGACGCTAGTAAACTAGGCGACGTTGTTATTTTACCAGTTAATGCTGCTGCTAAATTGTTAGGTAAAAAAGATACCTATCAAATGGTAGGTGTTGTTACACACGGTAATTTATACGTTGTTTCTAACAAGCAAATCACTTCTTTAGACGGTTTAAAGGGTGAAAGAATTGGCGTTATTGGACAAGGGAACGTTCCTGACTTAACTTTTAGAGCGTTACTTGCAAAAAACAATATTGAATACGTTCAAAATGACAACGTAGAAACAGGCAAAGTTGCTATTAAATATTATGCTGAAGCAAGTGAACTTCTTCCTGCATTAAGAAAGGATGTTGAAACTGTTGGTTTACTTCCTGAACCTGCTGCAACTAAATTAGTTGGTATGGCAAGCGCTTATTCAATTAAACTTGACGTTCAACAACTTTATGGGGGAGATTATCCACAAGCAGTTATGGTTGTTAAAAAATCTATACTAGAAAATGATGCTGATTTTGTAAATGCTGTTATTAATGGTATTAAGGCAAATGATACTTGGGTAAAAGAAAATACTGCTCTTGCAGTTGAAAAGATAAATGCCAACGTTGTAGAAGGAGTATCTCCATCACTTGATGCAAGCGCAATTACTAGTGAAGTTGTTGATAGATGTAACGTTTATTTTGAAAGTGCTGTAGATGCAAAAACTGACGTTATTAACTATTTACAAGGTTTAATTTCTGTTCAAGAAAATTCTACTGCCATTCCAAACGACAGTTTCTTTTATGGGGTTTAATAAGTAAAAATTATGAATAAAAAGACGGCAATTTTTAATATAGTCGTACCTATTTTAACGGTTATCGTTATATTTAGCGTATGGCTTATATCATCACTTAGTGTAGCAGATGAAATAATTCTGCCTACACCTTTTGCCGTGTTTGAAGAAGTTATAGAATTATTAAAAACAAATAGATTTTATCAATCATATTTTAATACTTTGTTAAGAAGTGTGGTGGCATTTTTAGTTTCTTTTGTTCTTGCATTTATCTTTGCAATAATATCAAAATTCTCTAGTATTTTACGAAAGATTATTGAAACGATTATACCTATCATAAGAGCGCTTCCTACTATTGCCGTCGTGCTACTTTTGGTTTTGTGGGTTGATTCTTCAGTTGCACCTGTTGTGGTAACTACTTTAGTAGTTTTACCTACAATGTATACAAGTTTATTAGAAGCTATTAACGAGGTTGATAGTGATATTATAGTTATGTGCAAGGTTTATAAAATAAGCCTTAAAAGACAAATATTTGAGGTCTATTTACCTATGATTTTGCCTACCGTTATAGTTGCGATAGGTACAGGGCTTTCTCTAAACTTAAAGCTTATGGTTGCTGCCGAAGTTTTAAGTTCTACAGCAAGGTCAATGGGTATTTTATTACAAGAGTCAAAGATTTACTTTGAAACGGCAAATATGTTTGCATTAGTGTTAATTTCTGTTATAACCGGCTTGATTTTTGAAGTAACTTCTAACGTAATTTCTAAAGGTTTAAGGAGGAAAAGATGATTGAACTAAAAAACTTATCAAAAAGTTATGGCGATAAAATTATCTATACTAATTTTAACCTAAAAATAGAAGACGGGGAAACTGTTGCTATTTTGGGTAACAGTGGCTGTGGAAAGACGACTTTGCTTAATATAATGGCAAACTTAACCGATTTTAATGGAGAGGTTATAGGAATAGATAATCCTTCATTTGTTTTTGCTGAAGATAGGCTTTTACCACATAAAACGGTTAAAGAAAATTTGCTGTTTGTAAATAAGGTAAAAGACGTTTCATATATGCTAGAAAAGGTTGGACTTAAAGAGTATGAAAACGCTTATCCAAAGGAGTTAAGCACCGGTATGGCAAGGCGTGTTTCGGTACTTCGTGCCTTTTGTTACGACTCAAGCGTAATGTTGCTTGATGAGCCGTTTAGAAACTTAGATTTAGCATTAAAATATAAATTGATGGATTTCTTTTTAGAACTAAAAAAGGTTGATAAAAAGACGGCTATTTTTGTTACACACGACCCTGATGAGGCAGTTTATATAGCCGACAGAGTTATAGTTTTAGAGGATGGTAACGTCGTCTTTGATGAAAGGATAAAAGATAGGGAAGAAAGTTTTAATAATCTTAAAAAAATACTTATAAAAAAATAAAAAATTACCACTTTGTTAAGTTTTAGCAAGGTGGTTTTTTTATTGATAAAAATGGGTATATATAAATTTATATAATATTTAAAATTATTTTTAAAAAGCATTGAAAAAGGTTTAAACTTTTGCTATAATAAAAAAAGAATAAAATAGGGGTATATGTTCCCTTTGTTTATAAACGAGGTGTAGCTTGAACAGTTTAGGTAGAGACGAAAAAAATACTAAAAAAGAAAGACTTTTTACTAAAGAAACTTTTGGTATGATTTTTATTTTATTCTCCGTTCTTTCTTTGGTTTGTTTAATAACTAGAGATAAAGTTTTTGCGGGAATAGGACTTGCCGTTAGTCAATTTTTATTTGGTGTTTTTGGCTATTTTTCTTATATTTTATCAATTTTCTTTATTGTTCTTGGAATTGATATGGTAATTCAAAAGAAGGTTTTTCCAAAATTGAAGGTAACTTTTTTTATTGCTTCAAGTTTGGTTCTTGCTTTTTTATTGATTCATTTAATTACTGCTAATAGTTTTGATTACGTTAACTATAAAGATTATTTAGGTGCTTGCTATGATGCAGGAAAGGACCTTTTCACTACTACTGGTGGTGGTCTTTTACTTGGTTTAGTTGCTTATTGGATGGTAAATTTATTCACCTTAGTAGGGACTTATGCAATAGTTTCTATTCTTTTAGTAGGCTCTTTATATTTTACCGTAAAAAATTGTATTCTTGTTAAAAATCAAAACCGTATTAAAAAACAAAAGAACGTACAAACAAAAAAAGAGGAAGAGGAAATTGATATTAAAGAAGAACCTGCGCAAAGGCTTTATATTGGCAAAAACGACTTTGCTTTAAAGGGTAGAAAAGAAACTTTTGATATTAAAATTTCTGATAATGAAGGGTTAAATATAGCATCAACTACAAAGCCTTATGAAAAGTCTTATAAAGATGATATGTCTAGAAAACTTGATTATATTAAAACCCCTACAAAAATTGACGTACAAAAAACGTTAAACAATATGGGAAATGGTTCTAATTTTTCTACGCCTATCCCACAAACAGGAAGTTCTTTTGGACAAGGTACGGTTGTTTCTAAACCAGTAGAGAGAAGAGAATATACTACGCCTACTACCCAAAACACTAAACTTCCACCATTATTTTCCCACGAAGAAAAGATTGACACCTTACAAAGTAGGGCTGAAGAGTATAATAAATATGCAGAATTAGAAGAATCAAATCTTTCAAACAACGCTCAAAACGAAAGTGTTGAAAAAGAAACGTTTGTTCAACCATCAATTACTTTTGAAGAAGAACCTAAAGTAACGGAAAGTTTTTCTTATGAAGAAACTATTAAGGAAGAACCAAAGGTGGAAGAGCCTACTATTGAAGAACCAAAATTTGAAGAACCACCTGTTTCTAACGTTCCACCAATTAGAAATTCAAGAAGAAATTTCAGTCTTTTTGATGATGAAGAGATTAAAGATTTAAAAGAAGAGGGAAAAACGGAAACTGCTGAAGAAGATTTGTTATCTTCAAGAAAAAGTAGAAATTCAAACGTATCTAATCAACAACCAAAGGTAGAAGAGCAAAAGGTAGAAAAGGTTGTTCCTCCAATTAATAGAGTGTATAATAAACCACCAGTTTATCTTTTACAAAATTATAAAACAACGGTGGATAAAGATACTGAAAACCATCAAACAAACTGTGAAATTATTGAAAGAACGCTTTCTGAATTTAATATAAACGCTGAAGTTACTGGTTTTATTCAAGGTCCTACTATTACTAGATATGAAGTTAAAATGCCTGCTGGTGTTTCAGTTAAAAAGATTTTAGGTGTTGATGACGATATCCAAATGCGTTTAGCTGCTAGAGATGGAATAAGAATTCAAGCACCGATACCAGGAAAAGACCGTGTTGGTATAGAAGTTGCTAACAACGTTAAACAAATGGTTGGGTTAAAAGAAGTTCTTGAATCTGACGTATTTGCAAATGCAAAACCAAACACGCTTACTTTTGCACTAGGAAAAGACGTTGTTGGGGACGTTAAGTGTGATGACCTAGCTAAAGGTCCACATTACTTGATTGCTGGTTCAACAGGCGCTGGTAAGAGCGTTTGCTTAAACGTTTTACTTGTAAGTTTAATATATAAATATAGCCCTGAAGAGTTAAAACTTATACTGGTTGACCCTAAAACTGTAGAATTTAGGGCATACGAACATCTTCCACATCTTTTAATGGATGAAATTATTACAGACCATAGAAAGGTAATAGCAGTTCTTAACTGGGCATATGAAGAAATGGAAAGAAGAAATGCAACCTTTAAAGAAAGTGGACACAGTGTTGTTGATATTGATACTTATAATCAATACGTTGCATCAGATACTATTCCAAAAATGCCAAGAATTGTTATAGTTATTGACGAACTTGCAGACTTAATGTCAACTTGTAAAAAAGATTTAGAAACTTGTATAGTTAGACTAGCGCAAAAAGCAAGATCGGCTGGTATTCACTTAGTATTAGCAACTCAAAGACCATCAGTTGACGTTATTACTGGTACTATTAAAACAAACTTGCCATCAAGAATTGCATTTAAGACTATGAGCACTTACGACTCACAAACTATTATGAATGAAGCCGGTGCTGAAAAGCTTTTAGGTAAGGGCGATATGCTTTATAAAAATGCAACTATGCCTGCTTGTGAAAGATATCAAGGTGCTTTTGTAAGTGCCGCTGAAGTTGATAGCGTGGTTGAATATATAATCAAAAACAACGTTGCATATTTTGACAATGAACTTGCAGAATTTTTAGAAAATACCGTTAACCCTAAGGTTGAAGAAAAGGAAGGTTCTTCACAAGGGGATAATGGTGAAGATGAAGCATTATTCGTTGATGCATTAAGACTTTGTATTCAACAAAACGGCGCGTCTATTTCTTCGTTAAGAAGACGTTTTAGTATCGGTTATGCAAAAGCAGGAAACTTGATTGATAAAATGGAAAGACTTGGCTATATTTCTCACTTTGAAGGTAGCAAAACTAGACAAGTATTTATAACAAAAGAACAGTTTGAAGAAAAATATGGTGATTTATAATGAAAAAAATAGGTGTTATTTCATTAGGTTGCGATAAAAACAGGGTAGATACTGAAAAAGCATTGGCTGTTTTAGTAAAAAAACATCAACTTACAAACGATATTTATAATGCAAACGTTCTTATTATTAATACTTGTGCTTTTTTAGAAAGTGCTAGAAAAGAAGCCGTTGAAGAAATTTTATCGGCAATAGAACTAAAGAATTCTTCTGTTATTGAAAAAATTATTGTAACAGGTTGTTTATCACAAAAGTTTGCAAACGAAATTTTTGATGAACTTATTGAAGTTGATGCGTTTTTAGGAATTTCTGATTATCAAAAACTCCTAGAAGTTATTGATGATATTTATCAAGGAAAAAGAGTTAATCTTGTTTCATCACCTAAAAACGAAGAGTTTACGGATAGGGTTTTGACAACTAAAGGTTATGCTTATTTAAAAATTGCAGACGGTTGCTCAAATCATTGTACATATTGTCTAATTCCCTCTATTAGAGGTAAATATCGCTCAATTTCGCCTGAAAAACTTATTAAAGAGGCTTTGAGTTTGGGTGAAGTTTACGAGCTTATTTTGGTCGCTCAAGACGTTACGAAATATGGTGTTGATATTGACTTTAATTTGGTTTCTTTGATAAAAGAACTGTCTAAGCTTGAAAATATTGGCAGTATTAGACTTTTGTATTGTTATCCTGAGAGTATTACTGATGAACTTATTGAAGAAATAAAAACTAACGATAAAGTTATTAAGTACATAGATATTCCAATGCAACATGCAGATGATAAAGTGCTTAAACTGATGGGTAGAAAAGGTACTTTAAAAAGTTATCTTTCTTTGATTAATAAATTAAAAGAAAGAATACCTAATATTGCAATAAGGTCTACTTTTATTACTGGCTTTTCAGGTGAAACGGAAGACGCCTTTACTAATCTTTGTGAGTTTTTGAAAAAAGCAAAACTTTTTAACGTTGGTTTTTTCAAATATTCAAGAGAGGAGGGCACGCCTTCTTATAAATTGCCAAATAAAGTGCCTGAAAGGGAAAAAAATAAAAGGCTAAAAGCTTTATATTCTGTACAAAAAGAAATATCTGATGAAATTCTCTCTAACTACCTAAATAAAACGATAGAAGTTAGGGTTGAAGGGTATGACGATTATAAAGAAATGTATTTTGGAAGAGCTTATTTTAATGCTCCTAATATAGACGGACAGGTTTTCTTTATGACTGATAAAAACGTTAATTTTGGCGATAAGGTAAGCGTTAAAGTAAACGGATTTGAAAAATATGATTTATACGGAGAGATAAAATGAATTTACCTAATAAATTAACAATTTTAAGACTTATTTTAATTCCAGTATTCGTTGCTATTTATTATATAACTGTAATTCCATTTAATTTTGTTATTTCTGCAGGTATTTTCGTTATAGCAGCGCTTACTGATTTTTTAGACGGATATATAGCAAGAAAGTATAATTTAGTAACTAATTTAGGTAAGTTTTTAGATCCAATTGCTGATAAAATTTTAGTTTCAACTGCTTTAATATTATTGCTTGTACCACTTAAAGCATTGGCTTTACCTTGGTGGGTAGGAATTTTAGTTGCCGTTATTTTGGCAAGAGAACTTTTAATAAGTGGTTTTAGACTTGTTGCCGTTGATAAAGGTATAGTTATTGCCGCTGATAAAATTGGTAAAGTTAAAACTTTTATACAAGACGTTGCCACGGTTGTATTAATTGTTTCTTTCGATTTTGATTTTGTGCTATTTAATTTACCTATTATTAAAGTTATAGGGTTAGCGTTATTGATTTTAGCAACTATACTTACGATTGTGTCTGGTATAAGTTACTTGATCAAAAATAAAGAAGTATTAAAAGGTTAATTATGAAAACGGCTCTTATTGTTTTTAAAGAGGAAACTTCTTCTAAATTAGAAGATATTTCTAAAATTACCGACTGTTTTTTGAGTTTTGGTATTACCTTACAAACTGTTCTTACGTTGTCTGTAAATGATGATTTGTTGTTTTTTAGACAATTTAACGAATTGAAAAACGTCGTTGATAATTTGATTATTTTAAACAATAAAGAGGTTGAATTTAATTTAGACGAAAGCATTTGTAGAGCGCTTAATACTGAACTTGTTGAAAATGAAATGGCAAGTGATATTATTGATTCTTTTGGAGAGTTTGAGAATAGTTCGGTAAAAGAATTTGCTTTTATGCCAATAGATGCTACAGTAATTCCAAATAATTATGGCTATGAACAAGGATATTTGGTTGAAGATAACGATTTTTCTTTAATAGTTGTTCCTGAAACTAATAATTATATCAAAATGTTTGAAGAATATATTGCGCCATATTACAACAAAAAGTATGGTATTGAAAAGCAAAAAAACGTTTTTAAACTTTTTTCTATTGATAAAAAAAGAATTGATAGGGTTGTTGATAAAATTAAACTTGTTGAAAAAAACGTACGTATTGAATATGACTATTCTGATGGTGACGTCACTTTGAGTTTTGTTTACGATAAGCAGATTGAAGAAAGGGCTTTTCAAATAATAAAACAAATAAAATTAGAATTAGAAGACTGTTTGTATGCTGATATTGATTATTCTTTAGAACAAACTGTTTTCGATTTATTAAAACAAAAAAATAAAAAAATTTCCGTTGCTGAATCTTTTACTTCAGGAAAGGTCGCAAGTTCAATTATTAGTATTTCAGGGGCTAGCGAATTCTTCTATGAAGGAATTGTTGCTTATAGTAATGACAGTAAAATTGAGCG
>SVHJ01000014.1 GCA_015055835.1 Clostridiales bacterium | reverse complement strand
CGATCTACCTTTACCGTAAGTCGAAGCGCTTCCGTCTGCCCTTTTTTCACAAATAAAGTTATCCATAGTAAGCGAACCACTTGAAATCATTGCGCCAATTAAACATTCGCTTGCCGACGCCGTGTTTTTATTTGCTAGCACCACTATTTCCATATCTTTATAATTGTTTTCACTAGTTTTGTAATAAGAAACGGAATTATCTTTATATTTTACGTAAGCAACGACGTTTTGTTTTTTATCGCTTCTAAAAAAACAACTTGCAACCTTTTGTAAAACGTCCATGTATCCACCACCGTTGTTTCTTAAATCTAAAATTAGTTTAGTTTTGTTTTTAGCGTGGAAATATTCCATTACCGTTATCATTTCTTCTCCAGCGTTTCCTGAAAAAGAAGTAAATTCTACGTAAGCAGTATTTTCGTCAAGCCCTAAGTTTTTGGCAGTTTCTTTAATCGTTTTTTGAGGTTCTTTTCCGTAATCACTAGTAAAAGTAAGTTCCATTTCACTATCGTAATATTTAACGAAACTTTCAATATACGCCCTTTTTTCAACAACGTACTCTTGTTCCACTCCGTTTTTTAAGGTATATAAAGTAAAAGGCGTTTCTTCTTCAATTTCCCCTAAAATAATAGAATAATTTTCTCTCGTAATAAAAACCTTTTCTTTACCCTCTTCTTTTAAGGCAATTATAACTTCGCCTTTAACCATACCTGCTTTTTCTGCAGGAGAATTACCTGAAACTGTTGCTATCTCTAAAATATCGCTATTTTTCCAAAACGATACCCCTATGCCGTAATGCTTTCCTTCTTTAGTTTCAGCCTCGTTAGTCAATTCTTTGGTGTTAAAATAAAAAGAATATTTATCTAATAGTCCGTCAACTATTGCCCTTGCATAATCTTCTTCAGTAAAGGTAACGTATTCCCCCGTTTCTTCATCATATAAAGTGTAATTTTCGCCTATAATACTGGTTACCCAGTTAATGATTTCATTTTCTTTAGATTTTCTAACAAAATATCCAGCAAAAAACGCACCCACTATTAACACTAAAGAAATTGATAGGGCTATAATATTTTTAAACTTTGCTTTCATTTCTCTCCTAATAAACGGTTTTATACAATAAAGTTATAAGCCTAAAAGTAACTGCATCTTGGAACTTTCTAATATCAAGCCCAGTCGCTTTTTGAATTTTATCTAATCTATAAACCAAAGTGTTTCTGTGAAGATAAAGTTTTCTTGAAGTTTCAGAAAAATTTAGGTCGTTTTTCAAAAATTCTTCAGCCGTTAAAATCATTTCGCTATCGGTAAAAACGGCTTTTGCGTTATCGTCAACAAGCGTTCTTAAATATTCTTCAATTTTATGTCTTGGCATTTCTTCTAAAATTTTTGAAAGGAACATTCCCTTAAAAGAATAAACTTCCCCTTTGATTTCCACACTTTCTTTCATCTTAATGGCAGAAAGGGCTTGCTTATATGAAGTAGAAATTTCTAAAAAACTAGAAACTTCAGCGCCAACGGCTACGTCAATAGGAAGACCAAGTTCATTTTCTACCGATTTAAGTAGGCTTTCAGCGTACTCGGTTGGAGATTGATAAACGGCAGAAATAGTTTCATCTAGAAACTTAACTTGCACTATAAAATCTTCTCCTAAAACTAAGGAAATATCCTTACCTTTAGAAGAATAGTTTTCTAAAATTTCCAAAACGTCGTTTGCTTTGTGATTACCTAAAAGAGCAATCAAACAAAAACAGCGATATGACGGTATATTTTTCCTTTTTATATACTTTTGTATTTGTATTTTGGTGGTTTCCCCTTCTAAAATATTTTTTAAAAAAGCCTCTTCTGAAAACTCGTTTGGCTTAACGTAAGCGTTTTCAAACACGCTTAAAATTAGTTCAGCAAAAGTTTTTTCCTTTTCAGTAACCCCGTCAATTTCGGCAATAAACTTTTGGCTTTTATATTCTATCTTAAAATAGGTTTTATTATTTAGTTTATCAATATAAAAATCTTCAAACTCAAAAAAATTAAGCGTTGGTAGGTAATTTTCCTTAGTGCTTACAAAAAACTTTTTTTCGTTAAACAAACTTATATCAATACCCGTTCTTTCCTTTATTTTATAAACTAAAGATTCAACTTCGGTTAACATAACCTTTCTCCTTTTGTAAAATTTAAACAAAATTTTTGGTTAATTTTATTATACACTAAAAAACAAAAAAGACAAGATAAAATCTTGTCTTTTTAATACTTTTTTTGTTATTATTCAGCGTCAGTAGCCTTTAATGAAGCAATATATGTTTCTTTTTGTTCTAAATCTTTAGCCATAATTGTCATTTCAGTTTCCTTATCGAATAAGTGACAATGTGCTACTGAAACTGAAAGTTTAATGTTTTCACCCATTTTGCTTTCTGATCTAGCGTCAACCTTAGCAATCATAGTTGCAGTACTATCTACAACGTCGTCAGTTTCATCACCCTTTAACTTGCAGTAAAGAAGTGTTTCAGCACCTAACATTTCAAGCACGTCAACCTTAACGTCGATAACTGGGTTACCGTCTTTACCAACGAATCTTTTATCATCAGATAAGTCTTCTGGACGGATACCAAGCTTAATTTCTTTATCAGTATTTAAGTACTTGTCTAAGTCGTAAATTAATTCAACCTTTTCTTTAGGTAATAAAATCTTTTCATCACCAAATTCAACGTAAACTTCGTCTTTAGCGCCAGTTAACTTAGCATCAAAGAAGTTCATTTGAGGTGTACCGATAAATCCTGCAACGAATAGGTTAATAGGATAATCGTAAAGGTTTTGTGGAGTATCAACTTGTTGCATAAAACCATCTTTCATAACAACGATACGAGTACCCATTGTCATTGCTTCAATTTGGTCGTGTGTAACGTAAATGAAAGTAGTTGCTAACTTGTGGTGAAGTTTTGTTAATTCCGTTCTCATTTGAGCACGAAGTTTAGCATCTAGGTTAGAAAGAGGTTCGTCTAGTAAGAATACCTTTGGTTCACGAACGATTGCACGGCCTAGCGCAACTCTTTGCTTTTGACCACCTGATAAAGCCTTTGGCTTTCTTTGTAAGTACATTTCAAGACCTAAAATTCTTGCAGCTTCTTGTACTCTTGCATCAATTTCTTCTTTAGGCATCTTTCTTAATTTAAGACCGAAAGCCATGTTGTCGTAAATTGACATATGAGGATATAGTGCGTAGTTTTGGAAAACCATTGCGATATCTCTATCCTTTGGTTCAACGTCGTTCATTAAAACGCCGTCAATATAAAGTTCACCGTCTGTGATTTCTTCAAGACCAGCAATCATACGAAGAGTTGTAGATTTACCACAACCAGATGGTCCTACGAATACGATAAATTCTTTGTCTTCAATATCAAGGTTAAAGTCCGTAACAGCAGTAACGCCAGATGGATATACCTTGTAAATGTTTTTAAGTAATAAACTTGACATACTTAATCTCCTTATCTTTATTTACCTTTATATAATACAATATATATAAACTAAAAATCAACGTAAATTTAAACAAATAAAGCCCCTTAATTTGTATATATTGCACAAAACTGCACTAAAATATTGGCTATTTTTTGTGCATTTTTTAATCTAATTCATCTAAAGTTAGTGAAAAGGTTGGCGCAATATTCTTCATAAAATACTGAACTTCTAAAAGTTTGCAACCGTCGATATCCTTTTCAATTTGCTTTTTAGCCTTTTTGAATTCGTTGTTTCCAACCTTTAACTCTTCAACGCACTTTAGGTATGCGCTAATTCTATCGGCAATTTTAACTAGTTTATACTCATAACTATCGGTGTCAGGCTCAACAAACGCACGGTATTCTTCTTTTAACTCATCAGGAAGATAGGTTAAAAGTTTATCACACGCAATATTTTCCAAATCTTTATACGCCCTTTTAATTTCAGGGTTAAAGTATTTAATAGGTGTAGGTAAATCGCCTGTTACAACTTCACTTACTTCGTGATAACAAGCAATATTTACCGTTTTATAAACGTCAACCTTTCCACCAAAGATTTTGTTTTTAATAAGTGCTAAAGCCTCTGCAATTAATACTACGGAATAAGAGTGTTCCATAATATTTTCTTCCCTAGTTGAACGCATAAGCGACCAGCGTTTAATATACTTCATTCTATCTAAATAAGCAAAAAACTTGTACATAAAATTCTCCTTTGTTTTTAGGAATTTTATTTTAACATAAAATTTTACTTGACGCAAGGGGTAAATCGTGTTATTATAAGTTTATCAAAATTAAATATTCGCTATGGGTGCCACTTGGCTGAGATTATACCATTGAATCCGCAAGGTAATGCTTGAAGGAAATGCTGGATTATAAAACTTAAAATTAAAGCACCTAAAAATAGGTGCTTTTTTTCTTACTAGCGAATAAAAGGAGGTTTTATGTTATCTAATTTAATGTCAAATTATTTTTTTGACACGGTCGAACCTATTGCTAAATGGATTAGCATAGGCGTAATTGGTACTATGATTTTAAGTTTAATAGTTTTATTTTTTAACAAAAAAGAAACTTACACTAAATCAGAAGTAGCAAAAACTTTTGGTAGCGTAGCAGTCGTTTACGCGCTAGTTATGGGTATTTTCCTAGTAGTCCTTGAAATTTTGAAAAAGTTTTCAGGTGGCTATTTAGAAGAAAACTGGGTAAGTAGCAAAATAGTTGGTTTTGTATTTATTCCCGTTTTAGTTACCCTTTTATTAACCTTAATCGGCTTAATTGCCCTATTTATTATAGGCAAGAAAAAGCCAGAGGCTACTAAAAAGGTTTCTTTAATAGTTTTTGCCGTTTGCGCTGTAGCGTTAGTTATAACTATCGTTTTAATTGCAATCTTCTATGCTCAAAACATTGTTGGCGACGGATATTATACTGGCGATTATGGTAAACTTAACTCACCACTACTTTACACATTTGCAGGTTTACTTGTTTTAATCGTAGTTGCTACTGCCTTTATCGTAGGTAAAAACAACAAAAAACCGTTTGACTCAAAGTGTATTGCTTTTGCAGGCGTTTCTGTTGCACTATCTTTCGTACTTTCTTACGTTAAGTTTGAAGGCGCTTGGTTACAAGGTGGTTCAATTACCTTAGTATCTTTCTTACCTATCTGCTTATTTAGTTATATATACGGTATGAAAAAAGGTTTAGTAGTTGGTTTTGTTTACGGCTTACTTCAAGCAATACAAGACCCATTTATCGTTCACCCTGCGCAATTTATGCTTGACTACCCTATCGCCTTTTCAATGATAGCGCTATCAGGTTTACTAACCGACTTAAATCTACTTTCTGATAAACCTATGTTAAAGTTCACTATCGGCGTACTTTTAACTGGTACTTTTAGATATATCGCCCACGTTATTTCAGGCGTGTTTGCCTTTGGTGCATACGCAATGGACGAAGGCGCAACAAGTTTTTTAACTTACAGCGCAGTTTATAATACCTACGTATTTATAGATATCGCTTTAGTTGTAGTAGTTGGCTTAATTTTACTATCATCAAAAGCGTTTAGAAAAGAACTTGATAAATAGTTTTAATTAACTTCCAAAAAAATAAAAATTAAAAAAGGCTAACGTTGTTAGCCTTTTTTAATACTTTTTTTCATATATTTCAGACGCTATGCTGTAAAAATCATTTCTTTTTTCAACAAAATCATCATACAATTTCTTTTGTTCAGCAGAAAAAGTTTTAACCAAATCGTTTTCGACTATCCACATTTGACTTCTAGCCACGTTAAATTCATAATTCATTTTGCTACGAACTTCTTGAGCCATTTTGCCTATAATTTCGCCTATTTCTTCATTCGTAATTTTTTTCATAATATCCCTCTAAATAAAAAAAGTGCGCCCATAAAGAACGCACCAAAAACGCATCCCTTATGTTGCTACACATCCTTCGGAAAGGGAAAAGAGCATACGTTTTTAACAATAGTATAGTCCTTTCCAAAATTATTAAGATGTGTAGCATAATTATTATAACACACGCAAAAAGTTTTATCAAGCAGTTTTTTTACACAAAAAAACTCGGCTTATAAAAAGCCGAGTTTTATCTTTTTAATACTTTTATTCTTTTATCTTTTTTCTAAAAATACTTCTTCTAAATAAAATTATATTTAGTAAAACGAATAAAACTACAACTATGCCTAGCACTATGTAAGTCATCATAGGGCTTTGTGGCGCAAGGTTTGCAAGTATCATTATAGGAAAACCAAATGCTATTGCAGGTAGGTTTTGATATACTAGGTTTTCAGACGCAGGCGTTTTTAAGTCTGGGTCAATTTCACGAAGAAGTATCATACCAGTACTTGCAGTACCCGTTAGCATACCATAAGACGCCAAAAATTGTTCGTCAGCATAACCTTTGAATAGTTTATTACAACTAAGTCTTGTATAAATAAAGGTAACTATAGTACCAAGTAGCGCCATTATGATTAATACTAGCCAGTAATCTTTAATCATATGTAATTGAATTGCGCCGATACCTGCAACAATCATAACGTCAAAAGCAAAACCACCTATACGGTTCATCATAAAGTTGTTTATGTACTCTTTTTTCATTACTCCTTTTGCTCTTAACTTTTTTATAATTGCCTTAACAGGGATTGTTAAAACTGTACCTATAAGAAAGTTAAAACCAAAAATAATATTTCTAACGCCGTCCCCTAAAAGGGCTGAAATTCCATACATTAACCCAAAAGAAAGGGCATAAACTAACATAACAGCGCCGATTTGAACGGTTAATTTATCCATTGAACCACTTGAAAAAATTTCGTTTTCCCCTTCAAATTCTTCCTTGTCGCCGATATCTTTACCGATTAATTTAATCTTGCCACGCTTTTTCATTACGTTAAGGAATATTACGCCACCGATAGCAGCCGCTAAAAAACCAAGCGCAGCGATAGTTAAACCAAAACTGCCACCACCTTGAAAGCCAAAGTCTTGTTGATAAATAGTACCATAGTTTAGCGCTTGTCCCGTGCCTTGTCCAAAACCAAAGGCAAGTAAAATTCCCCCTGCTGGTATAATACCCATAATAATAAAAGAGGCGATTATGGTAATAATTAACCCTACTACAACTTGAATAAGATAGGTTGCAACCGTTAAAACACCAGTATCAAAAATTTCACCAGAACGGGCTTTAGTCAACTTCTTTTCAGTAGTTCTCATACCCATTGCAATAAAACCTATTGCTAGCGCGTGATAGGTAATAACCTCTAAGGTTTGCATACCACTAAATTCTTTAGATAGGTTAAAAAGTGGTAGGTTAAATAAATAATTATCGAAAACAAAATAACAAACGGTTGAAATTATTAAAAGAATAATACCCCCTAAAACAGAGTTTGGTATTAAACTTTCCCTTAAAGGTTTAATAAATCTTTTAAGTACGTTTGCTAGTAGCACTGCTCCACAAAGTATTGCAATAATAACTATAAACGACCATACGTTTAAGTCGTAAAAATTACCAGTTACCATTAGTTTTCCCCCTTAAATTTGTTGTAAAAATCAACGTATTTAATAGCGTTAAAACGTTCGCCACCATCTATACGATAGGTTTTATTTTCAAAATGGAAATAAATTGCGTTATCCCCAACGACGTCCATACCAGATATATCGTTAAAATTAAACTCTTTGTCTTTAATTAACATTTTGTCAATATATAAAGAAAGGGTTTCCCCGTCCATTAGTTTCTTTTTACCCTTTTCCCTTTCGTTAAGGTATAAGTTAACGGTATCTTTTATTATTTCATTAGTATCATCAAAATTTTTAATAAATTCTTGTTGATAATCGCCCCAGTCTTTTAAGGTTTCAAAAGAAACGCCACTAAACTTTTTATAATCATCTATATTAGCCGTTAACCCACATTTTGAACAAGTTACGCTACTACCTTTTGACTTAAAATGAACTATTCCACAGTTAGGACAAACGTATAAAAATCTTTCTAAATACTCAGCGTTATTTTTCTTTTTATTTTTATAAGCCTTTCCGTCAAAACTTTCGTTAACGTAAAGTTTTTCTTTAATAACTTTTAAAAGTTCGTCGTCGGTTAGGTTATCATACTCTTCTTTTTTAATGATTTTAACCGGTTCAACGCTAACTTCGCCCTTTCTTTTTGATTTTGCCCAACGTGGACGGCAAGAATAGTTACCTTTAATGTTAATTAAAACAAGTGGCACTTTTAAAAATCTAACGAATTTAACGATAGTATCTTTAATAGAAGTAGTTTCCCCAGTATAAGTTCTGTTTCCCTCAGGCGAAATTACAATAGATGCGCCCTCTCTAACAACTCTACCACAGTTCATTATAGAAGAGGTGTTTACCCCCGATTTCATAAACGGAATAGGCGCAATAAAATATTTAAGAAGTGAACTAACAAACCCTTTTGAAAAGATATGTTCGCTTGCTACGTAATAAAACTTTCTTTTACCCATAGTTAAACCAACTAAAAACGGATCAAAATTAGTTTGGTGGTTGTAACACACCAAACAAGGCTGATTTTTTTCTAGTTCAAGGTCTTTTTTATTAAGTTTTACTTTTGTTTTAGCAAAAGCATAAACAAACGGTCTAATAACACCTCTAACAACCCCGTGTCTTGCTTTTACCCACTTCTTTTTAGCCATATGTAATAATTTTACCCAGTTTTTCTTTACTTTTCCTTGAAAAAAAGACGGGTTTACCGTCTTTTATTTTCTATTTCTTTCAACAAACGCCTTGATTTTTGCCATTGCTTTTACAAGATTTTCCATTGAATATGCGTAAGAACATCTTATAAAATATTTTCCACAGTCACCAAAAGCTCTACCAGACACTACTGCTACCTTTTCTTCTTTTAACAACCTTTCAGCAAACTCATCACCCGTTAAACAAAGCGATTTTACTGAAGGGAAGATATAAAACGCCCCTTTTGGTTCAAAACAGTCAAGCCCCATTTCAATAAAAGATTTGTACATAAACTTTCTTCTAACGTCGTATTCTTCCGTCATATAGTTTATCGTAGCAAAATTATCTTTTTTACCATCAACAAGCCCCTCAAGCGCAGCGTGTTGAGAAAATATTGGAGCGCAAATTGCGCCGTATTGGTGAATTTTAAGAACGGCGCTCATAACTTCTTTAGGGCCAGCAATAAAACCAACTCTCCAGCCGGTCATTGCAAACGCTTTTGAAAAACCACTTATTAAAACCACCCTGCCTTTTAGTTCAGGTACTGAACAAATTGAGTAATGTTTTGTGCCGTAAGTTAGTTCAGCGTAAATTTCATCAGAAATAACAAGTAGGTCGTGTTTTAATATAACAGGAATTATTGCGTCAATATATTCCTTTTCCATAATTCCACCAGTTGGGTTATTTGGATAAGGAAAAATTATTGCCTTTGTTTTAGGTGTAATAACCTTTTCAAGCATTTCTGGTAAAAGTTTAAAGCCGTTATCCCCAGAACAAGGAACAGCCACAGCCTTTCCACCGATTAATTCTATAATAGGACTATAAGAAACGTAACTTGGGTCAGGAACTAAAATTTCATCTCCTTCATCAACGATTGCGCGAAGAGATAGGTCGATACCCTCACTTGCTCCAACGGTAATTACCATTTCGTTTTCCTTAAAATCAACGTTAAAACGGTCTTTTAGGTAGATAGAAATTTCCTTTCTAAGTTCAAGTAGTCCACTATTTGAAGTATATTGAGTATAACCTTTTTTAATAGCGTTAATACCTGCCGTACGAATTTCCCACGGCGTGATAAAATCAGGCTCGCCTACCCCCAAAGATATAACGTCCTTTTCCGTTGCTACGATATCAAAAAATTTTCTAATTCCACTAGGCTTTAATTCGCCTGCTCTTTTTGATACAAAACTTCTCATAAACGGTTAGATTAACTCTCTTTTATCTTCTTCTTTTTTGGTCATTTGTCCTTCAATTTTATACTTCTTTAAAATAAAGTGTGTTTGAAGCCCTAACACGCCGTCAATAACGGCAAGTTTTTCAGAAACTATTTTAGAAACGTCGGTAATAGACTTACCTTCAACAAAAACAGCAAGGTCAAAACCACCACTCATTAAATATAAACTCTTTACCTCTTTAAATCTACAAATTTCATCAGCGATAGCCTCAAAACCTTTTAGTTTTTGAGGTACAACCTTAATTTCAATTAACGCTTCAACCTTTTCTTCAGGTAATTTTTCAGCATTAACGATAAGGGCATATTTAACGATAATTCCGTCATTTTCCATTTCTTCAATCGCTCTTTGTATAGTAGTTTCATCTACGCCAAGCATTAAAGAAAGTTCTTTAAAAGAATATCTTGCGTTATCCGTAAGTAGTTTAATAAGACTGTTTTTTAATTTTTCCATTTGAAAAAACTCCCACTTTATTCTTTAATAAAAATATTTTATGATAATTTAACTATTTTGTCAACCTAAACTTGAAATAATAGGGCTTTTATGATACAATTTTGTGGTAAAAAGGAGTATTTATGATAAAAATTTGGGGAAAACTAATTAAAGAAGATAAAATTTTGCGTTCCTTTGTGCTTGAAAAGTTAGAGAGTATGGACTACTCAAAATTTTTTGAATACACTAGCGAAATTTGTGGGGAACTTGATATCCCAACCCCTATCGTTATAAAAACGCATATTTTAAACTACGCAAAATATAACTTCGTTCGCTTTACTAAAGAAGATTTTGTTGAAGAAATTTCTTTTGACAAACTTGTGTTAGAAAATATTTTTGGTAAATAAGTATATTTTTTTCTCTTTTGCTAAAAATAAGTAGTACAAGGAGAAAAATATGAAAACTACAACGATTATTTCTTTTATTTTAGTTTTAGTAGGCGCAATCGTTTGGCTATTCGTTGGGGTATTTGGAATTAACTTAGTTTCTTTCCTAACAGGTAGTTTAGCAATGGTTGCAAATGTTGTTTACATTCTTGTGGGACTTGCTGGGTTATGGTTACTTTTCTGGTCACTTACAAGAAAACCATTTAGAGAATTATAAGAAAAAAGGAGCAAAAAATTTGCTCCTTTTTTATTTTCTTAATTATTCTTTTACAATATATTGACTAAAACCCGTTGAGTAATGCGTTTCACCTTCTTTAGTTAGCCACCTTGCTTCAACACCATCTAAACTTTCAACCAGCGCTAAGCCCTCTTCAACGTTCATACAAAATAATGCAGTTGAAAGCGCGTCGCCAAGCCCACTATCTTTAGTTACTACTGAAACAGCCGTTAGATTAGTTGACGGCATAAGCGTATCTTTATCAATTATATGGTGATATTCTTTTGGTTCAACGGTCTTTTCTTTACAACTTGTACAAACCATATCGCCATTTTCTATAACAAACCCGTCGCTATCACAAGAACTACATTTATATACAACGTAATATCTTTGCCAAGAACCACTTGTTACTATTGATAAATCTTTTATTTGTAAAATATCAAGGAACTCTTTTTCTCCCGTTGGGTCTTCAAGCCCTGCAAGCCAAGGTGTGCCGTCCCCTTTAACTCCAATAGCCCTAACGTTGCCACCGATATTTAATAAATATCCCTTTTTACCAAGACTTTCTAAATATTCAGCAACTCTTTCAACAGCGTATCCTTTTGCAATAGCACCAACGTCTAACTTTGCTTTAGCGTCCGTTATTTTTACCGTCAAGTTTTCCTTATCGATAACTAAATTTTCAATAGAAGTGTGCTCGTTAGCCTTTTCTAAATCTTCCATAGGTGGAAGTTTAGCGTTCCAAGGCTCGTCAACCCCTTCTTCACGATAGTCGTGCCAAATAGAAAGTACACTACCCATTAAAACGTTAGTGTTGCCTTTTGTAAGAGTATACGCCTCTTTTGAAAAGGAAAGCATATCAATAATTTTTTTATCAACCTTTGTTTCTTTTTCCCCGTTTTCCACTTTATTTATAGTGTAAAGGTTTTCTATACCATCATACTTTTTATAAATATCAAAAAGTCTGTGGTATTCTTTTAATAAAGAAAATATTTCCGTTTTTACTTTATTAAATTCTTCTTCCGTCTTTTCGTATCCCGTTATAGTCGAAACAGTATCAAAAACTTCAAACGAATAGGCTGAAAACTTTTTTAAGGTAGCCTCTTCAGTCGGCGTTTTACACCCAACGAAAAGTAGGGATAATATAAAGGTTAATAAAACAATAAAAATTTTTTTCATACTTTTTTAGTCAAAAAATGGGAGATAACCTCTCCCACTTTTCTTTTAATTTAATTTTACTTTTTTAATTAAGCAAGTTTTGCAATTGCGCCAACCATACCAGTAATACCAATTGTACAACCAGCTTTAACTACGTCAGTACCATAACCGTCAGTAGCCATTAAAGCCTCAACTTCAGCAATAGTTTTGCCTGCGCATAAACCATCAAAGAAATCAGCTTGTTTGTACCAGTCACCCTTTGGAGCGCTAGCCATACCGTAGTTATCACCCTTTTGTCTCTTACTTAATACTTCGCCAACTGCTGTGTTAAACTTTGTTTGAACACAGTCACTTTCATTGATGATAATCTTACCGTCTTTAAGAGCAGCCATTGCAAAGTAAACGTCGCTAGCTCCTGCTTTTGCTTCAACGAAAGTAGCAACCTTAATGTTAGCACCCTTAACGTCAGCTTCAACTGCGTTCTTAACAGCGTTTTCAATAGCGCCTACAAAGCCGTCAATAAGAATTGTACAACCAGCTTTAACAACGTCAGTACCGTAACCGTCACTTGCCATTAAAGCCTTAACTTCATCAATAGTTTTACCGATAACTAAGCCTTTGAAGAATTCAACTTGAACGTACCAGTTGCCTTTTGCAGCAGTAGCCATACCGTAGTCGTCCTTCTTTTCACCCTTAGTTCTAAGGTCGGTTAAAGTTTCGCCATCTTTGTTTGTGTATGCAGCAGTATCTAATTCAACGGCAATAATTTTGTCGTCTTCAAGGATAACAGCAGCAGCGTTAGAAGCAACTTCAATAGCGCCTCTCTTTTCTTCAGCTAAATTGTAAACACCTGCGCCAAACTTATAAGTTGCAGTTGGTTCTTCAGGTGTAGGTGTAGGAGTTTTACAGCCAACGAATGCAAGTAAAGTACAAGTAAGTATAACCCCTAAAAGAATTGAAATAATCTTTTTCATCTTTTTCTCCTTATCTTTATATTTTCTTTCAATTTGTATTTTATTATACAGTACACAGTATAATGCTGTCAATAATTTTTTATAAGTTTAAGTTTCCTCTCGACCAATACCCACTCTTTTAGCCAAAATTCCCCCAATAAGTCCAATTAGTACCCCTGAAATAGCGCCTGTAATAGCCAAAACTATTAAATAATAGCCGATTTCAGCCGTTGAAAGGAGTATCATAGCCATTATAATTTGTCCTGCGTTGTGCAGTACAGCGCCAACAACGGATACACCGACCATACTTAAGAAGTCTAACTTCTTTAATATAATCATACCAGTTAAAGATAGAACTGCACCTGAAAGGCTATAAGATAGGGTCATAACGTTGCCAAATAAAAGGGTTACTATAAACACCCTAAGAAGTGAAACTATGATAGCGTCACGAGGTTTAAATTTATATAAAACGAAAATGATAACTACGTTAGGTAGTCCCATTTTTATACCGGGTACGGCTGAAAAAATAGGTGGGATAAGTGATTCTACGTACGCTAAAACAAGCGCAATAGTAGTACAAAGCCCTAGATATGCAATTTTTTTACTACTTTTCATAAAATCTCCTTAAACGATGACGTCAACTTCGCCTTGTTTATCATTTATTTCAATAATAACCGTTACTTTGTTAGGTAAACAAGTAATAGTTTCCCCATTTTTGCTAATAGGTCTATGTTTAACGCAAATACTATCAGGGCAACTTGCTTTAATCATATCGGCTTTGCCGTCTTTTATAACTAAAATATTAAGGTTATCCCCTATTTTAATTTCAATTTCCCTTTCTTTTTGCAAAGAATAAGTGCCGTAAAGGTTTCCGTCAACTAAAACTTTAACGGTATCCCCCGGCTTTCTAAAAAAATAAACGCCTAACCCTACGCATACCAAAATAACGATAAGCGATATTATAAAGATTAGGTCGTTTTTAAGTTTTCGCCCACCGTTTTTGGTGGGCGTAATGTTTTTATTCATTTAATTACCTTTAATTTATAGGTTTAAAAGGTTCTGCTAGGTCTGGGAATTCAACCTTATGTATACAGTTTGTTGCACAAACTTCTAAACACGCCAAGCAGAAAGTACATTTATCGTAATCAATAACAGCAAGGTTATCTTTAACGGTTATTGCGCCAGACGGACAAACCTTTTCACACTTTTTGCAACCGATACAAGCATTAGTACAGTTCTTTCTTGCATCAGCGCCTTTTTCCTTATTAGAACACATAACAACGGCTTCAGTATGTTGTGGTACCATTGAAATTATTCCTTTTGGACAAGTAGCCACGCAAACTTTACAACCTAAACAACGGCTTGTATCTACGTGCGCAATACCGTCTTTTAAGCAAATTGCGTTATTTGGACAAGCCTTTGCGCAATCGCCAAGTCCTAAACAAGAATATTTGCACGCTTCATGGCTTTTATATAAAGTGCTAACGGCTTTACAAGTTAATAAGCCTTCATAGTCGGCCTTTTTTTCAGTTGCGTTGCAGTTTCCGTTACAATGAACAAAAGCAACAACGTCCTTTATCTTTTCAACTTCTATTCCTAAAATGTCAGCAACTTGTTTTGCAACGTCGTCAGCGCCTGGAATACAAAGGTTTGCTTTTACGTTTCCTTTTGCAAGCGCTAAAGCATAGTCGTCACAACCTTTATAACCACAAGCGCCACAGTTAATACCAGGTAGGCATTCACGCACCTTTTTTACCGTTTCATCTTCTTTAACGCCAAAAAAGTGTGAAATTAAAGAAAGTATAACGCCAAGCAGCAAACCAACTGCTGCAACAACGCCAAAGGCTATTAAAACGTCAATAAAATTAAATTCCATCTTTATAGCCTCCTATATAAATAAGTTGTCAACAATACCGGCAAAGCCCATAAACGCTAAAGAGATAAATGATGCTGCAATTAGCGTTAAAGCAATACCCTTAAATGGCTTTGGAACGTCCGTTTCATCAATGCGTGAACGAAGTCCA
Source organism: Clostridiales bacterium (assembly GCA_015055835.1). Lineage (GTDB taxonomy): Bacteria > Bacillota > Clostridia > Christensenellales > Borkfalkiaceae > SIG381. The sequence continues at coordinate 17,986 of SVHJ01000014.1, read as the reverse complement.
GAGAAAAGTACCATTGCAAGTAAAAATCCTAAACCACAACCAAGTGAACTTACTATTGATTCAAGGAAAGTAAATCCGTCTAAAACGTTGTTAATAGCAACGCCAAGTACTGCACAGTTGGTCGTAATTAAAGGTAGGTACACACCAAGCCCTTGATGAAGAGATGGTGAAAATCTTTTAAGTACTAATTCAAGCATTTGAACAAGGGCTGCAATAACCAAAATAAATACTATGGTTTGCATATAACCAAGTCCAAGTTTATTTAATACGAAGTATTGAATAGGATAGGTAACTGCAGTTGCTAAAAGCATAACGATAGTAACGGCAATACCCATACCAGTTGCTTGATTTAACTTTTTAGATACGCCAAGGAAAGGACAAATACCTAAAAATCTGCTTAAAACGTAGTTGTTAACGAATACTGATGAAAGTAAAATTACTACTAAACCCTTAAAATCCATTAGTCGTTACCTCCTTTCACTTCACAAGAACCTGTTTGACAATGTTCTTTTGAAGGACAGCCTTCGCAAGAAAAACTCTTTTTTAATGGTGCTTTCCCTTTAGTTATAACGTAAACTAAAGCAATTAAAAGCCCATAAACAAGTAATCCACCCGGCGCTTTAACTAAAAATGCAATCTTAAATGGTTCTAAGAAAGGAATTGCAATTCCAGCAAAACTTGCGTTACCAAACACTTCACGAATAATTGACATCATTAGCATTGCAATCGTAAAGCCAACGCCCATACCAAGTCCGTCTATCATAGACTTACCAACGGTGTTTTTACCAGCGAACATTTCTGCTCTACCTAAAATTATACAGTTAACTGTAATTAACGCTAAATATACGCCAAGTAGTTCGTAAATTTCAGGGAAGTAGGCTTGAACGAACATTTGAACTATCGTTACAAACCCTGCAATAATAACTATATAACAAGGAATTCTTACGTTATCAGGAATAACCTTTCTTAGTAGTGATACTAACACGTTAGAACAAACTAAAACTATTAACGCTGCAACGCCCATACCAAGCGCGCCGATAACGGTATTAGTTACTGCTAAAGTTGGGCAAGTACCCAAAATTAGCACGAAAACTGGGTTTTCTTTTAATATACCTTTTAAGAAAAGTGACATATTATTACATTTTTTCATTAGTTTTGTCCCCCTTCTAAAACTTTAACAACTTCAAACGCAGAAACAACTGCTTTTACGTAACCCCTTGTAGTGATTGTTGCGCCACCGATAACGTCAACGTAATCGTCAAGTACGTCTTTAACTGCGTCTTGTTTTGTATAAGCAGGTTCATCACCACTTAAATCAGGAATTTCGTTTAGGCTTGGTAAGTCGTTTTCCGTTTTACCGTCAAATTGAGAATAGAATTTTTCATCAGTACAAACGTCGCCAATGCCAGAGGTTTCTTTATGACTATAAGTATAACAGTCAATAACCTTACCCTCTTTAGTTATTGAAAGGTTAACTAAAATATATTCATGGTCTTTTCCGTATTCATTGTGAATAGAGAATCCGTCCCCCTTAACTTGAACGATATAGTTACCTGTTGCAGTCTTTTTAGCCCAAACTAATTCTTGTGGTAAGTTAGTGTAAGTAGTTAAGTCAATATCAACCGTAGTAGTTGCGCTTATAATAGAAACTGTGTTTTCTACTAAAGTTTTAACAGTATCTTCAACTTCGCTAATACAAGTGCCTTCGCCGTTAACTGCAATAAATTCTTCGCCGATAATTAAAACGAAACCTTTACCATTATTCTCTTTATAAATTGCATCAATGCTTTCGTCAATTACTTCAACTATAAATACCTTTTCAAAACTTATCGCGCCAGGTAAACTTGCCTTTAAGTTGTCTTGTAAAATTTCTTCTTCCGTTCTTAAATCAACTGAGCCACCGTCTAAAACAATTTTAGCGTTAAGCGCATCTTTAACTGCGTTTTTATAAGCTAAAGTAGTTTTAGTAATACCAGCAACGGTATCAATAGCGTCAATCGTATCTAAATTTGCGTCTTTTAACTTATCACCGTAAGTTTTTTCTTCCCCAAGCGTTTCGTTTGAAGATAGACAAACAGCACCTGAAACAGTTCCGTCTGCTTTAACCCCACACATTATAACGAAATCTGCGCCGTAACCAGCCGTTCTTAACTTAAGCACGTAACCTTTTCCGGTAGTTTCTTTATACGCTTCTTCAACCGTTTTTGGTAGTTCATAAGTAGAAAGGTTTAATTGTTCAAAACCTTCGCCCTCAGGCATTACTTGAAGTAACGCAGCGTTGCCTTTTGCTTGTTCGTTTTTCTTAATAATTGGTGCAGTTATCATATTTGCTAACGCAATTAGTAGCGCCATACCTGCGCAAATGATAACTAAAGATAAAGTACTTTTTACTGCTTTATTCATTTCCCTTTACCCCCGTACCAAAAACTTTGCGTCTTGTCCAAACGTTGATGTAAGGAACTAAAATGTTTGCAAATAAAATTGCGAAAGATACACCCTCTGGATATGAGCCAAAATATCTAATTAGTGACGTCATTAAACCAATTATAACACCAAAAATCAATTTACCAAATAAGGTTGATGGTGAAGTAACGTAGTCGGTTGCCATAAAGATAGCACCTATCATAACGCCACCTGCTAATACTTGTGAAAGAGCAAGGGTAAAATCAAAACCTTCCTTAAAGAAAGCGAATAGGAAAACGGTAACGATAATGCTAACAGGAATTTCCCAAGTGATAACCCTTTTAACTAAAAGATAAATTCCACCAACTAATAGTGCTAAAGCAGAAGTTTCACCAATTGCGCCACCCGTTATACCTAAGAATAGGTCAAGTAGTTTTGGCATTGTTTCTGCGCTAAGTGGAGTTGAAGTTGCAACCGTGTCAACAATTGTTGGGAAAGCGGCTTTTGCCATAGAGCCAAATGCAACTAACATAAACACTCTTGCTGTAATTGCAGGGTTAACTGGATTATAGCCAAGACCACCGAATAAACACTTAACGATAATTATTGCAAACAACGCACCTATTACGCATTGCCAAATAGGAATATTTGCAGGTAGGTTAAGGGCTAAAAGTAAACCTGTTACTACTGCACTTAAGTCCCCTATAGTTTGCTTTTTCTTTATGATTAGGTTAAATAGCGCTTCAAAACCAACTGATGCGCCAACCGTTACACCGATAACTAATAATGCGCGAAGTCCAAAAATTACCACCCCTGCGATAGTTGCAGGAAGTAAAGCAATTATAACGTCTAACATTATTTTACTAGTGGTTTTTCCACTATGTATATGAGGAGAAACCGAAACTGTTAACTTACTCATTTCCTTCCTCCTTTTGTTCTTTTAATAGCGCCTTTGCAAGTTTGTTAGTTTGAACTAACTGTCTATTTGCTGGGCAAACGTAGTTACAAGTACCACATTCCATACAAGCGTTAACTGCGAAAACTTTTAATGCCTCAACGTCCTTTCTTTCATAAGCGTGTTGAATTGCGGCAGGTATTAACTTAAACGGACAAACGTTCGTACATCTACCACAACGGATACAATTTGAGGTTTCAGGTAACTTTGCTTCCTTTTTAGTTAAAGCAAGTATTGCGTTGCTGTTTTTAAGAATAGGTTCGTTTATATCTGCAACCGTTACACCCATCATAGGTCCACCGTAAATAATCTTTTTAGGTTCAGTTATAAATCCACCTGTAAATTCAATTAGTTCTTTAATAGAAGTACCTATTGGCGCAATAACGTTGTGTGGGTTTTTAACTGCCCCACCAGAAACGGTTACGCACTTTGAAGTAAGTGGTTTACCCGTTTTTAGATATTCACCGATAACGGCAAGCGTAGTACAGTTAACAACTACAACGCCTACGTCGATAGGAAGTTTTCCTACAGGAACAACCTTTTTAGTGGTGTTATAAATTAACACCTTTTCGCCACCTTGTGGATAAATAGATGGTAAAACTTTAACTGTAGCCGAAATATCAAGTTCACTTGCCAACTTTTTCATTGAAATAATTTCTGCTTTTTTGTTGGCTTCAATACCGATAATAATTTTACCTACGTTTTTATACTTAGCAATAGTGTTTAGCGCAACTTTCATATCTTCCGTGCGCATTTTCATTGTGTAAGAGTCGCTAGTTATATAAGGTTCACACTCAGCGCAGTTAACTATAAGTTCATCAATATCTTTATCACCGTCAAACTTAACGTGAGTAGGAAAACCTGCGCCACCTAGCCCAACAACGCCACTTTCTTTAATAGCGTTAATTAAACTTTCCTTTGAGTCAACGATTGGCGCGCTTAAATTTTCATCATATTCCATTAAACCATCCGACTCAATAATTATTTTAGAAAACTTTTCGCTTTCTAAAATTTTGCTTACTTTACCAGAAACACTTGCAAAAACAGGTGAAGAAACGTATCCACCTGCTTCAGCAATTTTTGTACCAACCTTAACTAAATCGCCTACTTTTACGATAGGTTTTGCCGGTACGCCAATATTCATATTGGTCGGTATAACCACCGTATTTGGCGTTGGCATAGTTAAAACTGGTTTTGTTGCCGTATCCTTTCTATGAGGTACGCGTACCCCGTGAAGAGAAAAAGCCATTTTATATCTCCCTTTTATATATTTTTCAACTAAACATTATATATTATTTTGACGTTTTTGTCAATAATATGCCTTTTGTTAGCAAACTTAGTCTTCGTTCTTAAAAAGCCCCGTTTTGTTTTTTTGTTGTTTTTTAAATAGGTAATAAAGGGGTAACCCTATACCGTAAACGAAAATTAACTGACTTATAAAAATTGAAACAAAGTTTATAAAATACCCCTCCGTCATACCAGATAAATAAATTATTACTGGAACGAAAATTGCGTTTAATAAAACTTGTGGGAAAAGCGCTAAAAAAACGCTACTAGTTTTTTTGTAAATAAACCTTGTAAGTAAAGAGGCAACTAAGGTGGTTAAACTACCTATAACTATATCAAGTATCCCAAAACTTGAAAAAAGATTTACAAGTATACACCCAACGAATAAACTAATAACGCTATCCGAAAAGAAAATTGGCAAAAAGGTTAATCCCTCAGCCGGTCTAAACTGTATTCCCGAAAAAGAAAAGGGCAGAAATATTAGCGTTAAGCCTATATAAAGACCTGCCACAATTCCTGCTCTTACTAACTTTCTAGTGGTAAAATTCTTCACTACTCTCTCCTTTTCCGTGGCAAAAAACTTTACCTCGGTTGTTTTATAGAAGTGTTGTCCGAAAACCTTCTTGAAGGTATTTTACCAAATTTTACAAAAAAAGTGAAGTGTTTTTAATTAAAAACAGGCTTGCACCTTTTTAAATTTATCCTTTTCCTTATCCATAACCGACTTGTCGGCAGGCGCTGGTTCATAATAACCCTCTTTGTTCATAGTTTGATATACTTCAAACTGGTCGCTTGCCGAAGAAGTAAAACCGTTTTTAATAAGCGTTCTAAAACACTTAGAACTGCCCTCCGTTAACGCCATAGCGTAAATTTTTACGATTGCCTTTTCTAAATTAAGCATATCTTGAAGAGAATCTTTTTCATTTAACGTAGTTTCTTTTTTATAACTTGCCATATTTACCTCCTTATAACAAATTTAATAAATCGTTAAATCTCTTTTGATGGTTTTCTTCTAAAGTTTTAAAAACCCCTGCTAACTCTTTATTAGTTAGCGTTTTAGAATAAACCTTGGCTTTTTTTATTGCCGATTCTTCCATAGTAAGTAGGTCGGAAATAATAGTAACTTCCTTTCCCGTTAGTTTACAAGCCATAATTATACCTCCTTTTTTATTTAAATTTTTTCCTTTTAATTAAGTTTTTATACAAAAAATAAAAAACTATTGACATTTTATATACTTCGTGATATGATGTATTACACAAAAAGAGGTATTTATGGATAAAGAATTAAAGCGTGGGATTTTAGATATATGCGTTCTTTCTTCTATTAAAAATGAAGATTCTTACGGATATAAAATAATAAAAGACTTAAAACCTTATATGGAACTATCTGAGTCAACCTTATACACCATACTAAAAAGGCTTGAACTTTCTAAGATGCTTTCCGTTTATTCCGTTCCTTACGACGGCAGACTTAGAAAGTATTATCATATAACGGAAAACGGCTTAAATCGTATTGAAGAGTTTAAAAAAGAGTGGCAAGAGATAGTTACGGTTTATAATTTTGTAGTTAAAGGAGATGGTAAAGATGACTAAAAAAGAATTTGCTTTTTCCCTTGAAGAAAGGTTAAAAGGCATTCCTAAAAAAGAATTTGACGAAAGACTTTCCTTTTATTTAGAAATTATTGACGATAAAATGGAAGATGGCAAAACTGAAGAAGAGGCTATAAACGAACTTGGAAATATAAACGATATAGCAAGTCAAATATTAAAAGAAGTTCCTCTAATTAAACTTGCTAAGGAAAAAATTAAACCTAAAAGAAAGTTAACCGGTTTAGAATTAACTTTTTTAATAATAGGCGCTCCTGTATGGGGTTCTATTTTAATATCAATTCTTGCCGTCGCATTTTCGCTATTTATCAGTTTTTATGCAGTAATAATTTCTTTATGGGCTAGTTTTGTTTCAATTTTAGTTGGTGGCGCTGGTGGAGCAATTTATTCTATTTTACTATTTATATTAAAAGATAGCACGGCGTTTATATCTCTTTCTGTAGGACTAATTTTAATAGGTCTTTCAGTATTTACCTTCTTTTTCTTAAAATGGGTAACGAAAAAGGCTATTTTACTTACTAAAATGATAATTTTTACTTTAAAGAAAAGTTTTATAAAAAAGGAGGACTAGTATGAAAAACACTTTGTTTATAATAGGCGCATCTTTAATTATTTTAGGTGGTATAATTTTCGTAGGATTTATGGCCTACAACAACTGGAACTTTTCTAAACTTTGGGAAAATAAATATCAAGATAAAACTGAAGAAATTACCGTGGATTTTAGCGATATTTTAGTAACGACTGATACTAGCGATATAACTTTTGTAAAAAGTGAAAATGGTAAAACGGAAATATTTTTACGTGAAAAGAAAAATAAACCTCATAACGTAAAAGTAGAAAACGGAACGTTAAAAATAGAACTTTGTGATGAAAGAGCGTGGTATGAAAAGATTTTTGATTTTGGCTCGGCAAAAATAAAGATTTCTTTACCTAACGATATTTATCAAAATCTTAACGTAAAAAGTTCAACGGGTGACGTTGCCCTTTCAAAAGAACTTACTTTTAACGATATTTCTATCATAGGTAAAACAGGTGACGTAAACTTAAGTTCTTCTGCATTAGGTAAAATAACTATAAATTTAAGCACGGGCGATATTGACGTTAAAAACACGACTTGTGAAGACGTTGAATTAACTCTTTCTACCGGCGACGTAGAAATATCTTCTTTAACGGCTAAAAACTTAAACGTTTCTCTTTCTACTGGCGACGTTGATATTGATAACGCCTTTTTAGAAAGTCTAACTTTAAAAACTACTACCGGCGACGTTGAACTAGAAAAAGTAGTTGCGAACGGTAAAATAAAAATAATTACCGACACCGGCGACGTTGATTTTAGTAGATGCGACGGCGCTGAACTTGAAATTGAAACGGACACGGGTGACGTTGAAGGTAGTTTACTTTCATCTAAAATATTTATAGTAGATACCGACACGGGTAGAAAAAGAGTGCCTGAAACGACTTCTGGGGGAATTGCAAAAATAACCACCGATACAGGCGATATTATAATAAATATTGTAAACTAATTTTTATAAAAAAAGGCTAACGAATTTCGTTAGCCTTTAATTTTACCTTTTAACTTATTTGTTTAAGTTGTCTTTTAAAGTTTTAAGTTGGTTATATAATTCAGTAGGTACTCTTGTTAATTCGCCGTAGAATTCTTCAATACCTTCTGCTTCTTTTAACCACATTTCTTTATCGATTGTAAGTAAATCTTCAATAGTTTCAGTAGTTACGTCTTCTAAACCGTTAACGTTAATGTCTTTAGCAAATGGAACGAAGCCGATAGCAGTTTCTTTAGCGTCAATACTTTCATCACAACGAGCAAGTATCCATTCTAATACTCTTAAGTTGTCGCCAAATCCAGGCCAAATAAAGTTGCCGTTGTCGTCCGTTCTAAACCAGTTAACGTTAAAGATTTTTGGTTTGTTAGTAACCTTTTTACCCATTTCAATCCAATGGTTAAAGTAGTCGCCCATATTGTAACCAACGAAAGGTCTCATAGCCATAGGGTCTCTTCTAACAACACCTACTTGACCAACTGCAGCAGCAGTAGTTTCAGATGCCATAATTGAACCTACGAATACACCGTTGTTCCAGTCTTTTGATTGATATACAAGTGGAGCAGTTTTTGCTCTTCTTCCACCGAATACGATTGCAGAAAGTGGAACGCCGTTAGGCGCTTCAAATTCACTTGAAATACAAGGACAATTTATAGCAGGAGCAGTAAATCTACTATTAGGATGTGCGCCCTTAATAGCTCTTCCATCAGCGTCTTTCATTTCGCCATTCCAAGGATTACCTTTCCAGTCGATAGCATTCATAGGAGGGTTTTTATCCATACCTTCCCACCAAACTGTGTTGTTGTCTAAATTATGTACAACGTTTGTGAAAATTGTGTTCTTTTTAGTTGAAAGTAATGCGTTAGGGTTTGACTTTAAGTTAGTACCAGGTGCAACGCCAAAGAAACCGTTTTCTGGGTTAACTGCCCAAAGTCTTCCGTCTTCGCCCACTCTTATCCAAGCGATATCGTCGCCAACACACCAAACTTTATAACCTTTTTCTCTATAAATTTCAGGTGGGATAAGCATTGCTAAGTTAGTTTTACCACAAGCAGATGGGAAAGCGGCTGCAATATACTTAACTTCCCCCTTAGGATTTTCAATACCTAAAATAAGCATATGTTCTGCCATCCAACCTTCGTTTTTACCAAGGTATGATGCAATACGAAGTGCAAAACACTTTTTACCAAGTAAAACGTTACCACCGTAGTTAGAGTTAATTGACATAATTGTATTTTCTTCAGGGAAGTGGCAAATATATCTCTTTTCTTCATCAAGGTCAGCGTAAGAGTGAACGCCTTTAACGAAATCGCCGTCACCTAAAGCATCTAAAACAGACTTACCAATTCTTGTCATAATTGCCATATTTAATACAACGTAGATAGAGTCGGTAATTTCAATACCGATTTTGCTAAATTTTGAACCAACTGCACCCATTGAGTAAGGAATAATATACATAGTTCTACCTTTCATAACGTCCTTAAATAAACCGTTAAGTAAAGTGAACGCTTCAGTCGTTTCCATCCAGTTGTTGATAGGTGCGCTGTCTTCCTTATTTTTTGAACAAATAAAAGTTCTTCCCTCTACTCTTGCAACGTCGTTTTGAGTTGTACGGTGAAGATAGCAACCAGGAAGTAAATCTTCATTTAACTTAATAATAATTTTTTCATCAACTGCTTGTTTTCTAAGTTCTTCTAATTGAACTTCGCTACCGTCAATCCAAACGATTTTGTCAGGATTAAGTAGTGCTTTGTATTCTTCGATAAAAGCAAGTAGTTTTTTGTTTGTCGTCATATTTTTTCTCCTTATATCACACGATAGATTTTTGCTAATTACTTTTATAATATTCTTCAGCAAAAATTTGTGTTTTTTACCTTTTCCTTTTTTATAAGCCTTTTTTTGCTACTTTTAAAGTAAACGGCTTAATCGTATCTCAGTATACAGTATATCATTTTAACGGCTTTCTTGTAAAGTGCTTTTCTCCCTCTTTTTTTATTAGAAGTTACATTTTTTTACAAAATAACTTATTCTTTTTTATTTTTCGGCATATACATTATTGTAAAATACCTTTATAAAACAAGGAATAAAAATATATGTCTTACTCAAAACAGGTTTTAATATTAAAAGAAAATTTAAAAGGCTACTCTATTAGTGGTAAATCCGTTTCAGGCATTTGTAGAATTGAAGTAGAGGGAGGCGTTAGCACGATATACCTTTCTTTAATAAACTTTGCCTCTATCGTTGATGGGGAATTCTTTTTAAAAATAGTAGATGAAAAGGGAAAAATATACTCTTTTTCTTTAGGAAAAAGCCCCTTTTCAACAACTTTCGTTTATGAAAAGGAAATTGATATAACCTCTCTTTTTATAGCGATAGTTCATCAAACTAAAGAGGTTTTGCCGGTATGTTTTGCAAAAATAAACAAAAATTTATCGGTGGAAAACTTTGTTTCTCTTTTATTAGAAGAAGAACCTATAGTTTATAACGACGAAGTTTTGGCAACGGAAAATTATTACCTAAACGAAACGGAAGATATTTTAGATACCTTGCCTGATTTTGAAAAAGAGTTAAACCAAACGATTTATTACGACAAAGTAAAAGATGAACTTAATGAACTTTTCAACAAATATCCTGAAGAAGAACGGCTTAAAAAAGCAGTAGATGGTGGAAAGTTTATAAAAATTTATTATAGCGAAGAAAAGTATTATACCGTAGGGCTTATTAAGGAGTTTGATAAGCCAAAATACATATGTTACGGAGTACCTGCAAGGTATTCCGTAACCCCTCCTAAAGAACTAGAGGGGTATTGTTCTTTTTTACCCCTATCCTTATTAAACTTAAAAGGCGACGGTTTTTGGATGATTTACCAAGACGCAATAACTGGCGAATGTGTAAAACTAAACGACTAAACTAAAAAGCACGGAAGTTTCCGTGCTTTAGTTTTTAATTTATAACGTTCTATACCAAAAGTTCCCCTTCAGTACCTTTAACAACTTTAAATAGGTCAACTTGTTTACCAGTTATAGCGTTTATATAATAGTAATAAGTTTCGCCCTCAACCGTTCCCATAATTTCGTATGAAAGAACTTCACCACTTTCCCCGATAGGAATTATACAAAGTCTAACGGTATAAATATCAATTAAACTGTTTATTTTAGAAAGAACTTCTTTTTTAGTTAGTTTTGGTCTTTCTATATCCCTTTCAATATGGTTAGTGTAATAAGTTTTTGCTTCGTAACCTAAAATACTACCGTCAAAAAGTGAAATTTTAACCTTTATTAAGTCAGGGTAACAAATAACGCCATCTATTTCAGTCGCATAGTTTACCGTTAAAATATTGCCCACCTTTTCTTGCCAAACCTCTTTCATATTGTCAATGCCAAGTTTACTAAAAAACTCTAAGCCCTTTTCAACAGCCTCATCTTTATCTAAATTTATGCCGTCATTTTCGTCGAAAACGGACATTTGAATTAGTTTTCCACCCTTTTTAGATAAACTTAAATAAATTTCTTTGCCCTTTTCATTTGCTGAAAAGTTGTAACACTCAAAAATACCAGAACTTTCTCCCTCGTCGGTTAACTCTAAAACGCCGTAACCTTCTAAATACTTTTTAGCAAGTTCCTTTGCATCACTTAAAGAAATTTCTTTTTCAGTTAACCCTTTAATTTCTCTATCTAACTTTCCGTCAGAAAAAGGTCCGTCATAAATAAGTTCAGGGTAGGTTACCGAAACGTTTTCTAACTTTTCAAGGTTTTTAATTAAAGTGCTTTCCTTATTTAATTTAGAAAATTCTATATCCCCCTCATCAATCACTTCTTTTAAACTTTCCTTAAAAGAACGGTTGGCGTTTTTTAAGTTTCTTAAAGAATCAACCTCCTCTTTTTCTAAACTTTCGCCGTCAATTAACTTGTGCGCTAAGTGTTTAGAAAAGTCGCCAATTTGATTTACAAGTTTGGTGGTATAATGTTTTTCTTCATCTTTTAAAGGCAATCTTTGTAAGTCCTTTTCAGCCAGTTCACTAACCACTGAAAGGTTCATAAAATATTTAATTTCAGCCTCCTTATCGGTAGTTACAATGGCTTTTGAAAGGTCGTTATCCATTTGGTCAACGTAAAAAACAAGGTCTAAAAAAGACTGTTTATACGAACTTTCCACCTTTAAATTATCCTGTTTTATCGTTCTGTTATATATAAGCACGCCACCTAAAAGGGCCGTGGTTATGCTTAAAATTACAACAGCCGCAATCAATCCTTTTTTCATACTTTCTCCTTATATTGCAAAAACGTGTCTACCGATAACTACGGTAGTTTTTCTACTAAATATCCAAGAACTTGTCGCTACATCTGGGTTATAGTAGTAAAGCGCACCGTAACTTGGGTCCCAGCCGTTCAACGCGTCGCGCGCGGCTTTTTTAGCCGTTTCGTTAGGGGTTAAGTTTATTTGCCCGTCGTTAACGCAGGTAAAAGCGTAAGGTTGATAAATTACCCCAGACATAGTGTTAGGAAAAGATGAAGAGGCAATTCTATTTAAAACGACTGCGCCAACAGCAACCTGCCCCGTGTAACTTTCTCCTCTAGCCTCGGCATAAATAAGTTTTGCTAAAAGGTTTAAATCGGCTGAAGATAGTGAAGAAGTAGATGAACTGCCCCCACTACTTGATACTTTCATACCAAGCGCAGATAAAGTTTTTTTACCAACTATACCGTCAGAGACTAAACCGTTTCTTCTTTGAAAATATTTAACGGCTTCTTTAGTTTTACTACCAAAAATTCCGTCAACACTTCCTTTATAGTACCCCCAGTTTTTTAATTTTTGTTGCATTTTTTTAACGTCTGCCCCTTTGCTACCTTGCTTTAGCACGACGGCATAAGCGTAATTAGTAGGTGGTGTTACGACAACCGTTCTTGCTAAAACTAAAAAGGAAAAAACGATAAAAAATATTGCTAAAAATCTTTTTGTTTTAGTCATTTTTTCTCCTGTTTTACTTAAAAAAATCGTTTATAATTTCTAAAATTTTGCTTTTGTAAACATAATTCGTACTGCTACTGACAAAACAAAGAGGTGGATAAACTACACACCACCAGTTGTTTCCTTTAGCCTCGCCAAGTTCTACAATTAAAGCGTCGTAAATACCCTCTTCTAAAGTTAAATTTCCATAAACTCTAGAGGGGAACTTTTCCGAACGCAAAACTATGTTAGAAGAGTAGTTGAACCCGTTTTTTTGCAAAAAACCGTTTGTCAATTTTTCCATATCCTCTTTTTTTGAATTTAAAAAAGAAATAGCCTCTTCCTTTTTATTAATAGTGGTAAGGTAGGGCGTTAAATAGTCCACCAAAATCTCCTTTACCTCCATTTTTATATCTTGGTCCATTTTGCTATTAGAGTTAGCGCGAATATGTATTCTTAAATATTCCTTTTTAAAATTGCACCCATAAAAAAATAGGCTTAAAAATATTGTGGTTAAAACTAAAAAACTTATGCAAACTTTTTTCATAATTTTCTCCTTTTACCCTTTTGTTATTGACAAAAATTAAACAATTTATACCGTAAAAAATAAAAGCCCTGAAAGTTTTACCTTTCAAGGCTTATTAGCATATATTTTTTATTCGATACTTTTTGCTTTTATTAGTCTACCTTTATACCCTTTCTTTTTAAGGTTTCTATAAGCAATATCTCTCTTCTTTTTGTCGCTAAAAAGCATAAAAAGTGAAGAGCCAGCGCCAGTCATTGAAACGAAATCGGCTTCCGTTTCTAAAACTTCCATATCCTTTTTAATTTCAGGCAAAATATCGACTGCAGGAAGATATAAATCGTTTTTAGCGACCTTTTTAAACCCATCAAAATCTCTTGCAAGAAGATATGAAAAGGCATCTCGTGAAGTTGAAATTGTTTCCTTATTAAGTTTGTCAAAATTTTCGTAACAATCTTTTGAAGAAATACCTTTAGAATTTGTTAAAATTATAAAATAAAGTGGAAAACCTAGTTTTAACTTTAAACTATTGCTACCCGTTTCAGTCATCAAAGAAAACCCACCGTTTAACATATAAACGACGTCGCTACCAAGTTTTGAAGAAAGTTTTTTAAGGTCGGCATCTACCCTAAACAATTTTTTCATACCGATTAAAACGGCAGCGATATCTGCTGAAGAGCCACCAAGCCCACCTGCAAGTGGAATTTTCTTTTTTAAGATAATATCAACGCCACTTGTGTTATAAGTATCCATAAAAAGGTTAGCCGCTTTATAAGCATTGTTTTCTTCTTTCGTGCAACCGGTTTTTATACCCTCTTCTTTAATAGTAACTTCGTTATCCTTTCTTTTTTTCAAAACAACGGTATCGAAAAGGTCGATAGAAACGACTAACGATTCAATTTCGTGATAGTCCCCTATTTTTCCTTTAACGTCAAGGGTTAAATTTATTTTTGCCGGTATCCTTTGTATAATTTCCATTTATTTTCTTTCCTGTCTAAAAATTATTATTCTTTCATCCCCTTTAAGTGGGAAAGAAAGTTCATCATTTATTTTGGTAATGTCTTCCATTGAAGAGTTAAGGCGTTTAGCCATATCAAAAAGTTCTTCACCCTCTTTTGCTATGTAAACGCTAATTGCAGATTGCTTTTCCTTTTTATCTTCGCCAAAAGTTAAATCTGTAACGGCAACTTTTTCAACGCATTCTTCTAAAAAGATAGAGAAGTTTGCCGTTAAATTAACCTCTATTTCTTTTAACGAAAGGGCTTTTACAAAAATGCTTTCAATCGCCCCGTTAATAGAATACACCTTTTCTTTTTTGCTTTTTTCTAAATTAACGGTAAAAGGCGCTTCAATTTTTACAGCATCTACCGTTTGACTTTTGAAAAACGCCGTACAAGAAACGACACCGTTAACGGTTAAACCGTCCTCTTCTTCAAAAGAAACTATTGAAATCTTTTCCCCAGCAACGCTCATAATTCTAGCGCCTAGGGGTATTTCCTCTTCTAAACTGCACTTAGTGTTGATTTTTAAGAAGTTTTCCCTAAGTTCAAGTGGAAGGATAATCTCTATTTTTTCCTTTTTAATTTCCGTTTCTTTTTCTTTTGAAAAGCAATCTACTATATAAGAAACTTCTTCAATTTCAAACGCTTCAGCAAAAAGGTTTAAGTTTAGATCTGCTTTTATAGTGCTTTTACCCGTTGTTTCATCAACTAAGGCTTCAATTTTAACGCCTGTCGCCGTTACTTTACCACGCGCCACCATTTCAGGTAACGCATCTTCGCACTCAAGTTCTACCCTAAACGGAATATTTTTTCTTTCTTTTAATATATCACTATTTTCCACTTTTTGCAATAAAGAAAGTGATAAAAATAGTTCGCCGTCTAAAATAATAGAGCCAATTCCACATTTTACGCTTTTTATCGCACAATCTACCGTGTAAAGTAAAACCTCTTTAACGGAAAAATTAAGGTCAAACTCTTCTTCAACAACCCAAGGTTTTTCTACACAACCAATTTTTTTAGGTTTTACCAAAGCATCTTTTTTTACAATTAAGTTTTGCATATCGGTTAAAAACGGAAGTTCTTTTTTCTCTTCAAAAAGGGCAGTAACGCTAACGTTTGATAAAATTTTCAAATCGCCACCGTAAGTATCGGTAGAAGTTTTTAATAAACAAAGTTCTATATCTATTAGGTTATAATCTTTTTCGTTTTCAATCGTACCTGAAAACTCACTTGCGCACTCTACCTTTTTAATTTCGCCGTTAGATAAATAAACCACAAAATAAGAAATTCTTGCCGTGTATTTAATCTTTTTTTCCATTTGCTCTTTTTTTATAAGCACTAAAGAGGGACAAAGTTCTAAAATTTTATCAATTTCAGAAGCCTCAATATCCGTTCTAATAATGGTTTCTATCTTTTTTTCCACTTTAAAAATGTTTTCCGTTAATAAGTTTTCAAAAATGCCTTTCATTTTTTCACCTCAAAATTTTTTATCAATACATTTTATATAAAAAAGTTTAAGGTTATGACAAAATTTTAAAAATAAAAAAGACGCTTATTTAAAAGCGCCTTAATTTTTTAAGTTTTTATGCTACAGTAACAGTACTTACTGTATCGCCAATAACTTCTATATAATATTTAGTGTTTTTAGCCGCCCTAAAGGTAATAGTTTTGCTACCTTGGCTACCCGCTCTTACGCTAACAAGTTTCATTGATTGGTCGTAAACCTTAACTGTCGCAGTATCATCACTAGCAACGGTAATTTTAACGTCCGTCTGAGAAGTCTTAGTTATAGTGTAATATACAGGCGTTTCTTCATCTTTTGCGTTAACTTCAAGGTTTAAACCTGTATTAGCGTAAATTGCGTTAGAAGTTGAAGTACCAAGTTCACCAGCATTCCAGTTATCATAATCAAAAGAAGGCTCCCACGCTAAACCTAAAAGTGGGTTAGAATAATATTCACTTGCCGCATAACCAATTTCAGTAATTGTAGCTTCCCATACGCCTTCCGCATTTTTAAGTAGCGTAGTACGGAATACAGGATAAACGTCAGTACCAATAGGTATTTTTGGATTACGCGAAGCCCCTAGGTCAACACTAGTGGTGTATAAATAACAAATCTGTTCCGTAGCATTCTTTTTAGGGAAGTCTAAAACGAAAGACAAGTTGTTCGTTGCTTCGTTAATAGCAAAATAGTCGGAAATGTTATCTTCTTGCCAGAAGTCCATACTTCCTAAATAAGTAGCATCACGCCAGAAATAATCTTGTCTGTCTTTAATTTTTTGATTTAAGTAAGAATCGCTACCCTTATTAAGACCTAAGTTTACCTTTTCTCCACCAGAAACGTATTCACCATTTAAAACAGCTTCAATTAACGCAACGTGGTTTTTACCATGCATAGTATCATTAGGAAGAACTTCAGACCCTTCCCACGGAGCAACGGCTGTTAAAAGATTAAGCGTAAGCGTTTGTGGTGCAGCACCATAATACAACCAATAAGCAAAAACTCCATGATTTCCTAAAGAAAAAAACAAACTTATTGCTAAAAATACCGCTAGGCAGGTATAACTAATTCTTTTCATTATCCTTGCCCTCTTTTTTCTTTTTCTTTAGTCTTTTAAGGTACGTTTCAAAAACTTTACGCGCGTTTTCATCAAGTTCGCCATCTTTAATCATTCTTTCAACACGTTCGTATTCAAGTTTTACAAAGTGTTCGTCAACGATAGGCATAGTAACTAATACGAAAATCAATAAAACTATACACAAAATACCCGCTGGTGATTGCATAAATAGAACGAAACTACCTAAGTTAGCAACCCTTTCCCCCTCATAAATACTTCTTAATTGACTGTATTTAACAGGGAAAACGTCTGCAACGGCATTAGCGTCACCTTGTAAAAGGAAGTATCTTTCATTAGGATGTTTTTCATTAGGTTCTTCAATATCCACTATTCTGTGAATAAAAAACGCACCGTTTATATGCTCATAAACTACGATATCGTAAAGTTTAATATCCTCTTCCTTTGGTAATTCGTGTACTAATATTAAATCAAATAAAAGCAGTTGGTCATCTAGGTCGTTTTTAAACAAATATTCGTTCCCTTCGTACTTAGTACACATAGAACTACTTGCAACAACCTTAAGCGCGGTTCCTTTAACTAACCCATTACCATTTGCGCTAGTTAAAATGGCTAATACGCACATAATACTTAAAACAACACAAACCACGCCTGTGATAACTTTGTCAAGAATACCATAGACGCAACGTTTTTTGTCTTTATTAAGTTTTTTTTAGAACGTCGTTTTTTATTCTATCATCATCTAAACCAGATTTTATTATTCTGATTTGTTGTTTACCAATTAAAAGTATGAACCACGTTAAACTTGCAACTAGTAAAACAAATATAAAGATACAAACGACGGTCACGTACACGTAATAACCGTTCATAAAACCCCTTAAACACGCGTAGGCGAACGGCACAATTTTGCACCGTTCACCCACTATGTTTTGATTCTTTTATTTAATTTATAATTATATAGCTTCTGAAATTAAAATTTTGATTTGATAGTCTGATAACGCAGCTTGGAAATCTTCGTAATCTTTCTTTTCATCTAGGACAACAGTATCGCCTTCACAAAAAATAAGTTTTTCAATAATTGCTTCTGCATCAACAGTAGTGCTAAGACAAGCTACACCGTTATTTAA
>SVHJ01000013.1 GCA_015055835.1 Clostridiales bacterium | reverse complement strand
ATGCAAAGGCTTTACGTTAACTATAAGTTTAACGTAGGACTTCAACTTACGGTAGGATATATTTTCTGGCCAAACGACGTTACTATTCATCAAAAGGGGGTTATCCCTACTTTAGAAGAAAACAAAGTAGAAGAGGCTAATACTATCGATTATTCTCTTGAAAGGGCGCTTAAAATACTTAAAAACTAGAAAAATATCTGTTTAATAAATAAATTATTTCTTTATCGGCAAGGTTAGAAATAGGGGATAGATTAGAGGACTTTGGTTTTTCAAAGTCCTTTTTGTTTAGAAACTGTAAAAAGATAGGCAAAAGTTTTTCTAAATTTAAGTTTGCTAAATTTTTCATATCAAAGTTTAATAGGTCTTCAACCTTTTTAAAGTTTTCGCCTAAAAATGAAGTTAAAATTTCAAATAAATTCATAATCACCTCTAACATTATATTATATGAACTGCATATTTATAAATTGAAAGATTTTTTTAAGGAGTATTTTATGCAAGATTTTCGTTCTTTTAATAAACCAAACGACGGCGAAAGTGGTAAAAGCGACAGTTTACAGTCGCTAGTTTCTTCATTATTAAAACAGTATAACGGCAAAAATGAAAACGAAATTTTAGCTGCTATACTAAAAGAAGCAAAAAAGGGCAGAGAAAACGGCACTTTAAAAAATGAAGATATAGATAGGTTTGCCACCATGCTTGCTCCTTTTTTAGACGCTAGACAAAAAGAAAAATTAAAAGAAGTGGTAGAAAAACTTAAAAGAACTTAAGAAAGACTTAAGTTTTTTAAGGCAGAAATTAAAACGGAAAGTTCATTCTCATTATTTTCAGGCGCTAAACTTACCCTGACTAACCCGTTTTTAGAAGTGCCTAAACTTTTATGAACGAGTGGCGCACAGTGGTAGCCACCACGAACGGCTATATCGTAATTTTTGTTTAGATAGTCGGCAACCTGCATTGAAGAAAAGGGGGTAAAATCAAAAGAAACTATCCCACTTTTATTTTTGTTGCTATAAATTTTTATTTTGTCAAAAATTTTTAGTCTATCAATAAGAATGCTAGTTAAATTTTCCAGTCTTTTCGCAAAAAAGTCTAAATTGTTTTTGACGTAATTTACGCTGTCAAAAAAGGAAACTATTAAAGGTAGGTTAAGCGTTCCACTTTCTAACTTTTCAGGAAAAGTAGTGGGCTGATTTAGGTTAAAAGTTTCCGTTCCAGTACCACCTAAAATAAAAGGGGATATATCTACCCTTTTGCTTAAAATAAGTACGCCACCAGTTAAACCGTACATACCTTTATGGGTTGGGATAGACAAAATATCAATATTTTGTTCTTTCATATCAATTTTAATATGCCCTGCACTTTGCGCCCCGTCAACTGAAAATAAAATATTGTTTTTAGAACAAAAATCTCCAAGGTCTTTAATATTTTGTTCTTCTCCCGTTACGTTAGAAACTTGATTTACCGTTATTAAACGGGTGTTCTTATTTACCTTTTTTAAAACATTTTCATACAAATTTTCTTTATCTACTATATCAAGAGTTATTACGCCTAAATTTTTAAGATAGGTAAGTGGGCGAAGGGTAGAATTATGTTCTAAAGTTGTGGTTATAACGTGGTCGCCCTTTTTTAATATGCCAAAAAAGGCAGTGTTTAGGCTTTCCGTACAGTTTTTTGTAAAAATAATTCGTTCTATACTGCCGTTATTGAAAAAATTAGAAACGGCCTCTCTTGTATTAAAAATAAATTCCTCTGCTTTTACGCTTAAACGGTGTGCGCTTCTACCAGGGTTACATAAAAGGTGTTTTAAGGTGTCGGTTGCGCTTTCTAAAACAAAATTAGGTTTAAATCCACCGGTTGCAGCGTTATCAAAATATATCATTTTTCCCTCACAAAAAAAGTTTTAAATTAGTATAGTATATAGAGGGGTGAATTTTTTTATGCAAAGGAGGAAGATATGTATATAATTGCATCTTTTAAGTCACGGTTAGAGAGCATTATGCTAAAAAAAGAACTCGATAGAAGGGGCTTTTTTGCCGAAGTTGTGTCCACCCCTAAAGAAGCGAATATTGGTTGTGGACTCTCCGTTAAAATTAACCCGTATCACCTAAATTCTATTAAAAGAATTATTTTAACCGAAGGGTTTAAATCTTTCGTTGGCTTTTTTAAAGTGGCTGTAACTAAAAACGGAAACAAGGTGAGTATTATTTAGTTTTATAAAAACGTTTGATTATTTGCACCCGTTGTGTTAATATATGGGTGCAAATATTTTTATTATGAAAGATTTTAGTACTGTAGAAAAAATTATTGAAAGGTTAAAAAACGAATATCCGGATAAACCTGCGCTTACTTATAACACAACCTATCAACTGCTTGTTGCCGTAATTTTATCGGCACAATGTACGGATGAGCGTGTTAATATGGTAACTAAAGATTTGTTCGTTGATTACGGCACGCCTGAAAAAATGGTAACCTTAACAAACCAAGAACTTGAAAAAAAGATATTTTCAATAGGACTTTATAAAAATAAAGCAAACAATATTCTAAAAATGAGTAAAACTCTTTTAGAAAGGTTTGGTGGTAAAGTTCCTGATACTTTTGAAGAGTTAATTACTTTAGACGGCGTTGGTAGAAAGACGGCTAACGTAGTATTAAGCGTTGGATTTAATAAACCTGCGCTTGCCGTTGATACGCACGTTTTTAGGGTTTCACGAAGAATTGGACTTTCAGACAAAAATGCACCTGAAAAGGTGGAAGAAGAGTTAAAAAATAGTATAAAAAAAGAGGACTGGAGTAAGTCGCACCACTTTTTAATTTATCACGGTAGGCGTGTTTGCTTTGCAAGAAAGCCAAACTGTGAATTTTGTGTGATAAAAGAGTTTTGCGATTATGGTAAGTAAATATGTTTATTGATAGAGTAAAAATTAAAATTAAAGCAGGCGACGGAGGTAACGGAATAACTTCCTTTTTACATTTTAAGGGGGTTGTTAACGGTGGCCCTGACGGTGGCGACGGTGGTAAAGGTGGAGATATTATTTTTGAAGCCGATAGACATCAATCAAGTTTAATTGAATATTATTACAAAACTAAATACCACGCTGAAAACGGCTCTCCTGGAGAACCTAAAAACTGTTTTGGTAAAAAGGGACAAGATTTAGTGTTGAAAGTTCCACTAGGTACGGTTATTAAAGATGCTGAAAGTGGTTTAACTATTGCCGACATTTTTTATCCCGACCAAAGAATTACCGTTTTAACTGGTGGCGACGGTGGTAAGGGTAACGCAAGGTTTACTAGTAGTAGAAGACACGCCCCACACTTTTCACAAACGGGGGAAAAGACGGTTGAGCGTAGCGTTATTTTAGAACTTAAAACTATTGCAGACGTTGGCTTAGTTGGTTTTCCTAACGTAGGTAAATCTACAATTTTATCAAAAACTACAAATGCTAGACCTAAAATTGCAAACTATCACTTTACAACGCTATCTCCTAACCTTGGAATTTGTAAATATTACGACGAACAGTTCGTTTTAGCAGATATCCCTGGGTTAATTGA
The DNA here is from genome assembly GCA_015055835.1 of Clostridiales bacterium. GTDB lineage: Bacteria > Bacillota > Clostridia > Christensenellales > Borkfalkiaceae > SIG381. Next base: position 29,749 of record SVHJ01000013.1, on the reverse strand, counting down.
GGGCGCGTCAAAAGGACAAGGCTTAGGTATTGAGTTCTTAAGACATATTGAAAGAACTAGAATGTTAGTTCACGTTGTAGATATTTCAGGGGTAGAAGGCAGGGACCCTTACGAAGATTTTGTTAAAATTAACGAAGAATTAAAAGATTATAGCCAAAAATTAGCAAAATTAAAGCAAATCGTTGTGCTTAATAAGTGCGATATATTTGGCGCTGAAGAAAATATCAAAGAATTTAAAAAGAAAGTTGGTAGAAAGTATAAGGTTATACCAGTTTCAGCAATAACTGGCGACGGCTTAAAGGAACTACTTAGTGAAATTATGAAAGTTTTAGAAAAAATTCCTAAAGTAGAACCACTTAAAACAGATGAGTTTAAGTATGAAAAGCCTGAAAAACTTTCTTACGAAATTTTATCTAACGACGACGGCTCTTTCGAAATTGTTGGAACGCTTGTTGAAGTTCTTTCAAGAAACGTTGTTTTAACGGATACTAACTCGTTTATGTATATGCAAAAGGTACTAAAGGATAGAGGAATTTTCAAAGAGTTAAAGGAATTAGGTGCAACGGACGGCACTACGGTAATTATCGGCTCAGTTGAGTTTGAATATCTTGACTAAAGGAGAAAAATATGTTAACAAGTAAACAAAGAACGGTATTAAAAGGGTTAGCAAGTAATATTGACCCGATAGGACAAATAGGAAAGGGTGGAATAAGTGAAAACCAAGTGCAATCTTTTGACCAAGCGCTTGAAAAAAGAGAACTTATTAAAATAACCGTATTAGAAAATTCTATGGAAGATAAAAGAGAACTTGCAAGAGAACTTGAAAAGGTATTAAATGCAGAATGCGTTATCGTTATCGGTAGAAAGATTGTTCTATATAGAAAATCAAATAGAAAAGATATCAACCACATAGAAATTTAAGTATAAAAAGCCTGACTTAAAGTCGGGCTTTTTTATGCTCTTTTTATTATGAGTGAAGTTACGAATAAACTTAAAAATATAAAAGAAAATATTAGGTAGTAAATCTTAAAAGGGGTAAAAAAACTAAAAAACAGTAAAAATAAAGAGATAAAGAAAAGTCTTTTGCCATTTAAGGTTTTTAAAAACTCTTTTAAGGGTAACCTTTCCTTTTTCTTAAAAAAAGTGGGTAGGGTAGGTAGTAAATTTTCTTCTTTTAAGGCTAAATAAAGGCTTTCTTCATCAACTAAAGTTATTTTTTTAATAAACAATTTAGAGTAGGAAGTAAGTTCTTCATTTTTTAGTGAAACAATAAAAATTTCTTTGTCAAAAGTGTTAGCGTATTTTATAAGGTCGGTTTTTTTAGCCTCAAAATTTATTAAAATAACGGCATTTTTTACTAAAAGATAATCTTTTTCCCTTTTTACGCTAAAACCTTTTTTTTCTATCAAAGAGGTTAAAAGGTTAAAAATCTTTTCCTTTTCTTGAATAAGTAAATAGGTGGTGAATTTTTCTAAATTTTCTTTATCTTTTTTTCTAACGGCTTTTTTAAGAGTGTTATTTTTGGATATTTTTATAAATAAAACGGTACTTAATAAAGATAACAACAAACAAAAAAGTATTAAAACCCCCTCTTCAATAAAAAAAGAAAGGGGTATAAAGAAAAGAAAAAATGAAGAAATAAACAAAAAAATTAAGTCGAAAATAAAATTAAAACTAAAAGTTTTCATAAAAAATAGTCCTTTTTTTGTTTAATTATTGACTAAAATTAAAATAAATAAACAAAAAAACTTTAAAAAAAGTAGGGTTTATGGTAAAATATTTGTATGAAAATCGGCATTTTTGGGGGAACGTTTGACCCCGTACACAAAGAACATATTGCTTTCGTTTCATATTTGTTAAAAGAGGGGTTTGACAAAATTATTGTCGTGCCTACTTTTATTCCCCCACATAAAGAGGGTAAAAAAATTACGCCTGCAAATCATAGATATAAAATGCTTAAAGAGGCGTTTAGCGATAAACGCGTGGAAGTTAGCGACTTTGAAATTAAAAATGAGGGTAAAAGTTATACATATTTAACCTTAGAACATTTTAAAAGTCTTTATAAAACTGATGAACTTTATTTTATTGTTGGGCTTGATATGCTTGTTGACTTTAAGACTTGGAAAAACCCAAGTAGAATTTTAGAACTTGCCTCTCTTTTAGTTGCTATCCGTAAAGAAGAAAAGGTGGACGATAAAAGCATAGAAAAGGTTATAGAAGAAGAAAGAAAGTATTTTAAGAAAACTTTTAATAAAGATTTTACCCTAATTTCATTTTTAGGAGAAAATGTTTCTTCAACTAAAATTAGGCTTTACAATAAACTTGGGCTATCTATCGACGGGCTGACGGATAAAAAGGTTATAGAATATATAAAAAAGCACAATCTATATACTGGCAACAAGTATTTTAACAAGGTTAAAGAATTTTTGCCTGAAAAAAGGCTTTATCACACGGCTCACGTTTTAGAAACTGCCTTAAAAAAGGTTAAAGAACTTTCTTTAAGCGAAGTAGAGGTGGAAACGGCTTGCGTACTTCACGATATTGCAAAGTATATTGACCCAAGCACGGTTGATGGTTTTACTTACGAAAGCGATATACCAAAAAGCGTAATTCACTCTAAATTAGGGGCGTATTTAGCAAAAAACTTGCTTGGAATAGATAATAGTGCTATAATTGATGCAATAGAATATCACACAACGGCAAAACCTGATATGAGTACGCTGGCAAAATTAGTGTTCGTTGCTGATATGATTAGCGAAGAAAGAAATTATGAAGGCGTTGAACTTTTAAGGGAGTATTATAAAGGCGACCTTGATACTTGTTTTATAAAGTGTTTAAAAGAAGAATATCTTGACTTAAAAAGAAAGGGTTGGGATATTTACGTTGATACTATAAAAGCGTACGATTATTACGTAAAAGAGGAAAAATAATGGAAGTTAAAGAATTAAAACAAACTATTTTAGAATATTTATCAAACAAAAAGGCTACTGATATTTTAAGCATTAACGTTTCTGAAAAAACGATTGTTGCCGACTATTATATAGTTGCATCTGGTAAATCAACTACACACGTTAAGTCTTTATGTGAAAATTTAGAAGAAGAACTTTCTAAAAAATACGGCGTAGAACCACTTCGTCGTGAAGGCATTCGTGACGGTAGATGGGCAGTACTTGATTACGGCGACGTTATCGTGCACGTGTTTAACGACGAAATGAGACTTTTTTACCATTTAGAAAGACTTTGGGATGAAGGCGATAACGTAGAAAGGTTTGAAGACTAGTCTTTTTTAACGTAAATACGGTTTATTTTGTCTGGATCTATTACGATACTTTTTGTTTCTTTTTTTTCTTTACTTTGTTTTGGCTTTGGGGTAGAAATGGAGATTGTTGCGTTTTTGATAAAAAAACTGATAACTCTAAAACAAACTACCAAAACCGTGCTTATAATAAACAGTAAAAAAAGGGAACTAAATCCTGCTACGCAGGATGTAAAAATTAAATAAATCATAATAAAAATATAAATTAAAAAATTAAAAAACAAATAGTATAATTTGTAATATAATAATAAAATTTGTAAATTAATTTAGGTGATAGTATGAATATAGTGCTCGTTGGGGCAAGTATGATAGGTAGGGCTGTTACTAGCGAACTACTAAAAGAAAACCACGATTTAGTGGTTATTGAAAAGGACCTAGTAAAAGCCAACCGTTTAAGTGACAATTTTGACGTTTTAGTAATTAACGGTAGTGGTACCGATTTAGAAGTGTTAAAGGAAGCAAAAGTAGATATTGCAGACCTTTTTATTTCACTTACGTCAGACGACCAAGTAAACATTCTTTGTTGTATGCTTGCTAAAAGGCTAGGGGCAAAAAGCACGATAGCAAGGGTTAGAAATCCTGAAAACGAAGACGTTTTAACCTTTTTAAAAGATGACTTAGCCCTTTCAATGGTAGTTAACCCTGAACTTGATTTTGCTAAGGCTGTTGCAAGGGTGCTTCAATTCCCGTCAGCAATTAGTGTTGAAACTTTTAGCCATAACGTTGAACTTATGGAGTTTAAAATTCCTGAAGAAAGTAAACTTAACGGTTTAAGTTTGATGGATTTAAATAAAAAATATTCTTTGAACGTGCTTATTTCAGCAATTTTAAGGGGAGAAGAAGTTTTTATTCCTAAGGGAGATTTTATATTAAAGGCAGAAGATAAAATTCACTTAACGGGCGAACTACAAATGGTTCAAAGGTTTGTTAAGCAATTTGGATTATTTACTCAAAAAATCAAAAAGGTTATGATTGTTGGGGGTAACACGGACGGATATTATCTTGCAAAAAATTTACTTGACCTTGGTTTAACGGTTAAGTTAATTGAAGAAAAGAAAGATAGGGCTGAAGAACTTTGTGCTCTTCTTCCTTACGCTAGTGTTATAAATTGTAACTCTGCCGATACCGATATGCTTATTGAAGAGGGTATAGAAACTGTTGACGCAGTCGTTTCTTTATCGGGTAACGACGATACTAACACTATGATTTCCCTTTTCGCTAAGAAACTTGGGGTAAAAAAGATTATAACTAGAATTGATAAAAAGGTTATTAAGACGGTTATGGAAGAGATGGGTCTTGATATGGTTATCTCTCCAAAAGACGTTACGGCTAACAGCATATTAAAATACGTTCGTTCAAAAAGCAGTGCAAGCCAAAGAGGGGTTATTAATTTATATAAAATTATTGCCGACAAGGTTGAGGCTACTGAGTTTTTAGTCCTTGACGACTACGAATTTTTAAATAAAAAACTAAAAACTATTAAAATAAGAAAGGACGTTATTATTGGCGCTATAATTAAAAAGGGTGAAGTTGTTATTCCGTCTGGCGATATCGTTATAGAAAAAAACGATAAAGTTATTATAGTTACTACTGCAAAATTAAAAGAATTAGGGGAAATTATAGCATAAAATGAACGTAAGAAGAATTTTAAAAGTTTTAGGATACGTTTTAATTGCAGAAGCAGTGTTTATGCTATTTCCGTTAATCGTATCTTTAATATATGAAGAATTTTTCAACCTAAAAGCGTTTGGTATTACCATTAGTATTTTGGCAGTTTTGGGTATTATTCTTGTAAATATTCCTGTAAAAAGAAAAAACTTTTTTCTTAAAGAAGGGTTAGCCGTTGCAGGACTTTCTTGGATAGTTATTTCTATTTTTGGGGCTATTCCATTTATGATAAGTGGTGCTATCCCTAAATTTATCGACGCTTTTTTTGAAACGGTATCAGGCTTTACCACAACTGGCGCAACAGTCTTTTCTGACGTTGAAATATTGTCTAAAGGCATACTTTTTTGGAGAGCGTTAACCCATTTTATGGGTGGTATGGGAATACTTGTATTTTTACTTGCCTTTTTACCTAGTAGCGAAAAATCTATCCACATATATAGCGCAGAATCAACGGGAACTAAAGCGTTAAAGGTTGCGTCAAAATTAAAAAACGCTACTTTATACCTTTACTTAATTTATATAGGTTTTACCCTTTTAGAAGGAATTTTACTTTGTTTTGATATGCCTGTTTTTGATGCGATTTGTCACGCGTTTTCAACGGCTGGCACGGGTGGTTTTTCTACCTTTAATAATTCAATAGCAGGACAAAGTAGTTACGTTCAAGTGGTTATAACCGTGTTTATGTTTATCTTTGGTATAAACTTTTCGCTTTACTATTTACTAATTTTAGGAAAGGTAAAAGAATTTTTTAAGAGTGAAGAATTAAGAGCCTTTGCTTTAATAGTAGTCGGCGCAATTTTAATAGTTTCATTAAAACTACTTTCCGTTTACGACAGTTTTGGCAAAGCACTTCAATACGGCTCATTCCAAGTGTTATCAATAATAAGTACGACCGGTTTTTTCTCAGCAGAGTTTACCGTTTGGCCATCTTTATGTTTAGGCGTATTATTTATAGTTATGTTTATAGGTAGTATGGGTGGCTCAACCGGTGGTGGTATAAAAGTTTCAAGAGTGGCAATAGCCTATAAAATGGCTATCCGTGATTTTAAGAAAACTATTAGACCAAACAAAGTTTCTTTAATAAAGTTTGACGGAAGAATTATTGACGAAGGTGAAGAAAGAGGGGTTAGACTGTTTTTAGTAAGTTATTTTGGAATTTTGTTAATTTCCACTTTACTTCTATCGGTGTTTAGTGGTAATATAGAAACGAACTTAACAGCGTCGCTTTCAATGTTAAGTAACGTTGGCCCTGCATTTGGCGAAATAGGTTTTTCAGGCTACTACGGTTTTTTACCAAACGCCTCTAAAATAATACTTTGCATTGATATGCTAATAGGAAGGCTTGAGATTTTACCTATTTTAGTAATGCTTGCACCGTCTGCTTGGCGTTTTAAGTAAATTAAAAGACAATAGAATAGATTTTCTTTGGGGCAGAGTGTAATTCTCTACCGGTAGTTATAGTCTACTAACTCTAGTTTTAGAGCCGACACGGTGTAATTCCGTGACCGACGGTTATAGTCCGGATGATAAAAGAAAAAATTTTTTAAGCTCCATTTTTGTATTAAAAAATGGGCTTTTTTATTTTAAGGAGATATATTATGAAAAAAATTAAATGGGGTTTTAAGTTAACCACTAAAAATATTGCTGTAATTGCCGTGCTTTCAGCACTTTCTTACATACTTTATATGTTTGCAAAATTTCCTTTACCTTTTATTTTCCCAGGGTTTTTGGATATGCAGTTTTCTGATTTGCCTGCGTTACTTGGGGGCTTTTCTTTAGGACCAATAGCAGGGGGAATTATAATAGCCGTTAAGTGCTTACTTAAACTTCCTTTTTCATCAACTGCCTGTGTTGGTGAACTTGCCGACCTTTTAATAGGGCTTGCGTTCGTGCTACCTAGCGCAATTTTTTATAGATACAATAAAAACAAAAAAGGGGCTATAATTTCTTTAATAATAGGCGCTCTTTCGGCAATAGTTATGGCGCTAATTGCAAATAGATTTATTTTAATACCTTTCTTTACAAAAGCATACGGTATGGATGCAATCGTTGGTATGATGAAAGCATTATATCCTGATATCACGCCTGACACCGTTTATAACTATTATTTGCCACTTGCCGTTTTACCTTTTAACCTTTTAAGGTGTTTAGTTTGTGGGCTTTTAACCTATTTTACCTATAAGCCACTTTCAAAAGCACTTCATTGGGAAGAAAACGCAAAAAAGAAGTTTTTAATAAGCAAATCTCCTATTGATACGGAAAGAATTGCATTTAACTACGCAAGTACCTTAAATAAAGGGGACGTTCTTTTACTTAAAGGGGAAATGGGGGCAGGCAAAACTGCTTTCGTTAAAGGTCTTGCTTTAGGCTTAGGTATAAAAGAAAAAGTAACTAGCCCAACTTACGCATATTTAAATGTTTACGAAAATTTACTTTACCACTACGATTTATACCGTTTAGATAGTGGGAAAAGGGCTGAAGAACTTGGACTTACCGATTATTTTGGGCTTTGCGACAATATTTGCGTTTTAGAATGGGCTGAAAATATTAAGGAAGTGTTGCCAGAAAATTGTAAACAAGTTATAATAGAAAAAAAGGGAAATAAAAGAAAGATTATTTTATGAACTATTTAGTAATTGATACAAGCAGTAAACATTTAATAATATTACTATCAAAAAATGACGAAGTGTTTACCACCTATTTAGAAGATTGTCAGCAAGACCACTCTACAAGGCTTATGGTGGAAGTGGATAAAATTTTATCTGATAACGGCGTTACTCTTTTTGATATGGATTTTTTCGGGGTGGTAGTAGGTCCTGGCTCTTTTACTGGTATAAGAATTGGCGTTGCCACGGTAAAAGCCTTTTCACTTGCAGTAAATAAACCCGTTTTACCTATAACTTCTTTCGATACTATTACGTATAATAAAGGTATAGGCAGTTTTTTAGCAATAATTGACGCAAAGCACGACAATTTTTATGCTGAGGGCGTTAAAGATGGTAAAATTACCCTAGAACCTTGTTTTATAAACAAGACTACGCTAGAAGAACTTAAAAAGGAATATAGCCTTATAACTATTGACGATATTTTAGGGGTTGAAAAGGTTAGCGTAGTTGATGGGTTAAAGATTGCCGTTATGAAAAATAAAGAAAAAGCAACCTTTAATTTAGACTTAGTTACACCGTTATACGTAAGAAAAAGCCAAGCAGAGGAAAACAGATGACGATAAGAAGTTGGGAATTTGTTGATTTAATTAAAATAACAGATTTTCATAAAGAAAATTTCATAGATGCGTGGAGTTATGCTCAATTAGCCTCTTCTTTTTTAAGGGAAAACTTTAAAGGGTTTTTAATTGAAAAGGATGGTGAGATTGTAGCAACCGTTTGTTACGATTTAAGCATAGAAGACGGGGATATTCTTTCAATTGTAGTAAAAAAGGAAGAAAGGAAAAAGGGACTTGCAACTTTGCTTATTGAAAAGGTGTTTAATGAAGTTCAAAAAATTGAACTTAAGGCCCTTTTCTTAGAGGTTAGAGTTTCTAATATGCCTGCTATAAAAACTTATGAAAAGGCTGGCTTTATAAAAATTGCCGAAAGAAAAAATTACTATCCAGATAAAGAAACTGCAATCGTTATGAAAAAGGAGTTTAGTTATAGTTACTAAAAAAACCATAGTTTTTTTACACGGATATTTATCGAATAAGGAAAGTTTTAACCTTAATATAAACTACTTAAAAAAATATTTTAACTGTATTTCATTTGATTTAACCGGTTTTGGGGAAAATAAAGAGATGAAGTATCCTTATTCTCTTGACGATTATATTAAAGAGGTTAAGGAAAGGTTAAAAGAACAAAATATAAAAAAACCACACGTTATAGCCCACTCTTTTGGCGCTAGAATTGCTGTAAAGTTAGCAAGTCAAAATAAAAATTTTTTTGATAAAATTGTTTTGACGGGTGGCGCAGGGTTAAAACCCAAAAAAACTGTTAAAAAAACTTTAAAAAGGTTGTTATTTAATTTTCTTAAAATCTTTTTGCCTAAAGAAAGGTTAAAAAGATTTTATTCTAAAGACTACAATTTACTTTCCCCCGTGATGCAACAAAGTTTTATAAAAATAGTAAACGAACATCTAGAGGGGTGTTTAGATAAAATTGAAAATAAAACTTTGCTTATATACGGAAGTTTAGATAAAGAAACGCCACTTTATATGGCAAAAAGGTTTAATAAAAATATAAAAAATAGTTCTCTTTTTATTATTAAAGGGGCAGGGCATTTTTGTTTTGTAGAAAAGCCGTCGCTTTTTAATTTTACCGTAAAAGAGTTTTTATTGAAAAAATAAAGGAGAAAAAATGTTTCCTCTTAAAGTTTTAAGTATGAGTGAGTTAATATCGTCAAAAACGGTTATTCTTTATATTTGGATAGCCGTTATTAACGCAGTGCTTTTAATTTACGCATCACATAAATATATACTTGCTTTTCAACAACTTGGATATAGAAATAGAAGATATTTTAACTGGCTTAGAAAAAAGAATATTCACTACTCAAGGCTTATGCTACTTAGCCTACTTGGGCTTTTGTTCTTTTTACTACTTAACGTTTGTTTTACTTCAATAGTCGGCGAAAATTATACCGTGTATATGGGTTTTATTTCCTATCTATTCTTTTATTTTCTTTATATAAATACCGAAAGAAAAACTATTGAAAAAATGAAACTTAAAGTAACTAAAAGAATTGTTCGTTTAGGGGTGGTTTTCGTTATAATTATAACGGCGTTTACCTTTGGCGTACTTCTTTTATCCGACTTACTTGCCTATTTAATAAAAGTAGAAGTTTTTTGCATTTTAAGATACGCGATAGTTTGCTTTATCCCTTTACTAATACCACATCTTTTGCTTTTAGCAAACGTTATTTTATTGCCGTTTGAAATATTAAATAATAGAAGATATATTAAAAGAACTAAAGAAAAACTAGAAAAAGCCGATATAATAAAAATCGGCATAACGGGTAGTTATGGTAAAACTACCGTGAAAAATATTTTAACTACTTTACTTTCTCAAAAATATAGGGTTTTAGCCACGCCAGAGTCTTATAACACTCCACTTGGAATTGCTTTAACAACTAAAAAACTTGACAGCACGCACGACGTGTTTATTGCCGAAATGGGCGCAAGACAGGTTGGGGATATAAGCGACTTAGCAACCATAGTTAAACCAAAATACGCTATTTTAACGGGGGTTAACACCCAGCATTTAGAAACTTTTAAGACAAAAGAAAATATAATTAAAACAAAGTTTGAACTTTTTGAAAATTTACCACCTGACGGCGTTGGTTTTTTCTCTTGTGATAACCAGCATTCTAAAGAAATGTTTAATGATTTTAAGGGGGAAAAGTATTTAGCAGGGGTAAATAGTGAAAATTCTACCGTATTTGCTGAAAACATAAAGGTTACCCCTTGGGGAACTAACTTTGATTTAAATATTGCAGGTAAAAAGGTTAAAGGTTGCCATACAAATCTTCTTGGCGAACACAATATAAGCAATATTTGTTTAGCAAGTTTGGTTGCGTATAAACTAGGCGTTTCCTTAAAAGATATAGGGTTTGGTATTAACAGATTAACGACCGTTAAGCATAGACTAGAAATAGTGCCGAACAACCACGGCGTAACTATTATTGACGATAGTTATAATTCTAACGAAAACGGTTTTATGGCGGCGCTTTCCGTTCTTTCTTCTTTTGAGGGCAGAAAAATCGTTTTAACGCCTGGGCTTGTTGAACTTGGATTAGAAGAAAATATTGCAAACTATAATTTTGGCATAGAACTTGCTAAAAAGGCAGATATAGTTATAATAATCGGCTCACACAATGCAGAAATGCTTATTTCGGGGCTTATAGACGGTGGGTTTTTAAGGAGCAATATTATCTTTGCTAAAAACTTACAAAAGGGAAACTTAAAGCTTAACGAAATAATGAGAGAAGGGGACGTTATCTTATTTGAAAACGACCTTCCCGACACTTACTGAAGAAACACTTAAATCACCAAAGTTAAAAAATAACGGAGGTGATTTTTTTATGAAAAAAATTGTTGTAATATTTGGTGGCGACTCGGTTGAAAGTGAAGTTTCTTCAATTACGGGGACTTTAATTTCTAACGGATTAAAAAAGCATTTTGACGTAGTTCCTATTTTTATTGATAAAAGTGGTAAATGGCTAACGGGAAAAGAACTTTTTAATATAGAAATTTATAAAAATTTAGATTATAAAAAGTTGACTGAAGTTACGGTTATACCCTCTCAAAACAAACTTTATAAATTAAAAAAAGGTAAACTAAAAGAACTTTTTCCCATTTCGTTAGTAGTTAACTGTTTGCATGGTGGCGTAGGGGAAAACGGCGCTATTAAAGGACTTTTCGACACGCTAAAAGTGCCTGTTTTATCTTCGCCAGTTCTTCCTGCTAGTTTATCAATGGATAAACTTGCTACAAAAATTTTTCTAAAAGGGCTTGATATAAACTTTGTGCCTTATTTTTTAGGAGAAGAAGACAAAAAACCTAAACTAAAATATCCTATAATAGTAAAACCAAACTCGCTTGGCTCTAGCATAGGAATTTCCGTTTGTAAAACGAACGAAGAGTATAAAAAGGCAGTACTAAACGCAAAACAGTTTGATGACAAGGTTATTTGTGAAAAGTGTTTAGAAAACTTTTTAGAAATAAACCTTGGAGTATATAAATTAAAAGATAAAATAATAGTATCTAAACCGGAAAACCCCGTTCCGTCTAAAGATATTTTACGCTTTGAAGATAAATATATTTTAGGGGATAGAATTTTCCCTGCGAATATTGATAAAGAACTTAGGTTAAAAATCAACAAAATTGCAAGAAAAATTTATTCTTCACTTAATTTTGAGGGGATAATAAGAATAGATTTTTTAGTTAAGGATAACGAAGTTTTCGTTAACGAAATAAATTCCGTGCCAGGCTCACTCTCCTACTATCTATTTTTTGACACCTTAGAAGAGTTTTCTCTTCTTCTAAAAGAACTTATTTTAGAGTGTTTAGAAAAATTTAACAAAAGCCAAACGCTTATAAAAAGTTTTTCTTCATCTATTTTAAATTTAAAAGGAACTAAGGGGCAAAAACACTTGTAAAAAAAAATTAGATATAGTAAAATAGGAAAAAATAGTAGGAGAAGAAAAGTGAAAAAGATTCAAATGACTACGCCTATCGTTGAGATGGACGGCGACGAAATGACAAGAATTATCTGGCAATGGATTAAAGATATTTTAATTTTACCTTACGTTGATTTAAAAGCAGAATATTACGACTTAGGTCTTCCTTATAGAGATGAAACTAACGACCAAGTTACTATTGATTCAGCAAACGCAACTTTAAAATACGGCGTTGCAGTTAAGTGCGCAACAATCACTCCTAACGCACAAAGGGTAGAAGAATATAACCTTAAAGAAATGTGGAAGAGCCCTAACGGTACTATAAGAGCAATTTTAGACGGTACTGTATTTAGAGCGCCAGTTTTAGTTGACGGTATTACTCCTTATATTCCTACTTGGACTAAACCTATTACTATTGCAAGACACGCTTACGGCGATATTTATAAAGCAGTTGATACAAGAGCAGGTAAAGGTAAAGCTGAACTTGTGTTTAATAATGTAGACGGCAAAGAAGAAAGAATTGAAATTTTTGAATTTAAGGATAACGGTATTTTATGTGGTATGCACAATACTGATAAGTCTATTGAAAATTTCGCGAAATCTTGCTTTAACTATGCGCTTGACCAAAAAATGCCACTTTGGTTTGCTACTAAAGATACTATTAGTAAGCGTTACGACCACAGATTTAAAGATATTTTTAACGAAATTTACGAAAACGAATATAAAGAAAAGTTTGAAAAGGCTGGAATTTACTATATGTACACCTTAATTGACGACGTTGTTGCAAGAATTGTTCGTAGTGAAGGTGGAATTATTTGGGCTTGTAAGAACTACGACGGCGACGTTTTATCAGATATGGTAGCAACCGTTTACGGTAGTCTTGCTATGATGACTTCAGTTTTAGTTTCTCCAACAGGAGTATTTGAATATGAAGCAGCACACGGTACGGTTACTAAACACTACTATAACTACTTAAAGGGCGAAAGCACTTCAACAAACCCAGTTGCAACTATTTTTGCTTGGACTGGTGCTTTAAGAAAGCGTGGCGAACTTGACTGTAACAAAGAACTTATGGAATTTGCCGATAAGTTAGAAAAGGCAACCTTAAAGACTATTGAAGAAGGTAATATGACAGGCGACCTTATTCCTTTATTCAAGAAAGAAGGGGTTGTTAACAAAAAGTTAGAAACAAAGGCTTTCTTAGAAGCAATTGCAAAAAATATTGCATAAAAAAATAAAAAACGACAAAAAACCACTTTTTAATTAAAGTGGTTTTTTTATTTTTATCATAAATGCCTTTTTCCTTTCATATAAAAAAATATAAAGCAAAAAGGAGAAGATTATGAATAACACTGATTATATGGAAATGATAGAAGTGCCGGTTAATTCAACTAGCGTTAAGGTTAAACCTAACCCTAAAAAAAGAAAGACGGAAAAGAAGTTAACGAAGTTAGAAGTAGAAAAAGAAAAGTTGGTTAGTAAAATCAACGAAGAAATGGAAGAAAAAATTGTGGCTAACAGCGAAGAAATGGAAATAGAAAAGCCTGAAGTCGTAATGGAAGAGGTTAACGAAAGCACAGCAGTAGTTAAACCTAAAAGAAAATTACCTATTATCGGCATAGAAATTGCGCTAATTTTCGTGCTAATTTCTACCATAGTTTTTTCTAATTTATTTTTTGAAAACACTTTTATAAACTCTTTCTTTTTTGAAAAGAGTGAAGAAACTCTTTTAACTGACAAAGAGTACTCTGATTTCGATATAACCCTTCCTTATACTGAAAGTTCAATGACGATAGGGGCAAGTGGTCTTTTAATTGAGGAAACGGGTAGCGTTTACGCACCAACTTTTGGCATAATTTCTGCTATTACTGAAGAGGCTGGTAAATATATTATTGAAATTACCCACTCAAACAGTTTTAAAACGGTACTTAGTGGGGTTGACCACGCGTATTTTGGGGTTAATGACGAAGTTTTTTCTAACGTTCCGATAGGTTATAGCTTTGGCGAAGGCGTAAACCTTTGTTTTTATAACCAAGGCGCTATGATAACTAATTACGATATTGAAAACGCTGGCGTTATATGGCTAGTATAAAGATAAAAATACACCCTCTTTTTTACCTTGTTTTAGTTTTATCTTTAATTTATAAACAATTTTTTTTATTTTTAATATACGTTATAACTGCCCTGCTCCACGAGTTTGGGCATTTATACGTAGCAGAGAAAAACGGGTATAGGGGTGAAAAAATTATACTTTCAGGGTATGGGGCGAATTTAGTTTTAGATATAAAAGGGTTAAAAACGGTTGACCAAATAAAAATTGCGTTAGCAGGTCCATTTTTTAACCTAATTATCGCCTTATTTTTTATTGCTTTTTGGTGGATTTTGCCAGATACTTATCCTTTTACTGAAAGTATAGTTACCGTATCACTTACTTTTGCACTTATTAATCTTATACCCGTTTATCCACTTGACGGTGGTAGGGTGCTAGATAGTCTTTTAACCCTTTTAATAGGAGAAAAAAGTAAAAAAGTCGTTAAAATTTTGGGGTTTATATTCGTTGGGATATTAACTGTTTTATTTGTTTTATCACTTTTTAATAAGCCAAACTATACTTTAATTATTTTTATTGCATTTTTAACAGTTGATTTAATTTTTTCTAAAATGGAAAGTCGGCTTGTTAAAATAAAGTTTATGCTATCTAGTGGTATGATGCGTGGTGGGGCTGTTAAAAAAATTGCCGTTGATAGTTCGGTTACGGTAAAAAGGTTAATTAGTTTACTCTCGACTGAAAGTTTTAACGAAGTTGAAATTTATGAAAACGACCGTTTACTAAAAAGATTAAACCCTTTTGAAGTGAATTTTTTAATAGAAAATAGCGATATTTATTTTACCCTTAAAAAGGCGATAGCCCACTTGAAAAACTAAAGGTTTTGGGTTATAATACTTTTAAGGAGAAAAGTTATGAAAGAACTATTTTTAAAAAGACAATCTTGTAGAAATTATAAAGTAAAAAAAGTTGAAGAAGAAAAGATAAAAGAACTAATTGAAACGGCTAGTTTAGCACCGTCTGCAAGGAACACCCAACCGTGGAAGTTATATGCAGTTAGTAATAATAAAGTTATAGTTGATGGTGTTAGAGAGGGCGTTCAACCTGACGGCGCAAATAAGTTTGCCGATAACGTTAACGATTTTATAGTTATAGTAGAACAAAAACCTTGGTATCTTCTTGACGAAAAGGAAAAAGGGAAACATAGCGACTTTGTGGCTACAGATATAGGTATTTTTACAGCGCATTTAGTTTTAACGGCTGAAAAAATGGGACTTTCTACCTGTATTTTAGGGAGAATGGATAAAGAAAAGGTTAAAAAAGCAATAGGTTTAACTGGAGATGAAGTAGTTAGTCTAGTAATAGCAGTCGGCTATAAAGAAGATGACGATATTTTAAGAACAAAAGTTAGAAAACAAGGCGCTGATTTAGTAGAGTATTTATAAAAAGGGGATAAAAATGAAAAACGCATTACTAAAGATTTTATCATTAACGGCAATTATTTTTACCGTTTGTTTTGTTTGTGCGTGTAACGGTGGTGGCAGTTTAGATCATACTTGCAGTTTTACCGACTACGTTTATACTGGCGACGGTATAGACACGGCTTTTTGCGATTACGGTTGTGGAAAGACGGATACTAAAAGTTCAGAAACTTTTATCGTTAATAAAGAGGGGGATACTATCGTTGGTTTAACCGACTACGGTAAAACTTTGAAAAAAGTTGTTATTCCTGAAGAAATTAACGGCAAAGTTATTAAGTTTATAGGCGAAAAGGCTTTTTATGAGAATAATAATATAGAAGAACTTGTCGTTAGCAAAAAGGTGGAAAAAATAGGCGAACTTGCTTTTAGTTATTGTTCTAATTTAGAAAAAGTCGTTTTAGGTGAGAACCTTAAAATATTAGAAAATTCCGTTTTTTATTGTAGCCAAAAAATTCAAAAGGTAACTTTGGGCGATAAAATAGAAGAAATAGGCGATTATGCGTTTGACCCATACGCTCCTATAACTTACAACATAAAAGACGGGTTAAAATATTTAGGTACTGATGAAAATAAATATTTATATTTAATAGGAAGAGAAAATAGCGCAATAACTAATATAACCATAGACGAGCAATGTAAAGTTATAGGTGGTGGGGCGTTTAATTATTCTTTATTACAAGAAATAGTTATTCCTAATAACGTAAAGAGTATAGGCAAAAATGCTTTTTATAGTGTTTCTTCATTGAAAAAGGTGGTAATTTCTGATAGCGTAGAAAAAATAGGGGAACAAGCGTTTGCTTATTGTACTTCTTTAGAAGAAATTACGCTTGGTAACGGCTTAAAAGAAATAGGTAAAAATGCTTTTACCACCCTTACTTCGTTAAAAGAAATAACTTTACCTAATAGTTTGGAAAAAATAGACGACTATGCTTTTATGTTCTGTACTTCTTTAGAAAAAGTTGTTATGGGCGACGGCTTAAAAGAAATAGGACAAGCTATTTTTAGTGGTTGTAATAATTTAGTTTATAACCAAAAAGACGGGTTAAATTATTTAGGCACAAACGAAAGCCACTATTTATATTTAATTGGAACGGATAATAAAAATCTATCGTCAGTAGTGATAGATAGTTCTTGTAAGGTTATAGCAGGGCTTGCTTTTGATGGTAATTCCTTAAAACAAGTAGAAATTCCTGCAAGTGTGGAAAGCATAGGGGAAATGGTTTTTAACGATTGTTCTTGGTTACAAAATATTAAAGTAGATGAGAATAACGGGTATTATAAAGACGTTGACGGCAACTTGTTTACTAAAGACGGCAAAACCTTTATAGTACACCCTAAAGGTAAAAAGGAAAGCACGCTTACCATACCTAACGGGGTTGAAGTAATAAAAGAACGCGCTTTTTATGAAAATAAAGAATTAACTAAAATAGAACTTCCTGATAGCGTAAAAGTTATAAAAGAATATGCTTTTTCCGGTTGTTTTAAATTAGAAGAGGTTAAATTAAGCAAAAACTTAGAAATAATAGAAAACAATTCTTTCCATAGTTGTACTTCTTTACAAAAGATAGTAATACCTGACGGCGTTGAAATAATAGAAGATTACGCTTTTGCATTTTGTGATTTATTAAAAGAGGTAACGATAGGTAGTAGCGTAAAGGAAATTGGCTATTGGGCTTTTGCTAAATGTAATAGAATGTTAAAAGAAATCACTATACCTAACAGCGTAAAAATAATCGGAAGTGGTGCTTTTTGGGAATGTACTGCGTTAAGAGAGATTTCAATAGGCCGTGGCGTAAAAGAAATTTCAAACGATACTTTTTACCTTTGTTCTTCTTTAAGTAAAATAGAGGTAGATGAAAACAACAGATATTATAAAGATATCGACGGAAATTTATATACTAAAGACGGCAAAACGCTTATTAAATATGCAATGGGCAAAACGGAGACTGCGTTTACTGTGCCTGACGGCGTTGAAATAATTGAAACTAACGCATTTTATAAGACCACTTTAAAATCTGTTACAATTTCTAACAGCGTAAAAGAAATTAAAGAAAATGCGTTTAACGAAAGTGAAATAGAAAGCCTTATAATAGGTAATGGTGTTGAAATTATCGGACACGGAGCGTTTATTGACTGCCGTAATTTAGAAAGCGTAGTTATTCCTGACAGCGTAAAAACGATAAGTAACTGGGCGTTTGGTAGTTGCGTTAGTTTAGAAAGCGTCGTAATAGGTAGTGGCGTTACTTATATAGGCAATTCGTTTATTGAGTGTAGCAACCTAAAAGATATTAGTTATAACGGAACGCTTAAAGAGTGGGAATCAATAAATAGAGGAGGCCGTTGGGATGGCGTTATTGCAACCTTTGTAAAATGCACGGACGGCAACGCAAATATTTAGTGAAAAGTTTATAAAAACTTTAAAAAAGGGAAAATTTTTCATTTCTCCCTTTTTTGTTCACAATCATTGATAATAAAAATTAAATATGATACATTTAGAACAACTCAAAACCCCTTAAAGAATAAGGGGAGGGGGTTTTGAGGAGTTTGTGAAGGGGAATTTTTAAGGGGGAAACGACTTCGGAAAAGAGTTTCCCCCTTAATAAAATAAATTTTTTATATTATGACAACTTTAATCTTTTTCATAAATAGCCCTTGTAAAACCTAAAAGATAGGCATATTTTGAATATTTGCCTATAAGTTTTTCGTAGTTGTCAAGCAGTTCTTGAAATATATCATAGTTTTCATAAGGCATAAATTGTTTAACAATACTTATGATTTCAAGGTTTCTTTGTGTAATAAGTTCGGTTTCTTTATCTTTTGCGCCTTTTTTAATTAATTCTTGATTATAATTTTTCATAGTTTACCTCTTTTAAAATATAGTTCATATTTTATGAACTGTCAACTATTTGTCAAAAATTGTTCATATAATATGAATTATAGAGGTGCAAAATGAAAGTTTTTGGCGAAAGAGTTAAGCAAGAATTAAAGATGCAAAACAAAAAGCAAGTTGATCTTGCAAAGCATTTATCTATCCAAAAATCAACTCTTTCAGAGTGGTTAAATGGCAATAACGAGCCACCGATGAAAACAATCGTTGATATTGCACTTTATTTAAATGTTTCAACAGATTATCTATTGGGGCTTGAAGATTGATAAAGAATAAAAAAAGGGCGAATTAACTTCGCCCTTTAATTTTTGTTTACTTTTTATAAAAGTAATTATTTCTTTACTACTTTTAATGCCTTTTCTACTACGTTTTCTACCGTAAAGCCAAAGTGCTTAAATAATAATTCTGCAGGTGCTGATTCACCAAAGGTGTTCATTGCAATAATTTCACCATCAAGTCCTGCAAATTGGTGCCAAGAATATGGTGTTGCGGCTTCTACGCAAACTCTTGCTCTTACCTTAGATGGAATAACGGCTTCTCTATACTTTTTAGGTTGCTTATTGAATACTTCAATACAAGGCATAGAAACTACTCTTGCATCAACGCCTTGTTCGGCTAATACCTTTTTAGCTTCCATACAAAGTTCAACTTCACTACCACTTGCAATAAGTAGTACGTCAGGAGTTGCCTTTTCGCTATCTGCTAAAATATAACCACCCTTTAATGCTTCAACGCCAGAATTTTCGTATTGAGGAAGATTTTGTCTTGTTAATACAAGTAAAGTTGGTTCTTTGCCAGTTAAAGCAGAAATCCAAGCGGCAGTAGTTTCTTTACCGTCTGCTGGACGATATACCTTAATGTTAGGGATACTTCTTAAACCTACTAAGTGTTCAACTGGTTGGTGGGTAGGTCCGTCTTCGCCAACACCGATACTGTCGTGTGTTAATACGTAAGTTACAGGAAGTCCCATTAAAGCAGAAAGTCTAATTGCGTTCTTCATATAGTCAGAGAATACGAAGAATGTTGAACAGTAAGTAGTTAAACCACCGTGTACGCACATACCGTTAGTGATTGCTGCCATTGCGTGTTCTCTAATACCAAAGTGCATATTTGAACCAGTTTTGTCGTCTGGTAAGAAATCGCCACGGTTTTTCATATTTGATTTATTCGAAGGTGCTAAGTCTGCTGAGCCACCGATTAGGTTAGGAACTAAGTCGGCTAACTTATTAAGAACTGTGAAACTTGTGTTTCTAGTAGCGTCTTTCTTTTCAAACTTCCATAAATCTTCGTTATTAATAAGGTCTGGTTTTTCGTTAGCCATCCAAGACTTGTATTCTTTAGCTAGTTCTGGATATGCTACTTCATAAGCCTTAAACATTTCTTTCCAAGCCTTTTCTGCTCTCTTACCCTTTCTAATAGCCTTTGCTGTATGTTTTTTAACTTCTTCAGGAACTTCAAATGGAGGGTAGTTGTAGCCAAGCATTTCCTTAGTTTTTTGAACGTTTTCAGCCCCTAAAGGTGCACCGTGACAATGTGGGTTACCTACAAGTGGTGAGCCGTAACCGATAAGTGACTTACAAATGATAAGTGATGGTTTATCAGTACAAGCTTTTGCCTTTTTAACTGCTTTATTGATTGCGTTAAGGTCGTTGATATCTTTAACGTTAATTACTTGCCAGCCAAGTGCTTCGTGACGCTTACCAACGTCTTCTCTAAACGCGATATCTGTGTTACCTTCAATAGTAATGTCGTTATCATCATAGAAAACGATTAACTTACCAAGTTTAAGAGTACCTGCAAGTGATGCGGCTTCGTTTTCAATACCTTCTTGCATACAGCCGTCGCCTGCTAAAGCGTAAGTGTAGTGGTCAACGATAGGGAAACCTTCTTTATTAAACTTAGCTCTTAAGTAGTTTTCAGCAATAGCCATACCAACTGCGTTAGCAATACCTTGTCCTAAAGGACCAGTAGTTGTTTCAATACCAGGGGTTAGACCGTATTCAGGGTGACCTGCTGTCTTTGAACCAAATTGTCTAAAGTTCATTAAATCTTCTTTACTAACTGCATAGCCGTATAAATGTAAGGTTGCGTAGTTTAGCATAGAACCGTGACCTGCTGATAAAATAAATCTATCTCTATTATCAAACTTAGGGTTTCTTGGGTTGAAAGTCATATGGTTTTGGAAAAGAGCGTAAGCGATAGGTGCAGAGCCTAGTGGTAAACCAGGGTGACCAGAGTTAGCCTTTTCAATACCTTCAATCGAAAGGACACGTAGTGCATTAACTGTCGTTTGTTGTACGTTCATTTTTATATCTCCTAAAATTTTATATTTTTTAATTTCTTAAGGCTTATTATACAAAAAAACTTTATAAAAAACAAGTTAATTAGAAAAACAAAAGTAAAAAATTCAATATTCTTTTAATATTTTTATCATATAATAACCTAAAAAGCGTATTTTTTATAAAAAATGTAAATGTCAAGAGTAAATTACACATTTAAATAAAAAATATTAACAAATAGCTTGAAAATGAGAATTAAAAACGTTTTGAGGGGTATCATAACCTAAAATTCCACGTGGGTAATTATTTAACCACTCTTCAACTTCAGCAACTTCTTTAAGGCTTACTGAAGTAAAATCAGTTCCTTTAGGGAACTTTCTACGAATTTCACGGTTCATACGTTCATTAGTTCCACGTTCAGAAGAACAGTAAGGATGACAATAATAAATTGTCGTCCTTTTTTTATTACCATATCGAGAACGTTGCATAGAAAAATAATCAGAAAATTCAGCGCCGTTATCTACCGTTATAGACTTAAACAGTTTAGGAAAGATTTTTCCATAACGACGTTCCAAAGAATTAAGACACTTAACAACAGATAAAGACGTTTTATCTGGTATCTTAAAGATTATCTCACGTCTTGATAATCTTTCAGACAAACAAAGCAACGTTGCTTTCTTTTTTTGTGAACTTTCAATACAGTCCATTTCCCAATGGCCAAACTCTAAACGATTAGAAACTTCCACCGGTCTTTTATCAATACTAATACCACGAGGTAATTTTTTAATTACAAGTTTTTTATGAATACGTTTTTCTTTATTAGCATAAGGAAGATGCTCCATAGATAAACGAAGAAAAACACCGTTTTTAATATAATTATAAAGAGTCTGAACACAAATAGTTGTATTAAAAACCAAACCTTTCTTTTTAATTTCACCAAGAACTGCAAGTGGTGTTAAACCATCATCAACTATTCTTTTTTCAATATAATTAGCAAATTCAAAGTCTTTACCGATTTTTAATTCAATACCGTGACCACGAACGTTGTTCTCATAAAGTTCTTGTCCTTTATTTGGACTATATGAAGTTATGCGTTTATATTTTTTGCCATACCAAAAATTATCACTAACTTTAGTATGCTCATACTCACCACGTTTAAGTTCATTATAAATAGTCTTAAACGAGCATCCAATTTCTTCAGCAATTCTTCTAGCTTTATATCCAACACGATATAAAGCTTCTATCTGAAGTCTATCGTTCCACGTTAAATGCTTAAAAGTCCTTTTTTTAGTTTCCATTTTTTATACCCCTTGTGGTTTAATGTCCGAAAAGGGAAAGGATGAACGGCTATACCGCCTCGTTCTATCCTTTTCCTTTTTTCGGACATATTAAAAACCAATTTAAAAATAAAAAAGAGCTGTAAACTCTTTTAACCCCTACTTGACGAACTGCCTTTTATGTGCAGTTATAAAAGAAAAAAAGGAGGTTGCGAACTATGTCGACATTTGAAACAATATACATAGTTTTAACAATAATTGAAATTGCCGTTTCAATTATTTCAATATTTCGCTAACCACCTTTTCAAAAGGTAGTATAGCACATAAAGAGCAGTTAGTCAAGCCGTTGATTTTATCAATACCACTATTATAAAAAGCCACCCCTAACCATTTATTTTATTATAGACCCCTTATGACAAAACACAGTTACCGTGCTTTATTTAAAAGAAA
Organism: Clostridiales bacterium; assembly: GCA_015055835.1. Lineage (GTDB taxonomy): Bacteria > Bacillota > Clostridia > Christensenellales > Borkfalkiaceae > SIG381. The sequence goes on along the minus strand of SVHJ01000013.1, from coordinate 7,177 downwards.
GGAGGTTTAACCTTATGGAACTACTGAGACTAGTTCTCATAATTTTACAAATCGTAAATCAATTACTAGCACTAATTGATAAAACGACGGCTAAACCACCCAAAGAGTAGTTTAGCACGTTAACCATATTTTGTCAATCCCTCTTACTAAGTAAGTCCATACCCAAAAACGTTTTAATTATATATATCACTTTCAGTCCAAAAGTCAAGAATTTTCTCGGCATAAATCGTTTACACTATTTATTCCAATTGCTTCTTGACTTTTAGCCTTTTTGAAAGTGATTCCTCTGCAATTAAGAAGTTGCAAGGCAACCCTTGCAACTTGATATTATTATTTTTATTAGGAGGTTCGTTATGAACAAGCAAACATTAAGTTATGAAGTGTTAACTGAAAAGGGGAATAGTTATATTTGGAAATTTACAGAACATCTGCCCCAGGATAAAGACCACTACGGAAACGGAATCTACGTGTCGGCAGAATGTGCCGGACATCGAATGTCAATAGACTGTAGATATCAAAAATATAATTTTGAAACAATATGCGAAAACTGGATTAAAAATTATTATGACGCAAATTTATTAAAATTTATGAAAATATAGAGGGGTAAAATGGAAAAAAATGATTTTATAAAAGGCTGGGAAAAATATCAAGCCGAAAAAGAAAAACAAATAGAAAAAATGGCAAAACGCATACACATAGCAACGGATTTATATTATATAGAGTGTGTAAAAATTGCTAAATATCTTTTTGAAAAAGATAATTGCCGAATAATAGACAAAGAAAGCGTGGTGCTTTCAAGGGAAGAATATAATGACCTAAAAGGTTTGGAAAAGAAATTTGATGATTATCTTATAAAAGAGATAGTCGCAACTCGCAAGGAAACGGCAGAGAAGATTTTTGACATACTGTATCAATGGCTTGATTTAGAAAGTATAGAAAAATACGGTTTTGTAACTATACAAAAATTTGATTTTTTACGCAAGTTTAGAGAGATACTCAAACAATTCGGTGTTGAGATAAAGGAGATTAAAAATGACTAAAGAATTTAAGACTAAAGGACTTCAGTTTAACGACAGTACAAATATTATGTCAGAAGTTTATCTTAACGTTTATTGTACTAACGATGAACGTGGAAAAACCGTTAGCATAAATAACGGAAAAATACAATTTACTTTTGACCCAAAAGAAATATTAGACTTTTTTAAGGAGAAAGAACAATGAACGTAAGATATAGAAAAAATACGATAATATACACAAAAGGTATGAATACGCAAGATTGTATAAACGTAATAGAAAAAAGGATGAAAAAAAGGAAAGAAGAATTAAAGATTTATGAATTTTTTTATAAAAAATACGTAAATCTTCAAAAAAAACAAGATGAAGATTTAAGCTGGTTAAAACACTTACAAGCTTTTCCGAATTTTATTAAAAGTGAAAAGGAGAACGTTGATGAAACTACATGAACTTAAAATAAAAGAAGAATATGCTCTTGCTAAAATACAAGGAAAAAAAACTTTTGAAATAAGATTAGATGATAGAAATTATCAAGTAGGTGATTTAATTCACTACACAGTAGAAGAAAACCAAAGATTAAACAACGTGTTAAAAAACAACGTTTATCAAATAGTTTACATAACTGATTATAACCAAAAAGGTGCTTACGTAGTATTTGCAGAAAAACAACTTAATAAATAAAAATAAAGCCGGTACAGTTGTATCGGTTTTTTTAATATTGACAAAACGTATAAAAAATGATACACTCTTTATGTTCACGCAACTAAATAAATTTTCATATGTGTAATATCAAAAACAATATTTATCTATTTTTACATATGAAGATTTTGCGTGAACAACAAAATTAACCTTAAAGAGAAATATTTGTTTAATGCGTTCTCTTTTAGGGAACGCATTTTTATTTATGGAGAAAAGTATGGAAAAGGAATTAAAATGCCCAATTTGTGGAGAACCTACTAATGTTTATATGGGTAAAGCAAGAAAAGATGGTTTATGCCGTAAACACGGTATGCAAGCAAATAAAGGCGAAATAGTTCAATGTCCGGACTGTGGAAAATGGAACGAAAAAGAAGTTATTTGTGATTGTAAAAAAATTAAGGAAGAAAACAAAGAAGTAAAACAAGATAACGAACTTACTTGTATTATTTGTGGCAAGCCATCTAACGGACAACATTTTTGTTTTAATTGTTGGAAACAATTTAACAACAAGGTAGTATACATACAAGTAAAAAAATGTAAAGAGTTTACAAAACTAGATGCAGAATATGAAAGTGAATTAACTTGTGATGATGGACATTTAGTAAAAAGTCCTTATGAAAAAATTATTGATAACTGGTTATATTCTGAAGGAATAAAACACGCATACGAAAAGAAAATAGACGTCGATGAAACACACGAATTAACACCAGACTTTTTTATTCCAGAATATAATGGAATAAAAAACATTTATGTTGAGTTCTGGGGATATGGTGAAGATAATATTAAATATCAAAGAATTAAAGACTATAAAATGAAAACTTATCCAGAACTTGTAAAAAGAGAAAACATAGCTGTTGTTTATCTTAATAAAAAAGAAGTTGATACCGACAAGTATAAGACAAAAATAAAATATGCTAAACAAGGGGATATAAAAGATTAAAAAAGAGCCTTTTGGCTCTTTTTTATTACATACGTTTATTACATTTTACAATTTTAAAATCATAATATGAATGGTCTTGAGAATTAAACATATTTAAAGTACCAGCTTTTGCTTTTCGCAATACAGATTCCTTCTGATATTTCTCTCTTTTTATCGCTTCATTTAAGGCTTTTTGAGCAGATTTTTTTGTTTTATGATAAGAAGAATAGATGTTAACATCTTTCATACGATGTTCAACTCTATTATCATTATTCATATAAACAGAATCTACAGATACTTTATACTTCATCAAAGGATGTTCTTTATTATATTGATGTTTTCTACCAATTGCGTATGCTCGTTTTTCTGCAAGTGTTTTAAATAAATTAAATTTTGCCATAAATTTATCCTTTTCCCTTAACGCTGGGAGCAACGTATTTTTTTGTTAATTATGTATTTTTTTCTTCATTAAAGACTTGCTCTTTAATTTGTTTAAAAATTTTTATTAAAAATGGTCTTTTCTTCTTCTTGTGAAGTTCTATCGCTTTTTCCTTATCCTCAAAAGTAACACATCTATAAACACCAGTTAAACCTTCATCTGTAGTTGAATAAAACTCATATAAAAAACTATCAAAACTAGGCTCTAAAAAATCAGCAAATAAACTTAAATTGTTTTCTTTTAAAATTTCGAAAATTCGTTCAATCATATTATTATAATTCTTAGATGACATATAATAATTAAAATCTCTATCTAAACTTAATAACAAAGCAAAATTTGTATATGTACAAACGTTCTTATTATTTGCTGACGTTCGAATAGATTGTGTTTGATTATTTTCCGGACGTCCGGAATTATTTGTTTTCTTTTCGCGATATAATTCAATAGCCTTATAAGGCTCATTAACAGGGATTCCATTATAAACACCAGAATATTTAAAACAATTTTTATAATCTCTAATATCTAACACCGTCATATCTGAAGTAATATATTCTTGTAAATGGCTTGGCACGTGACAAAGTTCAATAAGTTGCGATTGACTAAAGTTTTTATAACGTTCTTTTAGTTGCATACCGTTACAATAATAAGTAGCAATATTAATCAAGTCATAACACATTGATTTTTTAATACAAAAAACATCTTCGGCAAGTTCATAAATATTATTATAACCAAGTTCTTCAACATAATGTAATTGTACAGCTTCTAAAAGTCGGTAACCGACACGCACAAAATTTTTCTTTATTACTTGAATATCTTCAAGAGTGTTATATATAAACGATTCAGCAAAAGATAATTCAGATGACGGTTTACGTTGAATTTCAGCAATTTGATTTTTACTTAACATAATTTTCTCCTTTTTTATAATAGTTTTTTAATATTTTTTCTAAAATAGTTGATTTTTTTATTTTTCTTGTATATAATAATATTGTCATCTTTGTTTGACACCAGATACAATATATCTGAGGTGGGGACTCATAACGAGTAGCCCACCATTTTTATTTTTTAATAAGTTTACTCATATCCCATTTATTTAAACGAGTTTTAGTTTTACGTAAAAACTTTTCTTGAATAGGTTTACCTTTTAAAGTTTTACGAAAAGTTTTCTTTTCAACACCACTTGGTTTAGGTAAATCGGGGTATTTTTCTATTGGAATAACATCTTTAATTTTTCCATTTTTATCATATAACGATGTTATTCTTTTAACGTGCATATTGCTTCTATCATTGTTAATAACTACAATACGCCTATTATTCTTAGTGTTTTTAACAAGTAAACTATCATTAATCAAATAAACTTTACCACGTATGTATCTTTTTCTTCTTGCCATAAATTTTACTCCTTATCAATATCGTGTTTGTTATTTAAATCTTGTATAAAATAACTGTTTTGTAAATTTAGTTCTTCAATAGATGCTTTAACGTCTGCATATTCTTCTAAATCTAAAAGACCTATTTCAGAACGTAGCGCACGTTGAAAATAATAGTCACTAAAACAGTCAGTAGAAAAACGGTTAGAATAAACTTTTTTATGCATAATGTAATAGCGCTTATCGTTTAGTTCGCCGTCTTGAGTTCCAGCTTCTACGCCTACGTTTAAGGCGCAATAACCGAAAGTATTATAAGTTCTTACGTAATAATTGTGAAAAAACGAAAATACGTTTTTTATCAAGTACATAAAAAGAGTGTTATCAGAACGATTAAAACGATATCTATAATAAATATCGTTAAAACGTTTTGCTAAAAAAGCATGAAAAAGCTCATATAAACTAAAAAACGGCATAGCTAAACGTGTTTCAGAAGACTCTTTAATATGTATAATTTCGCAAAGGTCACGCGCATCAGCGCCCCAGCTTTCCGGACGTTGCTCATCAGTTATGATTTTTACAAACGGAAAGTTACATACCGTTGCGCTATGACGTATCATTTTAAGTGAATCATTAAAGCCATCGTTCTTTTGATTTGCTAATAATTCTTTAACTTTCGTTTCTAAAAGGGTTAAACTATTCTTACGTTCCTTACCGATTTCCGTAACGGATACTACACCGAACTCAAAAAAGTTAGATTTAGGGTTGTCCGGAAGAACTTTTTTCCCAAGTCTAAACATATCAAAGTCAATAATCTTTGCGTGGCGACTGTATGCGTTTTGATAACGTACATCACGGCTAAAGAAATCAAAATTCCAAAAAGGAAAGTTGCCTAAATCTTCTTTTATGTTATCTGAACGAACGGAATAATTAGAAATAATTAAACTACTTTCAACAACGTAGATAAAATAAAGTTTTGCATAATCAATTAAAACTTCTGGCAATTCAACCATTTTCAAACAATCGTTATAATAAAAGTCATAACGTTCAAAATCATAATCAAAGAAAGGTTTATCATAGTCTAAACCAAACTTTTTCAAACGGCGCTTAATAGCCTTTAATAACGTAACGTCATCCGTTTGAACTGACCAAAGGAAAAACAAGTGATTAAAATGCTTTTTAATCGTTGCTAAGTTATAAACCCAATGGTTAGAAATTGCCTTTTTAAGGTGATTTTCAAGGTTTATCCAAGGAAAGTTAGGAAACTTCAAATCACACTCTAAAATAAGTTCAAAAGCCTTTCTACGTAAAAGCACTTCTTCAGATAGCGCTATGTCGGTTAACGTTGTTGTTTTTTTCTTCCCCATAGTTCCACAAATAAAAGATAAAATAGGTCTTTCATTTATAAAACCACAGTTCTTACGTTCCATATGTTGTAAGCGCTGAAAACCGATTTTTTTACGTACAATACGTAAAACAACGTAGCCAACGATTAACCAAACAAATACCGGCACAAAATCAAGCATAGGAGAAAGGTCCATTAAAAGCTTAAGGACTTGTCTATAAAGGCTTATAAAATCAAACGAAAGTACAAAGTAAAAATAGAAAGCTAAAAACTCTACAAAAATAGAAATAACGTTAAAATTAAAAGCCCAAATAAAAAGCCATATCTGATAATAACGTTTATTATTTTTTATAAAATCAAAAAAACTTAATATCCAGTTTTTCACCGGAAGAACAACTTTAGAAATAAAATGCTTAAATCTAATTAAAGCCTTGGTATCTTTATTGTAATCATTGTTTTGCTTATCAAAGTAGCGCCTAAATAATAAAACAAATAAAATCATTAATGGCATGATTAAAAGAATAATCATACAAAACATATACGCTTTATTTCCTAAAAAATCAAAATAAGATTTTAAGTTTTCTAACGTAAAAATTTTATCCCAATAAGCTTTCCAAAGTATCTTAAATTCTGCCCACGTTTCCGGAAGACCGAACGGCATTTCAAACGGTAGTTTAGAAAAATCATTTACCGTAACGTTAACACCAACGTCAAACCCTAAAAGTTCAGTAAAGTAATACGCAATAGATAGACCGAAGTCTTTAAAACTTTCGGCCAATCTACGTAATGCGTAAGGAAAACAAAAAATGCTACAAAGTAAAAACCCTACCGTAATTAAAATACAAATATAATGTCTATAATCTATCTTTCTTAATTTTTTAAAAACTCTTTTCATTAATTACAACCCGAATAAAAAAAATAACCTAAAATTAAGGCAAGGAAAAACCCCATAATAACCTTAAAAATTTTACTTCTTAACATTTTTAATAAAAATTCACCTATATTTTTCATAATTCATTGACTTTTTTAACTTAATTGCATATAATAATATTACCGCAAGGTCGTACTTCACCTTGGTTAGTGATGATATGTAGCCCCTATGCTCGTAGCGTAGGGGCATTTTTTTATTATTTACGACCTTTTAATCTTCTAACTTTCTTTTTGTTTTTATAACGAACGTTAGGTGTAGTAAAACTATCTTTTTGATTATAGAAACATCTTCTTTTGATAATTTTTGTCCATTAGATATAAACTTTTTTCCTACTTTTATTCTTTTATTTTTATCATCTAAAGTTTCAACAAAAGGTTTATATTTAGAAGAAGAGTGTTTTAATTTAGTACCACTATTTGAATAAAGTTTTACGACAGCTAATTCATCGTTTTTATTACTATCAATT
>SVHJ01000012.1 GCA_015055835.1 Clostridiales bacterium | reverse complement strand
CAAAAGAAGAAAATATAAAAACGTTCTACATTCCTGAAGGGGTTGGTGGAAGATTTTCTGAACTTTGTCCAGTAGGTTTACTTCCTGCAGCCGTTCTTAACGTAGATATTAAAGAACTTTTAGCAGGCGCAAAATATATGGATAAACTTTGTAAAGAAAAGGATTTATATAAAAACCCTGCGTTAATGTCTGCTAGTTTAGAGTATTTACATTATAACAAAGGCAAGGTTATGTCTGTAATGATGCCATATAGCGACGCATTAAAATACGTTGCCGATTGGTATGCGCAACTTTGGGGTGAAAGTCTAGGTAAAGAAGTTGATAAAAACGGAAATATCGTAAACGTTGGTTCAACGCCTATAAAGACTTTAGGGGTAACTGACCAACACTCACAAGTTCAACTTTATAGAGAAGGTCCGTTTGATAAAGTTATAACTTTCCTTGAAGTTGAAGAATTTAGAACGGAAACTAACATTCCTCACGGACTTGATAATATAAAAGACGTTGCTTTTTTAAGTGGACACACGATGAACGAACTAATAAATATTGAAAAGAAAGCAACGGAATATGCGTTAACTTCTTCAAAAAGAGCAAACAGCACGATTATTCTTCCAAGAATAAACGCTTTTACAGTAGGGGAACTACTTTACTTTTTTGAAATGAAAACTGCATTTATGGGTGAACTTCTTAATATTGATACTTATAATCAACCAGGGGTAGAAGGTGGTAAAATTGCAACTTACGCTTTACTTGGTAGAGAAGGTTTTTCAGAAGAAGCAAAGAAATTAGCAAATATAAATAATAAAAACGAAAAATACGTAATATAAATGAAAGCAAAAAAGATAAACAAAAAAGACTTACCAATATATCTTTTTCATCAAGGCACAAATTATCAGTCTTATGACTTTTTGGGTGCGCATTTTGGTAGGAAAGGTGGTAAATACGGCGTATATTTTAGAGTATGGGCAAACAATGCTGAAAAAGTTTCAGTTGTTGGAGAGTTTAACGGTTGGAATATCAACTTAAATCCAATGACCAAAATATCTAGTCAAGGTGTTTTTGAAACTTTTATTGAAGGGCTAAAAGAATACGATTCTTATAAATATGCAATAACTTCAAAGGGTAAAACGGTATTAAAAGCCGACCCTTATGCTTTTCATGGCGAACACGATGGTGGACATTGTTCAAAGGTTTATAAAATAGACGGTTATAAATGGAAAGATAAGGATTATTTAGAAAATAAAAAAGCACCGTATTCAGCGCCAATGAACGTATATGAAGTGCATTTAGCATCATTTATGCGTAAAGAAAACGGCGATTATTATACGTACAAGGAACTAGCAAAAACGCTTGTGCCTTACGTAAAAGATATGGGCTATACTCACGTAGAATTTATGCCTATTTCAGAATATCCTTTCGACGGTTCGTGGGGGTATCAAGTAACGGGCTATTATTCAGCTACTTCTCGTTTTGGAACACCTAAAGATTTAATGTATTTAATAGATTGTTTTCACAAAAACGGAATAGGCGTAATAATAGACTGGGTGCCAGCGCATTTTCCTAAAGACGAGTTTGGTTTAATTGATTTTGACGGCGACGCAACGTATGAAAATCAAGGCTGGGATAGAAAGGAAAATAAAGGTTGGGGAACAAGAGTTTTTGACTGGGGTAGAAACGAAGTTCAAAGTTTTTTAGTTTCGAACGCTGTTTATTGGTTTGATAAATTCCACGTTGACGGGCTTAGAATAGACGCAGTTGCCTCAATGCTTTATCTTGACTATGATAAAAAAGAGGGCGAGTGGATACCAAACCAATATGGTGAAAATATAAATTTAGAAGCCGTTGCCTTTTTTAAAAAATTAAATTCAGTAGTATTTAATAAGTTTAACAACATAATTATGGCTGCAGAAGAATCAACAAGTTTTTCTTTTGTAACAAAGCCTGTTGACGTAGGTGGGCTTGGTTTTAACTATAAGTGGAATATGGGTTGGATGAACGACGTATTATCATACGTAAAAGAAGACCCGTATTTTAGGTCGTACCACCATAATAAACTAACCTTTTCAATGTGCTATTCGTTTAGTGAAAATTACATACTTCCTATCTCTCATGATGAAGTAGTTCACGGTAAAAAATCACTTTTAGATAGAATGCCGGGAGAGTATGAAGATAAGTTTGCTGGAAACAGAGCATTTTTAATGTATATGATGGCGCATCCAGGTAAAAAACTTACCTTTATGGGTACGGAATTTGGTCAATTTAAAGAATGGAATTATAAAGAAGGGTTAGAATTTTTCTTGCTAGATTATGAAAAGCATAGAAAGTTAAAGACCTTTTATAAAAAAGTAAACCATTTTTATAAAGAAAACTCACCACTATTTGAAATTGAAGATAGTTGGGACGGTTTTAACTGGATTTCAGCTGACGAAAAAGAAAACAACGTAATATCTTTTATAAGAAGAGATAAATTAGGCAAAGAAATAATAGTCATAATAAACTTTTCTGGAAAAGATTACGACAATTATTATTTGGGTGTAGATAAAGGCGAGTATAAACTTGTTCTAAATAGCGACCAAGTAACCTTTGGTGGTAACGGAAAGATAAAAAAGACTATATATAAAACGGTTAAAAAGGTTAGTCACGGTAAGAAAAACTCAATAAAAATAAAATTACCAAAACTAACGGCTTTATATTTTGAAAAAAGTAAAGGGGAAAAAGTATGATAAGAAAAAAACAATGTGTTGCAATGCTTTTAGCAGGAGGACAAGGTAGTAGACTTTACGCACTTACCAACAATATTGCAAAACCTGCAGTATCTTTTGGTGGAAAATATAGAATTATAGACTTTCCACTATCAAACTGCGTAAACTCAGGTATTGATACGGTAGGTGTATTAACGCAATATCAACCGTTGATATTAAACGACTACATAGGTAACGGACAACCTTGGGACTTAGACCGTTCGTTTGGTGGCGTTCATATTTTATCTCCATACCAAGCAAAAACCTCTTCAGATTGGTATAAAGGAACGGCAAACGCCATTTACCAAAACATTCATTTTATTAAACAATTTAACCCTGACTACGTTTTAATACTTTCAGGCGACCATATTTATAAAATGGATTATAGTAAGATGCTTAGACATCACATACATAAAAAGGCTGACTGTACTATTGCCGCTATTGAAGTTGATTTAAAAGACGCTTCAAGATTTGGTATATTAAACGTAAAAGAAGATGGCGAAATTTATGAATTTGAAGAAAAGCCAGCAAAACCAAAGAGCACGCTTGCTTCAATGGGTATTTATATTTTTAGTGCAGAAAAACTTTATAAATATTTAGAAGAAGATAGTCAAAACCCTAACTCATCTAACGACTTTGGTAAAGACGTATTACCAAAAATGTTAGAATCTGGGGAAAAGATGTACTCATACACCTTTAGTGGATACTGGAGAGACGTTGGAACTATTCAATCTTTATATGACGCTAATATGGATTTATTAGGCGACAATCCAATATTTGACGTATCAGATTCAAACTGGGTAATTCAATCACGAAGCCCACTTTCTCCACCACAATATTTAAGCCCTGAAAGCAAAGTAAATAACAGTATAGTGCTTTCTGGTTGTGAAATATTCGGTACGGTAGAAAATTCAGTATTTTCAAGTAACGTAATCGTTAAAAAAGGCGCAGTTGTTAAAGATAGTATTATAATGAGCGACTGTGTTATTGAAGAAGGCGCCGTTATTGAAAATACTATTTTAGATGAAAACGTTAGCGTAGGTAAAAAAGCAAAAATTGGTGGAAAGAAGGAAATTGCAGTTGTTGGTAGAAAGGTAACCATTGGGGATAAAGTTTCTATAAAAGGTGGCGCAATGATAGATAAGGACCTATTAAAGGAGGTAAAGTAAGATGAAAGCGTTAGGTATTATATTTTCTAATATTCACGACAACACTCTTCCAGAACTTGTTAGAAAAAGAACGGTTGCATCAATACCGTTTGGTGGAAGATATCGTTTAATAGACTTTACCCTTTCAAATATGGTAAATTCAGGCATTGATACGGTAGGGGTTATTACAAAAAGAAACTATCAATCTTTAATGGACCACGTTGGTAGTGGTAAAGATTGGGACTTAGCAAGAAAGAACGGTGGTTTAATAATGCTACCTCCTTTTGGCGTTGTTGGTGATATTGATAGTTTATATTCTTCAAGACTTGAGGCTTTAAAGAGTATAACTAATTTTATTAGTAGGGCAGATGAAGAATACGTTGTTATGACCGACTGTAACATAGTTTTTAGAATGTCTTTTGATGAAGTTATCGAAGAACATATTAAAAATAATGCAGATATAACTTTAGTTTATACAAAACATAAAAAAGAAAATAGACCGGAAACCAGCGCAACTGTTTTAACGGTTGATGAAGACAACAAGGTAAACGGAATAAAGTATGAAGAAGAATTAAATGAAGACGGAAACTTATTTATGAACGTTTACGTTATGAAAAGAAGTTTGCTTCAAAGCATAATTTTAGATAGTATTTCTCATAACAAAAGACACTTTACGACGGATATTTTAGCAAGCGCAATAGGTAATATGAGAATTTACGGTTATGAACATAAAGGGTATTATGCAGCAATTTCATCACTTCAAGCATATTACGAACACAGCCTTGAACTATTAGATGAAAAGAATAGACACGACATTTTTGGCGATAGAAGTATATTTACAAAAATTAGGGACTCTGCTCCTACAAAATATGGTGCAACGGCAGTTGTTAAAAACTCTTTAATTGCCGACGGTTGCGTAATTGAAGGTGAAGTAGAAAACAGTATATTATTTAGAGGCGTAAAAATTGCAAGAGGCACTAAAGTTAAAAACTGTGTTTTAATGCAAGACACCGTTACTGGCGAAAACGTATCGCTCAACTGCATTATAACGGATAAAAACGTAGTAATAAGAGATAGAAGAATTCTTTCTGGTAGTGAAAATCATCCATTCTACATAGGAAAAGGAAGTATGATTTAAAAGGAGAATATATGGCTAATAAAAAGGAAAAAACGACTACAAAAACTGTTAAAAAATTACCTAAAGTTACTGTTGAAAAGAAAAAGAAAGTTCTTTTAGTCGGTTCAGAATGCGCTCCGTTTATAGCAACCGGTGGTCTTGCTGACGTTTTAGGTTCACTTCCAAACGCTTTAGCAAAAAGAGATAATTACGAGGTAAGCGTAATTATTCCACTATACTCTAATATTAAAGAAGAATGGAGAAAACTTTTTAAGTTTGAAGGTTGCTTTAATATATATCTTTCTTGGAGAGAACAATACGTTGGTGTTTTTTCATTTGAAAGAGAGAATGTGAAATATTATTTTATTGATAATGAATATTATTTTAAAAGAGATGGCAACATTTACGGCTTTTTAGACGACGGGGAAAGGTTTGCATTTTTCTCAAAAGCCGTTATAGAAGTTATTCAAAAATTTGACTTATATCCAGACGTTTTACATTGTAACGATTGGCAAACTGCACCTCTTATTATTTACTTAAAGAGTATGTATTATAAAAACGAGTATTTAAGAAGAATTAAAACTGTTTTTACAATTCATAACATAGAATATCAAGGTAAGTTTGGTACGGATACTTACGGTGATTTGTTTGGGTTTGACGACAAAGATTTTTCTTGTATCGAACTTGACGGCGCAGTAAACTTAATGAAAGGTGCGATAGAAATGACGGACGTCCTTTCAACGGTAAGTGAAACGTATGCAAAAGAAATAAGAAATCCTTATTTTGCGCACGGACTTAGCGACATTATAAATAGAAATGCTTACAAACTACAAGGAATATTAAACGGAATAGACGTTAATTATTATAACCCTAAACTTGACAATTATATTTTTAATAAATATGACGAAAACAGTTTAGAAGGAAAAGCAATTTGTAAAGAAAATTTACAAAAAATGCTAGGTTTAAACGTAAAAAAAGAGGTTCCTATAATAGCGATAATTTCAAGACTTGTTTCACATAAAGGGTTAGATCTTATAAAAGAAGTTTTTGATGAAATTTTAGCAGATGACGTGCAACTTGTCGTTTTAGGTAAAGGGGATAAAGAGTATGAAAACTTCTTTACGGAAAAGGCAAAAAATTATCAAGGTAAATGCTCTGTTATTATAGAATATAATCAAGATTTATCAAGAAAAATTTATTCAGGGGCAGATATATTCTTAATGCCTTCAAAAATGGAGCCTTGTGGGCTTTCACAAATGATAGCAAGTAGATACGGCACAGTGCCTATCGTAAGAGAAACAGGTGGCTTAAACGATAGTATAAAGGCGTTTACGGGAGAACGTGGTAACGGCTTTACTTTTGCTAACTATAACGCACACGATATGCTTTACGTTATTAGAGAGGCAATAAGAACTTATCACGATAAAGAAGTTTGGGTAAATTTAATAAAAACGGTTATGACAACCGATTTTAGTTGGAACTTACAAGCAGAAAAATACGAAAAATTATACAAAGACTAATTAGGAGAACTATGAAAAATTTTACAAAAAATGATGCGACGTTGCTTATAAACAGTAAACTTTCAAAATATTTTGGTATTACGGCAAAAGAAGCGACTAAAGAACAAATCTATAAAGCAGTAGTAATGGCTGTAAGGGATATTTTACTAGAAAAGCGTGAAAAGTTTTATAGAAAATATCGTGATCAAAATGGTAAAAGAGTTTACTATTTATGTATGGAGTTTTTGCTTGGTCAATCATTAAAAACCAACACTTATAATCTCCAAATACAAAATGCAATTAACGAATCGTTAAAAGACTTAGGCTGTTCGCTTGAAGATTTGTATGAATTAGAACCAGATGCAGGCTTAGGAAACGGTGGTTTAGGAAGACTTGCCGCTTGTTTTATGGACGCGCTTGCTAGTTCATCATATCCTGCAATGGGCTATTCAATAAGATATGAATACGGTTTATTTAAACAAAAAATCGTTGACGGTTGGCAAATGGAACTACCTGATATATGGTTACCAGGTGGCGAAGTTTGGTTAACGCAAAGAACGGATAAAACTTTTAAAGTTAAGTTTGACGGTTATATTAAAGAAGAGTGGAAAGAAGGAAAACTTGAAATTAACCATATTGACGCAAAAGAAGTTGAGGCTGTTGCTTACGATATGATGATTTCGGGTTACGATACTGAGGCTGTTTCTGTTTTAAGATTATGGAAAGCGCAAAACATACACGAATTTGATATGAAAACCTTCTCACAAGGGGATTATATGCGTTGTATGCAAGAAGATAATGAAGCTGAACTTATTTCAAAAGTATTATATCCATCAGATAACCACTTTGAAGGTAAATCACTTAGACTTAAACAACAATATTTCTTAGTTTCAGCATCACTTCAAAACATTATATACGACCACGTTAGAAGATACGGTGATATTGATAGTTTGCCTGATAAAGCGGCAATACATATAAACGATACTCACCCTGCGTTATGTATTCCTGAACTTATGAGAATACTTCTTGATGAATATAATTGTTCTTGGGAAAATGCTTGGGATATAGTAACTAGAACGGTTGCTTATACAAACCATACCGTTTTAAGCGAAGCGTTAGAAACTTGGGCTGAAGATTTAATTGAAAGAAGACTTCCAAGAATTTATATGATTTTAAAAGAAATAAACGAGCGTTTTTGTGCTGAACTTTGGAACAGATATCCAGGGGATTGGGATAAGATTGATAGAATGTCGATATTCTCACACGGCAGAATAAGAATGGCAAATCTTTCAGTAGTTGCATCACATAAAGTAAACGGCGTTTCAGCTCTTCATAGTGATATTATAAAAAATGATTTATTTAAAGATTTTAGCGACACTTATCCTGAAAAATTCACAAACGTAACTAACGGTATTGCTCATAGACGTTGGCTTTGTCAGTCAAATCCAGAGCTTACTGACTTAATTTCTTCTTGTATCGGTAGTGGGTTTATAAAGGACGCTTCTAAATTAAAAGACTTTAAAAAGTTTGAAAAAGACACGGGTGTATTAGAAGAACTTAACAAAATAAAAGGAATAAAAAAACTACAACTTTGCGATTACGTTAAGAAGACGCAAGGGGTTATAATTGATCCTAATACTATTTTCGACGTTCAAGCGAAAAGAATGCACGAGTATAAAAGACAATTATTAAACGCTCTTCATATAATTTCCGTTTATAATGAATTAAAGGAAAATCCTAACCTTGATATAGAACCAAAAACTTACATTTTTGCAGCAAAAGCAGCACCTGGCTACTATTTTGCAAAACAAATTATTAAGTTAATTAGTTTTATAAGTGAAGATATTAAAAAACATCCTGAAATTCAAAAGAAATTAAACGTAGTTTATCTTGAAAACTACTCTGTAACTATGGCTGAAAAACTAATTCCTGCAACTGAAGTAAGTGAACAAATTTCACAAGCAGGTAAAGAAGCAAGTGGTACGGGTAACATGAAATTTATGATAAACGGTGCGTTAACGGTAGGTACGCTTGACGGCGCAAACGTTGAAATGGCACAAGCTTGTGGAGATAAAAATATTTTCATTTTTGGTTTAACGGCTGAAGAGGTTTCAAATCTTTGGAAGAGAGGCTATAATGCAAGTCAATATTATAGCGATAATAAACGCTTAATGGGCGTTGTTAATAGCCTAAATTTAGGATTTAACGGTCAATCTTTTGGAGACATTGCAAATTATTTAGTAATGGGTTCTCCAATTGCCGATCCTTATATGTGTTTGGCTGATTTTGGAAGTTATCACGATATTCAAAGCAAGGTAAGCAAAGTATATAAAGATAAGATGCGTTGGGCAAAAATGAGTTTAAATAACATTGCATCAGCAGGAATTTTTGCAGCTGATAGAAGTATTGACGATTACGTTAAAAACATTTGGCACTTAAAGGAAATTAAATAATGTTTTGTTATTATAATCCGTTAGATAAAAACTCAAAAAGCATAATAGGGGCTGTTGAACAGGGCAAAAAACTAAATTTTTGCATTAAAACGGACAGTAATTACTGCAAATTAGTTATAAGAAAGGACGGAACTAATAAATTTAATAGTTATCCGATGGAAAGACAAGGTGATTTTTTCACCTTTTCTTTTAACACGGCTGAAATTGGACTTTTTTGGTATTATTTTGAACTAGAAAACAACAAATTTATAGGACTTTCAAAAAATTATGAGGGAGAAATTCAAGATTATCCTAACAGTTTTCAACTAACGATTTATAAAAAAGGTTATAAAGTACCAAACTGGTTAAATATAATTTATCAAATTTTTCCGGATAGATTTTATGAAAAAAAGGGCAAGTATGAATTAAAGCAAGGTAAAATCTACCACGAAAATAAAAAAGATTTACCTAACTATCTTCCAAACGAAGAGGGCGAGGTGTTAAACAACGACTTTTTTGGTGGAAATTTACAAGGAATAATTTGCAAACTTGACTATATTAAAAGCTTAGGCGTAAATGCAATTTACCTAAATCCTATTTTTGAAGCCTATTCAAATCACCGTTACGATACGGGTGATTATATGAAAATAGACTCTCTTTTAGGTAGCGAAGAGGATTTAAAGGAATTAATTAAAAAGGCAGAAGAAAAAGATATAAAAATAATACTTGACGGTGTGTTTAATCATACAGGCTCTGATAGTATCTATTTTAACAAAAAAGGAACTTACAACTCAGTTGGTGCTTATCAGAATAAAAAATCGCCATATTATAACTGGTATTCTTTTAAAGAATTTCCTAATGATTACGAAGCTTGGTGGGGCATAAAAACTCTTCCAGCTGTTAACGAAGATAATAAAACTTACGTTGACTTTATAACTGGTAAAAATGGTGTTATAGACCATTATGCAAAACTAGGAATAGGTGGTTTTAGGTTAGACGTAGCAGATGAATTGCCATCATTTTTTATTAAAAAAATAAGAAAAACACTTAAAAAAGTGGATGAAAATGCCATTTTGATAGGTGAAGTTTGGGAAGATGGTACGAACAAAATCTCTTACGGCAAAAGAAGGTCTTATTTCCAAGGTGAAGAACTTGACAGCGTAATGAATTATACCTTAAAAGAGGCTATAATAGATTTTGTTAAAACTAAAGAACCAAAAAATTTGGCTTATTTAATAAAGGAACAAATAGACCACTATCCAACAAATGCCTTAAAGTCCCAAATGAATTTACTTAGTACGCACGATACTATGAGAATTTTAACCGTTTTAGGAGGGGCTCCTGACGGTTTAACTAAAAAAGAAAAGGCAGACTTTAAGTTGTCAAAAGATGGGTTAAAAGAGGCAATGTTTGGCTTAAAAGTTGCAAGTTTACTTCAGTATACTCTTTTTGGCGTTCCATCTTTATATTATGGTGATGAAGTAGGGTTAGAAGGCTACGAAGATCCTTTTAATAGAAGATATTATCCTTGGGGAAAGGAAAATAAAGAGTTACTTTCTTGGTATCAAAAACTTGGGGAAATAAGAAACTCAATAGATGCTGTTAAAGATGGTAATTATAAAGAACTTTACGTTGATAAAAACTTTTTATGTTTTGAAAGAAGAAGTGATGAAAATCTAGTTATTGTAGCAGTAAATTTAGGCGATTCTACCTATTATATAAACGCTGAAGGAAACTTAAAAGAATTAATTAGTAATAAAAAATATAAAGATAGAATTGAAATAAAGCCATTCTCTTTTGGTATTTTTTACCTACTTTCTTAAAAATATTTGACAAAGAAAAGATAGAGTGGTATAATCAAAAAAAATAGATAAACCTATGAGGTAAAGTAGTAGGTAAAGTAGCTGTTTTCAGAGAGTTTGTGGTTGGTGTGAACAAATAATAGTCTTTATTGAATGGATTACTGAGGGCGAGGGTGAACTAAAAGTAGCTTTCGACGGGGTGTTCAACGTTATATGAACAAAGTATGGTGGTACTTACAGAGTTAACTGAAATGTTAAGAAATTGGGTGGCAACACGGATAAATTCGTCCCAAGCGAGTTTATTCGTGTTTTATTTTTAAATTTTTATACGAGGTAATAGTTATGAAAAAGATTCCAACAAAAACTTATTTAAGAGAAGAAGAACTTCCTAAATGTTGGTATAATATGAAAGCTGTTATGAAAGAACAGCACGAACCTTTTTTAAATCCTAAAACGCTAGAACCTGCAACTGAAGAAGAGTTAAGCAAGGTTTTTTGTAGCGAATTAGTAAAGCAAGAATTAAATGAAACGGACGAATATATTCCAATTCCTGAAGAAATTCAAGATTTTTACAAAATGTTCCGTCCATCTCCATTAATTAGGGCGTATTGTTTAGAAAAGGAATTAGATACTCCTGCTGAAATTTATTATAAATTTGAAGGTAACAATACTTCAGGTTCACATAAACTTAATTCTGCCGCAGCGCAAGTTTATTATGCTAAGAAGGAAGGTTTAACTTCATTAACTACTGAAACGGGTGCAGGTCAATGGGGTACTGCCCTTGCTATGGCATCAGTTTATTACGGTATTGATTTAACGGTATTTATGGTTAAATGTAGTGCTGAACAAAAACCACATAGAAAGGCTGTTATGCAAACTTACGGCGCTAACGTAGTTCCATCTCCATCTGAAACGACAGAAGTTGGTAGAAAGATTTTAGAAGAATTCCCAGGAACAGGTGGGTCACTTGGTTGCGCTATTAGTGAAGCTATTGAAAAATCACAAAAAACGCCTAACTGTAAATACGTTTTAGGTAGTGTATTAGACCACGTTTCACTTCATCAATCAGTAATCGGCTTAGAAGCAAAAACGGTTTTAGATAAATATGGTGTAACACCTGACGTTATTATTGGTTGTGCAGGTGGTGGTTCTAACCTAGCAGGTTTAATTGCTCCGTTTGTAAAAGATAAAATTAACGGAACAAAAAATTATAGACTAGTTGCAGTTGAGCCAGCATCTTGCCCAAGTTTAACTAAAGGTCAATATAAGTACGACTACGGCGATACTGGTAGAACAACTCCACTTATGAGAATGTACAGTTTAGGTTCAGGTTTTATGCCTGCAGCAACACACGCTGGTGGACTTAGATTCCACGGAATGAGCCCAGTTCTTTCAAAACTTTACCACGACGGTTATATTGAAGCCATTGCAGTTCAACAAACTGAAGTATTTGATGCAGCAGTAAGGTTTGCTAGATGCGAAGGTATTTTACCTGCTCCAGAATCTTCACACGCAATAAAAGTTGCCATTGACGAAGCGTTAAAGGCGAAAGAAAGTGGGGAAAAGAAGGTAATTTTATTTAACCTTTCAGGAACAGGTTACTTTGATATGATGTCATATACAAAGTTCTTAGAAAACAAGATGGTTGACTACGTTCCAACTGAAGAAGATTTACAAAAAGGATTTAATTCATTTTTAGATATTCCACAAAACAAGTAATTAGTTAGGTTTAAATGGAATATATTATTATTAGTTGACAAAAAAAGAGATTTATATTATAATTTTCTTATAATATTGGAGGGGAAACCATATGGCTACTATTGATAAAATTAAGGAAATTATTGCAAAACAATTAAATATTTCAGTAGAAACTATTACTGAAGAAAAGGAAATCGTAAAAGATTTAGGGGCAGACTCATTAGACGTTGTTGAAATGCTTATGACTATTGAAGAAGAACTTTCAATAACAATTGCTGATGAAGATGCTGTTAATATTAAAACTGTTGGCGATATTTCAAAATTACTTAACGACTAATAAAAAAGTTAATAAAAAAACCGTACTTTTTAGTACGGTTTTTTGTTTACAATTTTTTAAGAAATTTTTGATATAAAAGCCCAAAATTGCCCGTTTGATTTTTAGAAACTGAATAATCAACTGCTTTTTTAATAAACTTAGTAGCAATTTTTAAAGCTTTTTTATAAGAACTACCATTTAATATTTTACCAAAAATTATACTTGCAAAAAGGTCGCCACTACCAGAAAAATGTTTGCCGTTATCTTTAACGAAAAATGTGTAAATTTCCTTTTCAAAAAGTAGGTTACAAAGCTTATTATTAACTTTAATACCAGTTATAAAAATAACGGCGTTTGTTAACTTTCTTAAAGACTGCAAAAGTGGTTTTATTCCTGTTTTTAGGTCGTTTATATTTAAAAAGTTGCAAAAATCTTGATAATTTTGGTTAGATAAATAGCAAGCTTCAGTTAAATTAGGCGTTATAATATCAGCATTTTTAACCATTTTTTTATAAAGCTCAACTTCATTTAAGGTAAAACCTTTATAAAGTTTTCCGTGGTCGCCAAAAACGGGGTCAATTAGTTTTAATCCGTTAAAATTTTCTATAAAATTAGACGCGCAATTTATGTTTTCTTCCGTTTTTAAGTATCCACATAAAATTCCGTCAAAAGTTGTATTATTAAATTTGTTTAAAACACCAGTTAAACCGTCAAAGTTATCTTTAATATAAAAATCATCAAAGTCAGACTGATGGCTTAATATAAAAGATGGTACTGCGTGAGTTTGAAGTTTTAAATTTTGTAAAACTGCAAGGTTAACTGTCAGCGAACAGTTCCCAAAAGCAGATAAATCATTTATTATTAGTGTGTTTTTCATTACATTTCTCCAAAAGTTTACTGTTAGAAACCTTATTAAACAAACCGATTTTAGCTAGTACAATGGTTAAAGTTATACCAAGAACTAAGTTTATACCACCTTGTATAAGGTCGTTTGTAATGGCTATAGTGGCCTCATAAAAGGAATATAATAGAGTATTTGTAATAAAATATCCAAATACCATAATTAAAGCCCCTAAAAGAAAACTTAATAAGATAGAAATTAGTTCGTTACATTTTTTTAATAAAGTTTTAACTAGTATTGAAACTAAAAACCCTTCAAGTCCTTTAATGATAAAAGTAGGTATGGCATATATAAAATATCCAAGTGACATATCTGCGATAGCACTACCTAAACCAGACACTATAAAGGCAAAGAAAGGGTCAAAAAAAGAACCTGCTACAAATATAAAAGTTTCCCCTAAATTAGTGTAACCAATACCGTTAGGAATGCTTAAAAAGGCTGTTGCTAAGGCAACTAAGGCAGTAAAAACGGCCATATAGGTAATTTTTTTAGTTGTAAAATATTTAGACATAAAAAACCCCAAAGCGTACACTTTGGGTTTAAAATAACTAAAAAATAGTCTTAATAAAAATATTAAAACTAAAAAACTTTCCCATTCAGACTATACTGGCGGTCACGGATTCGCACCGTGTCGGCTGTTGGGGCTGTTGGACTTGTTCTATAAAAGACATCACCACCGGTCGGGGATTGCACCCTGCCCAAAGTTATACTATTTATTTTTCTTGTATTATATTCTTATGAAAGAAAGTTGTCAACTATTATTTAAATAGTTTATCAAAAAAAGTAAGCTTTGATTTTTTAAAGAAAAAACTTACAATTTTGTTGGCAGATTTTGGAAAAAAGAAGTATAAAAGTCTAAGCAGAAAAGCGTCTTTACCAATAACTATGCGCTTTTTCTTTCTTTTTAACTTTCTAACCATTTTATTAACGGCTTTTTCTGGTTTTGTTGCAATTAAATCAAACATTTTATCGCTTTTTTTATCGATATTATGTTCGCTAAAAAGATTTGTTTTAGAAAAACCAGGATAAATGCCTGCAACGTAAATTTTCTTTCTATATTCTTCTTCAATAGCTTCAGTAAAAAATCTAACAGCACCTTTTGATGCGCAGTAAATACTTGCGCCAACAACTGGTACAAGACCTGCAAGACTTGAAACGTTTATAATGGCTGGGGTAGAAGAGTTTTCTAAAACAGGTAAAAAAGTTTTAATAGAATAAAGGTAACTTAAAAAGTTAATATTAAAAGTTTTTTCAATTTCTTCATCTGAAAAGTAGTCAAATTTAGCAAATGGTGGCATAACGCCTGCATTATTTATAAGAATATCAACGGCTACGCTCTTGTCCATCAAATATTTTTTTAAACTTTCCCAATTTTCTTTTACAGAAACGTCAAAAGGATAAGTAATAAAATTTTCTCCAAGTTCTTCTTTTAACGCGTTTAATTTATCAATATTTCTTGCAACGCCTATAACTTTACAATTAAAGTCTTTTATAAATCTAGTGGCAAGAATTTTACCAAAACCACTTGATGCGCCCGTTATAATAACGGTTTTATTATATAGCCAATTTTTTTTCATAAAAACCTCCAAAAAGATATTAACATAAAACTAAAAAAGTTGCAATAGATAGATGCTTTTATTTAGGGTAATGCTTGAAATGGTTAAAAAGGTATGATATAATTATAAAGATTAAAATGGGGTATAACGTGATGCTAGAAAGTCTTTCAAAACTTAATTACGAACAAGTATTGCCAGTAAAGGATACTGAA
Source organism: Clostridiales bacterium (assembly GCA_015055835.1). Taxonomy (GTDB): domain Bacteria; phylum Bacillota; class Clostridia; order Christensenellales; family Borkfalkiaceae; genus SIG381. Next base: position 21,055 of record SVHJ01000012.1, on the reverse strand, counting down.
GGCGCAGTTTTAGTGTTTGCAGGGGCAGGCAGTGGTAAAACAAGGGTTTTAACAAGTAGAATTGCTTACTTAATTGAAGAGAAGGGTGTAAATCCATCTTCTATTTTGGCAATAACTTTTACAAATAAAGCTGCAAACGAAATGAAAGAAAGAATTAAAGGGTTAGTTACTTCTTCTAGTGGAGTGTGGGTATCAACTATTCATAGTATGTGTGTAAAAATTTTGCGCGCTAATATCGGCAGGTTAAATTATACCGAAAATTTTACCATTTATGATGAAACAGATAGAGAAAAGGCATTAAAAAGGGTAATTAGTGAACGTGGAATTCAAGATGAAAAAAATCAAATTTTAAAAAACTTAAAATTCCATATATCAAACGCAAAAAACCAATTTTTATCTCCAGCAGAATATCAAAGAGAAAATGTAACGACTAAAGACATAAAAGCGATTTGCGAGTTAATGGAAGCGTATGAAAATTATATGTTTTCTTCAAATGCACTTGATTTTGATGATATTTTAGTAAAATGTTACGAACTTCTTATAAAAAATGAAGATGTAAAAGAGTATTATACTGAAAAGTTTAAGTACGTTCACGTTGATGAGTTTCAAGACACAAATAAAATACAATTTTTAATAATAAAATTACTTGCAAGTAAGCACGGCAACCTTTTTGTCGTAGGTGATGACGACCAAAGTATTTACGGTTGGCGTGGTGCAGATATTCAAAACATCTTAGGGTTTGAAAAAAAGTTCGGCAAGGTAAAAGTTTATAAATTAGAACAAAACTATCGTTCTACAAAAAAGATATTAAACTTAGCAAATGCAATAATTTCAAAAAATACTATGCGTAAGGCAAAAACCTTGTGGACTGATAATGATGAAGGCGCAAGAATAGAACGCTATATTGCACAAGATGAAATGGATGAGGCATCTTACGCATCAATGCAAATAAAAAGTTTGGTGCAAAAAGGGTATAAATACTCTGATTTTGCCATTTTAATGCGTGTAAACGCCCTTTCCCGTGTGTATGAACAAGAATTCTTAAAATACGCTATACCATATAAAGTTTACGGTGGTTTTAAGTTCTATGAAAGAAAGGAAATTAAAGACGTTTTAGCCTACTTAAAACTTATAAACAATCCAAGAGATAACGAATCTTTTTATAGAATAGTAAACTATCCAAAAAGGGGTATTGGAGACAAAAGTTTAGAAAGTTTAAGGCATTTTGCCATTGATAATGGACTTGCCGATTATGAAGCCTTGTTTTTAATAGATGGCGTGAATTTTAACGCAGGAACAAAGGCAAAATTCATTAAATTTAGAGATTTAATGGAAGAATTAAGGGAAAAATCTAGAAGTTTAAGTGTAATTGATCTTTTTGATTTAGTTATAAACACAACGAGAATTAGAGAAGATTTTGTTGAAAAGACGGAAGAAAATTATAATAAATTATTAAATATAGATGAATTAAGGCACTCTATTATTGAATTTGATAGAGAAAACGGTGGGGTTACTTTATCCGAGTATTTAACTTCAGTTACTTTAAGTACTGATATTGATAGTATAAACGAAGGCGACGCCGTAACTGTTGCCACAATTCACGCAGTTAAGGGGCTAGAATACAAAACGGTATTTGTAGTAGGTCTTGACGAAGGTATTTTTCCTGTATCAAGGGCGCAAAGTGATTTAGATGAATTAGAAGAAGAACGCCGTCTAATGTACGTTGCAGTAACTAGAGCACAAGAAAGACTTTATTTAACTAGAGCAAGCTCAAGATATTTATACGGCGATAGAAACTATACCATGGAATCACGCTTTTTAAAGGAAGCGACTTCAGTTTTATATCCTGAAAGGGAAAAACAATTAGAAAGAAAGAACGAAGAAAGAATTTATAAAAGTGATGACCTTGGTTTTAGTAGCAAAAACGGAAGTGGTTATTCTTCAAGCCACGTTACTAGTCTATTTAACCAAAAGAAACCAGAGCCTAATAAAAATGCAGACTTTGGTGGATATAGGTCTGGCGCAGTAGTCGTTCACGCAAAGTTTGGTGAAGGAACTATTATTCAAGTTAAAGGTAGTGGAACACAAATGGTTGTTGACGTTGCCTTTAAGGGAATAGGTATAAAATCATTAGCAGTGGCATTTGCCCCAATAAAATTAAAATAATTATGAGAATGGAAGAACTTGTTGAAAAACTTAATAAATATGCGTATGAATATTACGTTTTAGATAATCCAACCGTTTCTGATAAAGAGTACGACGTCTTGTATGATGAGCTTGTTAAATTAGAAAAGGAAACGGGTGTGGTTTTATTTAACTCTCCAACAAAAAGGGTTGGTGGAGAGCCTATTTCTGCTTTTAAAAAGCATAATCATATAGAAAGACTTTATAGTTTAGATAAGGTTGTTAGCATAGATGAACTTGAAGACTATTTTAATAGAGTAAGAAAGATTATCAAAGAAGATCCAACTTATACCGTTGAATATAAATTTGATGGTTTAACAATTTGTTTAACCTATGAAGATGGAAAGTTTACTAGGGCAACTACAAGGGGTAACGGCGTTACTGGAGAAGACGTAACGGCACAAGTGTTAACGGTAAAAAGTTTTCCATTAACTATTGATTATAAAGGTAAAATAGAGGTTCAAGGGGAGGCTATAATTAGACTTTCTAAACTTGAAGAAATAAACAAAACGATAAACGTTCCACTTAAAAACGCAAGAAATGCAGTTGCCGGGGCAATAAGGAATTTAGACCCAAAAGTAACTGCAAGTAGGCAAGTTGAAATAATGTTTTACAATGTAAATTATATGGAAGAAAGTGCTTTAAAATCACAAAAAGAGTGCGTTGAATTTTTGAGAAATAACGGTTTTAAAGTAAGTCCATTTTTGGCGATTTGTAAAACGAAAGAAGAGGTTATATCAGCCATAAACGATATAGAAAAAGCTAGAAAAACACTAGATATTTTGACTGATGGTGTAGTTATAAAAGTTGATGATTTTAACAAGAGAAACGAACTAGGTTTTACTGATAAATTTCCACGTTGGGCAGTTGCTTATAAGTTTGAAGCAGAAGAAATTACAACTATTTTAGAAGAGGTAATTTGGCAGGTTGGTAGAACTGGAAAACTAACCCCACTTGGGCTTTTAGCGCCTGTAGAAATTGGTGGTGCAACCGTTAAAAAAGCAACGTTAAATAACTATCAAGACGTATTAAGAAAACAAGTAAAAATCAATTCAAGAGTGCTTGTTAGAAGAAGTAATGAAGTTATACCAGAAATTTTAGGGGTGACTGAAGTTTTTGAAGATAGTAAAGAGGTTATAAAGCCAACTATATGTCCATATTGTGGGACAAATCTTTTAGAAATAGGTCCTAACCTATTTTGCCCTAACAAGTTATGTAAACCAAGAGTGATTGCCTCTTTAACCCATTTTTCTTCAAAAGAAGGAATGAATATTGAAGGCTTTTCAGAAATGACAGTTACTACTATTTATGAAGAATTAGGGGTTAGAAAATTTACTGATATATATAATCTAACAAAGGAAGACCTACTAAAACTTGAAGGTTTTAAAGAACAAAAAGCAAATAATGTAATCACTGCTATTGAAAAGTCTAAAGAAGTTGATTTTGCTAATTTTATTTTCTCTTTAGGCATTGAAAACGTTGGTAAAAAAACGGCAAAAGATTTGAGTGAAATTTTCAAAGATTTTGATAGTTTAAAAAATGCAAACGTTGAAAGCTTGAGTGAAATTGAAGACGTTGGCGAAATAATGGCAAAAAGTATTTTTGAGTATTTTAACAATGAAACCAAAATGGAAGAGGTTTTAAGTTTGTTAAAAATCTTAAAAATAAATTACCCTGTTTCTACTAAAAAAGAAGGTATTTTTAGTGGGGAAAGGGTTGTTCTAACGGGTACTTTAAATGGTTTTAAGAGAGATGAGGCTGGTAAAATTATAGAAAATTTAGGTGGAGAAGTTCTTTCATCAGTTTCTAAGAATACGACTATGGTTTTAGCAGGCGAAAACGCAGGTAGTAAGCTTGATAAAGCAAGAAAACTTGGCGTTAAAATTATTGATGAAGAAACTTTTAAATTTATGATAAAAAGTTGAAAATTGCTTTTTTGTGTGCTATAATTATTAGGTGGAGAAAATAAATTTATGCTAAGTATGACAGGTTATGGTAAATGCGAATACAATAAAGAGGGTTTAGCCCTTTTAGTTGAAGTAAAAACCATAAATAATAGAAATTTAGATATTAACTTAAAAACCCCACGTTCTTTTATCTGCTTTGAAGACATGATAAGAAAGTGTGTTCAACAAAAAATTGGTAGAGGACGTGTTGATTTATTTTTAACTTTTATTGATTCAAGGGAAACTGAAATCAATTTTACACTTGATAGTGGCGTTGTTAAGGCTTACTACAAAGTAGGGGAAGAAATTGCAAAAACCCTTAATATTCCTAATGATTTAACGGTTAGTAATTTAATCAGAATGCAAGACGTTGTTAAGGAAGATACAAGGTTTACAGACGTTTCTGAGTTTGAAGAAGTTATAAAAGAAACCGTTTTATCTGCTCTTGATAGCTTAAATGAAATGAGAGAAAGAGAGGGCGAAAAATTAAAAGAAGATATGCTTTCTCGTTTAGAAACTATTAAAGAATTAGTTGCTAAGGTTGAAGAAAGGGCACCTTTAGTTGCTGTTGATTACAAAGAAAAGTTAAAAGAGCGTATTGCTGAAAGTTTAGCTGACGTTAAATATGATGAAGTAAGACTATTAAATGAAGTTGCATATTTTACCGATAAATCAAATATTGATGAAGAAATAACTAGATTAAAATCACATATCCGTCAGTTTACAGATATTTGTAATTTAGACCTATCTGGTAAAAAACTTGACTTTTTACTTCAAGAATTTAATAGGGAAAGCAACACTATTTGTTCAAAAGCAAACGATATTATCGTAACACAATGTGGTTTAGCACTTAAAAACGAAATTGAAAAAATTAGGGAACAGGTGCAAAACGTAGAATAATGAATAAATTAGTAGTAATATCTGGTCCATCTGGCGTAGGAAAGGGTACTATAGCAAAAAAACTTATTGAAAGAAATGAAAATATGACTTTAAGTATTTCTTGTACCACTAGAAACCCAAGAGAAGGCGAACTTAATGGAAGAGAGTATTTTTTTATCTCTAAAGAAGAATTTGTTGATAAAATAAAAAACAACGGTTTTTTAGAATATTCTGAGCATTTTGAAAATTATTATGGTACGCCTAAAGATTTCGTTTTAGAAAAGTTAAAAGAAAAAACGGTAATTTTAGAAATTGACGTAAACGGTGGGTTATTGGTAAAAGAAAATATGCCAAATGCACTTTTGATAATGATTTTACCACCTTCTTTGGAAGAAATAAAAAATAGGCTTATAAAAAGAAACACCGAAACGCTTGATAAAATTGAAAAGCGTATGCAAAGAATTGAGTTTGAACTCAGTAAAAAAGATAAATATGATTATTTAGTAGTAAATGACGACTTAAATTTAGCTATTGAAGAAATTGAAAATATATTAAAATAAAAAGGAGAAGTTTTAGATGATACACGAACCACCTATTGATGAATTAGTACAAAAGATGGGCTCAAAATACGCATTATGCGTTATAGCATCAAAAAGAGCAAGACAAATTATTGAACAATCACAAAGCGCAGTTGCAACTGAACCTTTAAAAGAAAAACCACTTAGTATGGCTGCTAAAGAAATACAAGATGGTAAGCTTATAATTAGCAACGATTAGTTTACATAAGGTGTTCAGCTTTTTTGCTGAACATTTTAATTTTATTAAAAATGTACGCATCTGTAATAGTAGATATTGTCAACAGTGAAGTTGATAAAATATTTGAATACTCATTAAACGGTTTAAACGTTGAACTTGGGTCAAGGGTCAGCGTTCCTTTTGGGTATAAAAATATTGAGGGTATAGTAATTGGGTTAAGCGAAAGGGCTGTTTTTCCGATAGAAAAAATAAAACCTATTACGGCTATTTTAGATGACGAACCTGTTTTAACTAAAGAAGGGGTTAAGCTTGCTAAGTATATACAAAAAAAATATTTTGTACCTTTAGCGCTTTCTTTAAGGTTGTTTTTACCAACTGAACTTAGAAGAGGGCAGGTAAAAGCAAAGGTTGAAAAGTTTTGTAAACTTTCAAATAAACCTTTTGAAGAAATGATTAGCGAAATTAAAGCAAATGCTAGTAATCAAAAGGGAATTTTAGAACGATTATGTCAGACAGAACTTGTTAAACAAAGCCTTTTAGCTAATGATTTTGGCATTTCTTCAGTTAATGCTTTATTAAAAAAAGGCTTTATTGAAGTAGTGGAAGTTCAAGGGTATAGAGAACCTTACAAAGAACTTAATGAACAAAAAAAAGAAATAGTTTTAACCGAAAAACAAGAAGAGGCAATTAACGCCGTGCTATCTACTGATAAGATGGTTACGCTTCTTCACGGGGTTACTGGTTCTGGAAAAACGGAAGTTTATTTAGAACTAATTAGTAGGGCGATTGCTAGTGGTAAGACGGCAATAATGTTAGTGCCGGAAATTTCTTTAACCCCACAAATGCTACGCCAACTACGTGCAAGATTTAAAGATATTGCTGCTATTTTGCATAGTGGTCTTTCTAAGGGCGAAAGATTTGACGAGTGGTGGAGATTAAAAACTGGTAAAGCAAAAATAGCTATCGGTGCAAGAAGCGCTATTTTTGCTCCACTTGAAAACGTAGGGATAATTATTGTTGATGAAGAGCACGATTCAAGTTACTTAAGCGAAAGTTCTCCAAGATATTCTACTATTGATTTGGCTAAATTTAGAGCTAAAGAAAATAACGCAAAAATTGTTTTGGGTAGTGCGACGCCATCTGTAGATAGTTATCTTTTAGCAAAAAATGGGGAATACAATTTAATTGAACTACCTGAAAGAATAAACAAACAACCACTTCCTGAAATTATAACCGTTGATATGAGAACGGAGGTTAGAAGAGGGAATAATACGCCTTTTTCTTACGCGTTAAGGGAAGAAATTAAGAATGCTTTAGACAAACAAAATCAAGTTATAATATTTTTAAATCAAAGAGGATATTCAAAAAACGTTATTTGTACTGAATGTGGTGAACCTATTAAATGTAAAGATTGTGACGTTTCGCTTACCTATCATATGGAGAATGAATCTCTTCTTTGTCATTATTGTGGCGCTAAATATAAAATGGTAAAAGCCTGCCCAAACTGTGGCAGTAAATATATAAGATACGGTGGTTTTGGAACGCAACGTGTCGTTATGGAACTACAAAATCTTTTTCCAAATGCAAAAATACTAAGAATGGACAGAGATAGTACGCAAAATAAAGAAGGACACGTTAAAATTTTAGAAAGTTTTGCTAAAAGAGAGGCTGATATTTTAGTTGGAACACAAATGATAGCAAAAGGGCACGACTTTCCGTTAGTTACTTTGGTTGGCATTTTAGATGCTGATATGAGTTTGCATTTTTCTGATTTTAGAAGTAATGAAAGGACATTTCAACTTATAACGCAAGTTGCAGGAAGAAGTGGCAGAGCAAAAGAAAAAGGTAAGGTTGTAGTGCAAACCTATTCGCCTGATAACTTTGTTCTAAAAAAAGCGCTTGCTTATGACTATAAAGGACTTTTTGAAAGGGAAATTTCTTTAAGAAAGGCAACGGGTTTTCCACCTTTTTCTGATATAGTTAGAATTTTAATAACAACTAAAGATGAGGAAAAAACGGCTGAAGTAACGAAAGAACTATATTCAAAATTAAAAACTATTTATGAAAGCAAAAAAGAAGAGTTTAGTTTTTTTGGTTGTATGAAAGCACCACTTAAAAAGTTGCAAGGTAAGTTTAGATATCAAATTTTAATGAGAATAAACAAAAATAATCAAGATTTGCTTGATAAAATATATGAAATTAGTTTAAAATATGGCGATAGAAACGTGGGCGTTTTCGTTGAAGAAAATCCAACAAATCTAACTTAAGGTGAAGAAATGGCAATAAGAAACATAGTACAGGTTGGAGATCCTGTTTTGAGAAAAAAATCTTTTGAAGTAGTTGATTTTGGCGAAAAAACCAAACAACTTTTAGATGATATGAAAGAAACGCTTATTAAGGCTGACGGAGCAGGTCTTGCTGCGCCACAAGTTGGCGTGTTAAGACGTGTTTTTATTACGTACGTTGATGGCGTTTTTAAGGAATATATTAATCCTAAAATAATAAAACAAAGTGGAAAGCAAGTGGGTGAAGAAGGCTGTTTATCTGTAAAAGGTAAGTTTGGTACGGTTGAAAGACCACTTAAGGTTACGGTAAAAGCTCAAGATAGAAACGGAAAGGAGTTTACCGTTGAGGCTGAAGGGTTTGAAGCAAGAGCAATTTGTCATGAAAACGACCATTTAGATGGAACTTTATATATTGATAAAGCCAAAAACATAGGAGAAGATTAATGAGAATAGTTTATTTAGGTACTCCTGATTTTGCAGTATTGCCTTTACAAAAACTTATTGATGAGGGATATGATATCGTTGCCGTTTGTACAAACAAGGATAAGCCTGTTGGAAGAAAACAAATTTTAACGGCTTGCCCAGTCAAAGAATGTGCAATAAAAAATAATCTCGAAGTTTTACAATACGATAAAATAAGAGTAGAAGGGGTAGAAGACCTAAAAAAACTCAATGCAGATTTATTTATAACCTGTGCTTTTGGACAAATTTTATCAAAAGAGATTTTGGATATTCCAAAGTACGGAACTTTTAATATACACGGTTCGCTTTTACCAAAATATAGAGGTTCATCACCTATACAATGGGCCGTTCTAAATGGTGAAAAAGAGACTGGTATTACTATAATGAGGACGGACATTGGTATTGATACTGGGGATATTATATATCAAGAAAAGATAGCTGTTGATGAAAATGAAACGTCAGGGGAACTTTTTGATAGACTTTCAGTACTAGGAGCCGACTGCATTATTAAAGCCTTAAAACTTCTTGAAAATGGTAAGATTACCTACCAAAAGCAAGATGAGAAAGAAGCAACTTTAACTAAAATGCTTAAAAAAGAAGAGGCTAAAATAAACTTTGAAAATAATACTGATAGCATTCACAATTTTGTTAGAGGTATGAATCCTTGGCCGGTTGCTTTTACTGAATATAACGGCGAAATTATTAAAGTTTTTAAAACTAAAAAGGGTAGTTCAAAAGGAAAGGCAGGGGAGATATTGACTGCAAATCCTAAAGATGGGCTAGAGATAGCGACCTTAGACGGTTCTATATTTATAATTGAATTACAAAAAGCAGGTGGAAAAAGAATGCTTGCTACTGATTTTTTACGTGGAAATAAAATAAACGAAGGGGACTTTTTTAGTAAATGATAACCACTTTTTATGATTCTTATCAAATACTTTCAAAAGTTTATAAAGAAGGGGCTTTTCTAAAGCAAGCTATTTTAACTACGGTTATTGAAGAAAAAAATAGACCCTTGGTTACAAAAGTTGTTTACGGCGTTTTGGATAAAGATATAGAATTAGAGTATTATATAAAGAAACTTACTGATAAATCTCCTAAACCGGTTATAAAAATTATCTTAAAAATAGCAATGTATGCTATAAAATGGCTACAAAAAAAGCCTTATGCAGTAATTGATAATTCGGTTGAACTTGTTAAAAAAATGGGTAAAAAGGGCGTTTCGGGCTTTGTAAACGCAACTTTAAGAAGATTTTGTAAAGAAGAGGTTGCTTTTCCAGCTGATTTTTTACAAAACTTATCAATAAAATATTCTTTTCCTTTATTTTACGTTAAAGAATTAATAAAAGATTATGGTAAAGAAGTAGCCGAAGAAATACTTTCGGCAGAAACTATTAACACCACCGTTTGTTTTTATAATAAAGATGGTGAAGAATATTTAAAAGAAAGAAAAATTGAATATGAAGTTACTCCTTTTGAAAACGTTTTTTTAACAAAAAACTTTATTAGAAATGAGGACTATGATAAAGGTTTATACACCTTTCAAAACGTTTGCTCTGTTGCTATATGTGATTTAGTTAAGGCGAACAAAAATCTTTTAGATGCGTGTGCTGCGCCTGGTGGTAAAAGTATTAATCTTTCAAGAAGGTTTGAAAGCGTAATTAGTTGCGATTTACACGAACATAGGGTAAACTTAATTGAAAAGTACGCTAAAAGAATTAAAGTTACTAACGTTTTCCCTAAAGTGCAAGATATGACAAACTTAAACGAAGAATTTATTGATAAATTTGACGTTGTTCTTTGTGATTCTCCTTGCACAGGTAGTGGTGTATTTAATGAAAATCCCGATATGAAAATAAATAAAGGGGAAGAAAATCTTAAAGACTTAGTTGTTTTACAAAACAAAATTCTTGAGAACGTTAAAAATTACGTTAAAATAGGTGGTTATTTATATTATTCTACCTGTTCGTTATTTAAAAGAGAAAATATTTGTCAAGTTGAAAAGTTTTTAAAGGAAAATGGTAATTTTGAATTAGTTCCAATAGAAAGCAAATGGAAAGGTTTAAATGAAAAGGGAACAATTCAGTTCTTACCTAATTTATCTACAGCAGGATTTTTTGTTGCTTGCCTAAAGAGAATATCATGAAAAAGTGTTTAGCAGATTTTGATTACAATGAAATAACTAATCTTTTAAAAGATATGGGTCAGCCTAAATATAGGGGAGAACAACTTTTTAAGGACGTGTGTTCTTATAAGTCTTTTGATGAGATGACAACCCTTCCAAAAACTTTAAGAGAAAAGTTGAAGGAAGAATATTTTGACAAAGCGCTTTATATTGAAAAATATTTTGAATCAAAAGACGGAACTATAAAGTTTTTGTTTAAGTTAAATGACGGCAATCTTATTGAAGGGGTGCTTATGAAATATAAGTACGGCAATACTTTATGTTTATCTACTCAAGTAGGTTGTAGAATGGGTTGTGAGTTTTGTGCTTCAACAAAAGATGGGTTAGTTAGAAATATGACGGTGGGTGAAATAGCGACAGAAGTGTATGCTGTTAATTCTTTTTTGGGTGGAAATATCCAAAAAAGAGAAGTCACAAACCTTGTTTTAATGGGTAGTGGCGAACCTTTTGATAATTATAGTAATTTAATAGGGTTTTTAAAGGTTATTATGTCAGACATAGGGCTTAATATAAGCGCTAGAAACATAAGCCTATCGACTTGTGGATTAGTAGATAATATCTACAAATTTTGTGATGAAGGCATACCACTTAATTTAACAATTTCTCTTCACAATCCTTTTGATGAAGATAGAAAAAAAGTTATGCCAATTGCTAAAAAATATACCATAAAAGAGATATTAGATGCTTGTGAGGCGTACTTTAAAAAGACAAAGAGAAGATATATTTTTGAATACGTTTTAATAAACGGTGAAAATGACACAGAGGCTCACGTTAAAGAGCTTACTAGACTTTTGAAAGGCAAACCTTGTCATATAAATCTTATAAGACTTAATGAAATAAAAGAAACTTCATTAAAGTCAGTTACGGATAAAAACGCATATTTATTTATGGACAAGTTAGTAAAAAATGGATTGTCTGCAACGGTAAGAAGACAAATTGGCGTTGATATAGAGGGCGCTTGTGGGCAATTAAGAAGAAGATATATTGAAGAGGAGAAAAATGAAGGGACAAGTAATTAGAGTTCATTCAGACACCTTTTACGTTTACGATGGAGAAAACACTATAAGTTGTAGGGCAAAAGGTAATTTTAAAATAAAAAAAGACTCTTTAATAGTTGGTGACTACGTAGAGTTTGATGAAAATGAAAAGGTTATAACTAAAATTTGTGAAAGAAAAAACCTTTTTATAAGACCAAGTGTTGCTAACGTGGATCAAATTTTTATTCTTATAGCGCCACTTCCTAAACCAGATTTTTTGCTTATTGATAAACTACTAGTCAATGCTTTTAGAAAGGACGTAAAAATATCAATAATAATAAATAAAAGTGATTTAGGGGCAGATGAGCTTTATCAAGAAACAATTGAAGAATATGAAGAAAGTGGGATAGAAATTTATAAAATTTCTTCTAAAGATGACAAAAATTTAGAGTTTATTAAAGAAAAACTAAAAGGTAATTTAACCGTTTTGGCTGGGCAATCTGCCGTTGGTAAAACGTCGCTTGTAAATGCTTTATTTGGTTATTCGTTAAAGACTGGGGATTTAAGTGAAAAAATAAATAGAGGAAAACATTCCACAACCTATTCAAATATATATTTTGTTGGTGATATAAAAATTATAGACACGCCGGGTTTTGCCGTAATTGAAACGGAAGAGTTTTTTAAAGATGAAGACATAAAAGATTATTATCCAGAATACGTAGAAGCTTCAAATTTTTGTAAATTTAGAGATTGTAAGCACGTAAACGAGCCGGGTTGTGAAGTTTTAAGGCTTATAAAAGAGGGAAAACTCTCTGCCGTTAGGCATCAAAGATATTTAGAGTTATTAAAAGAAAATGACGAAAGAAAAAAGTACTAATAAGGAGAAAGAAAATGTCAATTAAAATTGCACCATCAGTACTCTCTGCAGATTTTTCAAAAATGGGTGAAGAAATTGCTACGTTAAAAGGTTGTGGCGCAGATTTAGTACACCTAGACGTTATGGACGGCGTTTTTGTTAAGAATATTACTTTTGGTCCAAAACTTGTTGAGGATTGTAGAAAGTTTACTGATTTACCTTTTGATGCACACTTAATGATAGTAAATCCTGAAAAATACGTAGGGGCGTTTGCTGATGCTGGCGCTGATATTATTACCGTTCATAAAGAGGCTTGTGAGGATAAAATAAAAGACGTTTTAATGCAAATTAAAGGGTATAATAAAAAGTGTGGGGTAGTTATTAATCCTAATACTCCAGTTAAAGATATACAAGACGTAATTGAATATTGCGATATGATTTTATGTATGAGTGTTTACCCTGGATTTGGTGGACAAAAGTTTATTGATGACGTTTTATTTAAAATTGAAGAGCTTTCAAAACTGATAAGAAAAACGGGTAAGAATATTGATATAGAAGTTGACGGGGGGATAAATCTTGAAACAGTTTCAAGGGCAAAATCAGCAGGTGCAAACGTTATAGTTGCAGGAAGTACTGTGTTTAATGCTCCTGATAGAAAAAAGATTATTGAAGACTTAAGAAACCTTTAAGAACTTTTTTTACAAATAAAACGTATAATTATTTACGGAGGTTTATTATGAACTGTAAAATTATTTGTATAAAGCCACCTAAGATAATTAGATTTATTTTGAAACTATTTGTAAAGAACAAGTAACTTACTTAAAGTTAAATAAAACCCTTTTTTAAGGGTTTTTTGTTTTTAAATTGTAAAATGATTGAATTAATGCAAAAATAGTGTTAGAATTAAATAAAAAAGGGGTGACTATATGGGCGAAAAATTAAAAGAAATATTAAATACCGTTATTGATTGGGCGTCGCATACGGGTATAAGGCTAGTTGTAGCAATAATTGTCTTATTAATATCTTTTAGGGTGATAACCGTTATAGCTAAAAGAATTGAAAAAAGACTTGTAAACGGTAAGCACAAAGTGGATAAAACTTTGTCGCATACTTTATTATACGTATTAAAAATAGTATTAAAAATATTGGTTGTACTTTGCTTGATATCTTATTTAGGAATAGATACGAGTGGTATTACGGCTTTAGTTGCATCACTTGGAGTTTGTGTAGGTTTAGCAGTAAACGGAGCACTTTCAAACTTGGCAGGTGGGGTAATGCTGATAATTACTAGACCGTTTAAGGTTGATGATTATATTGAAGCTCAAGGATATGAAGGTACTGTAGAAGATATTCGTATAACTTCAACGCGTATTCGTACGGTTGATAATAAAGTTATATATATACCAAACGGAGCGCTTTCTTCAGGAACAATAGTTAACTATTCAGAAAAAGAGCTTCGCCGTGTAGATTTAACTTTTTCTATAGGATATGCTAACGATTTTGAAAAGGCAAAAAATATTATCCAAAATATTTGTGATAAGCACGATTTAGTGTTAAAAGATCCTGCACCTTTTATAAGAGTAAATGAACACGGAGCAAGTAGTATAAATTTAACAACGAAAGTTTGGACAAAACAAGAAGATTATTGGACGGTTAAATTTGATTTGCTTGAAAGTGTAAAGAAAGAATTTGATAAAGAAGGAATAGAAATTCCATATAATCAATTAGACGTTCACGTTAAAAATGATTAAACTAAAAAATGATTAAAAAAACACTCTAGTTTCTAGAGTGTTTTTTACTACATTTAATTATTTTGTGCCGAAAATTCTATCACCAGCGTCGCCAAGACCTGGAACGATATATCCGATTTCGTTAAGTTTTTCATCTTTAGAAGCACAATAAACTGGAATATCTGGATGAGCTTTAGTGAAAGCCTCAATTCCTTCAGGCGCAGCAATCATGCACATAAACTTAATATCTTTGCAGTTTTTTTGTTTTAAGAAGTTAACTGCAGCAATGGCTGAACCACCAGTTGCTAGCATTGGGTCAAGTAAAATAACCTTTCTATTAGCAATGTCTTCTGGTAATTTGCAGTAATATTCTTTAGGTTCTAAAGTTTCGTGATCTCTATATAAACCAATATGTCCAACTTTAGCTGTAGGGAATAGGGCTAAAATACCATTAGTCATACCAAGCCCTGCTCTTAAAATAGGAACGACTGCAACGTCTTGACAAGCAAGAACTTTTGTTTTTGCAACAGTTAACGGAGTTTTAACTTCTATTTCCTTTAGAGGAAGATCTCTAAAAACTTCGTAAGCCATAAGCATTGCAACTTCTTCAACTAGTTCTCTAAATTCTTTAGAACTAGTTTTTTCATCTCTAAGTAGAGATATTTTGTGAGTAATAAGTGGATGATCAAAAATAGTAACGTTTGAGTTCATAAAAACACCTCTTTTTAATAAAATCGCTAGCTTTTTTGGCTAACGATTTCTTATTCTTCCTTTAGTTGTTCTTCTTTGAATGCGTCAAGAATGAGTTTGATGATTTCTTCCCTAGTGGAAGTCTTGATTGGATGGGCAATATCTTTATATTCTCCATCATTCGTTTTTCTGCTCGGCATAGCAATAAAATACCCTTCACTACCTTCGATAACTTTGATGTCGTGAATTGCAAAACAATCATCAATAGTTATAGAAGCAACTGCTTTCAACTTGCTGTCTGATTTCTTCACCATGCGAACACGTACACCTGTAATGTTCATTGTGAAAGCGCCTCTCTTATCAAATTATTATAAACATTTTAACACAAATAAAATACAATTTCAACTACTTTTTTCAAAAAATGTGCATTTTTTTCAAAAAAAAGAAAAAAAGTACAATTTTTTATAGGTTTTTTCATAAAATGTTGTATGAAATATAGTATTAACTTAAAAAATATAAAGAAAATTCATTTGGTTGGTATTGGTGGCATATCTATGAGCGCTATTGCTAAATGGCTTATTAAAGAAAATTCTTTAGTTAGTGGTAGTGATATCAATAAAAACGATATGTTTATTGAACTAGAAAATCTTGGCGTGAAAATTTTTATTGGGCACGCTAAGGAAAATATTTTATCGAATGATATTGATTTGGTAATATATAATTCAGCCATAAATGAAGAAAATATTGAACTTAAAACAGCAAAAGAACTAAACATTCCTATAGTTAAAAGAAGTGAATTTTTGGGAGGAATAATCAATTTATATAAAAATAAAATAGGAATATCGGGTTGTCATGGTAAAACAACGGTTACTGCTATGTTAACGCACGTTTTTGATAAAGAAGGACTTAATCCAACGTCATTTATTGGTGGCGAAGATAACGTTTATTCAAATTTTCTTGGTGGAGATAGAAATTTTATAATTTTTGAAGCGTGTGAATTTAAAAAGAATTTTTTAGATTTTAATAGTGATTTAGCAGTAGTTTTAAATATGGATAACGATCATTTGGATAGTTATTCTTCTTTTGATGAAATAGTTAAAACTTATAACGAGTTTTCTAAAAATGCTTTGCTAATTTATAATGCTGATGATAAAAATTGCTTAAAATTACAAAATCAATCTTTTATTTCTTTTGGAATTGAGAATAAATGCATGTATATGGCTGAAAACCTAAAAGAAAAAGAGGGGAAATATTCATTTAATCTTTATGAATACGGTAGAAATTTGGGTAGAATTTGTTTAAACATTGTTGGAAAACACAACGTTTATAACGCCCTTGCAACGATTGCCGTTGCAAGAAAATATCAAATATCTTTTGATAAAATTAAAAAAGCGTTAAAAGAATTTACTGGGGTTAAAAGAAGAAATGAATTTTTAGGTGAGTTTAACGGTAAAAAAATTTATGCAGATTACGCGCATCATCCAACTGAGATAAAGGCAGTATTAAAAAGTATTAATCAAGATTTTTTAATAGTTTTTCAACCACATACATATTCAAGAACAAAAAACTTAATGCAAGATTTTGTTGAGGCTTTTAAAGAGGTGGAAAACCTAATAATTTATTCAACTTATTCGGCAAGAGAAGAATATCAAAAAGAGGGTAGTGCTTTTTCTTTATATGAACATTTAAATAAAAAAGTTTTGTATGCTGATAATAAAGATAATCTTAAAGATTTAATTATAAATTGTAACAAAAAAAGCGTTATGTTTTTAGGCGCAGGGGATATATACGATATAGCGAAAGAAATTGTAAAAAAATAAATATTAAAAAAATTCATTCGAGTTAATTTTTGGATGAATTTTTTTTATTTTTTTATCATAAATGGTTGACAAAGGCAAATAATAATAGTAATATAAACGTGTTAGCAGTTAAGTATAAAGAGTGCTAACAAACAAAAAGTCGTTTTGCTAAAGAGGGATAGATGAATTTATCTGATAGAAAGAAAAAGATTTTGCAAATAGTAGTTGATGATTATATTTCAACTGCGCAACCTGTTTCTAGTAAAAGTATAACCGATAAGCATATGAAGGACGTAAGTTCAGCAACTGTTAGAAGTGAACTTGCGCAACTTGAAGAATTAGGTTTTTTAGACAAGCAACATACTTCAAGTGGGCGTGTTCCATCGGCAGAAGCTTATAAGCTTTATGCTAACGAACTTATGAAGAAAAGTAAACTTTCTTCAAAGGAACTTGCAGTTATCAAAAACACCTTTTTAAATGAAGTAAACAATTTAGAAACGGTTGTTAAAAATACGGTAAAGGTTATAAGCGAATTAACCGACTACACTTCTTTAGGGTTTGCTAAACACGATGAAGAAGAAAAGGTGCAAAAGGTTAACCTTTTTAGGTATAAAGAAAACCAAGCACTTTTACTAATCGTTACAGAAAACACCCTTATTAAGGACAAGTTTATTACAATTCCTAAAGAAATGGCAGACGAACAGTTAGAGGTTGCAAATAATTTAGTTAATAGGTTGTTTGTTGGTAAAGATTTTGCTGAAATTTTAAGTTTTTCTGACAGTTTTTTAGAAGAATTTAACGATTATAGAGATATTTTTACCGGCGTTATAAAGGCAATTGAGTCTTACCTAAATAACGAAAATGCTGAAGTAGTTTTAGAGGGGGAAGAAAAAATACTTAATTCTCCTGAATACGAAGATGCTAATAAAATAAAAAACTTTTTATCAGTTGTTAACAGTAAAGATAAAGTAGCATCATTACTTGCAGAAAACAGTAGCAATATTGAAATTAACATTAAAATCGGTGGCGATAATGAAGAAAGTATGAAAGAGTGTTCTTTAGTTACAGCATCTTATAAAGCCGGTGGTGTAAATCTTGGAACTTACGGCGTAATAGGTCCACTTAGAATGGATTATAAAAAGGTTGTTTCCGTTTTAGAAAGCGTTGGTAAGGTGTTAGAAGATATGTTAAAAGACAAATAGGAGTGGGCTATGAAAGATATAGATTTTGAAAATATAACCTTAGAAGAAGCAAAAGAAGAATTAAAAAAGACTTTAGAAACTAAAGAGGCTTTAGAAAAAGAAAACGAAGAACTTTTAAAAGAAATTGAAGATTTAAAGCCTAAAGCTGATGAATATAAAGACAAGTGGATAAGAAACGTTGCTGAGTTTGATAACTATAAAAAACGTAATGCTAAAATTTGGCAAGAAGCGTTTATTGACGGTAAGGTTGACATCATATTAAAAGCGTTAGCAATTGGCGATAATTTAGAAAGAGCAATCGCTATGGATATTGATGAAAAAACTAAAGAGGGACTAGTTCTTTTATATAGACAGTTTAATGACATATTAACTGGTATGGAAGTTACGGAAATTAACCCTGTAGGAGAAAAGTTTGACCCTCTTTATCACGAAGCTGTTATGCAAGTTGAAGGGGCTGACGGGGAAGAATCAGATAACGTTAAACAAGTATTCCAAAAGGGATATCAATTAAAAGATAAAGTTATAAGATACGCTAAAGTAAGCGTTATTAAATAAAAAATAAAGACAAATTAAGGAGATATATAGATTATGGGAAAGACAATAGGTATTGACTTAGGTACAACAAACTCATGCGTAGCAATTATGGAAAATGGTGAACCAGTTGTTATCGCAAATGCTGAAGGCGCAAGAACTACTCCATCAGTAGTTGGTTTTCAAAAAGATGGTGAAAGACTTGTTGGTCAAGTGGCAAAAAGACAAGCAGTAGCAAACCCTGATAGAACAATTAGTTCAATTAAAAGACATATGGGTTCTGACTATAAAGTAGATATTGACGGCAAAAGTTATACTCCACAAGAAATATCTGCAATGATTTTAACAAAACTTAAAAAGGATGCTGAGGCATACTTAGGTGGTACTGTAACTGAAGCAATTATCACTTGCCCTGCATACTTTACTGATAGCCAAAGACAAGCAACTAAAGATGCTGGTAAAATTGCAGGTCTAAACGTTTTAAGAATTATAAACGAACCAACTGCAGCTGCTCTTTCATACGGACTTGATAAAGAAGGCAAAACCCAAAAGGTTATTATTTACGACCTAGGTGGTGGTACTTTCGACGTATCTGTTATGGAAATTGGCGACGGCGTATTTGAAGTTTTAGCAACTAATGGTAACAACTTACTTGGTGGTGATGACTTCGATAAGAGAGTTATGGACTATCTTGTTAGTGAATTTAAAGCTCAATCTGGTATTGATTTATCTAACGATAAACTTGCTCTTCAAAGATTAAAGGAAGCTGCTGAAAAGGCAAAAATTGAACTTTCAGGCGTAATGAATACAAACGTTAATCTTCCTTTCATTACTGCAGATGCAACTGGACCAAAGCACTTAGACGTTGATATTACAAGACAAAAGTTTGATGCGTTAACTGCTGATTTAGTTTCAGCAACTATTGAACCATTAAAGAAAGCAATGTCTGATGCAAAGTTAAGTTATGGAGATATTGATAAGGTAATTTTAGTAGGTGGTTCAACTCGTATTCCTGCAGTTGTTGATGAAGTTAGAAGAGTTACTGGTAAAGAACCATTTAAGGGAATTAACCCAGATGAATGTGTTGCTATTGGTGCAGCAATTCAAGGTGGCGTACTTTCAGGCGAAGTTAAAGACGTATTACTTCTTGACGTAATGCCATTATCACTTGGTATTGAAACTTTAGGTGGCGTATCAACTAAACTTATTGAAAGAAATACTACAATTCCTGCGCATAAATCACAAGTATTCTCAACTGCGCAAGATAACCAAACTCAAGTTGATATTCACATTTTACAAGGTGAAAGAGAGTTTGCTAAAGATAACAAAACTTTAGGTCGTTTTGAACTTGTAGGTATTCCACCTGCACCAAGAGGCGTTCCTCAAATTGAAGTTACTTTTGATATTGATGCTAACGGTATCGTTAACGTATCTGCAAAAGATTTAGGAACAGGCAAATCTCAAAACATCACTATTACTTCTTCAACTAACCTTTCTGATGCTGATATTGATAAGGCAATTAAGGAAGCAAAAGAATATGAAGAAGAAGATAAGAAGAGAAAGGAAGTTGTTGATAACCACAACAAACTTGACGGACTTATCTTTACTATTGAAAAGTCAATGAAAGACTTAGATGATAAGTTAACGGTTGAAGACAAGGCTAAACTTGAAGAAGAATTAAAGGTTGCAAAAGCCGACCTTGAATCTAACGATAATGAAAAGATGAAGGCAGCATTTGAAAGATTATCAAACGAATCTCAAGGAATTTTTGCTAAGATTTATCAACAAGCGCAAGCTGAACAAGGTGCGCAAGGCGACGGTAATACTGGCGACCAAGAATTTAATCAATAATATATAAAACAATTAAAAGAACGACTGAAGGGTAAATTATGCCCTTCAGTTGCTTTCAAATAGGGATTTTTATGGCAAAAAATTATTATGAAACGTTAGGTGTTGATAAAAACGCAACTGAAGACGATATAAAGAAAGCATATAGAAAACTTGCAAAACAATATCACCCTGACTTGCATCCTAACGACGCTGCTGCTGCAGAAAAGTTTAAGGAAATAAACGAAGCAAACGAAACGCTTTCAGACCCTAAAAAGAGAAAACAGTACGATTTTGAACAAGAACACCCTAATATGGGTGGTTTTGGTGGATTCGGTAACGGTGGTTTTAGTGGTGGTGGATTTAGTGGAGGTTTTGGGGGCTTTGAAGATATTTTTGGTGATATTTTCGGTTTCGGTGGAAGAAGTTCTCAAAGAGCGCAAACAAAACAACGTGGTGAAGATATTACCTTAGAAGTTAGTTTAAGTTTTTTAGATGCCGCTAAAGGGTGTAAAAAAGAAATTACTTACGATAGAAACGTTACTTGTGCTACTTGTAAAGGTACTGGCGCGAAAGGTGGTACTGCTTATAAAACTTGTGAAAAGTGTGGTGGTACTGGTCAAGTACAATACGTTAATAATAATGGAATATTTAGGTCTGTAAACGTAAGAACTTGTCCTGACTGTAACGGTACTGGTAAAAAGATTATTGATACTTGTCCTGATTGTAAAGGAAGAGGCTATATT
>SVHJ01000011.1 GCA_015055835.1 Clostridiales bacterium | reverse complement strand
GCGCGGTCTTTCGCACGAAAAACCTAAACCATTTTTTGGTTTAGGTTTTTTGTTTTGTGTGAGTTTGCGCGGGGGATTCGAACGAGAACGTTAAGAAAACGGTAGACACCTACCGTTTTTAGTGGCTGACCGAAGTATTTTGCAAAGCATAGGCTTGTCTTTTATTTTTTTTGCTTTGCAAAATACAAGAGCGATCGCTAGTCGCGGACGACAAACCCCTCGCAAACAGTGTTTGCCTTCCCCTTATCAAGGGGCAGAACACCCTCGCTCTCCGCCATAAAAAAAGGACACCGACTATGGTGTCCTTTTTTGCTTGAAAAGTGGCTTAAATAGTGATAAAATAAAATTATCAAAATTAAAAAGGTGTTTTTATGGATAGATTAGAAAAGCAATTAGCTTTCGCTTTAGAAATTGATAAAATAAAAAACGTTTATCGCCAAACGCATTTATCTAATAACGGTAGAAATGAAAATGATGCTGAACATTCTTGGCATATGGCGTTAATGGCGTATTTGTTAAAAGAATATTCTAATGAAAAGGTGGATATTTCACGCGTTATATTAATGTGTTTAGTTCACGACATAGTTGAAATTGACGCAGGGGACACTTACGTTTACGATACGGAAAACTTAAAAACCCAAAAGGAAAGGGAAGAAAGGGCGAAAGAACGAATATTTTCTATTTTGCCTGAAGACCAAAAAGAAGATTTTATATCCCTTTTTGATGAGTTTGAGGCATATCAAACCCCTGAATCAAAGTTTGCGCACGCTATGGATAATCTTCAGCCGTTAATGTTAAATGATAGTAACAACGGTTTAGACTGGAAACTGCACGATATAAAAGCAGAGCAAGTTTACGTTAGACAATCAAAAACGGCTTTAGGCTCACAAAAGTTATTTAATAAGACTGATGAAATTCTTAAAAACAATATAAAAAAGGGAAACTTAAAATAGGGGAAAAGAGCAATTTTTTGCTCTTTTTTATTTAAAAATGGAAATATTACACAAGTTAACATAATAAGGAGTATCTTAGTTTACTTGACAATATCTACAAAAAATGCTAAAATACCCGTTAGTATATTATAAAATGTATAATAAAAAAAAGTTTTTACAAAAAAGGAGTTGGTTTTTTTTATGGGTCCCGAGAGTATACCCTTATGGATCGTATTTTTTATTTGCATTATAGGTGGAGCGTATTTCGCCGCAACTGAAAGTTCTTTTTCAGCAGTTAACAAAATTAAAATTAAAACGTTAGCAGATGATGGGAACAAAAAAGCAAAAGGCGTAATGAGCGTTCTTAACAAGTTTGATAAAGCATTGACAACGCTACTTATTGGTAACAACGTTACAAAAATAGCAGGTGCGTCAGTCTTTACAATTTTAGCGACTGAAATATTTAAAGTGGCATTTAATAAACCTGAAGCGTTTTTAGAGTCATTTGCCTTTTCTATGATATGTTCAGTTTTAAGTACGGTAATCATTTTCTTATTTAGTGAAATGATACCTAAAAGTTTTGCTAACGACCGTAGCGAATCTGTTTCATTATTTTTCCAAGGCTCACTTCGTTTTTTAATGAAGATTTTAGCACCGTTTTCAGCTTTCTTTAACTTAATATCAAAAGGTGTGTCAAAACTTTTTGGCAATAAAGAAGTTGAACCTACTATTACGGAAGACGACCTTGAAGAAATTATTGAAACTGCTGAAGAAGAAGGTGTGTTTGACGAAGAACAAGGTGATATGTTAAAGTCAGCCCTTGAGTTTGCAAAAACTACTGTTGATGAAATTATGACTATGGAAAAGGACATTGATTTTATTGAAGTAGATTGTGGTGTCGATAGCATTTTAACACAAATAAAAGAAACGAACTATTCTCGTCTTCCTGTTAAAGAGGGTGATAGGGTAGTCGGTATTTTGAGAGTTCGTACTTTCTTAAAAGAATACCATAAAAATCCAAAAGCGTGTCTTCGTTTAGTTATGACTTCGCCTTATTTCGTGTCTGAAAAGGCAATGATTGACGATTTATTAACGGAAATGCGCCAAAAGAAAATACAAATGGCAATCGTTCAGGATGAAGAAAAAAAGGTTGTTGGTCTTGTTACGATTGAAGATATATTAGAAGAATTAGTTGGCGAAATTTTTGATGAAGAAGACGTAGTTGACCAAAACTTCCAAACACTTGGTGGTAACAAATATATGGTTAATACCCGTATGTTAGTAGGTAATGCCTATGAAAGAATGGGTATAGGCCCTGCCCCAAGACAAATAGCTTCAAAGCCTATGCTTTCATTTGTTTTAGAAACGCTTGGGCATTTGCCAGTTGAAGATGAATCTTTTGTTTACGATAATTTAGAAATAACGGCAAAAACCGTTGAAAACGATAAGTTGACTGAAGTTATCGTCCACATTCTTGATGAAGAAGACCTTTTAGCGTTAAAAGAGTCTGAAATCTCTAAGGAGGTGGAAGAATAATGACTTTTTCTGAACATTTTGCACATATGTGGTGGGCATATTTAGTTATATTTATAATGATATGCTTATCGGCATATTTCTCAGCCTCAGAAATTGCTTTTAACTCTGCGAACAAAATGAGGCTTCGCCGTTCTGCCGAAGGTGGTAGCAAAACGGCAAAGGTTGCTTATGGTATTGTTGAAAAGTTCCATATAGCATTATCAACAATTTTAATTGGTAATAACTTAGCAAATATTGCAATATCAACCTGTAGTACGCTTATCGTAATGGATTTATTTGCAAACAACGTTGGTTTAGCGTCAACTATTGCAACGATAATCGTAACAATCGTTATTTTAATTTTTGGTGAAATAATACCAAAAGTTTTAGCAAAACAACACGCAGACTCTGTTGTTAAAGTTATTGCAATTCCTACAAAGGTTTTAACAATAATTTTATCTCCGATAGTATTTATCGTTATGGGTTTAATTTTTGTACTTCGTAAAATTTGGGGTACTGACCATAAAGATGACGAACCAACGGTTACTGAAGAAGAACTTGCATCAATTATCGATACCGTTGAAGAAGAAGGTGTTATTGATGAAGATCAAGGGGAACTACTTCAATCAACGCTTGATTTTAGTGATACTACTATTGAAGAGATTATGACGCCACGTATTGATATGACGGCGATAGATATTGATGATGAAGAGGAAATTGCAAAAATATTAGCAGACTCTAATCAATATTCTCGTATTCCTGTTTATGAAGATAGTATTGATAACGTTGTGGGTGTATTATCACTTACCCGTTATTATAAAGCGACGCTTGATAATAAAAAACCTGATATTCGTTCGTTGTTATTAAAACCTTGTAAACTTCATAAAACAATGAAACTACCTGTTGCTCTTAAAAAATTAAGAGAAGCAAAGATGCACTTAGCAATCGTTATTGATGAGTTTGGTGGAACGCTTGGTGTGGTTTCAATGGAAGATATTCTAGAAGAACTTGTTGGCGATATTTGGGATGATACTGACGTAATCGTTATGGAATGTTGTCCAACTGGTGAAAACACTTACGACGTTGTTGGTGAAATGAATATTGACGACTTCTTTGAAGAGATTGAGTTTGATAAGCCAAACGACTTTGAGTGTGAATATCAAACTATGGGTGGCTGGGCTATAGAAATGCTTGAGGCAGATCCTCACGTAGGTGATAGTTTTAGGTATGAAAACCTTTTCGTAATAGTTGCCGATATGGATGAAGAGCGTGTAACTAAACTTACCGTTTTAGTAGAACCTAAAAAGGAAGATGAAGAGGAATTTGAATAGAAATAAAAAGCACTTGGTTCAAGTGCTTTTTTCGTTTAAAAAAATTTAAAAAACATTAATTTTTTGCTTTTATAAAATTGACACAAAAAAAGCATATGTGATATATTTATATAGGTGAAAGTTGGGCTTTTAACCATATATAAAAATAAAGGACGTAGTAGTATGAGAAAGACTAAAATTGTTTGTACAATAGGACCTGCAAGTGAATCTAGAGAAGTAATAATGGGTTTATGTAAAGCAGGTATGAACGTAGCTCGTCTTAACTTTTCGCACAGTACGCATGAGGAACATAAACAAAGAATAGAGTATATCAAATCAGTTCGTGAAGAACTTAAACTTCCTATTGCGATTATGCTTGATACAAAAGGACCTGAATATCGTATTAAAACTTTTGAAAACGGTAAGGTAGAACTTAAAGAAGGGGATGAATTTACCTTTACTACTAATGAAGTTGTTGGAACTAATAAAATCGTATCAGTTACTTATAATGAACTTCATAAAGAATTATCTGTAGGCGATACTATTTTATTAAACGACGGATTACTTTCTTTAAAAGTTGAAAAGATTGAAAATAACGATATAAAGTGTAAAGTAATAATCGGTGGCTCAGTTTCAGATAGAAAGAGTATGAGTTTCCCTGATAAAGTTTTACATCAAAAATATTTATCTGATCAAGATAAGAGCGATATTAAATTTGGTGTTGAAAACGGTGTTGATTATATTGCTTGTTCTTTTGTTTCAACTGCGCAAGACTTAATTGACGTAAAAAATTACCTAAAAGAATTAAAAGCTGAAGATATTGAACTTATCGCTAAAATTGAAAATCAATCAGGCGTTGATAATATTGAAGAAATTGCAAAATACTGTGATGGTATTATGGTTGCCCGTGGGGATATGGGTGTAGAAATTCCATTCGAATGTTTACCTGCTATTCAAAAGCAACTTATATCTAAATGTATAATGCTTGGTAAGCGTGTAATTACTGCTACGGAAATGTTAGAATCTATGATAACTAAACCAAGACCAACCCGTGCAGAAATTTCAGACGTAGCAAACGCAGTTTATGATGGAACTAGTGCAATAATGTTATCAGGGGAAACGGCTGCAGGTAAATATCCAATCCAAACGGTAAAAACAATGGCAAAAATTGCTGAAACTGCTGAAAATAACATTGATTATGAAAAACTTTTCTATAAAACTGAATTTAGCATAAGTAACACTATGGACGCTATTTCACACTCAACTTGTGGTATGGCAATAGACGTTCACGCAAAAGCAGTTGCCGTATGTTCTCTTTCAGGAACTACTGCCAGAATGATTTCAAGATTCCGTCCACCAGTTCCTATAGTTGGTTTAACGACTAATGAAAAGACTTGGCGTAAACTAGCCCTTTCTTGGGGCGTAATGCCTGAAATTTGTGAAACATTTACTTCAACTGACGTACTTTTCTATATGGCAAAGAATACTGTTAAAGACGTTCTTTCATTAAAGAAAGGGGATAAACTTGTTATTACTGGTGGAACTACACCTGGTAAGTCAGGAACTACAAACATAATAAAGATAGAAGAAATTTAATTTTAATAACGATTAAAAAGGGTGTTTTGTAATAAAAACATCCTTTTTTTATAAATGATTATAGATTGACAAAACTTATTAAAATTGATATACTAAAAAAAATCTTAAGGAGGAAAACTATGAAAAAACGTGCTTTTTTTATTAACGATAAAAGTATAATTTTTGAAAAAGTTAAAGAAGCATGTGTATCTGTTTTACCAATAGCAGGAATAGTTTTACTTCTTTGTTTTTCAATAACACCTATTGATAGTGGCTTGTTTTTAGCCTTTTTACTTGGCGTATTTTTAGTTGTAATAGGTATGGGGTTGTTTACACTTGGTGCTGATACTGCAATGACAAAAATTGGCGAGTACGTTGGTGTTTCGGTTATGAAAACTAAAAAGATATGGATTATTATGCCTATTTGTTTTTTGGTAGGCGTTTTAATTACCATTTCAGAACCTGATTTACAAGTTTTAGCAGGTCAACTTGCAAACACTATTGACCCTTGGGTTTTAATTATAACTATCGGGGTAGGTGTCGGCGTATTTTTAGTGATTGCTGTTTTAAGGGTTCTACTAAAAATAAAATTATCTTATTTATTGATAATATTTTATATAACGGCTTTTGTTTTAAGTTTTTTCGTGCCAAAAGCGTTTATACCACTTGCATTTGACTCTGGTGGGGTAACGACAGGCCCAATGAGCGTGCCTTTTATTATCGCAATCGGTACGGGTATTGCATCTATTAAAAGCGATAGTAAAGATGGAACTGACGGCTTTGGTTTAACTGCGCTTTGTTCTATAGGACCAATAATTGCAGTTATGATATTAGGCATTATATTTAAGCCGGTTAGTATTGAAACAACGACTGAAGAAATGATAGTCGTTTCAAACTCTCAAGATTTAATAAAATTGTTTGGAATTGCACTTCCTGAATATATGAAAGAAGTGTTTATAGCATTACTTCCTATAGTTGCTTTCTTTTTTGTATTCCAAATATTTGGGGCGAAATTAACAAAGCAAAACGTTGTAAGAATATTAATAGGTGTTTTATATACTTACGTTGGTTTAGTATTATTTTTAACAGGTGTAAACGTAGGCTTTTTATCAGTTGGCAGTTATATAGGTGGCGCAATAGGCGCGCTTTCATACAACTGGATAATCGTGCCTATTGGTATGATAATAGGTTTCTTCGTAGTAGCAGCAGAACCTGCCGTTCACGTTTTAACAAAACAAGTATTTGAATTAACATCAGGTACTATTCCTAAAAAAGCGTTATCAATAAGTTTAATGATAGGCGTAAGTTTTTCAGTAGGGCTTGCAATGCTTAGAATATTATTAGGCATTTCTATAATGTATTTTTTAATACCGTGTTATTTGATAGCGTTAGTGCTAACTTTTATCGTGCCGGAAATGTTTACAGCAATAGCATTTGACTCTGGTGGCGTAGCATCTGGTGCAATGACAGCAAGTTTCTTAATGCCTTTAGCAATCGGTTTTTGTACTGCTGTCGGAGGGAATATAGCAACAGACGGTTTTGGCGTAGTTGCTTTTGTAGCAATGACGCCACTTATTGCGATACAAATATTAGGTCTTGTTTATAAGATTAAGATGAACAAAATCAAAAAGACCGAAAAAGTCGAAACAACCAGCGAAGAAATTATCGAGTAGGAGAAATTTTATGCAGGGATTACAATATTTAATTGCCATAATTAAAAGAGAAAACGAAAAAGAATATCTTGATTTTTTCCATAGACAAGGAATAAATAGTGTTGTAAGTGTGTTTTGTAATGGAACTGCAACTGAAAGCACTTTAAGCCTTTTAGGGCTAGAAAATACTGAAAAGGTAATGTTAAAACTTTTGGTTAGAGAAGAAGGTTTAGTAGAACTTAAAACTGCGTTAGTAATGGAAATGGGGATAGCAAATCAAGGAAACGGTGTTGCAGTGTTCGTTCCGTTAGATAGCGTAGGTGGAAGTTCTTCATTAAAATATTTTGTAGGAGAAAACCCAATAGAAAAAAAGGGAGAAGAGGATATGAGTTTAGAAATGAGTAAAAACGTTTTAATAATAACTATAGTAGATAAAGGAAATACAGAATTAGTTATGACTGCTGCGCGTGAAGCTGGTGCAAAAGGTGGAACGGTTGTAAAAGCAAAAGGAACTGGTGCAGAAATGGCAAGCTTTTTTGGCGCTCCTATTAGTGAAGAAAAAGAAATGGTTTATATAGTAGCAAAGCGTGAAAGTCGTGATGGTATAATGAAAGCTATAATGGAAAAAGCTGGTGGAAATACAGATGCTCACGGTGTAATATTTACTTTACCAGTTGATAGCGTTTTAGGAATAAACACTTTATAAAAATTTAAAAAACAAAAAGCAGTGGAAACACTGCTTTTTTTATTAGTTATTTTTGCATAAAAGTTCAAAATCTTTTAACTGTTTTAAGTATTCTTCTTTATTAATAGGGTAAGCAAGCCCGTGACCAGCGCCATCTACTAAATATAATTTTTTCAATGAAGTACAACTTTCATAATTTTGAACACTCATTTCATATGGGACAAAATCGTCTGTCTTTCCGTGAATAAACATAATAGGAACTTTTGCCTTTTTAACAGATTCTATAGGTGAATCTTCTTCTAAATTAAATCTACCAAAAATTCTAGCGCCCAGTTTAATAAAAAAGTAGGTTAGGTTAATTGGTAAACGTAAGTTCTTAATAATTTTTTGGATAATTGCTTTAGGGGAAGAATATCCACAGTCGGCAATAATACCAATAACGTTTTTAGGTAAATCTTCTTTACTTGCCATTAAAACTGTCGACGCACCCATAGAAATACCTGTTAAAAGTATTTTAACGTCATCTCCAAGTTCTTTTATTAAGTGATTTATCCAGCATAAACAGTCTTTTGATTCTCTTATACCAAAAGTAATAACGTGTCCATCACTTAAATTACTTGCTCTTTGATCTACAATCAAAGTGTTTCTTCCTAAACTAAAACATCTTTGAACTCCACCACACAAATCTCTTTCGGCGTTGCCACGATATCCGTGGAACATAAGTTCAACAACACCCTCTTTATTACATTCGTAATACTTGCCTCTTAACGTAAGTCCGTCAAAGGAAGTTATTTCCATAGGTGTGGAAGGAGTTTCTCTTACCTCTTTCATCCAGGCAAACATTTCCTCTTTAAAAGGTATGTAAATTTTTCCAGGAGGGAGAGAAAACTCTTCTTTATCAACGTTTTTTCTTTTTGCTGAATAAAAAACGATATAAAAACAAGCGAAAGTTATCAGAAAAAACAATAATAATATAGATGCAAAAATTATTAATAAAATCCAATAAAAATCCATAATTACTCCTGTTTTTTATTATAAACCTTTTATTTTGTTAATTCAATAAAAGACACATATTTTTATCGAATAATTTATTATGTTATAAAATTCTTGCATTTTACCTTAAAATAAGTTAAAATTAAATGGTAACGTTGTGGGGAATATGACGGAAAAAATTATAGACGTTAATTATAGACTGTGTGGATATTTCAACGGAAAATGATTCTTTTTATTGTTATCCAACCAATAAAAACGTTGTAACAAAACTTGCATTTGCTACTGAAGAAATTTATAAAATGCAAATGGAAAAAATAAACAAAAAATAAGAGGGAAAAAATGTATAATCATCCTTTAATAAAATTTACGCTTTTTGGTGAAACCGTAAAAATATATCCTTACGGGATATGTATAGCAATAGGTATACTTTGTTGTCTTGCTGTTTTTAGATTTTATACAGATAGAAGAAAAATTGACGTAAAAGTACAAGACTTTATGTTTTTTATGGCGTTCTTTGCCATTATAATAGGCTTTTTATCGGCAAAACTTTTCCAAGCCTTTTACGATTACTTAGCTCATCCTGAAGCTGGGTTTGATTTTGCAGGCGCAGGAAAAACTGCAATGGGTGGCTTTGTTGGTGGAATATTAGGTGGCGTTGGTCTTTATTTTGGTGTTGGACACTTTTATTTCAGAGGAAAAGATAAAGGGCTACACTTAAAATACTTTTTAACAATTGTAACCGTTGCGCCACTTTGTATTTTAATTGCGCACGCATTTGGCAGAATAGGCTGTTTATTTGCAGGTTGTTGCCACGGAAAGTTCTTGGGAACTAGTTACGTTTTCGGTGGCATATTTATGGAACCAGGTGGCTCTCCTAGTGGATATTACGTGCCAATTCAATTATATGAAGCATTGTTTTTATTTGTATTGTTTGCAGTTTGCACGCTTCTTTACTATAAAAACTTTACAATTATTCCACAAGTTTATTTAGTAGGTTATGGCGTTTGGAGATTTATAGTTGAGTTTTTAAGAACGGACTATCGTGGTGGGGCAGGTTTCTTTTCACCATCACAAGTACAATCTTTTATCTTTATTGGTGCAGGAATTTTGCTTTTCTTTGTTTATAAATGGCTAAAAATATCTTTTAGAACAAAGAAAAACGACTGCCACTTTTTGGAAAAAGACAATCGTTAAAAATATTGAATTATATAAAAAGGCGTATCAAATTGATACGCCTTTAATTTTACTTAAATTTTTTAATAGGAATAAGCATTCTAGTTTCCTGTTTATAAATGTCAAAACCCTTTTTCTTTGACATACGATTATCAGCCATAGGCACGCTTATGAATATAAACATTAAAGTATTAAGTAAAGCGCCTAGAAGAAGATAAAAGTATCCGTTTAACGCAATTATAGAGGCTAAAGAAACGCCCCACCACATAACGATTTCACCTAGATAATTAGGGTGACGGCAATCTTTCCAAAGCCCAGTTCTTATAAAAGTTGTTTCTCTATTTTTTCTATAAACCTGCATTTGATAATCAGCTGTTCCTTGTAAAAGAATAGCGCCTAAAGAAATAATTAAAAAGATTATACTAAGTGCGTTTGTTTTAACTGCTTTTTCCATAACGAAAACTGCAGGTAAAACGCAAAGATAAACGATTATAGTAGGGAATAGATGAATTCCAAAAAAGTTTACTAATGGATAAAATTGTTTAGTTTTCTTTTTAAGCATTCTATAACGCCAGTCTTCGTAAGTTAAATTGGTAAAAGTATATGCCCAATTTGCAGTTAAACGAACGCCCCAAATACTAACGATAATTAATAAAAGTAGTCTTATAAAATTAAAAGGTTTTCCTATAAAAAAGGCTAAAAGTATAACGATAGGTTGAACGCTCCAATAAGGGTCGTAAACGGACGCCGTTTCTAATATAACGCTAAAAACAAAAACTACAACAGTACCAACAAAATCAGCAACTAAAAGTTTAACCCAAAAATCAAAAGGGATTATAGTGTAAACTAAATAACTAGCGCTAATTGCTAAAGCGTATACTAAAGCGATTATTATAAAACCAACAAGTCTATTATTTTTTATATCCATAATTTTTTCCTTTGTAAAATATTTAACGGAAAGCATTATAGCATAAAAAGATTTCTTTTTCAAGACGGTAAAAACAAAAAAGATGCTTAAAAAAGCATCTTTTAGTTATTCTGTATAAAGTTCTCTAACGACAACGCTTAAATCGTCGAATGAGGCTTCAACAGAACCGATAGTTTCAAAATTTATAACCGTTCCATCTGTAACGTTAATTATATAAGTTTTGCTAAGGTTTGTGTTTGCATCAGAACCAACACTTTCGCTTAAAGGAAGAGTAACTCCGTTTATAGCCATTGAAATACCAACCGTTCCAGTACCGTTTGCAACGGCGTTTGCTGAGTAAGAAACTAAATAATAGCCATCAGCTAAAGTTATATCAGGTGAGCCTGTAACGTGGGTAATATCTCCATCACTAAGATTAATATAGTCTTCAAGCGGAATATCAGAGCCAACAGTTAAAACACCAGTAGCGTCATTTATAAAATTAGCAATAATATCTGTTGAGGCAGGACCTTGAGGACCAGTAGCCCCTTGAGGACCAGTAGGACCAATAGGACCTTGTGGGCCGATAGGTCCAGTAGCACCAATCGGACCGGTAGGACCAGTAGCACCAGTAGGACCGATAGGACCGGCTGGGCCAGTAGCGCCTTGAGGACCTTGTGGGCCGATTAACCCTCTTGGACCTTGTGGACCGGTAGGGCCTTGAATAAATCTTGGACAGTTATTTTGCCAATTATTTCTTTGACAACAATTAAAATTAAAACAACTCATAATGACCTCCTAAAAAATATGTAGTAAAGGAAGAAGTCATCAATTCATATATATGCTTTTTAAAATAATATTGTTAAAATAATATTAAAAGGTTGCTTATATTTTTTATTCGTGTTAAAATTAAAAAAAACTCACGGAGATATAATATGAAAGCAATAGTTTCAGTTATAGGAAAAGATAAGAAGGGGATTATAGCAACCGTTTCAGGCGTTTTATTTGAAAATGGAATTAACATTTTAGATATTTCGCAAACGATTATGCAAGATGAATATTTTACAATGGTAATGATGGTAGAACTTCAAAAAGACCAAACCGTAGAAAGTGTTAATAAAGAACTATCAATAGTTGCTGAAAAACTTGGGGTTGATATTCGTATTCAACACGAAGATATTTTTAACTCAATGCATAGGGTATAGGAGAAAGAAAAATGCTTAACATGAACGAAATAGTACAAACTATTCAAATGATAAAAGAACAACATTTGGATATTCGTACAATTACAATGCATTTATCTTTGTTTGACTGCATAACTGAAGATAAAGAACTAACTGCTAAAAAGGTTTACGACAAAGTAATGAAAAGGGCAGGTAGATTAAAAATAGTTGGGGATAAAATTGCTGAAAAGTATGGTATTCCTATCGTAAATAAGAGAGTATCAGTTACTCCTGTTAGTTTAATTGGCGCAAGTTCTGGTGGATATATAGAAATTGCCCGTGCGCTTGATAAAGCGGCAAAAGAAATAGGTATTGACTTTGTTGGTGGATATTCAGCATTAGTTCAAAAGGGTATGACTGAAAAGGAAAGGGAATTTATCGATACAATTCCTTACGTTTTAAGTACAACGGATAGAGTTTGTTCATCAGTTAATATCGGTTCAACTAGGGCTGGTATAAATATGGATGCCGTAAAACTTATGGGTGAAATTGTTAAGAAAACGGCAGAAATTACAAAAGACAGAGATAGTATAGGTTGTGCAAAACTTGTTGTATTTGCAAATGCAGTTGAAGACAATCCATTTATGGCAGGCTCATTTAACGGTGTTGGCGAAGGTGATGCAATTATAAACGTTGGTATTAGTGGACCAGGTGTTGTAAAGTGTGCGCTTGAACGCGTAAAAGATGGCGACTGTACGGTTGTTGCTGAAGTTGTAAAGCAAACAGCATTTAAAATTACAAGAGTTGGTGAACTTGTTGCAAGGGAAGCTGCTGAAGAATTAGGCGCAACTTTTGGTATTGTTGACTTATCGTTAGCACCTACTCCAGTTAGAGGAGATAGCGTTGCTCATATTTTAGAAGAAATGGGTTTATCTTCAGTAGGCTCACACGGAACGACGGCATGTCTTGCTCTTCTTAACGACGCAGTTAAAAAGGGTGGCGTAATGGCAAGTAGTCATATCGGTGGACTTTCAGGTGCGTTTATCCCTGTAAGTGAAGATATCGGTATGATAGAGGCTGTTAGAAAGGGTTCTTTATCACTTGATAAATTAGAAGCAATGACTGCAGTTTGTAGCGTCGGTTTAGATATGATAGCAATCGCAGGGAATACGCCTGCATCAACCATTTCAGCTATTATCGCAGATGAAGCGTCAATTGGCGTTGTAAACAACAAAACTACTGCTGTAAGAGTTGTTCCTGTATATAACAAAAAAGATGGCGAAGAAGCGGAATTTGGTGGACTTTTAGGTTTTGCGCCTATAATAAAAACAAGTAATGAAAGTGCTGAAAAATTTATTTCTCGTGGGGGAAGAATTCCCGCACCAATTCATAGTAATAAAAACTAATATAATAAAAACTAAAAACGGTAGAAAATTCTACCGTTTTTTTATTTTAAAAATAAAGGTTGTAATTGAATACCCTCATTAGCAGAAAGCAAAGTCTTTTCAATTAAAGACCAGTTGCAAATTAGTGACTTTGGTTTATTTATAGGGTCGTCTTGGCTAAAAGGGACAAAGTAAACGTTTTTACTGTTTACTAATTTTGCTAAATTGTTGAAATTAAGACCTAAATTGTCGTTGCTAGAAATACCAACAACAAGTGGTTTATTGTTTCTAAGATGTGCTTTTGCAGTCATAAGCACGGCGTTATCAGTTATAGCGTTTGCAAGTTTAGAAAGAGTGTTTCCGGTACAAGGCGCTATTAACAAAATATCAATCAAGTTTTTTGGACCTATAGGCTCTGCTTTAACGATATTATCAATAACGTCGTTACCTGTAATTTCTTTTAGTTTAAGTATAAAATCATTAGCTTTTCCAAATCTAGTATCCGTACTTTTAACGCTATCTGAAATTATTGGCAAAACGTTATAACCTTTTTTAACAAGTAGTACTATTTCGTTAAGTATTTTATCATGTGTACAAAAAGAGCCTGTTATTGCAACGCCAACGTTTTTAATTACAGTTTTTTCCATAATTTTTTCTCCAGTTGTTCTATCATAATATTAGTGGCAGTAATAAGGGTGGTTTTTTGGGGTAAACCACTTGCATGTTCATATATAAATTGTTTTTCAATACTTTCATTGATGGAAGAGATAGAGGCAAGTTCAATGAAAAGAGCGTTTTTATCAATTTTATTTACTTCATCAGTGGTAAAAAATTCTTTAGGTATCGTATTTATAATAACGTCATATTTATTTAAAAAGTTATCGAAACTTTTTTCAAAAAACCTGTTTT
Organism: Clostridiales bacterium; assembly: GCA_015055835.1. Classification (GTDB taxonomy): domain Bacteria; phylum Bacillota; class Clostridia; order Christensenellales; family Borkfalkiaceae; genus SIG381. The sequence continues at coordinate 23,245 of SVHJ01000011.1, read as the reverse complement.
TTGTATAAATAATACTTTCGTCATACTCTTTTTGATTAAAAGTAGCAATTGAAAAGTTGACGTTTAATTTTGAAAGTAAAAAAGAAAGGGCTTTTCCTATTCTTCCAAATCCTAAAATTAAAATTTCTTTTTCAAAAATAGACTTATTGCTTTTTGAAAGAATTATTGAAAGGGTACCTTCTGCTGTTAAAAGTGCATTTTTATAGGTAAACTCTTCATCTTCTAAAAAGTTAAAATAAGTTATACCTTTTTTATCAAATAGGCTTTTAATTTCATTATTAATATTTCCTGAAAAAATGATTATATTATTAGGTAAAGAGTGTATTTCTTCTAATAAGAATTTTTTACTAGGTGGAAATATAAAAACAGAATTTTCTTTAGCATGTATATTTTCTTTTTGATACGCAAAGACTTTTTCGCCTTTTTTTAATAAATATTCTTTTATTAGTTGGTTGCGTTTATCACTTAAATCAATGAAATAATCAAATAAAATTCTCATACAATATTATATAAAGGTAAATTAAAATATGTGAAAAACAAAAAAGGAGAAAATAAAGAATGAACAAAATTAAACATTATTTTTCGGCATCAAATACTAAAGATGGGTTTATAAATTTTTTTGATAATATAATCGACCCAAGGTTTAGTGGGTTTACTTACGTATTAAAAGGTGGTGCAGGAACGGGAAAAAGTACTTTTATGAAAAAAGTAGGGGAATATTTTTTCAATAAAGGGTTAAATATTGAATATTTTCACTGTTCTTTTGATAAAGAAAGTTTAGACGGGGTTAGACTTAAAGATTATAATATTGCAATAGTTGACGGAACTAATCCACACGTTGTTGAAGTAGGAGCCGTTGGGTTAAATGGAAAAATATTAAACGTTGGCGAATTTGTCAGCGATAAAATCATATTAAATAAAAATGAAATTGAAAAACAGTTAAAGAAAAAGAAAAATTATTACGGTATTGCTAATCAATATATAAAATGTGCTGGAGTTTTATATGATTTAAATAATAAAGAACTTCAATATAGCGTAAATGAAAAGGAAGTTTTATTTAAGGCAGAACAACTTATTGCTAATTTAAGATTAAAAGGGCTTGATTATGGTGTAAAAAGAGGGTTAAATAGAAAACTTTTTTCCAACATACTTTCCTTAGAAGAAAATCCCTTTGAAAAAATGAATGCTTATAAAGAAGTAGTTTATATAGAGGGAAATAAAACTCAAAATCAAAAAGTTTTAGAAGTGTTGTTACAAAACTTGCTTGAATTAGGTGTAGATGTAACCGTTTTTTGCGACAACTTGGATAGTAATTTAATTGAAAGTTTGTATTTAGATAGTATTGACGTTTTAATAAAAGAAAAGGTTTATCTTCAACCGGCTAGTGAGAAAAGAAAAATAAGTGAACAAAACCAAAAGCAGATATTTGCCTTTATTAAAAAAGCAAATTTTTATTTAGGAAAAGCAAGAAAAGCCCATCAAGAAATTGAAAAGTTTTATATAAAAAATATGAATTTTGACGGCTTAAACCTTTTGGAAGAAAAAATTATAGGTGAAATTGAAGAAAAAATTAAAAAAACTTGAAAAAGGCTTGAAAAATAGCCTTTTTTTATTTGTCTTTTTTTGTATAAAGTTGTATAATATTGAAAAATAAATAAGAGCTATTTGATAAATGCAGGAGATATTCCTTGAAAGGAATGACCGAAGGAGTAACACTCTCAGGTGTTTTTATAAAAACAGGAACTGTATTTTGATAGCACTCCGGAGAAGTCATTAAGGCTGCCGAAGGGGCAAAGCGTTTTTTATAGACGAAAATCTCTCAGGCAAATGGACGGAGCTATGTTTTAATATTTGTTGCGTTTTCGTAAAACGTGGCGAGTATTGTACTGTGCGCGGAGTTAAACTTATTGTTTAGCTCTTTTTTTATGAAAAAAACAAAGGAGAAATATTATGTGGGACAAAATTATTGCCGTTATTGAAAAGGTTAATAGCGCTATTAACGGTGTAGTTTGGGGTTGGCCTATGATCATTCTTATTATTGGTACGGGCTTACTTTTAACTATTAGAACAAAAGCACTTCAAGTAAGAAAGTTTGGTGACTCTGTTAAGTCAACAATCGTTCCTACAATAAAGTCGATTGGTAAAAAGGAAAAGAAGGATAAGAAAGAAAATTCAATTTCACAATTTGAAGCTTTCTGTTCAGCGATTTCAGGTACTGTAGGTACTGGTAATATTATCGGTACAACGTCTGCTATTTTAGGTGGTGGACCTGGTGCAGTTTTCTGGATGTGGATTTCAGCGTTCTTTGGTATGGTAACAAACTATGGTGAAAATGTTTTAGGTTTATACTATAGAAAAAAGGATAAGAAGGGCAGCTTCTCTGGTGGTGCTTTCTGGTATATTGATAAAGGTTTGGGTTGGAAATGGCTTGGCTATATTGCCGCAGTATTCTGTATGATAGCAGCAGTTGGTATGAGTGGTGTTCAAACGAACAAAATTTCATCAACTATTGCTGGTTCACTTAACGTAGCAATGGATCCAACAACGGTTAAACTTATTATTGGTATTATTGTTGCAGTAATTACTGCATTAGTTATTATCGGTGGTATCAAAAGAATTGGTAAGGTTGCTTCAATTTTAGTTCCATTTATGACTATAATTTTCTTAATTTTAGCAATTACTGGTATCTTTATGAACGTTACTGCTATTCCTGAAGCGTTTAGCCTTATCTTTAAAAACATTTTTAGTTTTAAGGCTGCAGCAGGTGGTATTGCTGGTTATGCATTTGCAAAAGTTATTCAAAAAGGTATGGCAAGAGGTGTTTTCTCAAACGAAGCAGGTCTTGGTTCATCAGTTATCGCACACAGCGCATCTGAAACTCGTGAACCTGTTAAACAAGGTTTATGGGGTGTATTTGAAGTATTCCTAGATACTTTCGTTATTTGTACTATAACTGCATTAGTTGTATTAACTACAAACGTTGCAAATGGTGAATTATATAACGCAATGGCTCAATTTCAAGCCGGTGTAAATGACGTAGATACTGATCTTGTATTATCAACCTTCTCATCTAACTTTGGTACGTTTGGTACAGTATGCTTCTGCGTAATTTTACCACTATTTGCTTTCACTACTATTATTGCTTGGTCATATTATGGTGAAAAGGCAACGGAATACTGTTTCCAAGGCTTAAAAGAAAAAGGACAAAAGATAAGTGTTCTTGTTTTCAAAATTATATTCGTTCTTTTAATCGTTGCATCAGCAGTAATTCACGGTGAACTTATTTGGGATATTGACGATACGTTTAACGGCTTAATGGCGCTTCCTAACTTAGTTGCAGTAATACTACTTAGTGGAACTATCGTTAAGTTAACTAAAAACTATTATGATAGAAAGAAAGGTTTAGACGTAAAACCAATGCTTTCAGCTTATGAAGAACAAAATGAAGAATTTATTAAAGATATCGAAAACGGTATGAACTAAATAAATTGAAATTAAAAGCCTAACGAAAAGTTAGGCTTTTTTATTTACGTATAATAAAACCTAATAAAAATGTCAACCATAAATAAAAAGGTGTTTTATTATGCAAAACAAAAAAACTACTATAAAAAAACTTATTATATCGCTAATTTTTGCTGGCATTTTTTTAGGGGTAATTTATTTAATTTTTTATTTTTTGGGTTGGACTAAAATTAGCAAGGAAGAACTGCAACTTAAAATTGAAAAAACGGGGGTAATAGCGCCACTTGTTTTTGTCTTAGTATCCTTTTTACAGGTAACTTTTATTCCAATACCAGGTACGGTAACTATACTTGTGGGAAACTATTTGTTTGGTTTTTGGCTATCTTTTTTATATTCTTATATAGGAATGTTTTTGGGTGGTATGTTTGCTTATTTTTTAGGTAAATGGATAGGTAGACCTTTTATAAATTGGCTTGCCGGAAGTAAGGAAGAGGCGAATAGGTGGATAAAGAAATTAAAAGGAAAGGAAAAGGTTTTATTATTTTTTATGTTTCTACTTCCACTTTTTCCTGATGACTTACTTTGCTCGCTAGCTGGGATTTTGCCAATTACGGTGCTAGAGTTTATGATAATTCAAGGGATAACTAGAATAACATCAATAGGAGGTACTCTTTTATTTGTGTCAGGAGAGGTTATACCTTTTCACGGCTGGGGACTTGTAGTTTTAGGCGCAATTTTAGTTGTTTTAATAGTTGCTTTTATAATATGTTTAAAAAATACGGAAAAAATAAACAAAAAATTTGAAAAGGTATCAAAAATTTTTAATAAAAAAACAAATTTTTAAGTTGCGACTGCCTACCCGTTCAAATCCCATAAAATTTTACTAAAAAATAAAAAGCCATTTGCATAAGCAATGGCTTTTTTGGCGGAAGCGGTGGGATTTGCTCCGTTTCGCTAACGCTTCACTATCACGCCTGGGTAGCAAACAGTAGGTATCTACTGTTTGGTCGCAACTATATCAAAAAAAACAAATTTTTAAGTTGCGACTGCCTACCCGTTCAAATCCCTAATAAACAAATATAAAAAACAAGCCAAAAACTTTGGCTTGTTTTAACGTGGCGGAAGCGGTGGGATTTGAACCCACGGGCCCAAAAAGGGCAACACGATTTCGAGTCGCGCCCGTTATGACCACTTCGGTACGCTTCCAAAAGATAAAGCAAAAAGCACACTAAAAAATAGTGTGCTTATTTTTACTAATAAATTTTAATTAAGCGTCAACTACTACGTTAACTTTTTTAGAAAGTTTAGCCTTTTTGTTTGCAGCGTTGTTCTTATGAAGAATACCCTTTGAGCATGCACTATCAATAACTTTGAAAGCTACAGATAATTGTGCTTTTGCTTCTTCAATTTTATTTTCTTTAACTAAAGCTTCAATCTTTTTGATTTCAGTTTTAATTTGAGATTTAATCATTTTGTTTTCTTCTTTCTTTGTGTTGTTTACTAATACACGCTTTTTAGCTGATTTAATGTTTGGCACTTTTATAATCTCCTTAAAGACTTTTTTTATCTTATGTATTTTAACATAAATATTAAAGATAATCAAGGATTTTTAATCAAAAATTTTTAATTTGATACAAAATATTATTTTATTAACTATTTTTAATATTGTTTTCATATCTTTTATTATGATAAAAAACAGTTTTAATAATCCAATAGGCGTTTTTGATAGTGGCGTTGGGGGCATAGCCGTATTAAAAGAATTAAAAAAGGCTCTCCCTAATGAAAACTATATTTATTTTGGAGATAATAAAAACGTTCCTTATGGTAATAAAAGTAAAGACGAACTTTTATTTTTAGTAGAAAGAACTTTAAAAGAATTGTTAAACTATGACGTAAAAGCTATTGTTTTGGGTTGTAACACTTTAAGTGTAACTCTTTTTGATGAAATTAGTAGCCTTGTAAAAATACCTTTGTTTGGTGTTTTTCCTCCTGTAAATAAAGATAAAAAAAGCATATTGCTTGCAACAAATAGAACAAGTAAATATTTTTTTAATTCTAAAAACTTAACAGTTTATCCTTGTAAGGGTTTAGCGCTGGAAATTGAAAAGAACATCTTTTCATTAGATAAAATTGACCTAAAAAAACATATTGAGATTGATGAGCCGTTTGATGAAATTGTTTTAGGTTGTACTCATTATGGTTTTATAAAAGAAGAAATTGAAAAATATTTTAATGCAAAAAGTTGTAGTGGTATTAGCTATACGTCAAATTTAGTAAAAAGTTATTTGGAGGAAAATTCTCTACTTTCAAAATGCTTTTGTCCTGAAATCTTTTTTTTAGGAGATAGTTATCTAAAAAATATGCAAGTTTACCATAAATATAAAAATTGACCACCTTTGTTTTTAGACTAACCATTTTTAACTACTATAACTTTATTAAAAGCTTTTTTTAACCACTAATTTTTTTTAAATGGGTTAAATAAAGCTTTTTTTCTGCATTAAAAAGCATTTTTTAAAGTGGCTGACCACTTTTTAACCACTTTAATTTTTTTAAAAACAGTATAAAAATAGGCAAAAATTCTTATTTTTTACAATAAAAAAGCAGTTTTATTAAAAATTTTTTAAAAAAATCAAAAAAAATTTTAAAAAAGTGGTTGACAGTGGGCAAAAATAGTTGTATTATAAATGTACAAACAACTAGGAGAGTTTTCTTTTTATGTTCGAAAGGCTTTATCGCCATCAATTAGATGCAAAAAACAGAATGAGAATACCTGCTAAGTTCCGTGTAGAATTAGGTACTAAGTACGTAATAACTTGCGGTACTGGTGGTTGCTTGTTTGTTTTTAAAGAAGAAGCGATGGAAGAATTGAAAAGAAAGCTTTCAAAAGTGTCTATGTTTGATAAAAAGAAGCAAGATGCAATAAGATTCTTTTTAGGACACAGTTGGGATGCTGAAGAAGATGGACAAGGTAGAATTCTTATTCCGGAAGAATTAAGAAGTTACGCTAAGTTTGAAAAGAATATAGTTTGTTTAAAAAACTTAAATTGGTTTGAACTTTGGAACGCTGAAATTTGGGATAAGAAGATGTCAGAAACAAGTTTTGAAGACGTTGCAGACGTTTTAAGTGGTTTAGATAGTGATGAATAAAATGGTCCATTTTTCCGTTATGCTTAATGAGTGTATGGAAGCGCTTAACTTAAAAAGTGATGGAATATACTTTGACGGTACGTTTGGTGGGGCAGGACATAGTTATGAAATACTTAAAAGAACGGCTCCAAACGGAAGATTAGTAGCAACTGACTTAGATGATTATGCGATAAAAAGAGGAACGGAAAGGTTAAGTGAATTTGACGGCCGTTTCACTGTAATAAAAGATAACTTCAAAAATTTTGATGTTATAAAAGAAAAACTGAATATAAACGGCTTTGACGGAATCCTTTTGGATCTTGGCGTTTCAAGTTTCCAATTAGACGATAGAGAAAGGGGGTTCTCGTATATGTCTAAAGAGGAAAAGCTTGATATGAGGATGAATAGAGACCAAAAGCTTTCCGCCGAAACAGTCGTAAACGAATATTCTGAAAGTGAACTTATCAAACTTTTATTCGAATATGGAGAAGAAAAGTTTGCAAAAAATATAGTAAAAAACATAATAGTACGAAGAAAAGAAAAGAGAATTGAAACTTGTGGGGAATTAGTAGAAATAATTGAAAATTCTATTCCTAAAAAGTTTCAAAAAGAAGGTCATCCCGCTAAAAAAACCTTTCAAGCAATAAGGATAGAGGTTAACGGAGAACTTCTTGAGTTAGAAGAAACAGTCGTAAAAATGGGAAGAGCTTTAAATAAGAATGGTCGAATGGCAGTTTTAACTTTTCATTCTTTGGAAGATAGGTTGGTTAAAAATGCTTTTAGATATTTGGAATGCGATTGTATATGTGATAAAAGTTTACCGATTTGCGTCTGTGACAAAAGAAAAGAAGTAAACATTATTACAAAACATCCTATTACGGCAAGTGAAGAAGAACTTGCATTAAATAGTAGGTCAAAATCAGCAAAATTAAGAATTATTGAAAAAATATAAAATACGGAGGGGCGTAATGATTACTACAAAACAAGAAAATGGTAGACAAATTTTGAATCAAGGCGGAGTTGCTCTTTTAGAAAGAGAAGACGTAAAGCAAAATTATTCTGAAGAAATTTCTTTTGATAAACAAAGAATGTCAGAAAACCTTGAAAGACTTTTAAACTATGACAAGTATCTTGAAGAAGCTGTAGAAGAAACTGTTGTGGTTGATAAAGTGGAAGAATATTCTCCAAACGACGTTGACATTACTCCTACCGATACGACTATGCAGTTCGGTGAAATGGATAGTGAAATTATCCGTTCTGAACTAAGAATTGAGGCAGAAGAACAAGCAGAAAGCGTTAAAGCAAAAGGTAAGGTTTACTTAATAGTTTATTCAGTATTAGTAACGGTAGTACTTGCTTTAATAGTATTAAATACAAGCATTTTAGCATCAATTTCTGCTACTAATCAAGCAAAACAAGCTGAAGTAGATGCTCTTCAAGCACAATTTTTACAATTACAAGAAGAATATAACACAATTTCCTCTGACGATTACGTTATCAATATTGCTCAAAATGAATACAATATGGTAAAGTAATGTAAGAGGTAATAAAAATTAAACAAATATCCATATCAATTTTACGAAAGAGGTTATTCGCAGGTTTTTGCGCAATAGCCTTTTTGCTTTTTTTAATACTTTCAAGGCTTTTTTACCTACAAGTCATAACGGGTGAAAGGTTGCAAGAAAAAGCAATAGACCAATGGACCAGAGAAATTCCAGTTGTTGCAGAAAGAGGGGAATTTTATGATAGAAATGGAAAACTTATTGTAAGCAATTATGATGCTTATACGGTTTATGCTAGGGCAAACGCGATTAGCGATAAAGAAACAACTGCAAAAATTTTATCTGAATCTTTTTCTTTAGATTATCAAGTATTTTTGAACAAATTAAGAAAGTCTTCCGTTTCAGAAATAACGGTTGCAAGGCAAGTTTCTCAAGAAACAATAAATACAATTTTAACTAATGAGCTTAAAGGTGTTTATTATTCTAGAGATAATGCAAGATATTACGAGCATGGTGACTTTTTATCTCAAGTATTAGGGTTTACTTCTGTTGACGGCAATGGTTTAACAGGGTTAGAACTTTATTACAACAAGTATTTAAAAGGGCAAAACGGCGAAATATTGACTGAAACAGATATTATAGGAAAAGAAATCAACGGCAAAAATAGTTATATCCCAGCTAGCGACGGTCTTAACGTAATGCTTACGATAGATTTTGAAATACAACTTATTTTAGAAGACGTTTTAAGCCGTGCAATAGAAGAACATGGTGCAAAAACTGCAGAAGTAATAGTTGTAGATCCTAATACTGGTGAAATTCTTGGTATGTGTATGAAACCTTCATTTAATTTAAATGAAATTCCAAGAGATAATAAGGATTTGTTAAATGCTTTATCTAGAAACGTTTTGATTACTGACGTGTATGAACCTGGTTCAACTTTTAAGATAATAACGGTTGCTGCAAATATAGAAGAATACTTAAAAGGCAATAGTAACGCTTATTCACCATCTCATATTTTTAATTCTTCAAGATATCGATATATTGATGGGCAAAAGGTAAAATGTTGGAGCGATCACAAAAACGGAAAACATGCAAATTTAAATATAAGTGGTGGGCTTAATAACAGTTGTAACCCAATTTTTGTTGACATGGCTATGTCTTTGGGTAAGGAAAAAATGTATGAATATATAACAAAGTTTAATTTTGGAAAGGCGACAGGAATTGATTTTGTAGGTGAATCGCAAGGGATGATATTGCCAGTGTCTTCCGTGCAAAACGTAGACCTTGCCAGAATAGGCTTTGGGCAAACTATTGCCGTTACGCCTATTCAGTTAGCTTTAGCAACGGCGGCAGTTATTAACGGTGGAAATTATTATTCGCCATATTTAGTTAAAGCATTATATTCTAGTGATAATAAACTAGTTGAAAGAAAAATGCCTATTTTAAGAAATAAAGTTATAAGTAAAGAGGCATCTAAAATATTAAATGAAATGCTTATGGACGTTGTTGTTTCTGGTAGTGGAAACAAGGCTTATATAGAAGGATATAACGTTGCCGGTAAAACAGGTACTGCGCAAAAATATGAAAATGGCGTTATAGCAAGTGGAAAATACGTTTCTTCTTTTATAGGCTATTTCCCTAGTAATGCTCCAAAATATTTGGCGTTAGTTATTGTAGACGAGCCAAAAGGACAATATTATGGTAGTACTGTTGCTGCTCCTTACGCAAGAGAAATATTTGAAAGAATTATTGAAGTAAAACAAATAAAACCAGTTTCGTGAGGAATTTATGAAGTTAAAAGAGTTGTTAAAAGGGCTAGAAATTAAAAAAATAATAGGCAATACTGAAATTGAAATAAAAGAGATAAAAATTGACACGAAATGTGTTCAAAAAGGGGATTTATTTGTTTGTATAAAGGGTAATTCTGTTGATTCTCATAAGCTTATTAAAGATATAAAAGATTACGGCGCTTTTGCTGTTGTTGCTGAAGAAAAATTAGACACTAACTTACCACAAATAATAGTGGAAGATAGCCGAAAAGCTTTATCGATAATTTGTTCAAACTACTATAAAAACCCTGAAAAAGACTTGAAAATAATAGGAATAACTGGTACTAATGGAAAAACCACAATTTCCTATATGGTTAAAGAAATAATAGAAAAAGCAGGTAAAAAGTGTGGAGTTATCGGTACCTTAGGTGCTTTTTGGGGAGAAAAAGAGATAAAAACGGGTTTAACAACCCCTGATCCTATAGATTTATTTAAGATTTTTTCAAAAATGAGAAAAGATGAGGTTGAATACGTTGTTATGGAAGTTTCTGCCCATGCTATAGAATTAAGCAAAATTTTCGGCATTAATTTTTTTGTGGCGTGTTTTTCAAATCTAACTCAAGATCATTTAGATTATTTTAAGACTTTTGATAACTATAAAAAAGTAAAACGCTCTTTTTTATTAAATAAGAACAATAAATTTGTAGTTGTTAATAGTGATGATGACTTAGGTATAGAAGTTATTAATAAAAACGAAGATGCTTTAAGTTATGGGATAAACAATCCATGTGACGTTTTTGCAATAAACATAAAAGAAAAAAGCAGGAGTATAGACTTTACTATAAATCTTTTTGATGAAATAAGAGAGGTAAAACTTAATCTCATAGGTTCTTATAACGTTTATAATGCGCTTGCGTCGGCAACTATAACGGCGCTTATTGGAATAAGTATAGAAAAAATTATAGAGGGGCTAAATGCCTTTAATGGGGTAAAAGGCAGGATGCAGGTTGTTGGTGATAAAAAAGGTGCTTTAATATACGTTGACTATGCTCATACTCCAGATGGACTTGAAAAATCAATTTTAAGTTTGAAAAAGGTTTGTAAAGGAAAAGTTATTTGCTTATTTGGGTGTGGTGGTAATAGAGATCAAGGAAAAAGAGAAATTATGGGTGAAATTTCTAGTAAATATGCAGATTTTACCATAATAACCTCTGATAATCCAAGATATGAAGAACCTATGCAAATAATTTTTGCCATTGAAAAGGGTGTTTTAAAAAATAGTAAAGATTACGTAATAATTCAAAATAGAAAACAAGCAATAGACTATGCTATTAAAATGCTAAAAGAAAATGACGCCTTACTTATAGCTGGCAAAGGTGCTGAAGAATATCAAGAAGTTTATGGTATAAAACGTATTTTTAATGATAAAGATACCGTTATAGAGATATTAAAGGAAAATTAATGAAAAAAGTAATAATAGAACTTTTAATCAGCCTAATTCTATCTTTTTTTATGGGAAAATTATTTATTCCTATGTTAAAAAAGGTTAAGGCAAGTCAAACCATATTAAAATACGTAGAAAATCACGAAAGTAAAAACGGAACACCTACTATGGGTGGTCTGTTTTTTATTCTTTCGGCAATAATTGTATTCTTTATTTTTAACGGTTTTGCTTACAGACTATCAAATGCAACAATCATTATTTGTGTAGGTTATATGATAGTAGGCTTTTTAGATGATTTTTTAAAAATTAAAATGAAACAAAATTTGGGGTTAAAAGCCTATCAAAAGATAATATTTCAAATTTCTATTGCCTTGCTTTCTGGTGTTTTTATCTATTTTAACGGATTAACTATTTTTTATATTCCTTTTGTTAAAAAATACGTTGATTTAGGCTGGCTGTCTATTTTTTTAGTAATTTTTATATTTTTGGCAATTACGAATAGCGTTAATTTAACAGATGGGCTTGATGGACTAGCTGGGAACGTTTCTATTGTTTATTTAATTTTAATAAGTTTATTGATTTTTGCTGAAACAAACTTATTTTTTTCCAATTATTATGACGTAAACCAGTTTTTAAGTATGATACATCTTTCAGCTTGTTTAATTGGGGCAATATTTGGTTTTTTAGTCTTTAACACAAATAAGGCGTGTATTTTTATGGGGGATACTGGTTCTCTCGCTCTAGGAGGTTTTTTGGGGGCGATAAGTATATTCTCATTAAATAGTTTGTTTATTCCATTTATAGGAATAATGTTTGTTATTTCAAGCATATCAGTAATAATACAGGTATTATATTATAAGAAAACAAAAAAGAGAGTATTTTTAATGGCTCCGTTACATCATCATTTCCAGCAAAAAGGATATACGGAGGGTAAAATTGTTTTTTGTTATTCTATAATAACTTTAATAGTTGGTATTATTTCTATAGTGGGGTATTTTTAATGTATATTGAAAAACAAAAGTTTTTAGTTTTTGGTATTTCAAAAAGTGGATATAGCGCGTCTAAATTTTTATTACAAAAAAAGGCGACTTGTTATATATATGAAGAAATTTTTGTTGGCAGAGTAAATACGGCGATAGAAGAGCTTGTGTTAAATGGAGCGATGCTTGTAAAAAAAGAAGATATAGATGAAGTATTAAAAGAGATTGACGTTTTAATAATAAGTCCAGGCGTTCCTATAAATCATCAAGTTTGTATTAAAGCAAAGGGTTTAGGGAAAAGGATAATAGGAGAGTTTGAGTTTGGAAGTTTATTTATAAAAAATCCTTTTATTGCAATAACCGGTACTAATGGAAAGACAACAACTTGTTATTTGCTTAAAAGTATGATGGAAAAAGAAAGAAAGGTAACGCTTTTAGGTAACGTTGGTACGCCTATAACTTCTGCAATTGATAGTCTTTTAGAGGATGAAATAGTAATTGCAGAAATTTCTAGCTTTCAACTGGAAACAATGAATGCTTTTATGCCACACATAACGTGTATTTTAAACATAAAACCAGACCATTTAGAACGCCATTATACAATGGATAACTATGTTTTTCTTAAAAGGAAACTATTAAAAAATTCAAGGGAAAGCGAATACGCTGTTCTTAACTATGATGATGAAATTGTGAAAGAATTTGAGGAAAATTTGTCGGCTAAAAAGGTGTGGATTTCATTAAAAGAAAAGGTAGACGGTGCGTATTTATTAGAAGATAAGATTTTTTATTTTGATGAGTTTATTACTACCGTTGATAAAATACCACTTAAAGGATTACATAACGTTCAAAACGTTTTAGCATCAATTTGTATGGCTAAAATTATGGGAATATCTACTGATGCTATTGTTAGTGGTCTTTGTGAGTTTAAAGGGGTAAAGCATAGGATAGAAGAAATAGCAAAAATAAAAGAAATAACATTTTTTAACGATTCAAAAGCGACAAACACTTCTTCAACAATTAGTGCAATTAAAAGTATTAAAGGTCCTATCGTTTTAATATTAGGAGGAAAAGAAAAAGGGGAAAAATACGACCTTCTTTTTAAGGAGATAAAAAGTTCTTTTGTTACAAACGTAGTTTTAACGGGAGAGTCAAAATTAAATATGTTGGAAACAGCTATTAGCCAGGGTTATACAAACTTAACGGTAAGCGATAATTTTGATAATGCAGTTAAGATTGCGTATTTGCTTGCAAATAAAGGGGAAAACGTTTTATTAAGTCCTGCATGTGCAAGTTTTGATGCTTTTGAAAATTATGAAGCAAGGGGTGAAAGATTTTGCGAAATAGTAAAAAGCTTAAAAGAATAACTTTTAAATTTAAGGGGGATATTTTTTTACTTATTGCTGTTGTTTTTTTAACTTTGATTGGCACCGTTTTTATTTATTCTGCAAGTAATTATTCGGCAAATAAAACTTATAACGATGCCTTTTATTTTGTAAAGAAACAAGTTCTAGGCATAATTTTAGGGATAGTTGCTATGATCTTTTTTACCAAAATAGATCATAAAAAGTTGCAAAAGTATTCAAATATTTTAGGAATAATTACAATAGTTTTATTGATTGCAGTTTTTATTCCTTTTATAGGCGTTGAAAATTATGGAGCAAAAAGATGGATTGGTATAGGCTCTTTTACCATTCAGCCCTCGGAAATTGCAAAATTTTCTTTTATTTTGTTTTCTGCAACTTACATATCTAAAAATCAAGAGAAAGTAAGAACTTTTATTGGTGTTTTACCCGTTTTAGTTTTTGGTGGAATAATCTCTTTATTAATTATAATTGAGCCTAATATGTCAATTACCGTTTGTATGGTTTTATTGATGTTTTCTATTTTATTATTTGCTGGTATGAGAATTAAACATTTTTTGTTTTTAATTATACCTGCTTTTATAGTTGGGGTATTTTTGATACTGTTAGAGCCTTATAGATTAAGTAGGCTTTCGGCTTTTTTGGATCCTTGGTCGTCGCCTAAAGGTGAAGGCTATCAACTTTTACAGTCTTTATATGCTTTAGGAAGTGGTGGTTGGTTTGGCGTAGGGCTTTTTAACTCTAGACAAAAGTATTCTTTTTTACCTTTTTCGGAATCTGATTTTATATTGTCGATTATTGGTGAAGAAATTGGCTTTATTGGTTTGCTTTTGTTCTTTTTACTACTTTTTTTTATTGTTTATCGTGGGTTTAGAATTGCTGGAAGAGCAAAGAACACCTTTTCGTATTTACTTGCAATAGGAATTACGATGATTTTTTGTATTCAAGTTGTAATAAATGCGTTAGTAGTTACGGGAAGTATTCCACCGACTGGGTTACCTTTACCGTTGGTATCTAGTGGAAATACTTCAATTATAATTTTTATGGCTGAGATGGGAATTTTGTATAACGTATCAAAAGATTCATCTTTAACTTTTTAACAATTTTTGCCATAGAATATTTATACGAACAATATTTAAAAAATCAAGGTGTAAATATGGCAAAATACGTAATTGAAGGTGGTAAAAAACTTTATGGCAAGGTTAATATAGAATCAGCAAAAAACGCTGTGTTGCCTATAATAGCTGGGGCAGTTTTATTTGAAGAGCCTGTAATAATTGAAAAATGTCCAAAAATAGATGACGTATTAAATATGATAAAAATAATTGAGTCATTGGGGGTAAAAACTTATTTTAGAAATGATGATTTGGTTATTGATGCTAGTTGTTTAAGTTCTTCAAATATATTAGAAGATTTAAGTAAAAAATTAAGATCTTCCTTTTTTTTGTTAGGGTCTTTACTTTCTAGAAATAAAAAAGCAACGGTTTCTTATCCAGGTGGTTGTAAAATTGGTAAAAGACCTATCGATATACATATTGAAAGTTTCAAAAGTTTAGGAGTTAAGATAGTAGAAGGAGAAGAAAATATAGAATGTTCGCTAGAAAAACTTAGTGATAAGAACGTTATACTAAAATATCCAAGCGTGGGTGCTACTGAAAATTTGATTTTGCTTTTAGCCATTTCTAACGTTGACGTAAAAATTTATAACGTTGCAAAAGAGCCTGAAATTGAAGATTTAGCAAACTTTTTAAACAGCGCTGGAGCAAAAATATACGGTGTGGGAACGGACGTTATTAGAATTGTTGGAGTGAAAAAATTAAAAGGGATATCTTATAAGCCAATTTTTGATAGGATTGAGGCAGGAACTTATATGATTGCAACGGCTATAACGGGTGGAGAAGTGGAAATTTCTAACGTTAATCCCAAAAAAATACAAGCTTTATTAAATAAATTTTATAATAATACTTGTAAAATAGGGATAAAAGATGATATAATAACAATATCTTCAGAAAAAAGATTACACGGTTTTTTTGTTGAAACAAATCCCTATCCTTATTTTCCTACTGATTTACAGGCGCAGATAGCCGTTCTTGGTGCTGTTAGCGATGGTTATTCAAAAATAAAAGAAAACGTTTTTGAAAGCCGTTTTGAGTACGTTAAAGAACTTGTTAAAATGGGCGCGAACGTAAAAATAAAAGAAAACCTTTTAGAAATAAAGGGGAAAAAGCTTTTAGGGGCAGAGGTAAAGGCTACTGATTTAAGAGGTGGTGCAGCCTTAACTTTAGCAGGATTAGTTGCTGAAGGGGAAACCGTTGTTTTAGACGTTTTTCATATTGAAAGGGGATACGTTAATTTTAACGGCAAGTTGAAAAATCTTGGCGCTAATATAGAGAGGGTTGAATGAAACATCAAAAGATATTTTCCTTAATCATAACTATCGTTTTTGTGATAGTTATTTTGGCGTGTGCAATTCTTACTTTTTCTATAAAAGAAATTAACTTAAATTTTAGCACGACTGAAAAGTTGAATGAAGACACTCTTTTAGCGCAAGAAGAGGTTGATGAATATCTTAATAAAAATCTTCTATTTTTTAACACGAAAAAGATAGAAAAAACTCTTGAAAAATATACATATTTTGATATAATAAGTGTTAGGAAGAGTTTTCCGAACAAGATTGAAGTTGAAATTAAAGAAAGGCAAGAAGGTTATTTTGTTAAATATGGCGAAAATTGTTACGTTCTTGACGTTGAAGGCTTTTGTTTAAAGCAAGTTGACGCTAGTTATGATACTGCTGAACTTGTAGAGGTTTTAGGGGTTAAATTCGTTGACGTACAAGTTGGTAAAAAAGTTTGTACAGAAAATGAAGAAGTGTTTGATACTGCTTTAAAAATGGCAAAATCGGTTAACGTGGGTAATTGCATTAAACAAATGACCGTTTATGATAAAAAGGATAACGAGGCTGTATTATTTAAGGTTCGTACGGACGTTGGCGTTTTGATTAGAAAAATTAAAGATGACGGCGTAAAAAAGACGCAAGAAGCTTTTTCTGTGTATGATTATATGACCGATTATCAAAAGTCATATGCGTGGTTAGACGTTTATAAACTTGACGCAACGGGTGAAATAGCTGTTTATTGGACAAGCCAAAGTGAACTTGCAAGTTATATTGAATCTTTGGAGGGGTTAGCATAATGAGAAGAGAAACTGCAATGGTTTTAGACGTTGGTTCTTTAAAAATAACCTCTTTAATTGGGGAAAGAGGGGTTAATAAAACCTTTATTGTTAGAGGACAAAAAGATTTTGAGTATGAAGGTTTTTGCGACGGTGAATTTTTTGACGTTAACTCTTTAGAACTTGCAATAGAAAAAAGTGTTGAAAATTTAGTTCAAAATGCTGGACAAAAGGTTAAGACAGTTTTTGTTGGCGTGCCTGCAGAGTTTACAACAGTAATTCAAAAAGATTATCAAATTGCTCTTCAAAAAAGAAGAAAAATTACGGAAGAAGACGTTAATAGGTTGTTTGATGAATCTTTTTCAACTAATTTAGATAGTTATACACTTATAAATCGTTCTTCTATTTTGTTTGAATTAGATGACTTTAGAAGATTTGCCGACCCTGTAGGAGAGGTTAGTGAAACTTTAAAAGGAAGGCTTTCTTTCGTTCTTTGTAAAAATTATTTTATTGATAAAATAACCCCTAAACTTAAAAGTATGGGGATTGATAATATAGAATACGTTTCAGCAAATTTAGCACAAGGGTTATTTCTTGTAGAGCCTGAAACTAGAGATAGAGTAGCTATTTTAATTGACGTTGGATATATTTCAAGTAGCTTTTCTATTATTCAAGGGGACGGGCTTGTATATCAAAGGGCATTTTCTTACGGTGGAGGATATATAACTGCAAATCTTTCGGAAGAATTTGGTGTTGATTTTGATATTGCTGAGTCGTTAAAAAGAAAAATTAACATTTGTTTAGATAATAGTGATGACGATAATTATGAAATAATTAACGGTGAGGAAGGTTATTATTTTATTGCAAACAAGGTTAATGAAATTGCAGTTGAAGCATTGGATAATATTTGCGCAGAAATTGAAAAAAGCGTAATTTCTAGCAAATTTAATATTCCGTCACATATTCCCGTTTACGTGACTGGTGGTGGAATAAGTTATATAAGAGGCGCAAAAGAGCATATTGCGAAGAGAATAAGTATGAACGTAGAGGTTATAGGACCAAAAGTTCCGTTATACAATAAACCTACTAATTCTTCTTGTCTATCGGTGCTTGATCTTGCGTTATCACAAGTATCAAAAAGATAAAAAGGAGAGGAAAAATGTTTGAAAATTCTGAATTATTAAATTTTGCTAAAATAAAGGTAATTGGTGTTGGCGGAGGTGGTTGTAACGCCGTTAACAATATGATAGATGCACAAGTTCAAAGTGCAGAGTTTTTTACTGTTAATACTGATAAGCAAGCATTGCTTTTATCAAAGGTTAGCGACCAAAACAAAATACAAATTGGTGAAAGATTAACAAAAGGTCTTGGTGCAGGTAGTAACCCTGAAATGGGCGAAAAAGCTGCTGAAGAAAATCAAGACGAAATAAGGGCGCTTTTAGAAGGTACTGACCTTGTGTTTATTGCTGCCGGTATGGGTGGTGGAACAGGTACGGGCGCTGCTCCTGTTATTGCAAGAATAGCAAGAGAATTAGGTATTTTAACAGTTGCCGTTGTTACTAAACCTTTTGCTTTTGAAGGTCGTATTAGAAGTGAAAACGCACAAAAAGGTATATTAAATCTTAAAAAATACGTTGATACTTTAGTTGTAATTCCAAACGATAAGTTATTACAATTATTACCACCACAAACAGCATTAGCTGATGCCTTTAAGGTTGCTGACGATATGTTAAAGCAAGGTATAAGTGGTATTGTTGATTTAATTACTACTCCATCACTAATCAATCTTGACTTTGCTGACGTAAATACTATTATGAAAGACCAAGGTCTTGCTCATATGGGTATTGGTTATGCTAAGGGCGATAACAGAATTTTAGAAGCTGTTAGACAAGCTGTTTCAAGCCCACTACTTGAAACTACTATTGAAGGTGCTAGAGGGGTTATTATTAACGTAACAGGTGGTAAGGACTTAACTTTAGGCGAAGCTAATGAAGCTGCAAGATTAGTTCAAGGTATTGTTGACTACTCTGCAAACATTATTTTCGGTACTACTGTTGATGAAAACATGAGTAATGGTGTTAAAATTACCGTTATTGCAACTGGTTTTTCAGCAAATCCTGAAAACGATAACGCTGACACGCCACTTCAAAAACTTCAATTTGTAAAAGTTGAAGAAAAGGTTGAAGAACCTATCGCTTTTGAAGAACCAGTTGAAGAAGTGGAAGAAACTGATGAAAAGCTTGAAGAAATTGAGGAAAAGCTTTTAGAAGAACCTGTTGAAGAAAAAAATGAACAAAAAGAATTACCTATGTTTATGCGTAAACTTTTTGGAAAAAAGAATCATAGATAATTAAAAAACAATTAAACTGCTCTTTATAAAAGGGCAGTTTTTTTATTTTGTTTTTTACGTTAAATAATTGACAAATAAACTTTTATATAATATAATAACAAAGCAAAAAAGTGCTAATATGGCTCAGGAGGTAGAGCACGTCCTTGGTAAGGACGAGGTCCCGGGTTCGAGTCCCGGTATTAGCTCCAAAAAAGTGACTATAAGTTTTTCTTGTAGTCGCTTTTTTTATTTTTCAAAAACGACAAGTTTTTCTATTATTTTATTTTTATATCTTTTTTGCTTATTGACAAAAAATATAATAAATTTTATAATATTTTCTAACGTTGAGTATTTTTTAGGGGTTTTTATGAACGTAATTTTACTTTCAGGTGGTAGTGGTAAAAGGTTGTGGCCACTATCTGACGACGTAAAAAGTAAACAATTTTTAAAACTGTTTAAAGATGAAAATGGTAATTATGAATCTATGGTTCAAAGGGTTTACCGTCAAATAAAAAGCGTAAATTTTGATGCAAAAATTACCATTGCTACTAGTAAAATGCAAGTAGATGAGATAAAAAATCAACTAGGTAAAAAAGTTTTTATATCTACTGAGCCATCTAGAAGAGATACTTTCCCTGCAATTTTACTTTCGATTGCTTATCTTCATTATGAGCTGGGTGTAAAAAAGGATGAAGTTGTCGTTGTTTGCCCGGTTGACCCTTACGTTGATAACACTTTTTATGAAGAACTTATGGGGTTAGAAACCATTGTTAAAAATTCTTCGGTAAATTTAACTCTTATGGGTATTAACCCGACTTATAACAGTGATAAGTATGGATATATAATTCCTGAAAATGAAAGAAAAATTAGCAAAGTAAAAGAATTTAAAGAAAAACCTAATAGAGAACTTGCAAAAACTTATATAGAGAATGATGCGCTTTGGAACGCTGGAGTTTTTGCGTTTAAGTTAGAGTATTTGTTAAATATAGCAAAAAAAGAGATTGATTTTATAGATTATAAAGATTTATATGAAAAGTATGAACAACTAGAAAAAATTAGCTTTGACTATGCTGTTGTAGAAAAAGAAAAAGAGGTGCAAGTTGTTCGTTATAACGGAAGTTGGAAAGACGTTGGAACTTGGGATAGTGTGTGTGAAATTATGACTGAAAAAATAAAAGGGAAAGGGGTTATTGACAATCTTTCTACTAATACTCAAATAATAAACGAATTAGATATTCCTATTGTTTGTTTAGGGTGTGATGATATGGTAATCGTCGCAAACGAAAAGGGGATTTTTGTTTCAAAAAAAGAATGCGCAGGCGACCTTAAAAAGTACGTTGATAAAATATAAAAATAAATTTTAAAAAGGCGTAAAATGGAAATATTAAAACTAAAACCCGTTGGTAAAGAGTATCTATGGGGTGGAACTAAATTAAAAGAGGAATTTTCTAAAAATATTGATATTATGCCGTTAGCAGAAACGTGGGAATGTTCGGTGCATAACGAAGGGTTAAGTACTGTTGCTGAAGGTAAGTTTAAAAATAAAACCTTAAAAGAAGTTTTAGAAAAGTATCCTAAATATTTAGGTGTAAATTTACAAGATAAAAAAGAGCTTCCTATTTTAGTTAAATTAATTGATGCAAAAGAAGATTTGTCAGTTCAAGTACACCCTGATGATTTTTTTGCTATGCAAAATGAAAATCAAAATGGAAAAAGTGAAATGCTGTACGTCATTGATGCTAGTGAAAATTCAAATTTGATTTTAGGGTATACTAAACCAGTTGATGCTAGCATTCTTGAAAATGCAATAAAAAACAATGATTTAGATAAATATTTAAGGAAAATTCCTGTAAAAAAGGGGGATTGTTTTTATATTCCTGCTGGAACTATTCATGCAATAAGCTCAGGGAGTTTGGTTTTAGAAATAGCCCAAAACTCAAATCTCACTTATAGGGTTTACGATTATGATCGCGTTGATAAAACTGGCAACAAAAGAGAACTTAATTTTGATAAAGCTATTAAAGTGATGAATATGGAAGAATATTTAGGGTATAAAAAAGAACCTAAAAAAGTTTATTATGATGAGTTTTCTATTGAAAAAATATGTGATTGTGAGTATTTTGAAGTTGATAAAATAGATGTTTTTGATAGTTTTTCTTTTATCGTTGACGATAAATCTTTTCAAGTAATAGTTTGTGTTGACGGAGAGGGGCAAATAGAATATAAGAAAGGCGTTATATCTCTTAAAAAAGGAGATACGGTTTTTATCCCAGCTAACGCTAAAAAGTGTAAAATTAACGGTAAAATGACTTTATTAAAGGTTAAATGTTAATTTTAGTGTATATGACTAAAAAATAATTGACAATAAAAAAAATGTAGTATATAATCTAATAAAATCATAAATAGAGGCGCATTTAGCAATTAGTAGTTAAGAATATATCTTTGGCAAAAGAGTTCTTTACAAAAGGTGTTGATGCCGAAAGGTAGCCCTGCCAAGGCTATTCTTGGTCATTCAAAATAAGATTTGCTTGACTGTCGCATTTTTGCGGAGTGCTATTTGATAATAAGAACGTTTATTATTTAAATTTTAGGCCGAAGCAAATAGTTTCGGTTTTTTATTTGTTAATAGTCCACCTTATTTATTAAAAGCATATAAATAAAGAAAGGAAGTTTTTAAGGAGACAAAAAATGAAAAAAACAATTTTTAAGGGAATTGCAACTGCACTTATTACGCCACTTACCGAAAAGGGTATTGATTATGAAAATTTTGGTAGACTTATAGATTGGCAAATTGATGAAGGTATTGACGCGTTAGTTGTTTGTGGAACTACTGGTGAAGCATCAACGTTAACTGATGATGAACATAGAGCGGCTATTGAATTTGCAGTTAAAAGAGCAAATAAAAGAATACCTATCATTGCAGGTACTGGTAGTAATGATACTTCTTATGCTTTGGACTTAACAAAATGTGCTAATGAAGTTGGCGTTGACGGGGTTTTAGTTGTTACGCCTTATTATAACAAAGCAACACAAAAGGGCTTGGTTAAAATGTTTGAACAAAT
This sequence comes from Clostridiales bacterium, assembly GCA_015055835.1. Lineage (GTDB taxonomy): Bacteria > Bacillota > Clostridia > Christensenellales > Borkfalkiaceae > SIG381. The sequence continues at coordinate 1,039 of SVHJ01000011.1, read as the reverse complement.
TGCCGACCACAGTGATAGCCCTGTTATTTTATACAACGTTCCTTCTAGAACGGGTGTTAATATCGAACCTGCTACTTACGAAGCTCTTGCTGATCACGAAAATATAGTTGCTATTAAAGAAGCAAACGGGGATATTTCAAAAATCGTTGAAACTATGAGACGTGTAAACGGTAGACTTGATTTATATTCTGGTAATGACGACCAAATTGTTCCATTGATGTCAATGGGTGGTATCGGTGCAATTTCTGTTTTATCTAACCTTTTACCAAAGAAAACTAAGGAAATTTGCACAAATTTCTTTAATGGTAATATAAAAGAAAGTGCAAGACTTCAATGTGAATTACATCCATTAATTGACGCGCTTTTCTCTGAAGTAAATCCTATTCCAGTTAAAGCAGCAATGCACTATATGGGATTTGGTGAAAACTATTTAAGATTACCACTTACACAAATGGATGAAACTAAGTGTAAGGTTATGCTTGAATTAATGAGAAAACAAGGTTTAAAGGTTTAAGGAGAAAAGATGAAAGTTATTATAAACGGTGCCGGTGGTAGAATGGGTATAGAACTTGCTAAGCTTGTTGAAGAGGGATATAAAGGCTCTTCACTTGCAGGGCTTGTTGACGTAATTTTTAAAGATGAAGATTGCGTTAAAACCTATTCTTCATTAAATAACGTTAAAGAAAAAGCAGACGTTTTAATTGATTTTTCAATTCATACTGCTACAAAAACGTTATGTGATTACGCAGTTAAGGAAAATATTCCACTAGTAATTGCAACTACTGGTCATACTGAAGAGGAAATTGATATTATCAACGAAACGGCAAAAAAAGTTCCTATTTTTATGTCAGGAAATATGTCAATGGGTATAGCCCTTTTGATGGAACTTGCTAAAAAGGTTGCAAGTTCTATGCCTGATGCTGACGTTGAAATTGTTGAAACTCATCATAATAGAAAATTAGATAGCCCTAGTGGTACTGCATTAATGCTTGCAAATGCTGTAAAAGAAGTTCGCCCTGACGCAAATATCGTTAGGGGG
>SVHJ01000032.1 GCA_015055835.1 Clostridiales bacterium | reverse complement strand
TTCCGATCTCAACGCTCACGTAAAAACGGATAAGGCAGTAAGAAAGATAAAAGGACCGTATTTAATTTTATCAACACACGCCTCTTTTATGGATTTTCCTATGATAGTAAAAGGCATAATGCCAAGAACGACTGGTTGGGTAATTAGTGTTGAAGAATTTCGCCGTGGAGATTGGTTGATGTACGGTATAGGTGGCATACCTAAAAGAAAGTTCACGCACGACGTTGTAACGGCAAGGCATATGCTAAGATATTTAAAACAATTAAAGCATAGCGTTACTTTATATCCTGAAGCAAGATTTTCTTTAGCAGGTGTAGAAGAAAGGTTAGATAAAGCCTTAGGCAAATTTTGCAAACACGCAAAAGTTCCAGTTGTAATGTGTAAAGCGTACGGAAACTTTTTGAACTCTCCACAATGGAGCAAACACCCTTATAGAAAAATCAGGCAAGAAGCCCATTTATATAAACTTTTTGACGTTGAAGACCTTGAAAAATTAACTACTAATGAAATTCAAGAAAAAATTGAAAAAGCGTTTGAAAGAGATGAGTATAAGTGGCAAGTAGAAAAAGGCTATCATACTAAATGTAAAGAAAGGGCAGACGGACTTTACAAAATATTATATAAATGTCCACACTGTGGAACGGAATTTAAGATGGAAAGTGGTGGCATACATCTTTGGTGTAACGAATGTGGCGCTAAATGGGAACTTGACACCTTAAATAGGTTAAAGGGCGTAAACACCGACAAAGGCTTTTCACATATCCCTGACTGGTACAGATGGGAAAGGGAAGAAGTTAGAAAAGAGGTTGAAAAAGGTACCTACCATTTTGAAGATGAAGTAAGGGTAACCGACTACTACTCAAGTAAAGTAGGTGTTATTGAAGTTGGTCAGGCAAAATTTACTCACGACAAAAACGGCTTTACTTTCGAAGGTGTGGTTGACGGCGCGCCGTTTAGTTTAAATAAACCCGTTTCTTCAATGTATTCAGTACATATAGAATACGACTTTTTAGGTAAAGGGGACGCTTTTGATATAGCGACCGATAAAACAACCTATTTTATGTACCTAAAAACTGCAAAAAACTACTTAACTAAACTACACTTTGCAGAAGAAGAACTTTACGACTTTTACTGCAATAAATAAATGGCTTAAAAGGGAGAAAATTTCTCCCTTTTTTTATTTTAAAATTTTTATAAAATTTGTTGACAAAAATCATTTTAAATTGTATTATTGTATTAGTTAAGTAATACAGTTAAATTAAGGAGAACAACCTTGGGCTTTAATTTTAAGGTAGATATTCCAATATATTTACAAATAATCGATTATTTAAAAAAAGAAATTATAAGCAAAAAATACAAAGCAGGGGAAAAACTCCCGTCGGTAAGAGAATTTTCTATGCAGTTTGAAGTAAACCCAAATACTGTTCAAAAAGCGCTGTTTGAATTAGAAAATATGGGAATAATAGTAACTGAAAGAACTAACGGCAAGTTTGTAACCCAAAACGAAAACATAATTGAAAACCTGAAAAAAGAAACGATAGAAAAAATGGCAAACGACTTTTATGTTTCTTGTATAGACTTAGGGGTAAAAAAGGAAGAGATAATAGAAATATTAAGTAGTAAGGAGTAACTATGGAACTTTTAAAAATAAAAAACGTAGAAAAAAGTTTTGATGCTAAAAAGGTTATTGACGGCGTAAGTTTTACTGTTGAAAGTGGCAAAATAGTTGGGCTTTTAGGTAAAAACGGCTGTGGAAAAACTACCATAATTAAGATGATAAACGACCTATTAACAGTAGACAAAGGGGAAATTTTAATTGATGGTAAAAAAGTAGGTGTAGAAAGCAAAAAAATAATATCATACCTACCTGAAAGAAGTTATTTAGAAGGTAATGAAAGGGTAATTGACGTAATAAACCTTTTCAAAGATTTTTATGAAGATTTTGATGAAGAAAAGGCAGTTTCTTTATTAAAAGATTTAGATCTTGACGCAAATCAAAAACTACCTAAAATGAGTAAAGGTATGAAAGAAAAGCTGCAACTTGTGCTTGTTATGAGTAGAAAGGCAAAGCTTTACGTTTTAGACGAGCCGTTAGGTGGTGTTGACCCAGTTAGTAGGGAAAGAATATTAAAAACCATACTTTCTAATTTTGATGAAGGCTCAAGTTTATTAATAACAACCCACTTAATAGCAGACGTAGAAAAAATTCTTGATGAAATAGTTTTAATAGATAATGGCAAAGTGGTACTAGAGGGTAGCGCTGAAGAATTAAGAGAAAAAGAAAATTCATCAATAGACGAAATTTTTAGGAGAATAGTAAAATGATTAAAAAGTTATTAAAATACGACTTAAAGAAAATGAGTAATCTTTTAATTTATTTATATCCAATAGCCCTAGCCGTTTCAATTTTAACAAGACTAATAAAACTAGGGGATAGCGTTCAGTTGGTTTTTATAATCAGTCAAGTATTTGCAGGAATAACCTATTCAATAATAGGTTCAATTTTAGTAAACACTTTCGTACAAATACTAGTTGCATTTAACCAGTCTTTTTATAAAGACCAAAGTTATTTAACCCACACTTTACCGGTGGAAAAACAAAAACTACTTTTATCAAAATATTTATCTGCTTTAATAATAATTTTAACAAGCATAGTCGTGTCAGTTGTAAGTTTATTTATAGTTTTATATACAAAAGAACTTATGCAAGGCTTAAAAGGCTTAATACAGATGGCAGTTTCTGGTTTTAATATGTCAGGCACGGCGTTTATACTTTTAATAGCAGGAATATTTTTTGCACAAATTTGTTTTTTAATAAGCGCAGGGTTTACGGCAATAGTAAAAGCGCATACTTATAATGAAAAAAGAACGCTAAAAGGGTTAATATGGTTTGTAATTTACTATATGGCAAGTATGTTAATTACATTTACGGCAGTTGCTTTAGCGCTACTTGTTAGTGGGAACATAAAATCAATGTTTTTAGAAGTTTTACCAGCAAACGTGTTTACAATTATAATGGTTACGGCAGTTATTTTATACGTGCTATTTGCAATAACCTTTTACTTTATGTGTAACAGACTATTTAAAAAAGGCGTAAACGTAGATTAAAAAAAAGCCACTTAAGGAAAATTTCTTAGGTGGTTTATTTTTTGCAAAAGATATTGTTATTTACAGTAAAGTTTGCTAAAATATAATAAAATAAAAAACAAGATAAAAAAGATATTTATGGAAAAAAGAAGAAAGGTAGCAATTAAATATTTAGTTCTTTTTATTTGTGTAATTTTAAGTTTACTCATTTTTTCAGCGTGTACTCAAACGCCTTGTAATCATATTGAGAGTACCTGGATTATAGACAAAGAAGCAACTTTAGATGAAGAAGGTATTAAACACACAGAATGTACTATTTGTGGAGAGCCACTAAAGAGTGAAACTATACGAAAAATCAAGTTAACCTCTGAAGAAATTCGTCTAAAACTTACAAAGTCTATTGTAGAGATATATTCGTACGATATTGACGGCACTACTTTACTTTCGCAAGGCTCAGGCTTTTTTATTGATGAAAATGGTACTTTTATTACAAACGCTCACGTAGTTAAAGACTGTTATTTCTTAAAAGCAAGTTATGAACTTACAACTTACGACGTTAAATTTATACACGTTTATAACGAAACGCTTGACTACGCAATATGTAAAATTGATATGCCACTAAAATCTATCCCAGTAGAATTTGCAACCGACGTTAACGTTGGCGACGTCGTTTATGCTTTAGGCTATCCAAACGGCAATTTGTCTTTTACTAAAGGGCAAATAACTAGCACTAACGCAGTAGACGGCCAAAAAGATTTTTATGAGTCAACTGCATTTATAGACCACGGCAGTAGTGGGGGAATTCTTTCTAATGATAAAGGGAGAATTTTAGGCATCACCACGGCAAAATTTGTTGGAGATAGATACTTAACGCTAAAGTATAGCGAGTTTAAAGAGGATATATCAAAAAGTTATTCAGTATCAAAAAAGCCTTTAGAATATTTTCATACCGTAGAAAAAGTAAACGTAACAGCACTTAACGTGGATAAATATTTTGACGTATACTTAACAAAAGACGTTTTATCAGCGACAAGTGTAAATTATAATATAAAAGTAGCCCTTAAAAAAGAGTATGAAAACAAAAAAATTGGCATTGAAAATAATTTAACTATTACGCTTAAATTAAAAACGGAGTACGTTTATTTGGGAATAGGGGAAACAATCGGCGAACAAACAACGGTTGACTTAAAAACTTTATATTTTAATTTTTATAATAAAAACGATTTAATAAACGGAAATTGGCAATCGGTAAAAAGTGAAGTCTATATACCTTTATATTATGGAATGCAAATTTATTACGACGTAGAAATTTTGGACTGTTTAGGAACAATTTTAATATATAATTAAAAATTATGTAAAAACGGCAAGGAAAAAACTTGCCGTTTTTTTATGTAAATTTCATTTAACAAATTTTGCCACAAATTTAACAAATCTTGTCGTTTTTTTATTTTCACTTGCGTTTGATTTTTTAAAGTTGTATACTAAAATTGTACTAAAATATAAAAAGAGAGGGAATAAGGATTATGAAAAAACTTGTTTCAATAGTTATTTCAATAATGCTTGCTTTAGCATCAATGTCTATGCTACTTGTTGGCGTAGGCTGTAGCCATCTTATGTTGATATAAAATCAGTTACAATGACTGCAAACGTATAATATAAATAAAAAATTTCAAACAAAAAAGCCGAGATTTCTTCTCGGCTTTTTTATTGATTGTTTTTGTACTTATTTTCTTGTAAACGTCATTCCGTCAATAACAATATGGTTCTTGTCAATAAGTTCATATTTAACAATTTCAGTATCGCTACCATCTACAGAGTTGATAGCAAGATATTTATTTTCTTCTAAAACTTGGTAGTTATAATGTGTGCTATGAATAATATTGTCATTTTTTATTGTTAGATTATAACCAGAACCATCATTATAAAGATATAAAAGATAGGTATAAGAACCTTCTTGATATTGGAATACTCCTTCAATGCTTGTTTTGCTACATCCCATTAGAGAAAAAGCAGAAAACACAAGAACTAAAGTGGTTGTTAAAATGCAAATAATTTTCTTCATAAGTATATCTCCTTAAATTTTTGATAAAATTATTATATGATACAAATTTGTATATGTCAAGCGTATTGATACATTTTTGTATAATATATAAATATGGAATATAACTTTAAGCAAAACAAAATTATGGAATTAAGAATAGAAAAAGGTCTTTCGCAACGCCAACTTGCAAAGGAATTGGGAACAAGTCAGGCAAACTTATCTCGTTGGGAGCAGGGGGTAAATGCACCAAGTATTGTAGAGTGTTGGAAGATTGCGGATTTTTTTGACGTTAGCATAGACGTTGTTTGTGGCAGGAAAGAATATTGAAATATAAATAAAAAGTTTTTAATAACAAAAAAAGCAAGTGATAGAAACACTTGCTTTTTTATGGTGCGGATGAAGGGACTTGCTCCGTTTCGCTTTCGCTTCACTATCACGCCTGGGCAGGAAAACAGTACACCGTACTGTTTTACGACAACTATAGGGGACAAACAAACTTTTAAGTTGTCGCAACCTGCCCGTTCAAGTCCCATATTGACTTACATAATAAAAAAATACCAAGGGGCCCACGAAAAGATTTGCTTTGCAAATATTTTTGGGGAGAAGGAGAAGCAGACGATAAAGTCTTTGCTTTTTTTGTAAAGAAAAAAGCAAGACCAAAAGTCTTGCTTTGACGTGGTGCGGATGAAGGGACTTGAACCCCCACGGTCGCCCACTAGATCCTAAGTCTAGCGCGTCTGCCAATTTCGCCACATCCGCTGGTACACCATCGGGGACTCGAACCCCGGACACCCTGATTAAGAGTCAGGTGCTCTACCAGCTGAGCTAATGGTGCATCTTGGTGACCCATCCGCGATTCGAACGCGGGACACCGTGATTAAAAGTCACGTGCTCTGCCAACTGAGCTAATGGGTCATTAAATTGTTTTGGCAGGGGTAGCTGGATTTGAACCAACGAATGCCAGAATCAAAATCTGGTGCCTTACCGCTTGGCGATACCCCTATATGCAAATTGTTAAAAGTAATGGGGCGAGTGATGGGAGTCGAACCCACGACCTCAAGAGCCACAATCTTGCGCTCTAACCAAACTGAGCTACACCCGCCGTTATACTGGCGCGCCTGAAGGGATTCGAACCCCTGACCCTCGGCTTAGAAGGCCGATGCTCTATCCTGCTGAGCTACAGGTGCATACTGACAGTTAAGCATTTTGGAGCGGGTGATGGGAATCGGACCCACGCAGCCAGCTTGGAAGGCTGGAATTCTACCATTGAACTACACCCGCAAAACTGTACTCCTTTAACAATGCTAAAAAATTATACCAAAGGAAAAAAATAAAGTCAACCATTTATAAACTATTTTTTTAAATTTATTTTTTAAAATTTCCATTTTTTAAAAAAACCCAGCAAACTAAAAAGAATTTAATGGCTATTAGTATGTATAATATTATATATATACTATATATTGTTATAAGAAAGGTATAAAAAAAGAGGTTAAAAAAGTGTTAAAAAAATTAATTAAAAAAATCTAAAAAAATTTGCAAAAATACCTTTTTTTTGCTTGACTTAAAAAAAATGGTATGTTAATATATTTAGGCTATCGCTTAAGGGATTGATATGTTCTCCTTTAAGAGGTAAAATAAATTGCGTTATTAATTAAGACCGATGTCGGTTAATAACGTTTGGCAGATTGACAACTACATAGTACAGAAAATAACTAAGTACAGAAAGGCAAAGAGAGAAAGAAATAGACTAAGAACTAAAAACTAATTTAGAAAAGA
>SVHJ01000031.1 GCA_015055835.1 Clostridiales bacterium | reverse complement strand
TCCGATCTCCTTGGTCAAGCGGTTAAGACACCACCCTTTCACGGTGGTAACATGGGTTCGATTCCCGTAGGGGTCACCAAAATCACGAAAAATCAGTCAAAAATGGCTGATTTTTTTCGTTTTTAACCACTTTGTACCCTTGAAACAGGGGTGCTTTGACCACTTTTGAGATTTTTCAAAAGTTTTATTTTGCGTTTTGTCAAGTTGTTTGTCAAGTTCTACACCTTAAAAAGCAAGAAAAAAACGAGAGTTTTTTAGGCTCTCGTTTTTCATTTTTTAATATTTTAATTTATTGCCTTCTTTTAGTAAGAAGTCATCAGATAAGTCTGTATAAGCATTTCCAAGTTCTCCTAGAGAGTGACCAACAAATAATTTTTGCACTACATCAGAAATACCACACTCGGTACACCTTGAATAAAATGTTGTTCTTAAATCATATAGGATATGGTTTGGCAATATTGAATTAAATTTTTCACGCAACGTATAAGGCTTATAAAAAGTAAATTCCTGTATATCCTTTATATAAGGTTTAAGCATAGGTGTTATAGGAATACGTTTAGATTCTACTTTACCACCTTTTCTTTTGCTGTTGTTTGCAATAATAAAATCGCCATCACGTTTTGCCGTTTCAAACTCATTAGGTCGCATACCAGTATATAAAGCGATTGCATACATAAGTTGGTATTCTGTGCCTGCTGTTTCTTGAAGCAGTTTTATTTCTTCTTCCTTTGTTAAAGCCTTTCCGTGTTCACGTTGGTGCTTCTTATGAATTACTATATCCATAGGATTTTTTTGTAAAACACTATGAGCTATAGCATTTTTGAAAATAACCGATAATAGTGAAAAAATTTCATCGGCTGTTTTGCCTTTGCCTGTGTTTACAATTTCATCAATTAGTTCTTGACATTCTAGGGAAGTAATTTTCAAAAGTGGTTTTTCTTCAAAGTAGGGTAAAAGGTATTTCTTATATCGGTTTATATCCCCCTCATAAGTTTTCGGTGTAACAGTCCGTTTTCGGAACTTCTCAAAATAGAACATAGCAAACATATTAAATGTTTTAGGTGTTCCTTTTGTAGCTTGCACAATTTTTTCGGCTGTTTTAAGTTTTTCAATAAATTTCTCTTTTGCTTTTTCAAGATTAACGTCGGCAGCGTAAACATTATAGCCGTTTCTTCGGTATTTGATTACATAACCATACGTGTTTTTACTGAATTTAGATTTATACACTCTGGCTGTGCAACCATCGGTTCTAAATTCTTTTCTAAATGTTTTAGGCATTTTTTCAATCTCCTTTTCAGTAAATGCTAAATTTTGTTCGTTTTGTTCTTTTTTCTTTTGTTTCAAGAGGTCAACAAAATCTTTGTTATCCATCATTTGGCTAACAGTTTCTAAAAAAGCGTTAAAATTGTTTACATTATTTTCCATATTTCTCCTTGTATAGAGAAAAGAGCGCACTACGACCAAAGTAGGTACGTATTACGCCCAGAAAATGCAACTATTAATAAGCTTGTCATTTTTGCTATACGCTTATTTCTCTGATTAAATTTTTTCTTGATTCCATTGTTGCATAGATTTAATCAAAGGTGTTAATCAATAAATTCTACTAAAAACCAATAACTTGCAGTAGGTTATATAGAGTTCTAAAAAACTACAAAAACTTATAATCATTTATAAATCTACCTCCTTATTAAAAATAAATTTTCTTTCCAGCTACCGAACATCATAAGCAGCCCGACTGTCAAACCAAAGGAAAAAAGATTAGCCGTATATTCATTATTAAATTAAGCAAATCTTTTAGACGACGCTTGACAGGAAAAAGGGGTGCTTATGATACGAACCACCCACCAAAAAAGAAAGGAAATTTATTTAGTAGCAAAATTCTAAAAAAGGTAGATTTATTTTTTAAATATGACAAGAGTTGTCATCATTAGTTTGATAATATAGTTTTGCGGAAAATCTCAGACGGAACATTTTTGACAAGATTTTGGGTGTTTTTACTTGTCAAGAGAAACTGACATTTTTTAGTGAAATTTTTCTAAAATTATTTTTAACTCTGCTCCCAAGTAGCGTTGACTTTAAATGCAAAAGGGAGTATAATTTTAGACACAAAACGAACAAATGTTCGTGTTTATAAAAAGGAAGGGTTGCAAACATTAAATAATAAGGAGCAAATTTATGCAAAAGGGGAATACCACGGTTGTTTTTGGCTACTGTCGAAATTGTGGACAAAAAATATTAGGTTATCGTGATGCTAATGGTTTGCTAAAAGTTGAGTGCCCTATTTGTAAAACTAGGTATGTGAGCAGAGAAATGAGTAGGCGGCATATTGTTGAAGATATTTATGCACCATTGGGAGAAGAAATCCTTATACAAAACTAAATAAACAGTATATTAGACTACAAGGCAGAAGGACGAGAGTCGCTGCGTAAGCCCTTGAAAGACCAATACTTAAAATCGCAAGAGTGAGCCAAGTAAATTGTGAAGCCTTCGATAATTAGATTGCATTACGTGCAGTCTGATTTTCGGGGGCTTTTTTTCGTTCTCAAAAAAACTTTCAAAAAATTAAAAAAACTTTTTCAATGTGCAATTAGGTTGCATATTAGGGTTTTAGAATACAGGCACAACAGAAGAAGAGCCGTGTATGTTGTTGCGAAAAAAATTTCAAAAAAATTAAAAAACTTTTTTCAATGCGCAATTAGGTTGCACATTAGAGTTTTAGAATACGGCTACAAAACAAAAAAGGAGGTAAGAATATGCAGAGCACAATCGAGCGTAGGCAACGCATTATAGACATATTAAATATGCGTCGTTCTGAAAAGATTGACAACTTAGCTAATGAGCTAGGTGTTGCAAGACGCACAATTCAATATGATATTGAAGTGCTTTCGTGTTCTTACCCCATTGACACAAGAAAAGGAACCGGTGGTTGCGTTTACGTTCAAGACGGCTTTGATTTATATGAAAGGTATTTAACGGCAAAGCAGTTTGAATTATTGGAAAGGTTAAAAGGAACATTATCCGGTGAGGATGAAAAGGTTTTGGAAACGATAATGAAAAGTTTTGGAAGAAACGGTGGTGTAAGAAAATGAAGACATTGGCAAGGGTAAGAGAAGATTTAAGAGATATAAGGCATTATTACTCTAAAATTGAAGAGTTTGAAAAGGTATCGAAAGTAATTGGCAGTCCATTGGCTTTGGCTATGGTGGAATCGTATAACAAAAAGATATTGAATGCACCTATAAGGCTTTATGACCTATACGTATCGTTATATTTACGAAACAATTCACAATTAGTGGTTGCAGAAGATTGGGGTGTGTCAATTAGTCAAATTGCTCTTTTAAGTAAGCAATTAAACGAATTTTTTGTTGAAGAATTTAGAAAGGAGGGTTAAGACAAATGTTCGGTAATATTCCAGATTTTTGTGAAGATGCTGTAAATGTTTATCGCACTAAAAGATATATCGTTAAGCAGGACATTTCTATAGAACTTAATGATAGGGGCGAAACCATCACTTATAGTAGTGACGTTTTTTATGAAAGAACTAAAGCCCGTGATAAGCAATATGAAAATATTTTTGCAGATAGAAAGTTTGTCAACGGTAAACGCTTGCCATCTACGAGCTATAGCCGAAGATATATCAAGTAAAAGCGCTTTTAAGCTTTTTATAACAACTTAATTCCGTTGGGGTTAGAGCAAACCGACTTCGTAACTTGTGGACTAACGTTAGATAAAGGTGGCCACCTTCCAGCAGTAAGGTCGCAGGAAACGTAGTGTTTTAGAAATAATTCCCTTTCGGCATTAAAACAACAATTTAATATTAAAATTCACGCTTAGCTAACGGCAAAACGGGCATTGTGCTATCTGTATTACGGGCAAATATTATTAAAAATTTATATAAAAAGGAGATTAAAAAACAATATGGCAAAATCAAATACTAATTACAACGAAAGGAAGTGGATATCCCCTAATAAACGTGCTGCGGGTTATGCACAAGAAAGAAAAAAGATGGTGCACGAAAGAGGTCCTAAGAAAAATCAACCCCTTGATGACTATAACAAGGGTTTCCGTTCCGGTTATCTTTTAGCACAATCAGACAATGCAGGTATGTATAAGTTTAAGAAAGCACTTGCAGAAGGTAAAACCTTAGAACAAGCCAGAGCAATTTCTAAAAAGAAAGGCGCTTAATTTAAGAAAAATAGGAGGATAAAAGAAAATGGCTAAGAAACAGGTAATTATGGTAGAAAGAGAGACGTTTGAAAAGAACGAAAAGACGTATTTTTCGTATTTCATTAAAGGCAATATCAGAGGTAAAGACGTAAAGATTGCAGTTGCACCTCCTGATAAGGGTGGTTATACCGTTTTAGATATCGTTTTTGGGGATGCTATGGAAGCAGAACTTAAAATAACGCCTTTTGAAATTAAAGGTGAAAACGGTAACGTTATTTCTGGCAATACTTATTCAGTATTTACCAAGGATGAAAACGGCGAAGTTTACGAATGTTCGGTTAAACCTTATCGTAATTCAGATAAAGCACTTCTTACTATGCTTGCAAAATAATTAATGAAAGCCGCCCTGTGAATATTGCATAGGGCGGTATTTTAAAATTTGGAGGTAAAAAATGAATTATAGTTACAAACAAAAAAAGACAGGCAAAGTAGTAGCGTGGCTTTTGATAATAATTTTACTTATTGCAGCAGCTGGCGCAGTATTTGTTGTCTTAAACAAAAAAGATAGTGATAATACAGGCTCCGTTGATAATGGTGGTGGCAATAACGTTGATAGTGAAGTTACTACTATTCAAGAAGGACTGGTTATGTCGGCAATGCCTGATTTTAGGCTTAATGAACCAATAGGGCTTAGATATACGACAATAATTTCACCAGAATTATATAACGAAGTATCTAAAGATGAAAATAAGAGTTTTGGAACACTTTTTGGACCATTACGCTTCTTTACGCAAGTTGATACGGGTGAATCGTATGAAAAGATAGATTGGATTAAAGAGTTTGAAAAAAACGAATTAGACCCATCTTTTGTTGAGTCTAAACCTGTGGCAATTACATCAGCAGATGGCTCTTTAAGTCATTATATACACAAGGCTTCTATTGCTAATATCCCATATCAAGGCGTAAATATGCAGCTTTTAGGTATAGGTTTTGTTAAGACTGTTGATGGCGAAAACGTAAGTTATAAGTATGCTTCTTTACCAGAAGGTTTAAGTTATCAAAATTATGCTTGTTCTTATGCATATGCGGCAGCAGAAATGCTAAACGAAAGAGCAGCTTTAGACTTGTATATGCCTCAGTCTAACATTGACATCTTAAAGGGCGTTATAAATCAATCAGTTGACCTTGTAGCCGGTTTGGTAGAGCCAACTGACAATGGTAGCATGTATTCTGTAACACTTTCTGAAACAGCCAAAGACCTAAAATTAGATGAAGAATTTACTATTAATGTTGAAATAGCAGAAGAAATTCCTACGTCTATTTGGTGGCAATCTACTGATATGACAGTTGCTATTGTAAAAGATGGCGTTGTTAAAGCAGTTGGTGAAGGTTCTGCAACTATTAACGTATTTGTAGCAGGGGAAAAATATACTTGTTCAATTACAGTTGATAATCGAATAGAACTTCCCGATGCTGTAGAGTAGTAATAAAAAATTAAAAGGAGGATATTATGGAAAAAAATAAAAACAAAAAAGGTTTCAAGCAATCTATGAAGGATGCTGGAAACAAAGTAAAAACTTATTCAAAAAACTATTGGGGAGACCTACGTCGTTCCTATGATGTTGGTTACTCAAGAGGCTGGGATGATGCTTATAATATTCCCGATAGATTTGGTGCAAAACTTGCATCCGGTATTGGATATAGGAAAGGCGTTAAAAATCGTAAGAAATCAGATAAGTACATCAAACAATACAATAAGCAGGCTAGACCTGTAAAAATGGAGGGTTAAGATATGAAGAAAAAAGTTATAGCAATTATAGTTGCAGTTCTTTTAGTTTTAGCGGCAGTAGTAACGATTGTATCGTGTGTTCCTACTAAAGATAAAACGCAAGAAAATACTGTTGCTGTTGGGGATAATGGTAATATGACCGAAAATAAAACTTATGCAATGCCAAGGGCGATGTCTTTTTCTCAAACAGGGTTAGAGAGAAGTGCAGCAGGTAGTGTATCAGTTAATGTTTATGCAGTTGTATATCCAGAAAATGCACCTAATAAAAAAGTAGATTGGACTGTAGAATGGGCTGATACTACAAACACTAGTAATGTAAACGACTATATAACGGTAGTTCCTGAAAGTGATGGTAGTGCAAACGCAGTTATTACTTGTTATAAAGCATTTAGTGGCGAAATTATTATTTCAGTAATTACTCGTGAAGGTAGGTTTGCAGATAGCTGTGTTGTAAGTTTTATTGGTAAACCATCTTCTTTGACAATTGTTGGTGATAATTTGAATGGTGACTCTGGTTCTTTTGGTAGTTATATAAAAATAGGGATTGGAAATCCATGTGAGTTGCGTGCTATGCCATCTAACGTTTTTGAACAAGTAGGTGCAGATTGTAATTTTACTTATTCAATTAAGGGTTATGGCAGTATCGTAACAAAAGACAATACTGTTAACACTACAACTGATGCAGTTACTTGGATTGATGGAACTGAAGAAACTGTAAATCTTGATGATATTACTACGGTAGCACCATGGTATAGCAGTATGTTTGATATTGAAATGTCAGGTAATACGATAATTATAAAAGCAAACTGCACGCCAGAAAATTATATCACAAGCCAAACACGTGTAAGCAGTTCTAAGATGGAGAACGATAACAAGTTCTTTAGATACACTGATGATAATTGGTATTACGAACTTACTATAACTGAAACAATTTCAGGTGTTTCTGATACTATTAAGTTCCGTCCAGTTCAAACAGTTACGGGTGTATCACTTAGTA
>SVHJ01000030.1 GCA_015055835.1 Clostridiales bacterium | reverse complement strand
CGACGTGACCGATGCGGAGGTCATCTCCCGTCTTGGTATTGGCAATATTGATACCGTTATCGTCTGTATGGCGAGCAATCTTGAAGCGAGCGTCATGGCTGTCACGCTTTGCAAGGAGGCAGGCGTTAAAACCGTTATCGCAAAATGCGCCAACGAGATGCATCAAAAGATATTGCTTCGTGTAGGCGCGGATCAGGTGGTATTTCCCGAGAATGAGTCGGGCATCCGCCTTGCCAAGAACCTGCTCAGTTCGGGCTTTATTGATATGATCTCGCTGTCAAAGGACGTATCAATGGTGGAGATCGACGTAAAGGACGAATGGTGCGGTAAAAATTTGATTGAACTCAACCTTCGCAAAAAATACGGCTTCAATATCGTAGCTATTAAGAAGGGTGAGAAAGTCAACGTGAATATCAATCCCGAGCAGGTGCTTGATAAGGAAACTACGTTGATCGTTATTGTAAATACTGCGAAGCTTGGAAAATTGAAATAAGCTAACAAATTACAATTTGTCGAACTAAAGATGAGTGCAAACCCTTGTAGGAAAATGCACCTATAATTCTGAATTTTGCACCCACCCGAAAATGGTATCAAAATTTTAGATTACTCACAAAATAAACCTAGAACATTTTTTGTTTTAGGTTTTTTTGTTTACATTTTTTTATTTTTTTTCATATTTTATATTATGATTAAAGAATATGATAGAAAAAGCGCTGTTAATTACGCTAAAAGCTGGGCTTTTGACCGTAACCCTAATTATTACAACTTTGATAAAATAGGTGGAGATTGCACAAATTTTGCCTCACAATGCCTTTTTAACGGCTCTTTTGTTATGAATTACAATTATCCTTTAGGCTGGTATTATAATTCTATAAATGACCGTGCTCCCGCTTGGACTGACGTTGATTATTTTTATAACTTTTTAATAAAAAATACTTCTTACGGACCTTTTGGTGTAGAAGTATCTTTTCAAGAAGTAAAAATTGGCGACTTTATTCAACTTGGAAATCCTAACGATTATTACCATAATTTAATAATTACGGAATTTAAAAATAATATTCCTTTAGTTTGCGCGCACACTAATGATGCTTTAGATCGCCCTCTTACATCCTATTCTTTTAATAGTTTTAGATGTATACATATTTTAGGAGTTAGATATTAAAAAAGACGGCAACCTTTGCCGTCTTAAAATTATTTATTTTCATCCTTAAAAACGATATCATATCCACCGTTTCCATATACCAGACATCTATTTACCCTACTAATAGTAGCCGTGCTAGCACCTGTTATTTTTGAAATTTCTTGATAATTTTTCTTTTCTTTTAATAATTTAGCAACCTCTAAACGTTGAGATATACCCTCTAATTCCTTTATCGTACAAATATCTTCAAAGAAAAGCCTGCAATCTTCAATACTATTTAATTTTAATATTGCTTCAAAAAAAACGTCAAACGCTTCAATAGAAAATTTACCCATATCAAGCACCTCTTATTTTCTTATACTAATATTTTAATACGCTAAAGTAAAAAAGTCAACTATTTTTTTAAAAAAAGATTTTTTTACTTTACAAAAACTTTAATTAATGATATACTCTATAAAAAGATGATTATCTATAAATAGAGGATAAAAAATGATTACCTATAAGCCGTTTTATGAAACCTTAAAAAAGAAAGGAATTTCTACTTACAAATTGATTAATAAATACAATATAAGCAAAAGTCTTATTGACAGACTAAAGCACAATAAACCTATAACAACGGTTACTTTAAACGATTTATGTATGATATTAAATTGTAGAATTGAAGAAGTTATTGAATATGTAAAAGATGAAAAAAGTCAAGATTAATCTTGACTTTTTTGTTTTAACATATCTTTTATTTCAAACTCAATTTTTTCTACTGTTGGAAAAACCTCTTCTTCCAAATTTTTATTAAAAGGTATTGCGTGATATCCTAATCCCAATCTTCTAACGTTTGTTTTCAAAAAATTAAAAGCATCACTTTCAATAATAGTACTTAAAATTTCACCACCAAAACCAGCAAACTTAACCGCTTCGTGCACTATTAAAACTCTGCCTGTCTTTTTAGCCGTACTAATTATTGCATTTGTATCAAGTGGAACTAAAGTTCTTAAATCAATAATTTCAACGTCAACCCCCTCTTTTTCAAGCCTTTTAGCGCTTTCTAGAGCAGTTTTTACCATTCTACCATATGTAATTATAGAAACGTCTTTACCCTCTCTTTTAACGTCAGCAACACCTAATGGAATTGAATATTCATCATCAGGAATATAGTCTTCATCATTATAAAGAGCTTTACTTTCTAAAAATACAACCGGATTATCATCTTTAATTGCTGATTTAATTAAACCTTTTGCATCATAAGGGGTAGCCGGCATAACAACTTTTAATCCTGGTACGTGCGCGTACATTTGTTCTAAAGATTGCGAATGTTGAAAAGATGCCCCCGTCCCTGCGCCAGATGCAGTTCTTATAACCATAGGAACTTTTTCTTTAAAAGCAAAATGCATTTTAGCAGCTTGATTTATAATTTGATCATAACAAACAGCCATAAAGTCAGAGAACATAAGTTCAACAACTGGTCTAAGCCCAGTCATAGCTGAACCAATAGCAACGCCCATAAAAGCCGTTTCTGAAACAGGCGTATCTATAATTCTCTCTTTAGAAAACTCTTCAAGCATACCGTCAGAAACGCCAAACGTACCGCGATAAACACCTATATCTTCGCCTATCATAAAAACGGTACTATCACGGCGCATTTCTTCTGAAATACCCTCTTTAATAGCTTTTGCATAAGTAATCTTTTTCATATTTTACTTTCCTTTACTCGGCATAAACTCTTTTAATAACGTCATCAATAGTTGGCTCAGGAGCTTTAATAGCAAAATCAACAGCTTCGTCAATTAAACTATTAACTTTATTTTCCAAAAAGGCTATTTCATCATCAAAAACAAGATTTTCACCCTTTAATAAGCCAATAAACGCTGTTATAGGGTCTTTAACTTTTTCTTTTGCAATTTCCCCTTCATCTCTATAAAAGTTATTATCACTCTTACTATGCCCTGAAATACGGTAAGTGTTTGCAACAATTAAAACAGGACCTTTCCCTGCTAAAACATCTTCCCTTGCTTTTTTAACAGTTTCATAAACTTCTAAAACGTTGTTACCATCAACGTCATAACCACTAAAGCCATACATAGTCGCTCTATTAGCTAAATCGGTATTTTTAGTAACCTCAAAAAGTTTTTTTGAAACACTATAACCATTATTAACCAAAATAAAAATTACAGGCAAATTCCAAATAGATGCAATATTCATTGACTCATGAATAACACCCTCGTTAGATGCACCGTCCCCAAAGAAAACAGTGGCAACTTTGTCTTTTTCGCCTTTCATTTTAATTGAAAGCGCCGTTCCACAGGCTAGTGGCAAGTTTGCACCAACTATACCGTTAGTACCTAAAACACCCTTTTGAACGTCCACTAAGTGCATAGAACCACCAAGTCCCGAACTAACACCCGTTCTCTTGCCAAACATTTCAGCCATTATTTTTTTAACGTCAGTACCTTTTGCAATTACTTGACCGTGGCCTCTGTGAGTAGCAAAAAGATAGTCTTGAGTTTTTAAAGCAAACGTAGCACCAACTGAAGAGGCCTCTTCGCCAATTCCTAAGTGCGTAGTACCGTGTAATTTGCCGTCCAAAAATAAAGCTTGTAATTTTTCTTCAAACTTTCTAACAAGCATCATTCTCTCTAAAAGAGATATTAAAAAATCCTTTTCATATGATTTAATCATCTTATACTCCTAAACGACAAATACGTGTAAATAATCTATTAAAATTATATATAAAATATTCTAAAATTAAAAATAAAAAGGCAGTTCCCTG
The DNA here is from genome assembly GCA_015055835.1 of Clostridiales bacterium. Classification (GTDB taxonomy): domain Bacteria; phylum Bacillota; class Clostridia; order Christensenellales; family Borkfalkiaceae; genus SIG381. The sequence goes on along the minus strand of SVHJ01000030.1, from coordinate 3,261 downwards.
CCTTTTTTATTATTTTGCAAATTCAGTCGCTCTCCATTCACGAATAACACTAACTTTTATTTGACCAGGATATTCAAGTTCAGACTCAATCTTCTTTGCGATATCTCTAGCCAAGAATAAAGTTGTAGCATCATCAACTTGTTCAGGTTTAACGATAACTCTAACTTCTCTACCAGCTTGAATAGCGTAAGTCTTATCAACACCTTTAAATCCTGAAGCAATTTCTTCAAGATTTTGAAGTCTTTTAACGTAATTAGTAGTCGTTTCTCTTCTTGCACCAGGTCTAGCACCAGAAATTGCATCGGCAGCTTGTACTAAAATAGCTTCAATAGTTTTTGGTTCAACGTCACCATGGTGTGATACGATTGCATTAATAACGTGGTTATTTTCCTTGTATTTTTTAGCAAGGTCACCACCGATTTTCATATGCGTACCTTCAACTTCATGGTCGACAGCTTTTCCAAGGTCGTGAAGTAAACCAGCTCTCTTTGCAAGTTGAACGTCAACACCAAGTTCTGTTGCCATTAAACCTGCTAAATGTGAAACCTCAATAGAATGTTTTAGTACGTTTTGACCGTAACTAGTTCTAAACTTTAATCTACCTAAAAGCTTAACAACTTCAGGGTGTAAGCCGAAAATACCACATTCAAACATAGCATTTTCACCAGCTTCCTTAATTTGTTGTTCTAATTCTTTTCTAACTTTTTCAACCGTTTCTTCAATTCTTGCAGGATGAATTCTACCATCTTGAATAAGTTTTTCAAGCGCAATTCTTGCAACTTCTCTTCTAACTGGATCAAAGCTTGAAAGAATAACAACTTCAGGCGTATCATCAATAATAAGTTCAATACCCGTTGCATTTTCAAGCGCACGAATATTTCTACCTTCTCTACCGATAATTCTTGCCTTCATGTCGTCATTAGGAAGTGGAACTACTGAAACGGTAATTTCAGTTGCTTGTTCAGTACTACACTTTTGAATAGCAAGACTTATAATGTCTTTTGCCTTTCTATTAGCCTCTTCCTTAGCTTCGTTTTCGATATTTCTAACTAATACTGCAGCATCTTTCTTTGCCTCATCTTCAATCGCATTAATAAGCTCTTTTTTAGCATCTTCTCTTGAAAGTTGAGAAATTTCTTCAAGTTGCTTAAGCATAGTTTCATGTTGTAAAGAAATATCTTGCATTTTCTTATCAAGTTCAAGCTCTCTATTTTTCAAGTTAGCTTGTTGACGAGATAATTCATCATTTCTTCTTATTAAGTTTTCTTCTTTTTTGTCCAACATTTCTTCTTTTTGGACAAGTCTTCTTTCGTTTTTTTGAATTTCAGCACGTTTTTCTCTTGCTTCGTGCTCAAATTCGTTTCGAAGTTTTAACTCCTGTTCTTTCGCTTCTAATATAGCTTCTTTTTTAATTGCTTTGCTTTGTTGTTGCGCATCCTCAAGCATTTTGTTAACTTGTACTTGAGTTTCTTCAATTTTCTTTTTAGATACAACCCTTTTAATAAGGAAACCAATAAGAAAACCTATAATTAAAGCACCAGCGGCTATTATATAATAAAGCACGTTTGCGCCTAAGCCAGCGAACAGGAAGTATGAAAAAATTTGTTCCATAAAATATCCTCCTGTTTTCTATTGTAAATAAAATTAAAATTAAAACTTAAAACAAAATTAAATTTTATAACACAATAAAAAATATTTTGTGATTTTAAAAATCTCACCTACAATATATTGTATAGTATAAGGAATAGATTGTCAATAACCTTTATGTAATAATTTGACAATTTATTTGTTATTTTTTTCTTTATAAATTTCTAATATCTTGTTTTCAACTTCTGTTAAAACGTCTTTGTTTTGTGCAAGATATTCTTTTGCTTTTTCTCTACCTTGACCAATTTTTTCTCCGTTATAAGCAAACCAAGCACCACTCTTTTCAATAACACCATATGAAACGGCAAGATCGATAGCAGAACCTTCTCTAGAAATACCAGTTCCATACATAATATCAAATTCAGCCGTTCTAAATGGAGGCGCTAATTTGTTCTTAACAACTTTTACTTTCGTATGGTTACCAATAATACCTTCATTATCTTTTAACGCATCAGCCTTTCTAACGTCAAGTCTTATACTTGCATAGAATTTTAACGCCTTACCACCAGTTGTAACTTCAGGGTTACCAAACATAACACCAACTTTTTCTCTTAATTGGTTAATGAAAATAACACAAGTCTTAGTTTTATTAATTGAACCAGCAAGTTTTCTTAATGCTTGAGACATAAGTCTTGCTTGCAAACCAACGTGAGATTCACCCATTTCACCTTCAATTTCAGCCTTAGGAGTTAATGCAGCAACTGAGTCTATTATAACTACGTCAACAGCGCCACTTTTTACTAAAGAGTCGGTAATTTCTAGCGCTTGTTCACCAGTATCTGGTTGAGAAACGTATAAATTATCAAGATCAACCCCTAAATTTTTTGCATAACTTGGATCTAATGCATGTTCAGCATCAATAAATGCGGCTACCCCACCCATCTTTTGCGTTTCTGCAATTACGTGAAGAGCAACAGTAGTTTTACCTGAAGATTCAGGCCCATAAACTTCAACAATTCTACCTCTTGGCATACCACCAATTCCAAGCGCCAAATCAAGTGCCAAACAACCTGTTGGGATAGTTTCGATTTCAACGTGCTCAGCATCATCACCAAGTTTCATAATTGCGCCTTTGCCATATTGTTTTTCAATTTGAACCAATACGCTTTCTAATGCCTTTAATTTTTTATCATCCATATCTTTTTCCTCTTATAATTTTTTTAAATTTTGTATAACTAAAAACAATGCCGTATTTTTTGCTGTTTCGGTAATTGTTTTTCTATCCCCATTAAATACGTTTTTATAAACGTGTACACCTTGCATTGTACCAACTGCAATATAACCTAAGCCAACGGGTTTATCCCCCTCACTAGTAGGCCCAGCAATTCCAGTAGTAGCAATAACGATATCGCTTTTACCTTTCATTAAAAGCCCAACAGCCATTTCATAAGCCGTTTCAGTACTAACAGCGCCTTTTTCTATTAAAGTGCTTTCTTTAACCCCTAAACGCTCAATTTTACTGTCATTACTATAAGCAACAATTCCTTCATAGAAGAATTCGCTAGCCCCTGAAATACTAATAATTGAACTTGCGACCTTTCCTGAAGTAAAAGATTCAGCAACGGAAATTTTTACTTCAGGAAAGGTCGCAAGTTCAATTATTAGTATTTCAGG
>SVHJ01000010.1 GCA_015055835.1 Clostridiales bacterium | reverse complement strand
ATGGAGCAATCCTTTATATACCATCGCGGTGACGATGGCGGTGAGGTCCCACCTGTTCCCATCTCGAACACAGAAGTTAAGCTCACTTGCGCCGACAATACTTGGCTGGCGACGGCCCGGGAAGATAGGTAGTTGCTGCATCCATTAAAAAAACAGATAGGTAAAAACACCTATCTGTTTTTTTATGTTGCAAAGCAACATAAATCTTCCCGCCAACCGTTTTTACGGTTGGGGACGGGAAGAAGTCGCAGTTACTAACTGGTAGACAAACTTTCTACTGTGTAGTTATTAACAAAAAAGTATATGCTTTTCTGGAACGCGACATAATTGCTAAAGCAATTACATGGTAGTTGCTGCATCCATTAAAAAGAACTAATCAAACGATTAGTTCTTTTTTTATGTATTTAACTATAGTTTTCCCTATTTTATTATGTTTTATTGAATTTTGTGTACAAGTACACAATTCAAAAAAACATTAGGTAAAGGCTTTTTCTAACGAAAAAGAAAGGCAAAAGCCTTTACAAAACAAGTTTTGTCTCTTTACTGCACGGGAAGAAATCGCTTTCAGCGATATGCCTACGGCACATGGTAGTTGCTGTCCCTACGGGAAAGAGCCACAGTTTAAAAGTTAAAATAGTTACTTTTATACTGTGTAAGCCTAAAGCGACTATAATTAGAACTTACAAATTTAAAAACAAAGTTGAATTATAACATCGTGAACGATGCATTATAGTTCGTTGCACTCACGTTATAAAAATTTGTAATTGCTACGTAATTAAATGGTTTTTTATTAAAATTAATCAAAATTTAACAAATCTTGTCATTTGTTTAACAAATGTTGGCTTTTTTTAAAAATATATTGAAAAGGTTGAGTGCTTATGTTACAATAAAGCATATATTTTTTTAAAATTTTAGTTAAGAACTTTTAAAATTTATTAGGAAGAAGTTTATAAAAGGAGATAGATATGAGAAAGTTATTAAGCATAATTTTGGTACTAATGATGATGGGCTCAACATTAAGTTTGTTTGCTTGTAAACAACCAACACCAGATCCAGGTCCAGACACGTCAACGGTATTTGATGAAAACAATATAGTTTTCTCATTTGCTTCGCTTTCAGACGTACACTTTACTTCAGTAGGAGATTACAAGTATAATAGAGAAAAGAACGACAAGGCATATAATTATTTATTAGCAGAAGCTGCTAAATTAGATGCTGACGGCCTTGATGCAATCGGTGTTGCAGGGGATATAACAAATACGGGTACAAGTGGTCAAGTTGGTTATTTAAAAGACGCACTACAAAAGTTAGAAACTACTTCAGTAGGTAAAAACTATTTTATGACTACGGGTAACCATGACGTTTGGTATCCAGAAAGTTATTATAGAGCAGATAGTGAAGCAACGCTTGAAAACTTATATAAGAATTTAGGTGATGAATATTTCCCAGACGTTGAAAAGGATTTAACACGTGGTGGATACCGTCATATAGTGCTTGAGGGCGTACATATGATATTTATGGAACCAACTGATTACGGTTATGGTCCTGACGGTAGTAATACTAAAAACCCAATTTTCTGTCCATTTAAACAAGAAGCAATAGACTGGTTAGATAAAACGTTAGAAGAAATAACTACTGAAAATCCTAATGATTTTGTATTTATTTATACTCACCCAATGATGTATGATACCGTTTACGGCAGTCAACCTGAAAACTATGAAAACGAAGTAGAAACTTCAAGATGGACTACGAAATCTTTAGCACCAGTTTTAGAAAAGTATCCACAAGCAGTAAGTTTTAGTGGACACTCACACTTCCCAATAAACGATGACCGTTCAGTATGGCAAGGTGATTATACTGCATTTGGTTGTGGCTCAGTAGTAAGTGTAGGTACTGAATACGGTGCTATTAAGCCTTATAATTACACACCGGAAGCTTCTTCTGGTTGGCTTATTCAATTAGACGGAAATGGAAATATGAGAGCAACTCGTTTAAATTTTGCAAAAGAAGAACATTACGGTGCTCCTATTGAAATTTCACATCCAACGGCTGACAAATCACATTTAGAAAAATATAATTTTGAAAATAGAAAAGAAGAAAATAAAGCGCCAACGCTTTTAGGAGAACTTAGCGTTCAACGTTCTCAAGATAGTTTAACTAGTGCAAGACTTACTATTCCAGCAGGTGTTGACGATAGTTTCGTTCATCATTATTTAGTAAAAGTAGAAGACGCTGTAACGGGTGCGTTAATTAGTGAAAACAAGCACGTAACTGACTATTCAGTTCACTCTAATCCTACAGAAACTATGACCACTCCTTATGAGTGTGATATCACGGTAAATGCTGGAAAATGTAAAGTTACGGTATATGCAGTAGACTGTTGGGGAGTAAAGAGTGGTGCGTTGACAACTAGTATAGAAGAATCAAACGCAACTATTTTACCTGCAACAACTGATTTTAGCGCACTTAACGCAGGGGATAAAATTGGTTATGGTGAAGCTAACGGCTTAAGCGTAAAAGGTCCTGGCATACAATATCAAGGTGGCGTAACGCTAGTATCTACTTATGGTACTGAAAGTAGCTGTGATGCAGAAATAAAACAAGATGCAAACGGAGATAAATATGCAGCGTTTAGAGTAGCAAAAGCATCAAAAACTCGTGCATTAAAATTCCGTGTAGCTGAAAGTATTGCAACTGGTGAAAAAATTAAAATTACGTTAGTATTTAGATTAACTGAAAACTTTGAACTTCAAAGTGGTCAAACAAAGTCAATTTTCTTAAGATTACAAACTCAAGGTGGTGCAAACAACAACGTATATAGTGCAATAAAGAATTTAACACCAGACGCTAACGGTTGGATGACTTATGAATTTGAAATGACAACTACGGCTGATACAACTGCATTCTTATTCTATACTTATGCAGCACAAGGTCACGGCTTTGACGTAAAATCATTTACAGTTCAAAAAGCAAATTAACAAGTATAAAAAAGAAAAAAGGCATTTTATTAAATGCCTTTTTTTAATACTATATTATCTTGCCAAAAAAGAAAAATTATAATATAATACCTAAAAGAGGTAGATTATGAGAGAGATTAACGGTAAGGTTTATATTGAAAAGGATAAGCACGACTTAAAGGAACTTATAGAAATTGTTTCTATCCTTCGTTCAAAAGATGGTTGTGAGTGGGACAGGGCACAAACTTTTGAAAGTATGAAGACCTGCTTAGCAAACGAAAGTCAAGAAGTTTTAGAGGCAATTGACAATAAAGATTACGAAAACTTAAAAGAAGAGTTAGGGGACGTGCTACTTCAAGTTATTATGAACGCAGAAATTGCAAAAGAACAACAACTTTTTGATATAAACGACGTTGTTCAGGTTTTGTGTGAAAAGTTAATTCGCCGTCATCCACACGTTTTTGGGGACGAAAAAAGGCCAACCAACGACAAAGAAGCCCTTGCACTTTGGAAAAAGGTAAAAGAAATTGAAAAAAAGTCTAAATAAAAGTACAAAAAAACACCGACAATTGTCGGTGTTTTTAATTTTTCAATAATTTTTTATTCAGCGTCTAAAGTTACTTTTAATAAAGAAACGTTATAACAATCGTTATATTGACTTAACACACAATAAAAACTTAATCCGTCATCTGATATCCACTTTGAACTTAAGTATGCTCCGTATGGTTGTAAAGCACCCTTTACGTATCCTGTAAACGGATAGCCTTTTGGTGGAGCGTAATTATTAAAGCCCTCTACTCCGTCAACAAGTAGTTTCATACTATTTGAGTAAACACCGTCAATAGTGTCAGCAAACATAATTCTTACTGAAAAAGATTCTTCGCCAACAGGGTCTATTGAACCTGTAAACATCCATTTTCTTAATTTTTCGTTATAGGCACAAGAAATATTACTTGCACCGTATCCACCGTTAGCCTTTTCATCAAGTTCAATTAAAGGCTTTGCCTCTTTTGCATTTTTTACCCAAATTGTATTACCGTCTTCATCTCTTCCACTAAAATATTCGTAAGAAGAAAAGTCTTCTAAATTTTCTTTTAACACCCTTGCCATATAAACGCTATCTTGTCTATATCCACCTTGACCGTAAAAGTATTGATATCTTCCGTCATCAACGGTATCTTGAACGGGTGTCATTTGAGTAAAGTGCCAAGCTGTATGAGCGTTTATTTCAGTATCAGTATTAAAACCAACGTATTTTTGATATTCCGTAAGATTTTTAATTCCGTCTTTTATTACAACGTCTTCTTCGCCGTTATTTTCCACAATTGCAAGTTCGTTAGTATCATATGCACACCAAGTTAAATCTTGAACTCTTTCCCAATTTTTACCACCGTCAGTTGACTTAACGCAACCAGAATAGTGGAAGGTTGTTGAAACAGCACCACCGTTTGAACTATAAAATAGATAGATAGTTCCGTTTACAACTAATCCACCCGTTGAAAGTTTTGAAGTTTCTTTATCGCCACTAGTTACTCTATGTATAGGGGAAGCAATTTGGCCAAAGGTGTTTACGCCGTCTGCCCACACACCGTTTTTTAAAGCCTCGCCTGAAAAATTTGTACCAGTTAAAAAGGCAGAAATATTAAAACCGTTTTCTAAACTTTCGTAAGTTACGTCGTTTGATTTAGCAAGAGTCATATTGTTCCAATGTCTAGATTGATTTCCGTTGTTAGTAACAAACCCCGTCCAAGCAGAAGTAGAGCCGTGTCCGTGAGTACTAAAAGTATCACCCCAAACCATTAACATTTCATCTTTATTAGCATCGTAAATAGGGATACCAAGGTCGGCTGAACCAAAATTAACCGATTTACAAAGTTTTGAGTTTGTTGAGTTAAAACCGACAACGGAACCTTTTTCAATAATATAATTTGTTTCTTTTATCGTTGCTATATAATCTTCAGTTAAAGTAGTTTGATAACCTGTAATTAAAGAATTTTGCGTAGCGCCCGTTACCCCTTTAATGATTACTTTTTTAGGGATAGTTATATCAAGAATTTGATTTTTATTAGCGTCGAAATATTTTTTACAAACTCCACATTTATAATGGTCTTTTATGCCAGATTTTTCTTCAGTTGCAGGTTCGCCTTTTATTAAACTTCCATATTTGTGACCACTAAGTCCACCTGTTTCAAAAGTTTTGTCGCCCTTTTTACCACAAACGCAAGATTTATTGTAAACGGCCCTTTTAATACACGTTGCGTTTGAAACTAGGTATTTTTCATCTACAATTTCTTCCGTAAAACTATGTGATAGAATTGAATCAAGTTCTTCCCTTACGTCAATTTCATCACATCTAGTACACTTTGCGCTTTCAGTACCGTTAGAAAGACACGTTGCATCGTTATTTGAAGAATAGATAGCAAAATTATGATTAAGCGCATCACCATATTCAAAAAAGTTTTCATTGTTTTTTCCACAAATACAAGAATAATAGTAGGTTGCTTTATTTAAACAGTCTGCAGATTTATGTAAATATACTTCACTTGCTACTTTTTGGTCAAAAGTACAAACGTGTGGTTTTTTACAAGCAGAAAGAGAACTTGTCAACACAAAAACTATGCTTAAAAAAACCAGTAAAAATTTCCTTTTCATTTTTTATCCTATTAAATATTTTATTGCTTTATTTTACAAAAACAATTATACAGCAACCATAAAGTAAATGCAATGTTTTTTTGTTTTTAAAGTAAATTTTTCACCTTTATTTATTTACTTGAAATAGATTTTGTATTGTGCTAAAATAAATTTAGCAAAAGTTAGGAGAAAAGATATGGATTATCGTATTATGCACGACTCTATGGGGGAAGTAAAAGTGCCAAAAGACAAGTACTGGGGCGCACAAACGCAAAGAAGTTATGAAAATTTTGCAATAGGCACGGAAACTATGCCTGAAAGTTTAATTTACGCGCTTTCAGTAATTAAACTTGCGTCAGCAAGGGTAAACAACAAACTAAAAAATGATAAAATGACTGATGAAAAGTTAAGAGCCATTGAAACTGTTATTATAGGTGATATTTTAAATGGCGAACTACTTTACACGGAATTTCCTTTATCAGTATGGCAAACGGGTAGTGGTACGCAAACTAATATGAACGTTAACGAAGTTATTGCAAACCGTGCTAACGAACTATTAAAAAAAGACCTTATTCACCCTAACGACGATATAAATATGTCGCAAAGTTCTAACGACGTTTTCCCTTCAGCAATGCATATTTCAGCAGTTTTAGAACTTGCTGAAGTTATAACTGAACTAAAAGTGTTGATAAACTCTTTTAAAAAGTTAGAAAGTCAAAACAAAAAAGTTGTAAAAAGTGGCAGAACGCATCTTCAAGATGCAACGCCTATTTCGTTTTCACAAGAAATTAGTGGATGGAGAAGTTCGCTTGAAAAGGACTTAGAACTTATTTTAGAAGCAAGAAAGCACCTACTTTCTTTAGCGATAGGTGGCACGGCAGTTGGTACTGGATTAAACGCACCTAAAGGTTTTGACGTAGCCGTTTGCGAAGAACTTTACGCAATAACCGGTTATAAATTTAAACCTGCAAAAAACAAGTTCCACGCATTAACTTCTAAAGATGAAATGGTTTATGCGCACGGCGCGTTAAAGGCTTTAGCCGTTGATTTAATGAAAATTGCTAACGATATAAAATGGCTTGCTAGTGGTCCAAGATGTGGCTTAGGGGAAATTTCTATACCAGAAAACGAACCTGGTTCATCAATAATGCCAGGCAAGGTTAACCCTACTCAATGTGAAGCAATCTCTATGATAGCCGTAGAAGTTTTAGGTAACGACACGACTATTAGTTTTTCTGCATCACAAGGGAATTTTGAACTTAACGTGTTTATGCCTGTTATAATTTACAACTTCGTTCAGTCTGCAATTTTACTAGCTGACGGTATGTATTCTTTTACGGAAAATTGCGTAAAAGGTATAAAAGCAAACAAAAAAAAGATGAAGGAAAACTTGACTAACTCACTTATGTTGGTAACGGCTCTTTCGCCATATATCGGGTATGAAAAGTGTGCAAAAATTGCTAAACTTGCTCACCAAAAAAATCTTTCACTAAAGGAAGCAACTCTTTCGCTTGGATACCTTACGGAAGAAGAATTTGATAAATACTTTCATCCAGAGGAGATGATTTAATAATGAACGTAAAGGAAGAATCACTAAAAAAGCATTTTGAGTGGAAGGGCAAAATTGAAGTAATTTCAAGGGCAAAAATAAACTCAAAAGAAGACCTTTCTTTAGCATATACTCCAGGGGTTGCAGAGCCTTGCCTTGTTATAAATAAAGATGAAAGTAAGTCTTTTGAATTAACTAGACGCTCTAATTTAGTTGCCGTTATAACCGACGGTACTGCCGTTTTAGGACTTGGGGATATAGGCCCACTTGCTGGTATGCCCGTTATGGAGGGCAAGTGCGCTTTATTTAAAGAGTTTGCTGACGTTGATGCCTTTCCTATTTGCGTAAAGTCAAAAGACGTTGATGAAATTGTTAGAACTATTGAACTTATTTCCGGCTCTTTTGGTGGAATAAATTTAGAAGATATTTCTGCACCACGCTGTTTTGAAATAGAAAAAAGGTTAAAAGAAGTTTTAGACATACCAGTTTTCCACGACGACCAACACGGTACGGCAATAGTTGTTGCTGCTGCTTTAATTAATGCCTTAAAGGTTGTTAAAAAGAATATCGCTTTAGTTAAAGTTGTAATAAACGGTGCAGGGTCTGCTGGTATTGCAATTTGTAAACATTTACTTAATATCGGCGTTAAAAACATTATAATGGTTGATAAATTCGGCATTATTTGTGATGGTGATGAAAGTTTAAGTAAAGCGCATAAAGAAATTGCAAAACTTACTAATAAAGAAATGGTAAAGGGTGGCTTAAAAGAGGCTTTTGACGGGGCTGACGTGTTTATCGGTGTTAGCGCTCCTAATATCGTTAGTGAAGAAATGATTAAGTCAATGAATAGTGATGCTATCGTTTTCCCTATGGCTAACCCTACGCCTGAAATTATGCCTGACTTAGCACTAAAAGCAGGGGCAAGAGTTGTTGGTACGGGTAGGTCAGACTTCCCTAACCAAATAAACAACGTTTTAGCCTTCCCTGGTATTTTTAGGGGTGCGCTTGACTCAAGGGCGACCACTATTAACGAAGAAATGAAGGTTGCTTGTTCTTTTGCACTTGCTAACTTAATTGATGAAAAAGATTTAAGAGAAGATAATATAATTCCAAACGCACTTGATAAAAGGGTGGCTGTAGAGGTTGCTAAAGCAGTAACCACCGCCGCTAAAAAAACGGGTGTAAATAGAATATAAAGGTGTTAATAAATAAAAAAAGAGCAAACTTAGTTTGCTCTTTTTAATTTAATTTGATTTAGTTTAGCGTTATAACTACGCCGTCTTTGTTTTGGGCGTTTTTAATAGTTTCTTCATTAAGCGTTATTTTGTTTAGCGCATTACAGCGACTACACATATAGTCGCACATTTCTTCTTTAGTAGAACAAATCTTTTTTAGTTCGCTATACAAAATCGGTTTATCAAAGAAGTAAACGTTATCTTTTTTTCTATAATAAGCAGTGGTTAAAGGGATATCTTTACCTTTTTTTAATCCCGTTTCGCAAATGGTTATAAATCCTGCAAAAAAGCCTTTTAATTCTTCTAAGTATCCTTCAGAAGAACCTTCAGGGAATATTAAAATATTATCCTTTTCATCAAGTGCTTTCAAACTTTCACGAAGAGTTGTTATAAACTTTGCGTTAGGGAAAACTGAAATTAAGTCAAACCCGTTATAAAATAAATATGTTAAAGGGCTTGCTAATAGACAAAATAATCTTGCCAAAGTTAAATTCCAACCCTTTTTTTCGTGGTAATAAACTTTAGTTTGATATTTATAAAGTCTTTTAAGTCCACTATTCATTTCTCCAGTGCCCCACATTCTAATAGCACGGTCAAAATAAATTTCGATAGCCATAGGGGCGTCGGTTCCTTCGTGGTTACTTAAAATTATTGTTCCGTCATCAAACTTTTCATCAACGTAGATAAAAGCCGGTTGTTTATAACGGCTTTTCATAAGCCATTTTAAAAAACGCATATAACCTACTCTTTTTTTCTTTTGCTTAAAGTCCATTTCATCACCTGTTTAGAATATTATTAAGTATACTAATATAGTATAGCACTAAAAACTTAAAAATTCCTTAAAAAAATAAAAAATTTTATATTTTGTTATTGAAAAACAAAAAAAGTTATTATATAATAAGCGTAATCAATAAAAAAGGAGAAAAATTATGAATAAGTATAGTGGAACCAAGACAGAAAAAAATTTAGAAGCTGCTTTTGCTGGCGAATCACAAGCTAGAAATAAATATACTTACTTTGCATCAGTTGCTAAAAAGGAAGGATATGAACAAATTTCAGCATTATTCTTAAAAACTGCTGAAAACGAAAAGGAACACGCTAAACTTTGGCTAAAAGAATTACAAGGTATCGGTAATACTGCTGAAAACTTACTTCACGCAGCTGAAGGGGAAAACTACGAATGGACTGATATGTATGAAAACTTTGCTAAAGACGCTGAAGCAGAAGGTTTTAAAGAATTAGCAGCTAAATTCCGTTTAGTAGCGGCAATTGAAAAACATCACGAAGAAAGATACAGAGCGCTACTTAATAACGTGGAAACAGCTACCGTATTTGAAAAGAGCGAAGTAAAAGTATGGGAATGCAGAAACTGTGGACATATTATCGTTGGTACAAAAGCGCCTGAACTTTGCCCAACTTGTGCTCACCCTAAAGCATATTTTGAAATTCATTTAGAAAATTATTAAAATTAAAAAGCAATTCTAAAAACGCCTCTAAAAAGGGGCGTTTTTTTATGCAAAAATCTAACCCGTTAGTGGCTATCTTTTTTAAAGGCACAATATATGGAAAAACCTTTAAAAAACTTCATAAAAAATGTAAAAAACCCTTAAAAATTGTGAAAAAAACTTGACATAGTTAAATATAAATGGTAAAATCAATTAGCACTTCGAGTACGGGGTGTTAATTTTTTGATGTTCAAAAGGTGATAAAATGGCTGCAAAAGGTGTAAGAAATAAGATTACTTTAGCATGTACTGAATGCAAACAAAGAAATTATGACACGTTCAAAAATAAGAAGAACGATCCAGACAGAATCGAAATAAAAAAGTATTGTAAATTTTGCCAAAAGCACACTATTCATAAAGAAGCTAAATAGTTTTATTTAGTTTATTTATAGTGTTGTTTTTTGATAAGGAGCAAAAATGAGTAAAGAAGAATTAAAAGCAGTTGACAAAACTGCAAAACAAAAAGCTAACAAGGCAAAGGCAAAAAGACCTAACCTATTCGTTCGTATTGGTAGAAAGATTAAGGAAGTTTTTTCAGAACTTAAAAAAGTTTCTTGGCCTACGTTCAATAAGGTTTTAAAAGACACGGGTATAGTTATTGCCGTTGTATTGCTTTTCTTAGTAGTAATTGCATTATTCGATATGGGTTTAACCGAACTATTAAGTTTATTAACGGGTATCGAATTATAAATAGGTGATTAATATGGCAGAAAACGAAGCAAGATGGTACGTTATCCACACTTACTCTGGCTATGAAGCTATGGTAAAGGATAGCCTTGAAAAGCTTATAGAAAACAATAATTTACAAGAAAACATTTTTGAAATACAAATTCCTATGGAAGAAACGTTAGAGGAAAAGGCAAACGGCAAGAAAAAACTTGTTGAAAGAAAAAAGTTCCCAACGTACGTATTCTTAAAAATGATTTATTCAAACGATATTTGGTATCTAGTAACTAATACTAAGGGCGTTACAGGGTTCGTTGGTCCACAAGGTAGACCACTTCCACTAAAGGAAGATGAAGTTATGCGTATGGGCCTTGAAACTGTTGTAGTTGACGTTGACTTCGTAGTAGGCGACGACGTTCAAATTGTATCAGGTCCACTAGAATCTTTCGTTGGTAAGATTGTTGAAATGAACGTTGCTACGCAAAAAGCAAAGGTTAACGTAGTAATGTTTGGCAGAGCAACTGACGTAGAAGTTGACTTTGTACAAATTAAAAAGGTAAAAATCGGTTAAAAACCGTTTTTAAGTGGGAGTGGTGTTAAATTTTTCTATGACACTACGGTAATACCACAAAATACAAGGAGATAATAAGATGGCTAAGAAAGTTACAGCGATTGTAAAGTTACAATTGCCAGCAGGAAAAGCTACCCCGGGCCCACCAGTTGGTTCAACGTTAGGTCCTCACGGTATCAATATCCCGGGATTTACTAAGGAATTCAATGCAAAAACACAAGACCAAGCAGGTTTGATAATACCGGTTGTTATGACCATTTATCAAGACCGTTCATTCACGTTCGTTTTAAAGACGCCACCTGCACCTGTTTTAATTAAGAAAGCTTGCGGAATTGACAAAGCAAGTGCTAAACCAAACAGAGATAAGGTTGCAAAACTTACTAAAGCGCAAGTTGAAGAAATCGCAAAGTTAAAGATGCCTGACCTAAATGCAGCATCTTTAGAAGCCGCTATGAGCATGATTGCAGGTACTGCAAGAAGCATGGGCGTAACGGTGGAAGACTAATCGGTCTATAAATAGTGTGGGAGAGGAAACTCGTTCGTACCACCTGGAGGTTATAATGAAACACGGAAAGAAATATACAGAAAGTACACAATTAATTGAAAAAGCAAAGCAATACGATGCTGCAGAAGCTGTTGAAAAGGTATTAGAAACAGCAAAGGCAAAGTTTGACGAAACAATTGAATTACACGTAAGACTTGGTGTTGACCCAAAACAAGCTGACCAACAAGTTAGAGGCGTTTTGGTTCTTCCAAACGGAACTGGTAAGAGTGTTAAAGTTTTAGTTCTTGCTAAAGGTGCTAAAGCTGATGAAGCAAAGGCAGCAGGCGCTGATTTCGTTGGTGCTGAAGAACTAGTTCAAAAAATCCAAACTGAAAACTGGTTTGATTACGACGTAATTATCACAACCCCTGATATGATGGGTGCAGTAGGTAGAATCGGTAAGTTATTAGGTCCAAAAGGCTTAATGCCTAACCCAAAATCTGGTACGGTTACAATGGACGTAGCAAAAGCAATCAAGGATACTAAAGCCGGTAAGGTTGAATACAGACTTGACAAAACAGCTATTATCCACTGCCCAATCGGAAAGAAGAGCTTTGGTAAAGAAAAGATTCTAGAAAACTACGAAGCATTAATTGATGCAATCGTAAAAGCAAAACCTGCAGCTGCTAAAGGTCAATACGTTAAGAGTGTATCTATCGCAAGCACGATGGGTCCTGGCGTAAAAGTTGCAGCAAAGGTATAAAAATCGTTGACAAACGGTTTATTAAAGTGATATAATCACAAAGTAAAAAATTAATAGCCCAAGACAGTTGGTTATAAGTTACTTAAGTAACACCCGCCGAGGCATATAAAAGTGAAGACTTTAACTAAAGTCCTTTTATCCTTGGCGATGAAAGGGCTTTTTTATTAAATAAAGGAGGTATATATCAAGGTGTCAGCTAATTTTGAAATTAAAAAGCAAGTCGTTGAAGAAATTAAAGAAAAAATCAACAATTCAAAATCTATCGTATTAGTTAGCTTTAATGGTTTAACCGTTGGGGAAGATACTGAACTTAGAAGCGAATTTAGAAAAAACGGCGTAGAGTATAAAGTATTAAAGAACACTTTGGTAAGAAAGGCTTTTAACGACTTAGGCGTAAAAGACTTCGATGATGACTTAAACGGCCCAACTTCAGTAGCATTTGGCTCTGATGAAACAGGCGCATCAAAAGTAGTATTTGAAGCAACTAAAAAATACGCAGATAAAGTTAGTATTAAAAGTGGTTTCGTAAACAACGCAAAAATCGACGTAAACGGCGTAAAAGCGTTGGCAGCAATCCCATCAAGAGAACAATTATTATCAATTCTTGTTGGAACGTTATCTGGCTTCCCAAGAGGCCTTGCAGTTGCTCTTAACAGAGTTGCTGAACAAAAAGCTTAATAAAGCACATTTAAATTTAGGAGGATATTAAAAATGGCAGATATTGCAAAGATGATTGAAGAAATCAAATCAATGACAGTTTTAGAATTAAACGATTTAGTAAAAGCTATAGAAACAGAATTTGGTGTAAGCGCAGCAGCTCCTGTAGCAGTTGCAGCTGGTCCTGTTGCTGACGCTGGTGCTCCAGCTGAAGAAAAGACTGAATTCAAGGTAACACTTAAAGAAGTTGGTGCTAAGAAGATCGACGTTATCAAGGCAGTTAGAGAATTCACTGGTCTTGGTCTTGTTGAAGCTAAGAACCTTGTTGAAAGTCTTGGTGTTATTAAAGAAAACGCAACTAAAGAAGAAGCTGATAAAATGGCTGAAAAGTTCAAGGAAATCGGCGCTGCAGTTGCTATCGACTAATTTCATTAGCAAAAGAAAAGACGGTTTTATTAACCGTCTTTTTTGTTTTTAAATGCGAATAGGCTAAAAAAGACAAATAAAAAGACTTTTTTAATTGACAACTTTAGTATTTACTTGTAAAATATAAAGGTAAATTATAAAAAGGAATATAAATTAAATGAAAAAAGTTTTAACTAAAATTTTATTATTAGCTTTAGCTTTAGTTTTCACAGTAGCAACCTTTGGCTGTGGCAAGACTAAGGAAGCTGAAATTACTTTTACCGTATACTCTGCAGACGGTGCTACGACCGAATCTGAAGAAGTAGTTTTAAAAATTGATTTATACAAACGTTCAGCACCAAAAACTGTTGAACAATTTATAAACTTAGCAAAAGAAGGATATTATAACAACACATTCTTCTATATGTTAGGTGATTCTGATTATGCTAGTCAACTTATGCTTGGTAAATTAAAGTACACTGGCAACTATTCTATTGAAGGAACAAATAAGCAATACGAAGTAGTAAAGAATAAAGAAGTTGCTCCTATCAAAGGTGAATTTGATAAAAACGGTGTAACTGGTTCTGAATTAAAAAATACAAAATATTCTATCGGTTTATGGAGAAGATTTGATTTAAATTCAGACAATTTCACAGCGTTTGGTGAAAAGACTTACGATACTGGTTCATCTAGCTTATACTTCTTAAATAGTGATAAAGCATCATATAACGGTAACTTTGCAGTATTTGCACAAATTCAAGAAGACTACAAAGAAACTTTTGATGATTTAATGAATCAAGTTAAAAATATAGAAAACTATGAAGAATACACCATTTACTATACTGGTACTGATGCTGAAAACTTAAAGTTCAATATAGCATTAAGCGAAGATTATGACGAAATGGTAGATAACAACAAAATTGCAGATTTATTCGAACCTGAAGAAGACGGTAAGTATTACTATTTAGCGCCAATGACAGTAAAAATTCCTGTAGCAGGTAAGAGAATCGTTCTTAAATCAATTGAATTTTA
Source organism: Clostridiales bacterium (assembly GCA_015055835.1). GTDB lineage: Bacteria > Bacillota > Clostridia > Christensenellales > Borkfalkiaceae > SIG381. The sequence goes on along the minus strand of SVHJ01000010.1, from coordinate 28,709 downwards.
ATTAAATTAAACTAAAAGCCTTGGTTAACCGTAATAGCCATAGGGATTTTATTAAATATACAAAGTGGAGCATTTTGTTATGCTCCACTTTTTTTACTGTATTAAAAAATTAATCATTTTCTTTAAGAAATAAATCTTTATGTTTATTAAAAAACTCAAAATAAATTTTAGGATTTTCTAATTCCCACCACTTTGCTAATGTAATAGGGGTGGTGTCTAAATTATATATCTTTGCGTTTTCAATAGCAAGTAAAAAAGGAGAATGCGTTGCTATAACAAATTGACAACCACAATATTTCGCCATCTCTTCAATATTTTTAACAAGTTCAATTTGAAATTTAGGTGACATACTATTCTCTGGTTCATCCAATAAACATAAAATATCATTTTCTATTCTTGAATCAAAAAATCTTAACGCCGTTTCACCATTACTTTTTGGTCTTACTCCCTCTCCAACATATTTTTGAACGTATTTTCTACCACTTAATCGTCGTGCTTCTAGTTGTTCTTTAACACGTTCATAATCTTCCATGCTTTTCATCTTAATAGTTTCCTTGAAAGCTAGTTTTTCTTTATAATCTCTTGCTTCTTTAACACTTTTTTCTATATTATCATTATTAACTCTAATATTTAACATGTAATCAAAGACGTCATCACTTGTTATAATGCGACTATTCTTTGGAATTTCTAATAATTCATCAGTATATTCATCACAAGCAAGTTTATAGTCACAAAATTCAAGATAATAATTATAAATTGCACTTTTGTTAAATGGAGCAAGTCTATTTAGGTGCATTTTTTCGGCGATAAGATTTAGCAACGTACTTTTACCAGAGCCATTTCCTCCGTATAAAATTGTTACAGTTGAAAAATCTAAACTATGCAATCCTCTATCGGAAAACACCTCGCAAGGATATCTGTTTTCTGTATATCCTTTTTGCCAATAATTACACGCTTGTTCATGAGAGATTATATCTTCTTCTTTTTCGTTTGGGATAGTAAATTGTTCTAAATAAATCATATTCTATAACTCCTTTTGTTCATTATACAATAATAAACATGACAGAATTAGTCATATTAAAAACAATTTTAAATTTTTTGTAAAAGAATTTTTGCCACAAAATAGGGGACAAAGCAGGTAAAGAAAATTGCCACAAATTGCAATTTTGAGATAAACGAAACAGGAAACCCGTTTATGTAAAAATAAAAATGGCGTAGTGATAAATCCCTATCACTACGCCACATATTGCCAAGGCTTTTTTGTTTAGAAAAAACTAATCTATTTTAAGGTTAACTATCTTTCTATCAAAAAGTTCAAAAGATATATAGTTAACGTAATAATAATTTTCTCTTTTTTTATAAATTAACCCTATTTTGTTGCTTTCAATAAAACTTGGTGGGGGCATTATTCCTAAAAAATCGCCTAAATAATCTTTTAATAAATCTTTTTTTTCTTTTAAACTTTCATCTAAATAATCTTCAAAATCGTCGTTAACTAAAAAATCTTCTAAAAAAAGATAAGGGATAACCTTTTCATTTAAGTTTAGAATATCCACTTGTTTAGTTTTTAGGCCTTTTTCTTCCACCTTAAAAAGTCTATTTTCACTAAAACCCCAGGTTGTTGAAAGGATATGCTTTTTTATATCAAAAATGTTTTTCTTAGTTACAAAACTTTCATTAAACTGATATTCGTCGGCATCTATTGATAGAATGTTTTCTATTTTGGGGAAAAGAGAGTAAACGTTTATAAAATTATCCTTTCCTTTAAAAGACACCACTAAAAGTTCTTTAGAAAGAAAAACTTTTTCAGCCTTAACTTCGGTAATTTCATAAAAAAGACTTTCAATAAAAAAGTCATCTTTAGTTTCTATTGAAACTTTTAAACCGTTTTCTTCATACACGGTAAGTAGCGCGTTGGAAAAATTTTGTTGGGTTAAAACTGTTAACCCCTTTTTGAAAAAGTTTCTTTTAAAATAAAGTAAATACCCACCTTTTAAGTCGGTTATAACCAAATTTTCTTGAAAAGTATTTAAAAAACTTTCATTTAAAATAAAACTTATATTAGTTCCTTCGCCTAACGGACAAATTTCAATAAACGGCTCGTTTTCAAAAGAAAAAGCAAGGTTTTTATCAAGAGTTCCTCTAAATTCTCCGTCTATTTTTATAACGGCTTTAAAACTTGCTAAAAAATAAAAATACATAATAAATTATACGTATATTTTGTAATTTATATGTCAATAATTTCCTTAAAAATAAAGGAGATAACTGTTATGAAAATTTACGGAATTAACGAAAGCGAAATGATGAATTTTATTGAGTTTATAAAAGCTAAAGGCAAGGTTTTTAACCTATCTAGTTTGTTTTTAGAATATGCAAAAAAGACTAATAAATCAGAAGGCACTATTAGAAATATGTACTATAAAATTGCTAAAAAAAGTAGAGAAGATAAAGAGTTTTGCGATAAGTTTTTAGACGGAAAAGCCCTTATCGTTAATAAAATTGAAGAGTTTTCTAAAAAAGAAGAAAGAGACGTGCTAAAAGAAATATTAAAAAGAAAAATGGAGGGGTGTTCGGTTAGGAGCGCTATTTTTTCACTAGCCAACGGGGACAACAAAAAAGCCCTTAGATATCAAAATAAATATAGAACGGCTGACCTAAAACTAGTAGAAGAACTAATTAGAGAAATTAAACTGGAAAACCCATCTTTAATAACCTTTTTAAATAGAAAAGAGGGTAAGGATAAACTTTTAACTTTAGAAAGAGAAATAAATTCCTTGGTGGAAAAAATAGGGGATAAATTGAGAAAAGAAAATGCTTTTTTAAGGCTAAAAATTGAAGAATTAGAAAAGGAAAACAGAACTCTTAAAGGAGAAGAAGAGAGAAATAACCTATTATATTTTAAAAATAATAAAAGCATAAAAAAGGTGTAAAAAAACGTTTGACAAAAGGCGTGATATAAGGCTATAATAAATTGCAAGTAATTTAGTAGGAATTAAAAATGAAGTTATCGTCAAAAACAAGGTACGGGCTTAGGGCTTGTCATCTTTTAGCAAGTAGTTACCCAAAAAATTTATCTGCAACAAGTATAGAAGAAACGCTAAACGTTTCAGCAAAATACGTTGAACAAATTATGCGTTCATTGTCTTCAGCAGGGTTAGTAAAAGCAACAAGGGGCGCAAGTGGTGGTTATTTTTTAGCAAAAGACCCATCTTTAATTACGGTAGGCGATATCGTAAGGGCGTTAGAAACTATCGAACTTGTTGAGTGTTTAAGTAAAGACGCTACTTGTAAATGTTGCCCGTCTTCAAAAGTATGGAAAAAACTTTACGACGGCATAAACGAAGTTTTAGACGGTATGACCTTAAAAGAAATGACGGAGGGAAAGGTTTAGATGAAACCTATATATTTCGACCACGCCGCAACCACTCCTTTAGATAAAAGAGTGCTTGAAACAATGATGCCTTATTTTACTGATATTTTTGGTAACGCAAACAGCCAACATATGTTTGGTAGGGAAGCAATAAAAGGTGTTGATACGGCAAGGGACACAATTGCAAAATTAATAAACTGTAAACCTAGTGAAATTTATTTTACTTCAGGTGGTACGGAAGCTGATAACTGGGTGCTTAAAGGGGTTGCAGATGCTTATAAGGAAAAGGGCAAACACATTATTATAACCAAAATCGAACACGCCGCTATGCTTGAAACGGCAAGAGCGCTTGAAAAGAAAGGGTTTGAGGTAAGTTATGCCTCTCCAACAACAGACGGTATTATAACACCAGAAGAAATTGAAAGTTTAATTAGACCTGACACTATTTTAATAGGTTGTATGTTTGCAAATAACGAAATCGGCACAATTCAGCCTATAAAAGAAATAGTAGAAGTTGCTAAAAAACATAAGATTTTAACTTTTACTGATGCAGTTCAAGCGGCAGGGGTTATTAAACTTGACGTAAAAGAACTTGGCGTTGACTTTATGTCGTTTAGCGCACACAAGTTTTACGGACCAAAAGGTATCGGCGCACTTTACGTGAAAAACGGTGTAAAGATTGCAACAATGATGACTGGTGGCCATCAAGAAAGAACAAAACGTGGTGGAACAACCAACGTTCCTGCAGTTATCGGTTTTGCTAAGGCTTTTGAACTTGCTAACGAAGAACTAGAAGAAAATGCAAAATACGTAACAATGCTACGCGATAGATTTATTGACGGAATATTAAAAGAAGTTCCGTTTGTTAGACTAAACGGTCATAGAACTAAAAGATTACCAGCAAACGCTGACTTTTCTTTTGAATATATTGAAGGGGAATCAATTTTATTTAGCCTAGACTTAGCAGGTATTGCAGTATCAAGTGGCTCTGCTTGTAGTTCAGGTTCGCTTGACCCCTCACACGTGTTATTAGCAATAGGCGTACCTGTTGAAATAGCGCACGGCTCTATAAGATTTACTTTTGGTAAACATAACACTATAGAAGAAGTTGACTACGCAATTAAAAGCGTAAAAGAAATTGTTGAAAGATTAAGGGCGTTATCGCCACTATTTAATGCAAAGGACGGAGAAATTAAAAATGTATAATGAAAAGGTAATGGAAGCATTTGCAAATCCAAAAAACGTAGGTGAAATTGAAAATCCAGACGGCGTTGGTCTAGTAGGTAACGCAAGTTGTGGCGACATAATGCAAATAACTTTAAGAATTGTTGACGAAGTTATCGTTGATGCTAAATTTAAAACTTTCGGTTGCGCTGCTGCTATTGCAACAAGTTCAACTGCAACTGAAATGGTTAAGGGTATGACCGTTGATGAAGCGCTAAAATTAACAAACAAAAAGGTTGTTGAAGCGTTAGAAGGTTTACCACCACAAAAACTACACTGCTCAGTTTTAGCTGAAGAAGCAATCAAAAAAGCGATAGAAGACTACCGCTCAAAACAAGCAAAATAGTTAAAAATTAAAAGCAACTAGAAAAACTAGTTGCTTTTAATTTTTAAAATTAGCAAAGATTGACATTTTTGCGAATAATTGACCTCTTTTAAAAATGCTATTGACTTTTTTTTGAACAAGGCTATAATCTAGTTAAAAATAAAGAAAGGAGATAGATATGAAAAGATTGGTAATTTTATTTAGCGTTCTTTTAGCGTTATCAACGACGTTGTTTTCACTCACTATAACGGGTGCCGGCGTATCTGCTACGGAACAACAAAGAACGGCTGAAACTGATTTTAGCACGTTTAGTACTGATTATGAAATTGGAACTATCAAAAGAGACTTAAAAATTAGCAGTACTGACTTACTTGGTGGTTTTGCAACCGTTGCATCAAACGTTTCTTCTGCTACTGGTAACGGCGCTGTTATAGTTAAAGAAGATACTGACGGTAGTAAATATCTTGAAGCAAGAAACTATACGAAATCTGGCTCCTCAAGTGGGTTTATAAATATTACTTTTATATTAGGTGCTGGATTAGAAGCAGGTAGAGAATACGACCTTTCTGTAACATATAGAGCATCTAGTGGTTTTGAACCTGCTGGTTCTACGGAAGAAAAAAGTATTTTCTTAAGGAACAAAGACGGTGATGTTGGTTTTAGTGATATTCCTTTATACGGAGTTTATAAAACTGGTGAAAAGACTAACGGCTGGTACACTTACAATACTAAAGTAACGCCAAAAGGAGACGGTATTGCAAAGGTTATGTTTATATTTTATACAACTCCAAATACTGACGGTAGTTCAGGGGTTGATTTAAAATCTATTAAATTAAGTGGTGTAGAAGACGTACCTGAAGAAAATAATACGCTTACGACCGTACGTATAAATTATTATAATCCAGAAGACACAAAACAACCTGAAATTGCTCTATATAAAGGTGTTCATACTGACACGGATAACACTTATAGAGAAACTTTGTATAGTTTAGCCTTAAACGTTACGGGTGATTTTGTAACCGGTGTTGAAGAAAACAAGCCTTATATTCAATCTGAATTAAAACAAGGCGTTTATTACGCTAAAGTTTACTATCGTAACTATAAGATTAGCGGTGATGATTGTATTTATAAATACTTCTACGTTCCTGGTGATGGAGAACCTATAACCATTGATATTGAATTAAAAACGATAGAAGAAAACAACTTTGCTGATAAGTCTGCTATCTATCAAACGGATGAACTTTTAGAATTAGTAGGAACTGACGACTTAGTAGGTTTTGAGCCACTTGACACGCCAACCTTTACAAAACACACGGATAATTCTAAACAATTCTTAACAAACGCAGACGTTTGCGAATATATTACTAATTTAGAAAATAAAACGGACTATTTAAAAATATATTATCCATACGGCTTAACACCTAGAGGATTAAAGTGGCCTGTAATGGTATTCACAAAACTTTCTTTTGAAGAAGATATGGATACTATGGGTGCTAATATTCAAGCATTAAAGAAAGAAGTATTAATGGTATCAGGTGGCGTACACGGTAACGAACCTGCAGGGGAAGAAGGCGTACTTGCTTTCTGTAACGAACTTTGCACAGAGTATGGCGAAAATCTTTTAGATTTCTTTGGCGCAATTATAGTATTGCCAACAGTTCAACCAGATAACCGTCAAGCATTCCTTCGTTTAGACCCAGTAACTAACGTAAACCACAACCGTGATATAATGGAAGCAACGTTATATTCAAGTAGAAATCAATTAGCAGCATATTATACGTTTATGCCAACCGTTTATATTGACTGTCACGAAGACGAAGGTAGAATGTTGCTTGATGAAAAAGGTTTATATACTGATAACTTAGACGACGTATGTATTCGTTATTCTACAGTATCAAATTCACCATTAGTAACACCTGATGCAGAAGGGTTTGTAGCAAAGAAAGAAACGAGAATGCATCAAATGATGCTTGGCACTATTTCTAATTTAAGAACTACCGGACTTAGACCAACCATATATTTTATGGGAACTTCTAACCCTAACAATATTAAGGACTATCCTATGGCAACGGGTGCATACAACTTCCTTATTGAAGTAATGAGAATATATACGGGTAAAGCACGTTACGAAAGAGCAGTTTGGGCAATGAAAACAGCGTTAAAAGAATTAGTTGCGCAAGTTGTTTCATACGATGGAAAGATTGCTGAAGAAGTTTATGCAAACAGAGAAAGAACTGCAGCAATCACAAAGTTTGATGAAAACCGTATGTTTATATTAGATACTACAGCATCAGGCGTATTAAAGGAAGTAATGCCAAGACCAACTATGTACGCTTGGGGTGAATACAAAGATGCAAACGCAACGAAGACTTATTATTTTAACGATAAAATATCAAAATCTCGTGCTATGCCAACTGCATACGTTGTTGATGCTAACCATCCTAATATTGATAAGATTTTAGACATATTAGACGTTCATAGAATTAAATACACAAAAATCAAAGACGGCAGTAGTTTATTATTAAAGAAATATACTGGTGGATATGAAAATACAGCGTTAACAAGCGCGCAAGAAACTACTTTTGAAAACGGTGCATACGCCGTAACGTTAAACTGTGCAAACGCGTACGTAATAGGTTATTTATTTGAACCTGATAGTCACGACTATACACCACCTGTAGAAGAAGGAAAGGTAAGTGAAACAAGAGTAAGTTTTGCGCATATGGGACTTGTAACTAACGAAAACACAATTTACCGTTCAGAAGTAGATGATATTTACCTAACAATTGAAGGTTTAAGCGTAGATAAGCCAAATACCCCTAACACTCCAACTGAAGAAAAGGGTGGTTGTGGTAGCGTAATTACAGTAGGAAGCACAATTCTTTCTATGGTATTACTTGCAGGCGCTGTAATGGTATTTAAGAAAAAAGACTAATAAAAAATTAAATTAAAAAAGGACTTGAATTTTCAAGTCCTTTTAATTTTATGTTTTTTGTCTTTAATTAAACGTTAAATCTAAATAGTACAACGTCGCTATCTTTCATAACGTATTCTTTACCTTCTACTCTAACTTTGCCCTTTTCTTTTGCTTGAACGAAGCCACCAAGTTCAACAAGGTCGTCATAGTCAACCACTTCTGCTCTAATAAAGCCCTTTTCAAAGTCGGTGTGAATTTTACCTGCCGCTTGTGGCGCTTTAGTACCTTTCTTAATAGTCCAAGCCCTAACTTCCTTTTCACCGGCAGTTAGATAACTGATAAGTCCTAGTAGTGAGTAAGATGCTTTAACAAGTCTATCAAGACCACTTTCTTCAAGACCAAGTTCAGAAAGGAACATAAGTTGTTCTTCCTTTTCAAGCATAGAAAGTTCTTCTTCCGTTTTAGCGCAAATAACTAAAGTTTCAGCATCTTCCTTTTTAGCGTATTCAATAACTTTCATAACGAAAGGAAGTTCTTCATTACTTTTACCCATATCAGCCTCTTTAATATTTGCCGCATAAATTACAGGCTTATTCGTAATTAAGAAAAGGGTGTCAATATATTCCTTTTCTTCTTCTTTACAAGGGAAGTTTCTAGCAAGTTTACCTTCTTCCATAAAAGCGATTAAGCGCTTTAATAAGTCGGCTTCAATTTGATACTTTTTATCCCCAGTCTTTATCATATTTTCTGCCTTAGCAAGTTTTTTAGCAAGAGATTCAAGGTCAGAAAAGATAAGTTCTAAGTTAATAGTTTCAATATCACGGATAGGGTCGATTGATGCTTCAACGTGCGTTATATTTTCATCTTCAAAACATCTAACAACGTGAACTATTGCATCAGTTTCCCTAATGTTTGCTAAGAATTTATTTCCAAGACCTTCGCCACGAGATGCCCCTTTTACAAGACCTGCAATATCAACGAATTCAATAACGGCAGGGGTAACCTTTTTAGCGTTATACATCTTTTCAAGCACGGCTAATCTTTCATCTGGAACTGCAACAATACCAACGTTTGGTTCAATAGTACAGAAAGGATAGTTAGCGCACTCTGCACCTGCGTGAGTTATTGCGTTAAACAAGGTTGATTTACCTACGTTAGGAAGTCCTACTACACCTAATTTCATAATTTATCTCCATTTAGTTTACTTTTCCTACCTATTATATACTAAAATATTTAAAAATACAATAATTTTTGGTTTGCCAAACCATATAAAAGTGTGATAAAATGAATTTGTAATAAAAAAGGAGCAAAAAAATGGATTACAAAGGTTATATTGCAAGTAAAATTGAAATTGACGGGATAGATAAAGAAACGATATCTTCTTTTATTGAAGTTCCACCAACTAACGAAATGGGGGATTTTGCACTACCTTGTTTTAGATTTTCTAAGGCTATGAGAAAGTCGCCTATAGAAATTGCTAACCTTTTAAAAGACGCTTTTACAACCGACGACGTTATAAAAGAAGTAAACGCAGTTAACGGATACTTAAACTTTAAAATAAACCGTGGTGGCTTTAGCCAAAAACTTATTGAAGAAATTTTGGAAAAAGGCGAAGACTACGGAAAAAGCGATATAGGTAACGGCAAAACTATTTGTATCGACTATTCTTCAATCAATATCGCAAAACCTTTCCATATAGGACACTTAAGCACTACTGTAATAGGTAGCGCACTTTGCAAAATTTTTAGATTTTTAGGTTACAAAGTAGTAGGTATAAACCACCTTGGCGACTATGGTACGCAATTTGGTAAATTAATAGTTGCTTTTAAAAAATGGAGCAGTATTGAAAAGGTTCAAAAAGGAAGGCTAACTGAACTTACCTCTATTTACGTAAAATATCACGAAGAAGCAGAGAATAACCCTTCTTTAGATGATGAAGCAAGGCATTATTTTAAACTTATTGAAGAGGGCGACAAGGAAGCCAACGAACTATTCAATTTATTTAAGCAAATAACTTTAGAAGAAGTTGAAAAGATTTATAAACTACTTAACGTTGAGTTTGACTCTTACGCAGGGGAAAGTTTTTATAACGACAAAATGGGCGTTGTTATAGATGAATTAACTGAAAAGGGTTTACTAAAGACAAGCGACAAGGCAAAAATCGTAGATTTAGAAAAGTACGATATGCCACCTTGCTTAATATTAAAGTCTGACGGCTCATCACTTTATGCAACGAGAGATATGGCTGCGGCAATTTACAGAAAGAACACTTACGATTTTTATAAATGCTTATACGTTGTTGCTTACCAACAAAACTTACACTTTAAGCAATTCTTTAAGGTGCTTGAACTTATGGACAAGCCTTGGGCAAAAGATTTAGAACACGTTGCTTACGGTATGGTTTCATTAACCGACGGCGCAATGAGTACAAGAAGTGGTAGGGTTGTTTTACTTGAAGACGTTATAAAAAAATGTATTGAAAAGGCACAAAATATAATTGAAGAAAAAACCCCTGACCTTGATGGCAAAGAAGAAGTTGCAAGAAAGGTTGGTACTGGCTCAGTTATTTTCGGTGCGCTTTGTAACAATAAAATTAAAGATATCGTGTTTAGTTACGACAAAGTATTAAACTTTGACGGGGAAACTTGCCCTTACGTTCAATACACGGTTGCAAGATGTAACAGCGTTTTATCTAAGGGTGGCGAAATCGGTGAATTTGACACTAATAACTTAAACGAAGATGAATACGCTTTAGTTTCAGTTTTAGGTAGATTTAAGGAAGTAGTTTTAGATGCAGGGGAAAAGAGAGAGCCTTCATTTATCACTAGATACGCTTTAGAACTAGCGTCAGTATTTAATAAGTTCTACTTTAACTGTAAAATTATGGGTAGTGAAGAAAAGGTTAAAAACTTAAGACTTTCTTTAACTAAAGCCGTTCAAACGGTATTAACCAACGCGTTTACTTTACTTGGAATTGAAATTCCAGAAAAAATGTAAAAATGAATATAATTTTTGATTTAGACGGAACGCTAATTGATTCTGCTTTTGACATAGCAAAATATATAAATATCACAAGAGAAAAGTGTAATTTACCACCCGTTTCAGTTGATTTTGTAAAGCAAAATTTAGGTAACGGGGCAGAAAGGCTTGTTAAAGGGTGTATACCTGAAATTCCTTTTAGCAAAGAAATTTTAGATTATTATAATGAAATTTACACGGCTTGTGATTTTTCTTTAACCGTTTTATTTGACGGCGTAAAAGAAATGCTTGAAAGATTAAAGGGCAAGCACAATTTAGTTGTAATAAGCAACAAACCACAACAAACGGTTGATGAAATTATAAAAAAGTTTTTCGGTGGCGTGTTTAACCTAGCGTTAGGTGGAAAAGAGGGCGCACCGTTAAAACCTAAAAAAGAACTTTTTTTAGAAATAAATAAGCATATAACTTTAGACCCTAAAGAAACGGTTATGGTAGGCGATGGCGACACCGACTATCTATTTGCAAAAAACTGTGGGCTTAACTATATTTTAGTTGACTGGGGTTATAGAAAGGTGGAAGATTTAAAAGCGCTTGGTGGGGAAAATTTTGCGCATACCACTAATGATATTATAAATTTTATAGAGAGTTTATAGTATAAAAATATAAAATCTGCCTAAAATAGTTAAAGGAGGCAGTTTTATGAATAAGGCTTTTGGTATTGGTATGATTTTAGGTTTAGGCGTAGGTGCTTTACTTGTTGCAAATTCAGTTAAAGCAAGAAGTTTTATTAAGGATAAGCAAAAAGACGCCATAAATGAAGTAAAAAAAATGACCTCAAAATCATCTAAAACAAGTAAATAATTAAAGGGGGGAAAAATTTCTCCCTTTTTTATTGTTAAAAATAAAAAAATATGGTAAAATACTCTTATGAGAATTTTATCTTTAGATATAGGCGACAAAAGAATAGGTTTGGCAGTAAGCGACCCGTTTAATAGTTATGCACTGCCATTAAAAACTTATTTTAGAAAAAATTTGAAAACCGATTTAACTGAAATTTCTAAAATTATCAAAGAAAAGGAAATAACGACGGTAGTTTGTGGCTTACCCGTTAATTTTGACGGTAGTCCTAGTATTCAAACCACAAAGACTGGTTATTTTATCGATAGGTTGAAAGAAACGGTTAATATTCCTATTGAAACGGTAGATGAAAGATGCACCACCGTTGAGGCAGAGAGGGTTCTTATTGAAGAAAATATGAGTAGAGAGGATAGAAAACAAGTTGTTGATGCTATTGCCGCCACTTATATTTTAGAAGGATACTTAAACAAAATTAAAAAGGAGATATAAAAATGGAAGAAAAGAAAACTTGTAATTGTGGATGCGAACACGAAGATTGTAACTGTGAACACGAAGATTGTTCATGCGAAAACGTTGTAGAATTTTTTGATGAAAACGGTAAGTCAATAAAGTGCGCTTTAATTGAAACTGTTGACTATAAAGGCAAAACTTACGCTGCTTTTGAAATGGTTGACGAAGTAGAAGATGAAGAAGCCGACACCGTTTATATTTACGAAGTAGTTGATAACGAAGACGGCGAAACTTCTGACCTTGTTCCTGTTGAAGACGAAGCACTTTTAGACGAAGTTTTTGAAGAACTTTGTAACCTTTTAGAAGCAGAGGAAGAAGAAATAGAGGCTGACGAACAAAACAGTTTATAATTAAAAAGTAAAACTAAAAGCGACTTTTATTTAAAGTCGCTTTTTCTTTTTTTAGTTTTAAAAACGCCATTTAACAAATCTTGTTATTTATTTAGAAGTTATGCAAAAAAAGGTTAACTGGTATAAAAAATATTTAACAAAAATTGTTTTCGCAATAATTTTTTTTAAAAAAATAGTTGCTAATATGTAGAAATATAGTTTATAATAAAAACGATAATTAAAATAAAAAAAGGGGGATTCTATGAAAAAGAAACTCACAGTTTTGTTTGTTGTTTTAACTGTTCTAATGACAGCTTTATTTGCAATTTCAATGACTGGATTTGGCGCTAGTGCAGCTATACAAACAAACACAATTACTTTTGAAAGCTTACAAGAAGGTAAAATTACAACTGCTGAAAAATCTTTACAAGATTCTATTTTAAGTACTGTAAAAGCATCTTCTTCAACAACAGGCACGCTTGAAGTTAAAAAGGAAAATAACGAAAAGTTTGTAAGAATTACTTCAAGTAGTGATAATGCAAGTAGCTTTATTGCATTATACGGATATTTTAAAGATAACGTAACTGTAGCAAAAGGTACTTATAAAGTAAGTATGCTGATAAGACTTGGTGATGCAAACGGTGGAAACTTTACACTTAAAGATAGTAAAAACGTTGCGTTTAGATTTTATGCAAAGGCAGGCAACAGTACGCAACCTCTTCAAAATTTATATGAAGTAGCTACTGCTGATGCAAATGGTTTTAGAAAGGTTGAATTTGAATTTACGACTACTAGAACTTATAAGGAGTTATGGGTTTATTCTTATGCTAAAAGTGGTAGTTATATCGACGTTAAATCAATTTCATTAGAAAGTGATGCTATTAGTATAGATACGACAACTCCACCTGCTCCATCTATTCCGGATGCTTCTGAAGGGGAAACCCCTGTAACTATTTACTACTATAACCCATTAGAAAACCCTACTAAACAACCAACTATAGTTGTTTATAAAGGTATTCATAACGAAGAAAATTATAGAACTACGGTTACAGGCGTTAAAGGAACGGAAAACGGAAAACAATGCTTTAAGGCTAACTTAAATGAAGGTTTATATTGTGCAAAAGTTTCTTACGGTGGAAGATACGTTGCTAAGTATTTTTACATTAAGGATAACACTCCTGTAGTTCTTGATATTCCATACGACCCAAGTTATGCAAAAAACTGGTCAGAAGATATGTCTATAATTCAAACTGATGAATTTATGGAAAAATTAAGGGCAGAAGATATAGTTGGTTATGAACCAGTTGATACTCCAACTTTCACAAAACACGCTAATTCTCAGCAAGAATTTATGACGAATAGCGAACTTGTTGAATACGTAAATAACTTAGATGCTAACTCAACTAACTTAAAGGTTTACTATCCGTTTAACCTTTCAAAACTTCAAAACAAAACGCCAGTTTTAGTATTTGCTAAAAATGCAGATAATCTTCCTAACGATTTAAAGGAAGCAGGGGCTCAAATTCAAGCATTAAAGAAAGAAGTACTAATGACAACTGGTGGTATCCACGGTAACGAACCAGGTGGTGCTGAAGGTAACGTTGCGTTCGCAAAAGAACTTGCAGGGGATTATGGTAACACCGTTTTAGATTTCTTTGGTGCAATTGTTTTAATTCCAAGTGTTGAAGTAGATAACTTCCAACTATTCGTTCGTAATTCTCCAAAAGAATATACAAGAAAGGGAACGGAAGCATTAAACTCAAATAGAGACGCAATGCTTGTAGAACTTGAAGCAACTGAGAATAGACATTACGTATACAATGCGTTTAACCCAACAGTTTGTATTGACTGTCACGAAGACTTTTCTAAATATACTTTAAATCCAAGCACTCTAATCACTAAAGACGACCAAATGAACGATATAGCGATTAGACACTCAAGTATTGGTAACTCTTCTTTCTATGATAGAAACGGTGATTACTATCAAAGCAAAGATTCTATCCAAAGCAAAATAATGATGGATTCTATTGACGCTTTAAATGCAAGGGGCTTTAGAACGACTATTTATTATTCTGAAGGTAGCACTCCTGCAGTTGCTAACGGATACTATACTGCAAACGGTTCATTAAGTTTCTTAATTGAAGTAAGACGTATAAACTCAGGTAGATCTCACTACGAAAGAGCAGTATTTGGTATGAGAGAAGCGTTAAAGACTATAACTAACCAAGTTATGTCTTATGAAGGCGAAATTGCTACTAAGGTTTTCGCTGGTAGAGAAAGACTTGCTTCTATCACTAAGTTTGATGCAAACAACACCTTTGTTTTAGATGCTGTTTCAGAAAACTTTAGTTATACCGTTGTTAACCCAACAATGCACGCAAGTGGCGAATGGGCAAACGAACACGGCACAAGACAACTAACCGTAAAGAACAAAATTACTAAGACACGTGCAATGGCTACTGCTTACGTAATTGATGCAACACATCCTTACCTAAACGAAATGTTAAGAATTTTAGATATTCAAAACATTGCTTATACTAAAATTAAAGCAGGTTCAACCCTAACTTTAAGAAAGTATTTAGGTGGATATAAAAATACTGAAATAGATACTGCTACTGACGTAACGTTTGAAAATGGTGCATACGTGGTAACGTTAAATAGCGCAAAAGCATATTTAATTTCTTACTTATTTGAACCAGACGTTTGTAACAGTACACCATATACAACCTTTGCTCACGCAGGTTACGTTACAAGTACAAATACAATCTATCGTTCAGAAGTAGATGATATGCACCTAGTAATTAAAACTATGGCTGAAGGTTATACGCCAGATACTCCAAACGACGATGCTGAAAAAGGTGGCTGTGGTTCTGTAATAGGAACTGCAAGCGTAGCTACCGGTATAACTTTACTTGCAGGCGCTGTAATGGTATTTAAGAAAAAAGACTAATTAGTTAAAAAAGAGATGTTTTCACATCTCTTTTTTTTAGTTTTTAAAAAGTTGACTTAAGATTGCTGAGCGTGTTATTATATTAAAAAGTCCTTCCGTTTAAGGAGAGAATATGAAGAAACTTGCTTCAATGTTATTAATAATGTTGCTTGGACTAAGCGTTATGGGCTTGGTTTCTTTCCCTATAGTTGCAAAGGTTAGCGCTATAACTCCTTCAGTTCTTTCTTTTGATGATTTATCTTTACAAACGGTTACGGAAAATCCAATTAATACTAGTAGTGAACTAGTAAAAAATATTGAAAAAATAGGCTCTGACGGAAAAGTGTTGGTTATGGCTACTAACGGGGAAAAGTTTGTTAGAATTCAAGCAGTAAACGGCACTTCTTACGTTGGGTTAAAAGCAAACTTTAGGGGCGTTGCAGTAAAGGGCGATTATAAAATTAGAATAGTTTTAAGAACGGGTAATATAAATGTTGATGAAGATTTTGCTCTTCAAGAAGATAAAAACCTTGCTTTTAGGTTTGTTAGGGGTGGTAACGAAATTGAAAAAACGCAACCTCTTCAAGACCTATATAATCAACAAACTGCAGACCTAGACGGATTTAAAAGGGTTGAATTTGACCTAAAGACGGAAAAACATTGTATGTTATTTTGGCTTTATTTATACGGTGCTAAAGATAGTTACGTTGACCTAAAAAGTGTAGAAGTCGTTAGTGTAGAAAAAGATACTACGCCTAGTTTACCTCAACAACCTGTCGTTGATGAAACGGATATTTCTTTTGATAGTTTTGAAGAGGGTGCTATTAGTGAGTTAAATATTGATGGTAACGGGTTCATTAGTAACGTCAATGCTTACGGCACGGGTGGAAAAACCTCTATCGTAAAAGAAAATGATGAAAAGTTTGCAAGAATTATTGCAAGTGGTTCAGGTTATATAGGTTTAGCAGGCTTTTTTAAAGATAATCAACCAAGTCTTACCACTTACGATATTAAGATAGTTTTAAGAATTAACGGCGCTAACGATCAATTTAAAATTCAAGAAGGTAAGCGTTTTGCGTTTAGGTTTTATAACTCGCTTAGCGTTCAACAAGAACAGCTTTTATCTTCAGTTTGTGATATGAACTCTACTACTTGGCAAACGGTAGAATTTAAATTAACACCAGAAAGAGCGTATAAGTGTTTTCACCTATTTATGTATGGCGAAAAGGACAGTATTATAGACCTTAAATCTATTTCCATAAAAAAGGTGGCTGAAGACAAGCCTACTGATACACCGATTGATATACCTAAAGAGCCAAACACTAGCAAAAATGGTGGCTGTGGTTCTAGTTTAACAGCGACTAGTGCCGTTTTAGTAACGATATTGTTTGCAGGCGCTGTAATGGTATTTAAGAAAAAAGACTAATTTAACAAAAACTAAAAGCGTTTAGGTTTTCTAAACGCTTTTTTGTTGCAATAAGTTGTGTTTTTTTGTCTTTATATATAAATATATATAAAAATTTATAAAATTAGTTAAAAATCGTTGCAAAAAAAAGATGGTTATGTTAAAATCATAAAGCAAAAAAATTCACACCTATTTAGTTTCGGTTTTCGTTCTTTGAAAAATCTATTCTAATTCAAAGTATTAACCGTGCTTAAAAACTGGTAGGGAGGATTAAACGGAGGATTTTAAAATGGCAGTTATTTCAATGAAGCAATTGCTTGAGGCCGGTGTTCACTTCGGTCATCAAACAAGAAGATGGAACCCAAAAATGAAGAAGTACATTTTTGGCGAAAGAAACGGTATTCACATCATTAACTTAGAAGATACAGTTAAGTTAATCGAAGAAAAGGCTTACAAATTTGTAGTTGACGTTGTTAAAGAAGGTAAATCAATTCTTTTCGTTGGTACTAAAAAGCAAGCTCAAGAAGCCGTTCAACAAGAAGCAGAAAGATGTGGTATGTACTACATCAATTCTAGATGGCTTGGTGGTACTTTAACTAACTTCAAAACTATTAGAAGTAGAATTGAAAGACTAAACAAGTTAAACAACATGGAAAAGATGGGCGAATTCGACCTTCTTCCTAAGAAAGAAGTTATCGGCTTAAAAGCAGAAAGAGATAAGCTTGAAACTAACCTTGGTGGTATTAAGGAAATGAGAACTCTTCCTGGTGCAATGTTTATCGTTGACCCAAGCCACGAAGATATCGCAGTTTTAGAAGCAAGAAAACTTCACATTCCTATCGTAGCTATTACAGATACTAACTGTGACCCTGACTTAGTTGACTACGTTATCCCTGGTAACGACGACGCTATCAGAGCAGTTAAGTTAATCGCATCAGTTATCGCTGACGCAGTTATCGAAGCAAAACAAGGCGAACAAATGGATGCTGAACCAGCCATTGAAGAAGTAGTTGAAAGCAAAGAAGAAGTAGTAGAAGAAAAGAAGCCAGCTAAAAGAGCTCCTAAAAAGGTAGCTAAAGAAGCTGAAGTTCAAGAATAATTTTTAAGTAAAGGAGATAAAAATTATGTTTACAGGAAACGACGTTGTAGCATTACGTCAAAGAACGGGTGCTGGTATATTAGATTGCAAAAAGGCTTTAACAGAAACTAACGGCGATATGGAAAAGGCTGTTGATTTCTTAAGAGAAAAGGGTATTGCAACTGCTGCTAAAAAGGCAGGCAGAATTGCTGCTGAAGGTGTTGTAGAAAGTTACATCCATATGGGCGGTAAAGTTGGTGTTTTATTAGAAGTTAACTGTGAAACTGACTTCGTTGCAAGAGGCGACCAATTCAAAGAATTAGTTCACGATATCGCTCTTCACATCGCTGCTGTTAAACCTGAATACGTTTCAAGTGAAGAAGTTCCTGCTGACGTATTAGAAAAGGAAAAGGAAATTTTAAGACAACAAGCTTTAAACGAAGGCAAGCCTGAAAAAATCGTTGACAAGATGGTTGAAGGTAGAATTAAAAAGTTCTATGAAGATTTCTGTTTATTAAACCAAAAATTCGTTAAAGATAGCGACAAGACAATTGAACAAGTTGTTATTGAAGCAACTGCAAAAATCGGTGAAAAGATTTCTATTAGAAGATTCGTTCGTTACGAAATGGGCGAAGGCTTACAAAAGAGAAACGACGATTTCGCTGCAGAAGTTGCTGCTCAAACAAAAAAATAATTTAATCAAAATTGTTTTACAAAATGCAAGTAAATTACTACTTGCATTTTTTGTTTATTTATAGTACAATATTAAAGATATAAAATATAAATTGTATATAGGGGAGTTTTGGCGATTATGGCAAATTTAGCATACAAAAGAGTTATTATAAAACTTTCAGGTGAAGCCCTTTCAGGCGACGCTGGTCGTGGAATTGACAATGGTGTTGTTTCTAACATTGTTTCGCAAATTAAAAAGATAAAAGAACTTGGCGTTGAAGTTGGTATCACGGTTGGTGGTGGTAACTTTTGGCGTGGTAGACAAGGTGCTGAAATGGACAGGGTTACAGCCGATTATATGGGTATGATGGCTACCGTTATTAACGCACTTGCTCTTCGTGATGCTTTTGAAAGACAAGGTGTTCCTGCAATGGTTATGTCATCAATAAACGTTTCTAAAATTGCTGAACCTTTTGAAACTAAAAGGGCAAACAAACTTCTTCGTGACGGCACGGTTTTAATTTTTGCTTGTGGAACGGGTAATCCATTCTTTACTACCGACACAGGCGCTGCTTTAAAAGCAATCGAACTTGAAGCAGACGTATTACTACTTGCTAAGAACGTTGACGGAATTTATTCAGCCGACCCTAAAACTGACAAGAACGCAATTAAATATGCAGATATTTCTTATATGGATTTTATCAGACAAGATTTAAAAGCAATGGATATCACAGCCGTTTCAATGTGTAAAGAAAATAATATGAAGGTTTTAGCATTTGCGCTTTTTGAAGACAATGCGTTACTTCGTGTAATCAACGGCGAAAAAATCGGAACACTTATAAAATAAAGATTAAAGGAGATTTTGACTATGGCAATCGAAAACGAACAATATGATTTAATAATGATGGATACAATGGAAAGAACGGAAAAGACCGTTTCAGTACTTAAATCAGATTATGCAGTAATTAGAGCTGGTAGAGCTAACCCACACATTTTAGACAAGGTATTAGTTGATTATTACGGAACGCCATCTCCAATTAACCAAGTTGGTAACATTTCCGTTTCAGATGCAAGATGTTTAGTAATTGCACCTTGGGACGTTAATATGCTTAAGGTTATTGAAAAGCAATTATTAGTAGAAAATTTAGGTATAACCCCAACTAACGATGGTAAGGTTATAAGACTTGTTTTCCCTCAACTTACTGAAGAAAGAAGAAAGGAATTAGTTAAACAAGTTAAAAAGATGGCAGAAGATGCAAAAGTTGCCGTTCGTAACATTAGAAGAGATGCAATGGACGCATTAAAGAAGATGAAAAACAACAAAGAACTTTCTGAAGACGACCACGCTACTTGTGAAAAGGAAGTTGAAAAGGTTATTTCAAAGACTATTGAACAAGTTGAAGCGTTATGCGTAGAAAAGGAAAAGGACGTTCTATCTGTATAATGAGTAAAGGCGTTTTGCCTACTCACGTTGGCATCATAATGGATGGCAACGGCAGATGGGCAGTTAGACAAAACAAAAAAAGAACGGAAGGGCATAAGGCAGGTGCAAAAAACGTTGAGTTAATAACTAACGTTGCTTTTTCTATGGGAATTAAAACGATAACCCTTTTTGCCTTTTCTTCTGAAAATTGGAAAAGACCTAAAGAAGAAGTTGAACTTCTTTTTGGGCTTTTAAAAAAGTATTTTAAAACGCATATAAAAAAGATAATTAAAAATAAAATAAAACTAAACGTAATGGGTGATTTAGAAGGACTTCCTGAAGACGTTAGAGAGATTATTAAAAAACAAATGGAAGAAACCAAAGATTTTAACGATCACGTATTAAATATCGCCCTAAATTACGGTGGCAGGGCAGAAATCGTAAAAGCCGTAAAAACTGCGCTAGAAAAGGGGGAAGAAATTACTGAAGAAAGTATTTCAAAAAACCTTTACACCTATGATTTTGGCGAGCCTGAACTTATAATAAGAACTAGTGGGGAAAAACGCCTTTCAAACTTTATGCTTTATCAATCAGCATACTCTGAATTTTATTTTACCGACGTTTTATGGCCGGACTTTAACGAAGAGTGCTTTAAAAAAGCCATTGATGATTATATGAATAGAGATAGGCGATTTGGAAATATAAATGCTTAAAAGAACTATAACGGGAAGTTGTCTGGTGGCTTTCGTTGTCGGCTTCTTTTTTTTAAGATTAGTTGACGTAAGATATTTTGATATATTACTTGCTCTTTTAATGGCAGTAGGAACTTTTGAAATGCTAAGGGCGTTTAGCAATAAAGGCTTTCTTTTTAGCGATAAGGCTAAAAACAACGCTTCTATTATTTTAGGCGTGCTTTTTTCTTTAACGATAGTTCCTACTTATTTATTTTTAGGGATTTTTTACTGCTTTTTAGGTTTTATTCTTTTTGGCTTAATATACTTAGAATTACACTTAATTTTAGGTGGAAGCGTAAAAGGATTTTTAAGAAGTATATTTTCTATTATTTACCCAAACGTTTTAATAGTTTTTATAATTCTAATAAACCATTTTGCAAAAAACAGTTTAACGGCGCTTTTACTAACTTTCGTAATATCGTCGTCAACCGACGTATTTGCGTATTTAGTTGGTAGCTTAATCGGTGGTAAAAAACTTTGTCCAAGATTAAGCCCTAAAAAAACCATATCAGGCGCAGTAGGTGGGCTTGTTGGTGGAATAGTTGCCTGTTTAGTGGTTTACTTCATAGTTAAACCAAGCATAGCCTTCTTTAGTCCGATTTTATTCTTTATTTTGCTTGGAATAATATCTTCAGTTTCAACACAAATCGGCGAC
Source organism: Clostridiales bacterium (assembly GCA_015055835.1). Lineage (GTDB taxonomy): Bacteria > Bacillota > Clostridia > Christensenellales > Borkfalkiaceae > SIG381. The sequence continues at coordinate 7,301 of SVHJ01000010.1, read as the reverse complement.
CTTTTTGAAAGTGGTATAAAAAGAAAACTAGAAATAAAAGATATGGGTAAAATTCTCCCAGGACACGGTGGAGTTTTAGATAGAATTGACGGCATTTCTTTTAACGCCGTTATAATATATATTGCCTTTTTATTGGTATAAAAGGAAATAAAAAAGAGTATGATTAAAATAGGGTTAATAGGTGGTTTAGGGTCTATAGGAAAGCAAACCTTAAACGTGGTTAGAAGACATAGCGATAAATTTAAAATAGTATCTTTGGCAACTGGTAGGGCAACCAAAGAATTTTTTGACGCAGTAAATGAATTTTCGCCAATGGTTGCAACGGCTGAAAGTCTATTAGAAAACCCTATTAAAAAGGAGGGTACTGACTTTTATTTTGGCAGGGATGCTTACCTAAACGCAGTTATTAAAGAGGCTGACGTTTTAATAATTTCAGTAGTAGGTTTTATCGGTTTAAAAGCCGTCCTTAAAGGACTTGAAACTAATAAAAGAATTGCACTAGCAAACAAAGAATGCTTGGTTTGTGGTGGCGATATTATTATGAAAAAAGCTAAGGAAAACGGCGTTACGATTATTCCTATTGATAGTGAACATTCTGCAATTTTCCAAGCGCTTTCTTTTGACGTAAATAGAAAGTATAAAAATCTTATTTTAACAGCATCAGGTGGCGCTTTTAGAGATAAAAGTAGGGAAGAATTAGTTGGTGTTAAAGCAAAAGACGCCTTAAAGCATCCTAACTGGGATATGGGCGCAAAAATAACCATTGACTCTGCAACTATGGTGAATAAAGGTTTTGAGTTTATTGAGGCAAAGCATTTATTTAACGCAAAAAACGACCAAATAAAAGTGGTTCTTCATAGGGAAAGTATAATTCACTCTATGGTAGAGTTTGAAGATAACGCAATACTAGCACAGCTTTCGTATCCGTCAATGGAAATCCCAATTAGCTTAGCACTTACCTATCCTGAAAGGGTAACGGGGGACGTAGGCAGTTTGGATTTTACAAAATTAGGAACGCTTACTTTTGAAGAGTTGAAAGAGGGTAGATATCCTTGTTTTGACATAGTAAAATTATGCGCAGAATACGGCAGGGGATATCCTTTGGTGGTAAACGCATCTAACGAGGTTTTGGTTAAAGCCTTTTTAGAAGATAAAATTGCCTTTTTAGATATAGAAAAGTATCTTAAAAAGACGATAGATAGTTTTTCGGGTAAAAACTTTTCTTCTTTTGAAGAAATGGAGGAACTTGATTTATTGATAAGAGAAAAGACAACAAAAATTATAGAGGCGTAAATGACTTATTTATTATATAGTAGCGTAGGGGAAATATTTTCTTATATAGGATATATTCTTCTTGCAGTACTCGTTCTTCTCGTAATGATAACTGTCCATGAATTCGGACATTATATTACGGGAAAAATTTTTAAATTTGGGATAGAAGAATTTGCAATAGGCTTTGGCCCTGCAATTTTTAAAAGAAAGTTAAAATCAGGCGAACAATTTTCTTTAAGAATTTTTCCTTTAGGTGGCTTTTGTGCTTTTAAAGGAGAAGATGAAGAATTAGATGCCCCAGACGCTTTTAACAAACAAAAACCGTGGAAAAGATTTATCGTTTTAATATCGGGCGCTGTTATGAACTATTTGCTTGCCCTTTTGATAATAGTAATTTCTTTTGGTGTTTACGGTCAGGCGCATTTAATAACTCACTACGTTGAGGGACCTACTAGCGAATACACGGCAGAATATTCTTTTAACACTGACGACGTTATTTTGAAAATCGAAGGAAAGGACGTTTATATGGCAACAAGTCTTATAAATGAACTTAACGGCAAAAAACAAGGCGACAAGGTTAACTTTTTGGTTTTAAGCAAAATTGACGGGGAGTATCAAAAGGTTGAAAAACAAATTGTTTTAAGAAAGGACGCAAATTTTAAAAATATAGAAGAGATTGATTTACTGTATGAAGTTTTAGGTATTCAAAAACAGGGACTGTATTCGGTTGGAATAAAGCTTGGCTTTTTTGAAACGATTGGTAGGGCGTTTATGCATTCAATAGAAATTGCAGGAACTATCTTTATGGTACTAGGTCAACTTTTAACGGGCAAACTTGGCTTAGGCGCAATGGGTGGAACGGTTACGACAATAGCCGTTACTGCCGACGTAATTAAAACGGGTGGGCTATATAGTTTGCTTCAAATGGGTAGTTTTATAGGTGTAAACCTTGCCGTGTTCAATCTTCTTCCTATCCCTGCGTTAGATGGCTCAAGGGCAGTCTTTACCGTAATTGAAGGGATAAGGAAAAAGCCACTAAACAGAAAGGTTGAGGGAATGATACACACTATCGGCTTAATATTGCTTTTAGCATTTGCCGTGCTACTAGATTTACAGCAATGTTTTTAGAAAAAGTGATAAAAAAATTGTTGACAATAAAAAAATAAGAGTGATATAATTTATTTCGTTAAATTGATTATTTAGGAGAAGGAAAAATGGCTATTAAGAATGAATATTTATTAAAGCTTTTAGAAGACGTTAAAAAACGTAACCAAAACGAACCAGAATTTATTCAAACTGTTACGGAAGTTTTAACAACTATCGAACCAGTTATTGAAAAAAGACCAGATTATATTAAAGCAGGTGTACTAGAAAGAATAGTTGAACCTGAAAGACAAATTATGTTCAGAGTTCCTTGGGTTGACGACAACGGTAACGTTCAAGTTAACAGAGGTTATAGAGTACAATTCAACTCTGCAATCGGTCCATACAAGGGTGGTTTAAGATTCCATCCATCTGTAAACTTAAGTATCATTAAGTTCTTAGGTTTTGAACAAACTTTCAAAAACAGCTTAACTACACTTCCTATGGGTGGTGGTAAAGGTGGCGCAGACTTCGATCCACAAGGTAAGTCTGATGCAGAAGTTATGAGATTCTGTCAAAGCTTTATGACTGAACTTACAAGACATATCGGTCCTAACACAGACGTTCCTGCAGGGGATATCGGTGTAGGTGCTAGAGAAGTTGGTTATATGTTCGGTCAATATAAGAGATTAGCTAACGAATTCACAGGCGTTTTAACTGGTAAGGGTATTCCTTACGGTGGTTCACTAATCCGTCCTGAAGCAACAGGTTTTGGTGCAGTTTACTACACGGTAGAAATGTTAAAACACTTTGGCGATACAATTAAGGGCAAGACTGTTGTAGTATCAGGCTTTGGTAACGTTGCTTGGGGTACTGCTAAAAAGGTTGCTGAACTTGGTGGTAAGGTTATCGCTATTTCAGGTCCTGACGGATACGTTTATGATGAAGAAGGTGTTGTAACTCCTGAAAAGATTGACTACATGTTAGAAATGAGAGCATCTTGCAGAAACAGAGTTCAAGACTATGCTGATAAATTTGGCGTTCCATTCTTTGCTGGTCAAAAACCTTGGGGCTTAAAAGCTGATATCTTAATGCCTTGCGCAACTCAAAACGAAGTTGATATGAAAGAAGCAAAAGAAATCGTTGCAAACGGTATCAAGTACTACGTAGAAGTTTCTAACATGCCAACTACTAACGAAGCAGTTGCGTACTTAAAAGAAAACGGCGTTATCGTTGCTCCATCTAAGGCAGTTAACGCAGGTGGCGTAGCAGTATCAGGACTTGAAATGAGCCAAAACTCAATGCGTTACAGCTGGTCAGCTGAAGAAGTTGATGAAAAGTTAAAGTCAATTATGGCTAACATTTTTGCTAACAGCATTAAGGCTGCAAACGAATACGGCTTAGGCGACGACTTAGTAGCAGGTGCAAACATTGCAGGCTTTATCAAAGTTGCTGAAGCAATGAAAGCACAAGGCTGTTGCTAATATATACATTATATATAATATAAGGAGAAACAAAAATGGGAAAGATTACTGAAAACACAACTATTTTTGAAGCATTACAAATAAATCCAAACGCAGGTATCATTTTACAACAATATGGTATGCATTGTTTAGGTTGCGCGCTTGCTCACGGTGAAACTGTTGGCGAAGCAGCAGGCGTTCACGGCGCTGATTTAGAAGAATTACTTGATAAATTAAACGACGTTGAATAATAGAATATAAAAAGAACAAGTAGTAGCCAAATAGGCTACTACTTGCTCTTTTTAAATAAATAAATGGTTTTGTTGTGGTGAAAAAACATAGCAAAATACTAGATATTGTGGTTAAAAAATAAATAAAAAAAATTTAAAAAAAAGGCTAAAAAACAGTTGACTTATATTGCCAAGTTAGTTATAATGTGTAGGCTGTGTAATATGGGTTGAAGCGGAAAGTTACTTCAAATTACTTTGTAAAAGATAATTTCTGCTGACAAATGTAGGGGCAAGACCTCTGCGACTAACTTCGAATAAAGAAAATTAGGGTCATTCGCAGCGACTTAAAAAAGTTTTAAGTATCAGCGAATGATTTTTTTATTTTCTAAGTTCGACACACACGGCAAAGTTTACGAAACGTTAGTATAAATGGAGGAATTAAAAAATGGCAAGTCAAAAAATTAGAATTAAGCTTGTATCTTACGATCACGAAATGGTTGATCAAGCAGCGCAAAAGATTATTACTGTAATGAAAGAATCAGGCGCAAAAATCAGTGGACCTATTCCACTACCAACTGAGAAGGAAATAATAACTATTCTTCGTTCTCCACATAAATATAAGGACAGTAGAGAACAGTTTGAAATCAGAACTCATAAAAGACTTATCGATATTTACAGCCCTAACATTAATCTATTAAATAGCATTAATTTACCAGCAGGCGTTGATATTAAGATAAAATTATAACAATTATATATTATATACGGAGGTGAACTTTATCTATGAATAAAGCAATCATTGGAAAGAAGTTGGGGATGACACAATTGTTTGCCCCAGACGGTACGGTAATACCCGTTACTGTTGTTGAGGCAGGTCCATGCCCAATCGTTCAAGTTAAGTCATTAGAAAGAGACGGTTACACAGCAATAAAGCTCGGTTTTGACGAAACTAACGAAAAGAATCTTTCTAAACCAGCAATGGGACAATTTAAGAAAGCAGGCGTAGCTCCTCAAAAGGTATTAAAGGAATTCAGAGTGGAAGACACTGCTGAATACGAAGTAGGTAAGATGATTACTGTTGAAACTTTTGCAGCAGGCGACAAGGTTGACGTATCAGGTTTAACTAAAGGTCACGGTTTCACAGGTGTTATCAAAAGATGGAACCATCACAGACTTAAGGAAACTCACGGTGTAGGTCCTGTACACAGAGAAGTAGGTTCTATGGGTGCAATAAGCAATCCATCAAGAGTTTTCAAGGGTAAGAAGATGGCTGGTCAATACGGTCATGAAAAGGTTACCATTCAAAATCTTGAAATAGTAAAAGTCGACGTAGAAAGAAACGCACTTTTGATTAAGGGTGCTATCCCAGGTCCAGTAAAGGGAATAGTAACTATCGAAACTAGCGTAAAGGCTTAAGGAGATAAGAAGTATGCCACAAGTTAAATTATATGATATGAAAGCTAAGGAAGTTGGTACACTTGATCTAAACGACGAATTATTCAACATTGAATATAACGAATCAGTTATTCATCAAGCAGTAGTAACAAGACTTGCAAACGAAAGACAAGGCACAAAGAGCACCTTAACCCGTAGCGAAGTAAGAGGCGGTGGTGCAAAACCTTGGAGACAAAAGGGAACAGGTAGAGCAAGACAAGGTTCAATTAGAAGTCCACAATGGATACACGGTGGCGTTGTATTTGCTCCAAAGTCAAGAGACTTCTCAAAGAAGATGAACGTAACGGCAAGAAGAATTGCAATTTTCTCAGCACTTTCTCAAAAGATCAGAGATAATGAAGTTATCTTTATCGACGATATTAAAGTAAGCGCACCAAAGACAAAGGAAATGGTTGCATTCTTAAAGGCGTTTAACCTTGACAAATCAGTATTGATGGTTATGAACAATAACGACGAAGCAGTATTAAGAGCAGCATCTAACTTAGAAAAGCTCAGCACTCTTCCAGTTGAACAACTCAATACTTATGATATCGTAAAGAACAGTAAGCTTGTAATTTCTAAGCAAGCAGTAGAAAAGTTAGAGGAGGTTTACGGAGAATAATGAACGCTAGAGATGTTATTATTAGACCGTTGCTTTCAGAAAAAAGCTATGCGGGAATACAAGAAAAGAACTATGCATTTGTAGTTGCAAAGAGCGCAAACAAAACCCAAATTAAACTTGCAATCGAAGAAATTTTCGGTGTAAAGGTAGAAAGAGTTAACACAGTTAACGTAATGGGTAAGTTAAAGAGAATGGGAAGAAACGAAGGTTTTACTCCAGCTTACAAAAAGGCAATCGTGCAATTAGCAAAAGACAGTAAGTCAATCGAATTCTTCGATTCGTTATCATAAAAACGGAGGAAAACTTAAAATGGCTATTAAAAGATATAAACCGACTTCATCAGCACGTCGTTTTATGACGATTAACGCTAAAACTGAAGTCACTACAGATAAGCCTCAAAAGTCTTTATTAGAAGATCAAAGACACTCTGGTGGTAGAAACGCCGCTGGTAGAATCACCGTTAGACATATCGGTGGAGGTAACAAAAGAAAATATCGTATCATAGATTTCAAAAGAAATAAGGACGGAATTCCTGCAACGGTTAAAACAATCGAATACGATCCAAACCGTAGCGCAAACATTGCACTTCTATTCTACGCAGACGGCGCAAAGAGATATATCCTTGCTCCAGTAGGTTTAAGTGTAGGCGACGTTGTTATGAGTGGTGAAAATGCAGATATCAAAGTAGGTAATGCACTTCCACTAAACAATATCCCAGTAGGTACGATTATCCACAATATCGAAATGCAACCAGGTAAAGGTGGTCAAATTGCAAGAGCTGCAGGTATGACTGCTCAATTAATGGCAAGAGAAGGCAAATATGCTACAATCAAAATGCCAAGTGGTGAAATGAGATACATTCTTGCAACTTGTAAGGCAACAATCGGCCAAGTTGGTAACTTAGAACACGAAATCGTAAGAATCGGTAAAGCAGGTAAGACGAGACATATGGGTATTCGTCCTACAGTAAGAGGTTCAGTAATGAACCCATGCGATCACCCTCACGGTGGTGGTGAAGGTAAGTCACCAATCGGTAGACCAGGTCCAGTTACTCCTTGGGGTAAACCAGCTCTTGGATACAAGACAAGAAAACATAAGAAAGCTTCAAACAAGCTAATAATTACAAGAATTAACTAAAAGGAGGGATAAAAAATGAGTAGAAGTATTAAAAAAGGTCCATACGTGGAAAGATCGGAAGAG
>SVHJ01000009.1 GCA_015055835.1 Clostridiales bacterium | reverse complement strand
TTCTGCACCCTTTCTTATGCCTAACGCGCCAACTTTATCACATCTTTCTTTTAAATATCTCAATGCGTATTTTGCTACGCAACCCCACTCAAACCAACAAGTTTCTCTTACGCTTTCAGGTACCGATAAAAGATTGTTCTTTGCTATTTCATAATTTGCGTATGATATGCTGTCGGGATAAATTGTATGTTCGCCCTCACTTTTACCTTTAAGGTCAGGTGAAAATACGTAATAACCCATCTTTGCCATCTTTATCAAAAAAGTTTCTTCAATAGGTCCATCAATTTCTTGAAGAACTAAAAGCCCTGGTAAGTTTTTTTGGTTTTTTGCATACGCTACTATCCCGTAAATTTTTACCCTTTCTTTTTCAATCTCTCTACCTAATAGATATATTCTTTTTACAACGATATTTCCTTCTACTCTTTCTTCTATTATCTCTTCAGTTAAGTTAGATACAACAAAATCTTCCCAAACGCTTTGAGCAGTTAATAAATTATCAGCCAAAAGAATCCTCCGTTCATAACAAATTGAGACTTTAAATTATTTTTTCGCAAAATGTAGTATTGAAAAAAATTTTTTATAAAAGGGTTGAAAAAAAACTTTTTTTCTTGTATACTATCTCTTACCGTACTTGATAAGTTGTCGAAAATATCCCATTGTTTATTTATATTAATATATTATATAATAAACTATATTAAGATTAAAATCAAGTGCTTATATCAAAAATGGTACTTTTTATAGGTAGGTTTTTTACAAAAAATGACTTTTTCTTATTCTAAAGAATGGAACTTAACGGGATACACCAGTATTGAAAATCCTTTTATACTACAATATTTGCCAGAAGCTGATGGCATTGCTGTAAAAGTTTACGTTTACGGTCTTTTTTTGTGTAATAATTCTTCTGATATTTCTTTAGAGGCTTTTGCTAGCGACCTTAAAATTACTACAGATGAAGTTATTGACTGTTTCAATTATTGGGAAGAATTTGGGCTTGTTTGTATTACTTCTAAAGAGCCGTTTTCTATTCAATATTTACCAGTTAAAAACGGGTATTCTAAACAAAGAAAAAATACGGAAAAATACGCTGGTTTTTCAAGCGCCGTTCAAGCGCTTATTACTACTAGAATGATTTCTACTAGCGAATTTAGTGAGTATTTTAATATTATGGACGTTTATTCTATTAAGCCTGAAGCTATGCTTATGATTATTAAGTATTGCATTGATAAAAAAGGCGATACTATAAACTACCGATACATTAGTAAGGTTGCTAAAGATTTTGGCTCTCGTGGTATCAACACCGTTAATAAGGTGGAAAAAGAACTAGAAAATTATATTCTTAACACGGCTGAAATCGAAAAGATTTTATCTGCTTTAGCTTTAAAACGCCAACCTGACCTTGATGACCTTAACCTACTTAACAAGTGGACTAACGAACTTGGTTTTGAAATGGACAATATCCTATTTACTGCTAGAAAAATGAAGAAAAGCAGTATGAAAAAGTTAGATGAACATCTTCTTGATTTATATTCAACGAAAAGTTTTTCTAAAGAGGAAATTGAAAATCATTTAGTTAAAAAAGAATACGCTTATAACCTAGCGTTAAAAATTACTAAAGCCCTTTCCCTTTACTACGGCGTTTTAGATACGGTTGTTGATAACTACGTTGCTAAATGGATTGATTTAGGTTTTTTAGAAGACAGCCTTTTATTCGTTGCAAACTACTTGTTTAAGGCTAACAAAAACACCCTTCAAGATATGGATGACGAAGTTAACGCTTTATTTAATAAAGGATTAATTTCACTAAATTCTATAACGGAATACTTTGTTAAACTTTCTGAAAACGATAACTTTATTAAGTCTTTACTTGATATTTTATCAATTTCAAGAAGACCTACCGATTGGGATAGAAATAATTTGAAAACTTGGAGAGAATGGAATTTTTCTGATGAAATGATTATTGAGGCATGTCGCCTTTCGATCGGTAAGTCTAACCCGTTTGCTTATATGAATTCTATTTTAGGTAATTGGAAAAATAAAGAAATCTTCTCACCTAATATGATTGACGCTAAGTCTACAACAAATTCTTTCGTTCAAAAACCTATTAACGATAACGTTTTAGAAAAAATAAACGCTAAATATCAAGTTTTAAGAACTAACGCTGAAATTAAAGCTCAAGAAAATTTGAAAAAAGCCCTTTCAAATAAAGAATTCAATGATATTTATTACCAAATTAATGGTATGGAAAAAGATTTAGCTTTTGCTGAATTTAAAAAGGATGCTAAATTATTAAAAGAACTTGAAGATAAAAAGGCTTTACTATTATCTAGACAAGAAGAACTTTTAAATTCTATGAACTTAAGCCTAGACAGTTTAACCCCTACTTATCGTTGTAAAAAATGTAAGGATACAGGTTTAGTTGATGGCGAAAGATGCGACTGTTTTTATGAAGTTTTATCTGAAATAGTTTAAAATTACTTAAAATTAAAACCCGATGAAAAATCATCGGGTTTTATTTATGCTTTTTGCTTTTCTGCATAAAATATTTTTATCATATTTATAAACTTAGTCGAAAGTCTTCCGTCTTCTGGTAAACAACGGTATATGTTGTCCCCTGACTGAATTTCTAAATACACACCTGGTTTATATGGCAAAGATGCAAAAGTTTCTATTGGTATTTCTAACTTTTCACTTTGTCCATTTATTATTCCGTCAAGTAAAAAGGCTTTTTTATTTAACGTAAGCGTTCCTTCTCCTACGTTTTTAAACTTATCCTTTTTTATCATTTGAATTTTAACTTTTGAAGTAAGAACGTCTAATCCTTTTACTATCTTTTCTCTTAAATTCTTAAGTATAAGCCTATTCCAAGTTGAAGGATAGCGAATTTCTTCCCCCTCTTTGCTTTCTTTATGTAAAAATTGATAGTCGTCTGCTGTTTCCTTAAAACCACAATTTTCACAATAAATTACGTTTTTATTTTTTGTCTTTATAGTAAACTCTTTATTACAGTTAGGGCACATATATAAAACGTTCTCTAACCCTTCAATATTGTTGTTTTTTTGGTATTTTATTTTAAGATTTTCCTGCTTTTCATAAGCATTAAAAAGAAGTGCTTTTTCCGTTTTTTCCCTTACTTCTTCTACCGTTAAATCTTTAAGCTCTTCCTTAGAAAAAAGCTTTTTTATATCAAGATAAGTTCTACCTGATCTTATGCCACCTTTTCTCCACTTTGGCATAGAAAAATAAGTTCCTATATTTTCTGCTACGTATACGTCTGCTTTTAGCCATTGTAAAAATTTATAAGTGGTTGCTGGTATAGGGGTAGATTCTCCGGCATCTGACATAAGCCCTGCTGGATAAAAGGCTAAAATACCACCTTCATCAAGCACGCTTTTCATTTGAAAAATGTTGCTAAAACTTGTTTGAAATTGTTGTTTTGGTATAAAACCTAATCTTTTTAATATGCCTTTACAAGGTAAAGTGCTAAAAAAAGAATTACTTATTACAAAGTTTATAGGCCTTTTCGTTGCACCTATTAAATTAACAAAATCAAGTGCGGCAGAGTGGTTTGATATAATAACAAACGGACCTTTTTTGTCTTTAATTTCGTTATTTATAAACTTACGCTTAAACTTAAAAAATGAAACGATATTCGCTACAAACTTAAGCAATGCGTATAAAAATTTATTCTGTTTTATCTTCTTTTTCACGGCTTTTATCTCCGTTTTAATTTTTAGACGTTTTATTTATTTTTTCTTTTTTAACTTTGGAAATTTTGTTTCAAACTTATCTTTTAAGTACTCATTTTCTTCTTCTGTTAGGTTGAAAATTTTGTTAAAAGGATATTCCTTTTTGTTATCTAAACTTATTAATGGTATAATTATAAATTCTAGTCCAAGTAAAATTATATGTCGTTCAACGTGGTGCGCAATTGGTTCTAAAAGTAAAATTGTTGATATTGTTAAGGTGAAAATTGCTTGAATAAGTGAACTTATAAACGACCTTTTTTCTTGTATTTCTTCTACTACTTTTGCTACTTCTTTTCCACCTTTTAAAAGCCCGTATACACCCCAAATTACTGCTATTATCGTTATACTTTCTTCCCTTTCAATAACAAATAATACGGATAAAATTACTGCTACTAAAAATGCTGCTACTAAAAATGGTTTCTTTTCCTTTTTAGTTACTTTTAAAAAAGATGCTATAAGCGCACATAACGCAAAAAACCCCATTAAACCACCTGCAACGTATGAAAAAACGTGCATTATTTGTTGATAAAAAATCATACAAACTAGTCCTAATAAAAATGAAACTACGTATGAATATTTATAAACAAAGCCAAAAAGTTTAATAAATTTTCTCATTTTTTACTATCTTTCCTCTATTTTTACGTATTTTTTTCTACCGTTTAGGCTTACGTATGCAGGACGAATAATTTTACTAGCATTATATAATTCTTCAAGTCTATGGGCACTCCAACCGGCAACCCTTGCTACTGCAAATACAGGGGTATAAAGTTCGGTTGGTAAATTTAACATACTGTATGCAAAACCACTGTAAAAATCTACGTTAGCGCTTACTTTTTTTGAAGATTTAGAACGTTCTGTTACTAACCTACAAGCAATTTCTTCAACGTTTTTATATAGGTTAAATTCTTTATTTTTTCCCTTTTCTTTCGCTAATTTTTCAACGTATCTTTTTAATATTTTTGCTCTTGGATCTGAAATTGAATATACTGCGTGTCCTACGCCGTATATTAAACCAGTATGGTCAAAGGCTTCTTTATCAAGCATCTTTGTTAAATATTCTTCAATTTCCTTTTTGTCATCCCAATGTTTTACGTGTTTTTTAATATCGTCAAACATTTGAACTACCTTTATATTAGCACCTCCGTGCTTTGGCCCTTTTAATGAAGAAAGGGCTGCCGTTGTTGCTGAATAGGTATCACTTCCTGCTGAAGATACTACGTGCATTGTAAAGGTTGAGTTGTTACCACCACCGTGTTCTGCGTGTAAAATTAAAGCAATTTCTAAGACTTTTGCCTCTAATTCCGTATATTTTCCGTCAGGTCTTAATAAATGAAGTAGGTTTTCTGCAATAGAAAGTTCTTCATCTGATTTATGTATAATTAAACTTTTATTTTCATTATAATGCATATGTGAATGATATGAGTATATTGCAAATAATGGAAGTACTGATATCATTTTTATACATTGTTTTAATACGTTATCAAGGGTTAAATCTAATGCGTGCTTATCGTATGAATATAAAGTTAATACCGATTTTGAAATTGAGTTCATTATATCGGCATTTGGCGCTTTTAATATAACGTCTCTAACAAAGTTTCTTGGCAACTTTCTTTGATGTGCTAAAATTTTTATAAATTCATCAAGTTCAGTTTTCGTTGGCAATTTGTTAAATAATAATAGGAAAATTACCTCTTCAAACCCAAAACGATTTTTGCTTTTTTCTTGACTTGAAACTATGTCTTCAACGTTTATTCCACGATAGTAAAGTTCTCCTTCACAAGGAACCATTTTACCATCAACTTCTTTTTTAGCAATTACGTCTGATATATCCGTCAATCCAGTTACTACGCCCGTTCCATCTACGTCACGAAGTCCCCTTTTTACGTTATATTTAGAGTAAAGAGATTCGTCAAACTTAGTATTTTCCCTAAAAAGATTGCCTAGTTCTAAAAATTCTCTTTCAATTTCTATTTTTTTCATATTACCCCTATATGATTAAAGAGAGTTTTACGCTCTCTTTAATAATTCTAGTCTTCTACTCTTATTATATTTTCTACAGTTAAACCTTTTAATGCTTTAACCTTTTCTAACGTTTTTAAAGTTTGTTTTTCGCCTGCAACGTTAGTTAAAACGATTACGTCTAACTTGCCGTCGTTTTCTTCTTTGATAATTTTTTCTATTACTACGCCTTTATCAAAGATTTTTTCTATCTTTAACGCATCTTTATTACCTAGTTCACTTTCTATTCTGATAAAATATTTACTAGTAAAGTCGCTTACGTACTTAACTTCTTTTGACTTTTCTACGTTAAATGGTTGATAGTAAAATTCGCTGTGCTTACCTGCAAATATTACGTCGCTAACTACTGCGCTTGCAGTTGGCATTGAACCTGCTCCACGACCTGTTAAAGTTATTTCACCAACACTATCTCCTACAATTTTTACTGCATTGAAAGAGCCTTTTACACCTGCTAATGCGCTGTCTTTTTTAACTAGCGTTGGATGAACCCTTACTTCTACACCCGTTTCTTTATCTTTACCAATACCTAAAAGTTTGATTACGTAGCCTAATTCATCAGCATACTTAATATCTTTTTCTTTTAAGTTTGTAATACCTTCTCTATAAATATTTTCAATTGAAACTTTTTTATTAAACGCTAAACTTGATAAAATTGAAATTTTATACATTGCGTCAAACCCTTCTACGTCGGCAGTTGGATTTGCTTCGGCAAAACCTAGTTTTTGTGCTTCTAAAAGAGCACTTTCATAACTTTCACCATTGTCTGTCATTTTGGTTAAAATATAGTTTGTCGTACCGTTTATAATACCACTAATTGAAGTTATATGGTTTCCTTGCATACTTTCAATTAACGTTCTAATTACAGGTACGCCACCTACTGAACTTGCTTCATAGAAAAAACCTACGTTCTTCTTTTTTGCCGTCTTTTCAATCTCTGACCAGTGCTTTGCAACAAGTTCTTTATTAGAAGTTACAACAGTTTTTCCACTATTTAACGCGCTTAGTACGAATTCTTTTGCAAAGGTTACGCCACCCATTACTTCGACTACTACGTCAACGTTTCTATTTGAAACAACTTCTTGTATATTTTTGGCTACCTTTTCCTTTTCTATACCAAGTTCTTCAATTCTACTTTTATTTATTTCAAGTACGCTTTCTACCGTTATATCAAGACCTTCTACTGTCTTAAAATATTCTTTATTTTCAGTAAGAATTTTGTAAGTTCCACTACCTACAACGCCTAGTCCTAATATTGCAACCCCTAATTTTTTCATTTTATCCTCCAATTATTTGTTGAGTTCATATATATATCTCAAACCGTCTAAAGTAAGAGTTCTATCTACTTTATCTATACAAGAAACTTCTTTAGCGATAATTTCACCCATACCACCGGTTGCTACAACTTTTATTGAGTCAACACCCATTTCTTCTTTAATTTTGTTAACTATATTTTCTACAAGCCCTGCAAAACCAAAAATTATACCTGCTTGCATACAATGTTTTGTATTTTTGCCGATTACCGTTTTTGGCGCATCAAGTTCAACCATTGGCAATTGCGCAGTTTTACTTGCAAGCCCTTCTAGCGAAGTTTTTATTCCTGGCGCTATTACAACACCTAAAAGTTCACACTTTTCATTGATAACGTCAAAAGTAGTTGCAGTACCAAAATCAATTACAACTAAAGGTCCACCGTGTTTGCTAAATGCAGATACGCTGTTTACAATAATATCTGCACCAACTTCCCTTGGATTTTCTGCCTTTATATTTAAACCAGTTTTTACGCCCGGTCCTATAATTAGTGGCGAAATGTTAAAGAAGTATTCACACATATGGCATATTGTATAGTTTAGGGCAGGAATTACTGATGAAAATACTATTCCGTCAATATCACCCTTTTCTATACCCCTGTCGTGAAGTAAGCCAACAAGAACTGAACCGTATTCATCTGCCGTTCTTGAAATTCTTGAAGAAACTCTAAATGATGCAACTAACTTATCATTATCAAATACACCGTACTTGATATTTGTATTGCCTAAATCTATGGCTAAAAGCATCTTTATTCTCCTTTCTTACTTATCTATTTTGTTAAAAACTTTTACGTAAATTGGAACTAAAATTATTGCTCCTACTACTTCTGCTACGAAATTTATTGACATCACTGTTGCAAGCACGGCTTCAATACCAGTTGCTTTAAATAAAAACATCATAAAAATCGTACAAACAGTGTTTGTTAATATACCAAATACCCCGGCTATACCTAAAGGCAAAGTTTCGCTTAAAAACCCTTTTTTGTTGTTTTTAAATATTAGTTTTACTGCTAAATAAACTAAATATGCTATTACACCGATTAAAATTCTTGGAAGTATTGATACAAGTGGATTAATAAAAACTGGATTTGCTATTATTATAGCCAAGAAAAATGAACAACAACCAAATATCGTTCCACCTGCCCACATACCCTTTTTGCCACTGTAAATTGATATTGCTACTGCTAGTGGTAAAGTTAGTATTGCTGGCGTAAATGCCCCTAAAAATGCAGTAAAAACGTAAGTTTCTACTAATAAAAATAGAAACATTAATGCTGATAGAACACCGTAAAGCGCTATCTTTTTTGATGAAATTTTCATAAAAATACCTCAAAATCGAATTTCTTAAAAAAGAATATCCGTTCCGACTAAAAAAAACAAAAAGTCAAATTTCTAATAATTAGAATATTTGCTATAAAAATTTTATCATATTTAATCAAATTTCGCAACTAAATATGAGTATATGGAACATTTTTTGTGCCGTTTTAGTATTATAAAGTAAATGAAACTTCGCCAAATAAAAATATACATAGGCGAAGATATTTAAGAAAAACGGAGGATATTTTTATGAACGGTTTTGGTTTTGATAATAACAACTGTTGTCTTTGGATTCTAATTATTCTACTTATTCTTTGCGTATGCAAAAGTGGATGTTTTAACGGCATATTAAA
This sequence comes from Clostridiales bacterium, assembly GCA_015055835.1. Classification (GTDB taxonomy): domain Bacteria; phylum Bacillota; class Clostridia; order Christensenellales; family Borkfalkiaceae; genus SIG381. Next base: position 36,305 of record SVHJ01000009.1, on the reverse strand, counting down.
CGGTAATTGCTGTTTACCACTTGCTCTTCTTTTAATTTGTTGTTTATGCAAAAACGGTGGTTCTAACTTCTTTAACCTCGGTTGTAAATAATTAACAAAATGAAAAAGCCTTGCTTTTGTTAGCAAGGCTTTTTTAATTTTATCTTTTTATTTTGTTTTGATAATTTTTACCATTTCATCAAATTCTTTATCCATTAATTCTCTATCTTCTTTCTTAATAAACTTTTCAGTTAAAATAGATACTACGAATAGAACGATAGTTGCTACTATAAAACCTGGCACGATTTCGTATAAATCGAAGATACCACCACTTAAAATGTTCCATATAATTGCAACGATTGCGCCTGATGCGATACTTGAAATTGCGCCCCACTTATTTACCTTTTTAGAGTATAGTGAGAATAAAATTACAGGACCAAATGATGCGCCAAGTCCTCCCCAAGCAAAGTCAACTAGTGCAAATACAGTACTATTTTGATCAAGGGCGATTACAAAACCGATTATTGATAGAACTAATACTAAAATTCTACCAACCCAAACGTACTCTTTATCAGAAGTTTCTTTCTTTAATATCGCTTTCTTTAAAGTGCCGTAAATGTCGTTACTAAATGAAGTTGACGCAACAAGTAATTGACTATCTGCAGTTGACATTATTGCGGCTAAAACTGCTGAAAGTAAAATACCTGAAATTACGATTGCTTTATTGTTAAATAGATTTTGAATTACTTCAATTAAAATCTTTTCGTTAGCGCCAGTACCTATTTGTCCAAGAAGTACTGCACCGATAATACCTGCAACTACTGCTGCAAATAAAGTTATAATTACCCAGATTATTGCAATTGTTGCTGCTGGTTTAATTTGCTTATCGCTCTTAATACCCATAAATCTTACTAAAATATGTGGCATACCAAAGTAGCCTAAGCCCCACGCTAAACCGTTAATAATTTCCATACCACCAAAGCCTTCTTCTAAACCAAAACTAAAGGTTGATTTTAGTATGTCAAGTGCTTGTTGATATTTAACAGCGTCAGCGCTTAGTCTAGCCATACAAATAATAGGAATTATTATTAACGCAAAGAACATTAAGACACCTTGAATTAGGTCAGTCCAAGATACTGCTAAAAAACCACCTAAAATTACGTAAATTGCAATAACTACTACGCCGATTATTAAGCCTAAGTTGTATTCTAAGCCAAATACTGCATTGAAAAGTTTTGCACTTGCAACAAACATTGACGCTGCGTAGAAAGTGAAGAATATACACATTACTACTGCGGCAATTATTTTAATAATGTTTTTATCATCTTTAAATCTGTTTCCTAAATATCCACTTACAGTTAAAGAATTGTTTGATACTTCGGTATAAACTCTTAGTCTTCTTGCAGTTAGTACCCAGTTAAGAATTGTACCAAGTAAAAGACCGATTGCAATAAAAATTGCTGATTTACAAGAGCCTGTTGCAAAACCTATACCACCACTAATAATGGCGATTGTACAAGCCTTACCCGGTAAACCTTGAAGTAGCCAACCACTCATGTCAGATGCTTGCGCACTCATTGCAGTTACCCAAGGGTTAAGTTGTCTGCCCCCTAAAACGTATTGTGCATTGTTCATCTTTCTTCTACTAAATAGTACGCCGATACCTATCATGGCAACCAGATATACTATAAAGATTATTAGTATAATAATTTGTTCACTAGTCATATCATCTCTCCAAAATTAAAAATACTTATTTATTTTATCACAAAAATAAAAAGTTTTCAATAAAATTACAAAAAAAGGCAGATAAAAAACCTGCCTTTTACTATTTTTTTATTATTCTAAGCCTTTTGCCTTTCTCTTTAGTCTTGTTTCTGTGTCTAAAGTCTTTTTTCTTATTCTTATATTTTTTGGCGTTACCTCTAAAAGTTCGTCGTCTGCCATAAATTCCATAGCTTCTTCAAGGCTCATTAGTCTTGGCGTTTCTAGACGAAGAGCTTCATCACTACCTGATGCACGCATATTAGTTTGGTGCTTTTTCTTACATACGTTTACGCTTATGTCCCCTTCTTTTGGAGATACACCGACTACCATACCTTCATATACGGCTTCTCCTGGGGTGATAAATAGTTGACCACGGCCTTGTGCGTTAAACAAACCGTAAGTTACGGCTTCGCCCGTTTCAAATGCTACTAAAGAACCTGTTTTTCTTCTTTCAATGTCACCACGGTAAGGTTCGTAACTAAGGAACATTGTGTTAAATACGCCTTCACCTCTTGTTTCTGTTAAAAATTGACTTTTATAACCAAAAAGACCTCTTTCAGGTACGGCAAATTCTAATCTTATTCTGCTACCGATATTTTCCATTTGAATAAGTTCGCCCTTTCTTTCGCCCATGCTTGAGAAAACGCTACCCGTTCTATCTTCCGGTACGTCAACCACTAACTTTTCAATAGGTTCGTATTTTACACCGTCAATTTCTTTATATAAAACTTTTGGTGCGCCTACTTGGAATTCGTAACCTGCTCTACGCATATTTTCAATCAAAATTGAAAGGTGCATTTCACCCCTGCCACATACCCTGTATGAGTCTGCTGAAGAAGTTTCTTCTACCTTTAAAGATACGTCTTTTAGCATTTCTTTAAATAGACGGTCCCTTAAATGTCTTGTAGTTACAAACTTACCTTCTTTACCAGCAAAAGGAGAGTCGTTTACTGAAAAGGTCATTTCTACCGTTGGTTCTGAAATTTTAACAAAAGGTACTGGTTCAGTTTTATTAAGTGGACAAACAGTGTCCCCTATAGAAATATTTTCAAGTCCACTAAAACAAATTATATCCCCTGCAATAGCCTTTTCAACTGGAACTCTGTTCAAACCCTCTATTTGATATAAACTTACTATTCTTCCGTTAGTAGTTTTGTTTTCTATATTATAATTACAAATTGATACGTCTTGATTTACGCTAACTTCACCACGTTCAATTCTACCTATACCTATTCTACCTACGTAGTCGTTATAATCGATTGAAGATACAAGTATTTGTAAATCGCCCTTTTCATCAACTTCTTGTCCATCAAAGTGGTTTATAATTGCGTCAAAAAGTGGTGTTAGGTCCTTTCCTTCAACCTCTAAATCAGTTGTGGCTGTACCGTTTCTTCCTGAACAAAACACTATTGGGCTTTCAATTTGGTCGTCGTTTGCGTTTAGGTCGAAAAGTAGTTCTAAAATTTCATCTTGAACTTCATATAATCTTGCGTCAGGACGGTCAATTTTGTTTACTACTATAATTAGTTTATGTCCAAGTTCAAGCGCTTTTTGCATAACAAAACGAGTTTGTGGCATAGGTCCTTCACACGCATCTACTAAAACTAGTACGCCGTTTACCATTTTAAGTACTCTTTCTACTTCTCCACCAAAGTCTGCGTGGCCTGGCGTATCAACTATATTGATTTTTGTATTTTTGTAAAAAGCAGAAGTGTTTTTTGCTAAAATAGTTATGCCCCTTTCTCTTTCAAGGTCGCCACTGTCCATTACTCTATCTACTACTTGTTGATTGTCTCTAAATATGCCACCTTGCTTTAGCATTTCGTTAACCAAAGTCGTTTTACCGTGGTCAACGTGCGCTATTATGGCAACGTTTCTTACGTCTTCTCTTTTCATTAAATATTTTCTCCGTCAATCTTTTCAGTTTTTGTTAAAAAATAGTTTAATAATGCTATTACCGTTTTGCCGTCTTTTATTTTACCATTTTTTAAATATTCTCTTACCTTTTCTTCCTTTATCCAACAAACGTTCAAAAACTCCCCTTCATCAAGGGCTTTTTTAGAACGCTTAAATTCTTTTACTTCGTATATAAAAATTTTTTCCGTAGTGTAGCCTGGCGTTGGATAAATTTCAAAAAGTTTTTCTATCTTTATAGGTATTATCCCACACTCTTCCTTTAACTCTCTAATAGCAGTATCAAGTGGTTTTTCCCCTTTATTTAATTTACCTGCAGGCAGTTCCATAACAACCTTATTAAAGGCGTAACGAAATTGTTTAACAAAAAGTATTTTACCATTTTTTACCACCAAGGCCGTAGCGCCCCCGTCGTGCTCTACAATTTCCCTTTTGCTTAAAGCACCGTCAGGCAAAATAACGTCATCAACTTTTACGTTAAAAACCTTTCCGTTAAAGTAATATTTACCATCTTTTTTACTTTCTTTTAGTTTCATTAAATAAGTTCTTCTCTTTTTAATATTTTAGTTATTTTTTTATAGTTAAAACCTAATTTATCATAGTAAAGTGAAGTGTATTTATAAGCGTAATAAGCATATTTTATGCCCTCTATATCAAGTTCTAAACTTGCCATAAACGCTTCAACTACCGTTTTAACCTCTTCTTTATCTATTTTACCTAGTCGCTTTTCTTCAAGTTTAATTAAGTCTTTTTCAAGTAAAAACTTTATTTCTTCTTTATAGTTAGAAAATTCCGTCTCCTTTTCTGTTTCAAAACTTTCTTTCTTTTCTTCAAAAGGAGTTTCTAATTTCCCACTTATTATGCCTTCCATTATAAACTTAATTGACATCTTAAAAGGTAGTACCATTTTCGTCATAAAAGCACTGTAACTTTCATAATAACTGCCACTTTCAAAAAAGTATTTTTGTATAAAACTACTTAGGTCTATCGTTTTATTATCAATTTCCATTAAAAGATTAAAAACAAAGGCTATTACCGTTTTCAAATCTTCTGGTAAAAAAACTTCCCCTTTATCTTCACCCATAAATGAAGATGGTCTTAAAATTTTTGCCTTTTCTCTTTGATAATCAAAATTATCAAGCGAATTTTTGATTATTTTTAAAATTGTTTCTGAACTTGCAATTACCTTTAATAGGTTGATAAGTTTTATATCAGCTAAAACGTATTTACTTTGTATTAAGTCGTCTGCTTTATTTAAAAATAATTCTAATTCTTCCGTTTGTTTCATAAAAAATACCCCTTAAGTTTTAAGAGACCAAACTATCTCTTTATATATTGTATCACAAAGATTAACTGAAATAAAGCATTTTTTTAACTAAATATCTTTACAAAATAAAAAAATATGGTATAATATTTTTTAAATTAGAGGTTTTTTGTATTATGCAAGTTAAAGGAGATTCTTCTCTCAACAAATTAATACTGTTGTTCGTTTTTGATAAGATGGAAGTTCCACTTTCAGAAAACACTATTTTAGATATGTGTTGTTCATCTAATAACTGGATTGCTTATATGGACTGTCAGCCTATATTAAACCAACTTTTAGAACACAACTTTATCTACAACGTTAGTACTTCAGACGAACCTATGTACACTATTACTCCAGATGGTAGGGTTTGCCTTGCAAACTTTTTTGTTAAAATCCCTGCTAGTACTAGAGAGGCTATTTCCCTTTTTATTAAACAAAACCGTGCAAAATACAGAAAAAAGCAAGAATGCGTTGCCGATTATTTTATGAATAAAGACGGTACTTACACCGTTTATCTTAAAATTATTGAACCTATTCAACCGATTTTAGAACTAAAGCTTGTTGTTCCAAATAGACAAATTGCTAAAGATATTTATAAAAAGTGGGAAGATAAGGCGGCAAACATTTATACATTGTTTTATGATAATTTAGTTGATTAATAGGAGGCTTTACTTATGAATTCTTATCATACTAACGGTACTTGTTCTAAACAAATTCTTTTCGACGTAACAGATGACCTTAAACTTACTAACGTAAAGTTTATCGGTGGTTGTAGTGGTAATTTACAAGCTATTGCTAAACTTGTCGAAGGAAAACCTATTGATGAAGTTGTTTCGCTTTTATCCGGTATAAAGTGTAGAGGAAACACTTCTTGCGGGGACCAACTTGCAAGAGCGCTAATTGGATATAAAGAAAAAAACGGTATCAAATAATAAACAAAAAAGTTCGAAAATTTTTCGAACTTTTTCTTTTTTATATCTTTTAACTTTTTGTATCTTACTTTTCCATAACTATTGTAAAAGGTCCTTTATTTTGTTGGGTTATAGTCATATCTGCTCCAAAAACGCCCGTTTTAACAGGTATGCCGTTAGATACTAACCCCTCTTTTACATATTCGTATAATTCATTTGCCTCTTTTGGTAGTTCAGCATCTAAAAAATCAGGACGGTTGCCGTGTGAAGTATTTGCTAGTAGAGTAAATTGTGAAACCAAAAGTATTTCCCCGTTAACGTCTTTTATTGAAAGATTTGTCTTACCTTGGTCATCTTCAAAAATTCTTAGGTTTGTTATCTTTTTAATAAAATAGTCGGCATTTTCTTTCGTATCGCCCTTTTTTACTCCTAAATAAATTACGTAACCATACCCTATTTCACTTATAAGTTTATTATCTACCGTTAAATTTGCATTGTTTACAATTTGTATTACTGCTTTCATTCTTCTCTCCTAAAAACTAAACGCTTTTTCTATTAAACTTTCTATATAATCTTTTTTTAATAGGCTATCTAGCCACTCTTTTGGTATACTTTTAAGTCCGTATAACCCACCGGCAAGTCCACCTGCTATTGCACCAATAGTGTCCGTGTCGTCCCCCAAGTTTACTGCTTTTAACACGCAATCTTTATAACTATCAGTCGTTAATAAACACCATAAACTTGCAATTAAACTATCTACCACGTAGCCCGTGCTTTTTATTTCTTCCCTTTTAGTATTTAGTAAATCAGGTTCAAAAATGGCGTTATAATGAACTAGTTCCGGTTGATTTTTTAGGTGATTTTTCGCCTTTACTAAACCTATTTTTACACTTTCTTTTGAAGGATTATTTAGCAATTCCCATAACACAAAAGAGTATATTTTTGACGCTAGAATTGAACGTTTATGCGCGTGCGTTAGGGTTGTTGCAATTTCAATTACTTCTAACTTTCCTGAAAGTGATAAATTACTTTTATAAGCGTATAATGAAAACGGGTGTATTCTCATAAGCGCACCGTTGCCGTTTGCACGTTCACTATTTACGCCAAAGACTTCTCTATTAGGTTCTAAATAATAGCGTTCTATCGCTGTAGCTGAAGTTCTGCCTACGTCAAAAGTTTTGCCCGTTGGGGTAAATTCTCCTTTATAATACCACTTGCAAAAGTTTAGCATTACGTTATGAAAATTTAGTTTTTTATCCATAACTTCTAAAGCGCAAAGGGACATACTTGTGTCGTCCGACCAACTACCTTTTGGCATATTATAAGTACCGTATTCACGCATTGAAGTAACGGGGTTAACATCTAACTCTTCCCTACTACAAAACTCAACGGGTACGCCAAGCGCGTCAGCAACTGCGTGTCCTAAAATAACGGCTTTTGCTTTTTCAAATAAATTTTCCATACTTTTATAATTATTCAAGCTCAACTTTTAATAAAATTGAGTTATAAATTGCACCTGCTAAAGATAAAATAAGGTAGAACGTTTTGCCGTTTTCTTCCGTATATTTTTCGTGTACGAATGCCCCGTAAAAAGGAGATGCAGGTTTGTCATAATTCCACTTTGCTTCCATAAAGGCGTAATGATCCCCTTCCTTAAAGAATTCTTCCGTTAAAATAGTGTGATATTCGCCGTAATTGCCGTAAGGAACGTCTGACAATCTAAAACCTACGCTGTTCGTATAAATTTTGTTACCATTTTCATCCACCTTTTCTGGTCTAAAATATACTAACATCCATTTGTTCAAATATTTATTAAACATAACGCTCATATTTGAAGTAGGTTCATCTTCATTAGTCGCCAAAACAAAACCAACCTCATCATTGTCAAGCGCTTTTAAACCCTCATATCCTTTAACCCAAATAGGATTTTGAGATTTGTCGTTTCCTAAATAATATTCGTATTCAGTAAAAATTTCAATATTTTCCTTTTTTACTCTTGCAGATTTTATTCCGTGTTGACGACCGGCTTTTCTACCAAATAAATAAACGTATCCATCCATTCCGTCAACAGGATACATTTGTGCAAAATAAGGGGCTTTTCTATCTTCTTTATTATCTATAGTTACCCCACTATCATTTAGATTCATATCTTGTTCTGCAAATTTTTTAGCAATTTCAAAATATTCCCCACTAGTTTCTGGAAACCACGTTAAATCATAAACCTTTTCGAAAGTTTTACAATTATCCGTTGACTTTAGCACGTTTTGATAGTTAACAAACCATCTGCCAACAGGCGCCCAACACCTAATTGCTTCGTAAAAAATATAAACGTTACCGTCAATTTCAATTCCACCTTGTGGAATTTTTGTGTCTTCCGTTTGCCAAGTTTTATCCAAAACGGTGGTTATAAGTTCATCTGCATAACCGTCGTTGTTTTTGTTATAATACCCATCAAAAGTAAGTCCATCACTCAAATCGTAATCTCTACTTATAGCCATTACGCTACCACGTTGACGGTTTACTGAAAAAGTATCTCCAAAAAGAATATACATTGTATCATTTTTACTATTATAAAAAGGAATGCCAAGGTCAGTACCTTTTACAAGAGCTTTTTCATGTCTTTTCCAGTTCTTTGAAACGTATGGCTTTATAAGATTTTCTCTAACAACTTTACTAGCATCATTTTTATTTCTTTCCCCAGTTAAAAACTCAATGCCAGTAACCTTTTTTACTAAATTTTCCATTTTAATAACGCACTCCTAATCTTTTAATTTTTTGCATATATATTTTATAACATATTTTGAAAATTTTTTCAATAAAAAAGGGACTATTTTAATAGCCCCTTTTAGCAATCACTTTTTTATTTTTTTAATTTTTAATGTTAAAAGTTTATTTACCGAAATATCTGTTTAATAAACCTTCGAATGCTTTGCCGTGTCTTGCTTCGTCACGTGCCATTTCGTGTACTGTGTCGTGAATAGCGTCTAGGTTAAGTTCTTTTGCCTTTTTAGCTAGGTCAAACTTACCTTGAGTTGCACCGTTTTCAGCATCAACACGAAGTTCTAAGTTCTTTTTAGTAGAATCAGTAATAACTTCACCAAGTAGTTCAGCAAATTTTGCTGCGTGTTCAGCTTCTTCCCAAGCTGCCTTTTCGTAATATAAACCGATTTCTGGGTAACCTTCTCTATGAGCTACTCTTGCCATTGCAAGGTACATACCAACTTCAGTACATTCACCCGTAAAGTTCATACGTAATCCTTCAATAATTTCAGGGTCAACACCCTTTGCTACGCCTACAACGTGTTCTGCAGCCCATTCTAAACCTTCGCTTTGTTCTTTAAACTTTGATTTTGGCGCTCTGCATTGTGGGCAGAAATCTGGTGCTTCATTACCTTCGTGAACGTATCCGCAAACTGTACAAATAAACTTTTTCATTTTTCTCTCCTTTTTGGCTTTTAGCCTTATATATTTTATTTTTTATTTTTTACATTTATCACACAACCCGTAATAGGTTGTCGTTTCCCTTTCCACTAATAAATTCATTTTTTCAAGCTCTTCATTTTTAGGTTGAGCACAAAATAAATCTATTATCTTACCACACTTTGTACATATAAAATGGTTGTGATAACCAACGTTACCGTCGTAGTGTGCCTTTTTGTCCCCTGTCTTTAAGGTTATAGCAAGCCCCTCATCACAAAGAGATTTTACATTTCTGTAAACGGTGGCAAGGCTAAGCTCTGGATAGCGCTTTTTTAAGTTATCATAAATATTTTCTATCGTTGGGTGAGTTTTGGTGTTTAATAGATAGTCTTTTATAATCTCTCTTTGATAAGAGTATCTTACTCTGATAGTTTCAGAATTTATCATTCCCTTGCCCTCCTTTTTTGTTTTACAGTTATTATTATACATAAAAAACAACACTTGTCAAGTACTTTTTTTATTTTTTTAAATTTTTTTTCAGATTTTCTCTACTTTTTTTAATATTATTGATAATAATTATTATTTGCAACAAGGGAAAAAGAAGATAGTGCGTATTAAATAAAGTTTGTTAGGTTAAAAATGATAGTTATTATTTCCAACAACAATAAAAAAGCCAGAAGAAATTGTTAATAAAGCTGGTGGTATTATCCACAAAAAGGCTTTCGTTCTTGCTGAAGGCGACTCTGCTTATAGAAAAGACGTTATTTTTTTAGGAACTATTCCACTTTTATAATTTAATAACAAAATTTAAAAATTAAAAGGTGCTTAAAAATAAGCACCTTTTTTATTCTGAGTTTTTATTTAGTTTTATTCCCCAGTATAGTTATAAGTAATGGTGTAGTTCCCTGTCCAAGAATTCCAACCACTACCTTTAGTAATAGCGTCCCATTGTTGCATCGTTCCACGGTATTTTATACTTGTTAATGATGAGCAGAAACTGAACGCATCTTCACCTATTTCTTTTACGCTGTCTCCTATTACTACGCTTTGTAATGAATAGCAACCAGAGAACGCATAAGCATTTATTTTAGTAGCTGTTGTTATATTTACTTCCGTTACCAACTCACCATTTATATATAACTTTTTAGCATAACGTAATGGGTTTGAAGTAGAACTACCAAACTCTATTTGTACCCACTCGTCTATCGTTCCTAAATAGTTTACGCTTTGTAATGATGAGCAACCAGAGAACGCATCTTCACCTATTTCTTTTACGCTGTCACCTATTACTACGCTTTGTAATGAATCGCAATAACGGAACGCATAAGAATTTATTTTAGTAGCTGTTGTTATATTTGCTTCCGTTACCAACTCACCATTTATATATAACTTTTTAGCATAACATAATGGGTTTGAGTAATAATCACTAAACTTTATTTGTACCCACTCATCTATCGTTCCTAAATAGTTTACGCTTGTTAATGAGTCGCAATTATAGAATGCAGTGTTACCTATACTTGTTACGCTATCTGGTATTACTATGCTTGTTAATGAGTCGCAATTATAGAATGCAGAATTACCTATACTTTCCACACTGTCTGGTATTACTATGCTTGTTAATGAGTCGCAACCATAGAACGCACTTTCACCTATCTCTTTTACGCTGTCTCCTATTGTTACGCTTTGTAATGATGAGCATAAACTGAACGCATAAGTACCTATTGCTTTTACGCTGTCTCCTATTACTACGCTTTGTAATGATGAGCACCTAAAGAACGCATAAGTGCCTATTGCTTTTACGCTGTCTGGAATTATTACCGATGACAATCTTTCACAATTAGAAAATAAACCATAACCTAAGAAAACAGTTCCTTCTTGAATAGTGTAAGTAGATAGGTTTTTATTTGTAGTTTCATACGCAATATAATATGGGTTATTATTTTCTTTTACGTATTTTATATAACCAACTGTTGTGTATAGTGAAGAGTTGCAACCAGAGAACGCACTTTCACCTATTACTTCTACGCTGTCACCTATCACTACGCTTTGTAATGATGAGCACCAATAGAACGCACTTTCACCTATTTCTTTTACGCTGTCTCCTATTACTACGCTTGTTAATGATGAGCAACCAGAGAACGCACTTTCACCTATTACTTCTACGCTGTCACCTATTACTACGCTTTGTAATGATGAGCACCAATAGAACGCATAAGAACCTATATCTTCTACGCTGTCTGGAATAATTACAGTTGTTATAATATCATTGTTTTTAAAAGCTTCTTTATAAATAGTTTTTACAGGCTTACCTTCATAAGTTGACGCTATGTTTACACTTGTATATGCGCCGTCATAACCAATAATGTCATAATAAGTGCCGTCTGAAGATAGGTCGTACACAACACCTGGTGTTGCTTCCATAGGCTCACCACAAACACAAAAGCCATTTTCTCCAGCTACGTGATCTAAAGCAGTATTCTCTGCTATTATCGTATCAATTTCCCCACAATTGTAAGCACAAGTTGCTGTTTTTGTACCGTCAATACCACATTTTGCATCGTTATTGTAAATATAATTTGTAAACTTGTGTGAAAGCGCTGTGCTTTCAGCAGTTACAGTGTCACTTTCACCACAGCCGTAGTCACAAGTTGCTGTTTTTGTACCGTCAATACCACACTTTGAATCGTTATTATAAACGTAGTTAGCGAATTTATGGTCTAACTTATCTATATAAGTATCTTTATAACTGTCGTTACAAAAGCATTTATGTTCGGTATAACCTTGCTCAGTACAAGTTGGGTTTACTACTATGTCCACATATGTATGTTCGTGTAGAGGTTCTTCTGGTTTTTCAGGCGTAGGTGTACACGCCGTTAAACAAAAACTTACTGCTGATAACACCAAGGTCAATACTAAAACTTTCACTAATAGTTTTTTCATCTTTTAGTCTCCTAAAATAAAACTGTTTTTATTATACTTTCTTTTAACCTATTTTTCAAGTACAAAACAAAAAAAACGAAGAATATCTTCGCTTTTTTAAGTTTTATTATTTTATTCTTTTATACTTTCTAAGTCTTTTAGCCATAAAGCGCGACTGGCGTCGCTTGGAATCATAAAATCCCCTCGTGGAGAAAAACCTACCGTGCCTATCTTCACACCGTCTGGTACGCAAGAACGCTTAAATTGACTGACAAAAAATCTTTTTATAAAGGTTTCAAGCCAATGGTATATTGTTTCTTTTGTAAACTCATCTTTAAAAGTTTTTACTGCTATATAATATATTTTTTTAGGGGTGTAACCCTTTCTTAACATATTGTATAAAAAGAAGTCGTGTAAAATATAAGGGCCTACTACGTCTTCGGTTTTTTGAGCAATTTCATCTTCTTTTGACGGAAGTAGTTCAGGGCTTACTGGCGTTGATAAAATATCAAGTAACACGGCTTTTAGTTTGCCCCTTTCCTTACTTGTAACGTATTCAACAAGCGCCCTTGCAAGCGTTTTTGATACGCCTGCATTTACTGAATACATTGACATATGGTCGCCGTTATAAGTCGCCCAGCCAAGCGCTAGTTCTGATAGGTCGCCAGTACCTAGCACTAACCCACCGTTCATATTTGCTATATCCATTAAAACTTGCGTTCTTTCCCTTGCTTGTGCGTTTTCATACGATACGTCAAACACACCCTCTTCGTGTCCAATATCTTTTAAGTGTCTTACAACTGATTTAGTAATATCTACCTTTTTTAAACTTACTTTATATGCTTTGGCAAGCGAAATTGAGTTATCAAGCGTTCTACTTGTAGTACCAAAGCAAGGCATTGTTACTGCTAAAACGTCTTTTATGCTCCTACCTGCTAATTCCATTGCTTTTACTGCTACTATTAACGCTAAGGTAGAATCAAGCCCACCTGATAGGCCTAGCACAATTTTGTTTGCATAGGTATGGACTATTCTTTTCTTTAAACCCTCTGCTTGAATTCTTAAAATATTTTCTAATCTTTCAGTATTTTCTGGTACGAAAGGGGTCTTTTTGAAACTTCTTGTTAATAGCGTATTTTCTATTTTGCTTTCAAAATAAACGGTAGTGTAATCATCATCCATTCCAAAATTTTTAAAGTTCTTTTTTTGGTTTTGTAAAAAGTCAACGTCAATTTCAGTAACTAAATCTTTATTTTCAAAAGGTTTACTTTCCGTCAAACATTTACCCTTTTCAAAAATCATACTATTTGCTGAATATACGCCGTCGGCTGTTGATTCGCCATCGCCACTTTCAGTATAAATATAACCGGTTAAAGTTTTTGAAGAGTGGGCTGAAATTTGTTTTAACCTTTCTTCTCTTCTTCCTACAATTTCGGTTAAACTTGATAGATTACATATTATATTTGCGCCGTTTTTTGCGTGGCCTATTGACGGTGGTGTTAAAGAAAACAAATCTTCCCCAACTTCTGCCGACAAACTAAAACTTTCTAAATTTTTGTCTTTAAGTATTATTTTATTTCCAAATAAAACTTGTTCGCCTAAAAAAGTTATTAACTTGTTTTCCCCTTTATAAGTTGCAAAAGTTCTTTCTTCTAAGGGTTTACTTTCACTAAAAGTGTATTTTTTTGGTATTAATGCTAGCACCTTGCCGTTTTTTAATATAACTACTGCGTTATAAAGAAAACTATCTACTTTTATAGGTGCGCCTATTAAAATTAGTGCGTCTATATCAACCGTTTTTTCTTTAATTTCTTTTATTGCTTTAACTACACTTTCTTGAATAGTGGTAAAATTAAACAAGTCCCCACAAGTTGATGAGGTTAAAGAAAGTTCTGGAAAGGTTATTACCTTTGCCCCTTGACCTTTTGCTAGTTCTATTTTTTTAAGTATTTCTTCTTTATTAAAATCAATATCGGCTACCTTTACTTTTGGCGATGCCGAAAAAACCTTTATAAAACCTAGTTCCATAATATTCTCCTTTTATAAAAAGTCTATCACAACCCCTTAATTTTTGCAAGTTAAATTTTACGGTTTTTTGCATTTTTCCTAAAAAAACGGCTTTTTTAAAAGTTAAAAAGTAAAGAAAATTAAAAAAATCGCCAAAAACTATGTTTGGCGATTTTGCGTTTTACACTCTTTTTGAAAAATATTGATAAAAACGACATTGTTTGTTTGAATTGTATAATTTTCTGTTTTTATCTGCTTTTTTATTAAAAGCACGTTCAAAACCATCTGCGCTAGTTATTAAGAAAAGCGACCAGTTGTCTAACTTTTTATAAATTCCCCCAAGCGTTTTATATAGAGAAAGCGCCTCTTCCTTTTCAAGCACCCTTTCACCATAAGGTGGGTTGGTTATTATTACACCACGGCTTTCACTACTAGTAAAATCTTTAACGTCTTTTACTTCAAAATGAACTTTGTTCTCTAGACCAAGTTTTTTAGCGTGGTATTTACTTAGTTCTATTGCCTTTTTGTCAATATCATAACCGGTAATTGAAATTTCCCTATCCCTTTCTTCTAAATCACGGGCTTCTTCTACTACCTTATTAAAAACCGTTTTATCAAAGAATTGAAAGTGGTTAAAATCAAAATCTCTATCAATGCCACTTGCTATGTTTAAGGCAATTTTTGCGCTTTCTAAAACTATCGTGCCTGAGCCACAGAAAGGATCGACTAGTGGTCGTTTATAATAGTAGTCGGAAAGCAGTATCATTGCTGATGCTAAGGTTTCTTTAATAGGCGCAATGCCTACCATGTCCCTATAGCCCCTTTTATGTAGACCTTGACCTGAAGTGTTTAGCATTATACTAACTATATCTTCATAAATATTGAATTCTACCTTTATTTCGTAACCGTTTTCGCTAAACCATTCCGTTTTATACGCTTTACTTAGCCTTTTTAGTATGGCTTTTTTGATTATTTTTTGTGAGGCTGAAAGTGCAAAAATTTTACTTTTTTGGCTTTTGCCGTTTACGTAAATTCTTGCGTCTTTTGGAAGATAATATTCCCAGTTTATATTGTAAACGCCTTCAAAAAGTTCATCAAAATTTTCTGCCTTAAAAGAGGCTATTTCAATATAAACCCTATCAGCCGTCCTTAAAAACATGTTTAGTTTTGCTACGTCACTATCGTTTCCATCTAAAGTAAGCGTACCGTTAATGCTTGGCGCTAAAGGATAACCTAAGTGTGTTAATTCTCTTTTTACTACGCCTTCTACCCCTGAGGCAGAAGTAATTTTTATTTTATAATCGTTCATATTTTTATTATAACTTTTATAAACGATTATTGCAATGATTTTCCTCTTATTTTTATTCTTTTGCTTGAAATTTTACATCCTTTATTATATAATATTTTAGATAGGTGTTTTTATGTGTAAAAAAGAAAGTAAATTTTTATTATATTTTAAAGAGATTTTTAATAAATTTTCGGTGTTTTTAGCCCCTTTCGTGGCGGCTACTTTGTTTACCGTTTTTTATATGCTACAATATTATGATTTTTGGGAAAACCTTTTAAATGCTTCCCCTAAAGTCTTTTATTATTTTATCGGCACAGTTATTTTTATTTCTCTTTTTATTTCGTCAATTGTGTCTATTAGAATTAAACACAAAAACGTTTCTTTTTTAGACGTTTTTTTGCTAGGTACAATTTTATTTTTAGTTTCTTATACTATTTATTTACTTTGTACGGTAGGACTTAAATTTTGGATAATTTACCTTATCTTCCTAAGCGTTTTAATTCTACTTATCGCTATTGTTACGCTTAGAATAGTATTTTTTGAAGAGTTTGAGGTGGTTAATACCGTTTATACAATTACCAACCTTAAAACTTATATTTTAGGAACTTTAAAAAAATATTCTTCTCTTCCTATTATTCTTATTTCAATTTTTGCTATTATTGCTTTTTACTACGTTTTAAAACACAACTTGTTCGAAAACTATCTATCGTTAAAAGAGGTTAACAAGCCTATCTATTATGCCTCTTTTATTATGGTTGCAATTTTTACTTTATACGCATCAATCGACTGCAGTAGAAAGAAAATTTGCTTTTTAGATTTATTGTTTATTGCTTTAGCGCTTGCTACACCTGCTATTTGGTGTCAGTTAATTATCTTTGGTGCGCTTACGCATAACCTTATAGTTTGTATTGTTTTAACGGTTTTCGTTGTGTTCTTTATGGCTATTAGGGTGCTTAACACCGACCTGTTATTTGAAGAAAAATCAAAAACAACACATAAAATCGGTAACGTTTCTTACGGGCTTAAAGCTTATTATAAAGAAATTTTTTCTAAGTTTAGTTTTATGTCTGCATTAACACTTGCATCTACTATTATTTTCTTGATTTTATGCGCTTATCGTTTCGGTATTCTAGATATTTCTAACCCTTACTACAGCATTTACATTTATTATGCTGTTTCGGGAATATTGCTTTTTGCAACTGTAATTGCTTTTATTTGCACAATATTTACTTTAATAACTTGTAAATCTTATAAAGTATTGTTTACCGATTACGTACTTTTTGTACTATTTTTAATTTCACTTATTTGCCTAGTGTTAGCACTTGTTTCTAACCTTTCTTACTTTGTTTTGGCATCAGCTATTTGTTCGGCTTACTGCTTAACACTTTCTAATACTAGAATAAGACACGTAAAAATTTACGACGGTGTTGAAAAATAAAATAAAATAAAAAATTAAAGCCCACTATTTTTTGTAGTGGGCTTTTTTATTATGTTTTTTTGTTGGCGCTTTTTGTTTTGCGCTTATTAAATTTTTTCTTCTTTTATAGTTTTACCATCAATTGTTTTTAACGTTAAAGTTTCATCTTCTAAAGTTAAATATCCTCTAAAGTCGTCTTTAGGAAGTGATACGCTACCAGGACTTGCGATGAGCATATTATCTTTTTCAATAAAACCTAAATGGAAATGTCCATAAATTACACCGTTTACACCTTTTGGTAAATTGTCTTTATTATAAACATCTCCGTGTGTTAAAAATAGGCTTTTGCCGTTAACTGCTAAGGCTAAATGTGGGAAAAATTCAAACTCAGAAATATAGGTATCAACAACTGCGTCACAGTTACCTTTTATAACCATTAATTTGTCTTTTACGCCGTTTAGTAAACCACTTACGCCTTTTGGGTTATAACCTTCTGGAAGTGGATTGCGTGGCCCGTGGTAGTAAATATCGCCTAATAATATAAGCGTGTCTGCCTTTTCTTTTTCAAAGGCATCTAACAACTTTTTTAAGTAAAATTCTGAACCGTGTATGTCTGATGCTATTAAATATTTCATTTTTTACCTCGTTAAATCTTTAACTACTTCACTTGCAATTAGTAGCCCTGCCGTACTTGGCACGAACATCATACTTGGTGGTGCTATGCCCCTACCTTTCTTTTCAAGTAGGTCTTCTTTTAACTCTATTTCTACCCTTTCTTCCTTGCTGTAAACGACTTTTAAGTCTTCTATGCCTTCCTTTTTTAGTTCTCTTCGCATAACCCTTGCAAGCGGACAAACAGAAGTTTTTTTGATATCGGTTATTTCTAACCTTGTTGGGTCTAACTTACCTGCCGTGCCCATTGAAGATATGATTTTTACGCCTAGTTCTTTTGCTCTTTTTATAAGAAGAATTTTTGAACTTACCGTGTCAATCGCATCAACTATATAGTCGTATTTTGATAGGTCAATTTCATTTTCTTTTGAGTAGAAAAGATTGTAAACTTCTACATTTACTTTTGGATTAATACTTTCTAATCTTTTCTTAAAAAGTTCCGTTTTTGGTTTACCTACCGTGTCGGTTAAGGCGATTATTTGCCTATTTATATTACTTTCACTAACAACGTCGTTATCAACTATACCGATAGTACCAACACCCGTTCTAACAAGGCTTTCAGCCACTATTCCACCTACTCCACCTAAGCCAAAAACTATAACCTTTGCGCTAAAAAGTTTTTTTAAGTTTTCACTACCTATTAGTAGTTCCGTTCTTGAAAATTGCATCATTTTGTAAATAAGTCGGTTGATAGATATCTATCACCTAAATCTGGTAATAAAACTACTATGTTTTTACCTTTGTTTTCTTCTTTTTCTGCTAAAAGTTTGCCAACGCTTAAACTTGCGCCACTAGTTATGCCAACTAAAACGCCTTCTAACGTGGCTAACTCTCTTGCGCCTTCATAAGCATCTAAAGTTTTTACCGTTAAAACTTCATCAACTAACTTTTCATCATAGTTTTTTGGAATAAAGTTTGCGCCTATTCCTTGAAGTTTGTGCGCCCCTATTACCCCTTTTGTAATTAAAGGAGAGTCAAAAGGCTCAAAACCAACTACTTTTATGTTTTTGTTTTGTTCTTTTAGGTATTTTGCCGTGCCTGAAATAGTACCACCAGTACCTATACCTGCAACGAAAATATCAACTTTGCCGTCTAAATCTTCAAAAATTTCTTTACCAGTCGTTTTGTAGTGTGCATCGCTATTAGCAGGGTTTTCAAACTGACCCATAACTAAACTGTTTGGTGTGTTTTTTTGAATTTCTTCAGCCTTTTCTATTGCGCCTTGCATACCTAAAGTGCTATCCGTTAACACAACTTGTGCGCCAAACGCTTTTAGTAGTTGTTGCCTTTCAACACTCATTGAAGATGGCATTACTAAAACCGTTTTATAACCTTTTGACGCGCCGATTGCTGCTAAACCGATACCCGTGTTTCCACTTGTAGGTTCAATAATTGTGCCACCTTTTGTTAGTAGACCTTTATTTTCTGCATCTAAAATCATATTAAGGGCAACCCTATCTTTTGCACTACCGGCTGGGTTAAAATACTCTAACTTTGCGTATAGATTTGCCTTTAAACCATATTTTGCCATTAAATTATTAAGTTTTAATAGTGGTGTTTTGCCAACAAGTTCTGATACGCTGCCATAAACTTTCATTAAAGTAGTTCTATTCCTTCTTCTTTTAATTTTTGTAAATATTCTTCGCCCCAAACTGAAGTTTGAACTTCACCTATATGTACCTTTTTTAAGAAGTACATACATAGTCTTGATTGACCGATACCACCACCGATTGTTAGTGGTAAACTTCTATCCATTATGCCTTTGCAGTATGGATTTTCAAGTTTAGATAGTTCTTTTTTCTTCTTTAATTGTTTTGGTAGGCTAATTTCATCAACTCTTATACCCATTGAAGAAATTTCAAACGCAATGTTTAGTTCTTCAAACCAAAGTAAAAGGTCGCCGTTTAACTTCCAGTCGTCGTAGTCGGCCGCTCTGCCGTCGTGTGGCATTTTGTCTTTAAGTGGCCAACCTATGCCGTATAGAAAAACTGCCTTCTTTTCTTTTGCTATTTGGTTTTCCCTTTCCTTTCTTGTTAGGTTTGGATATAAACTTTCAAGTTCCTTAGTTGATAAAAAGGTTATTTCGTTAGGGAGTGAACTTTTTAGCATAGGATACTTCGCTTCTACTACTTTTGCAGTTTTAAGTAGTGCTTTATAAATTTTCTTAACCGTGTTTTTTAGGTAAGAAAGTCTTCTATCCTTCTTTTCAATTCTCTTTTCCCAGTCCCATTGGTCAACGTAAACGGAGTGGATTGCATCTAAACTTTCATCTCTTCTAATTGCGTTCATATCGGTATATAAACCTTCGCCAACGGAAAAGCCGTATTTTGAAAGCGCCATTCTTTTCCACTTTGCAAGAGATTGAACGATTTCTACATCTTGCTTTAATTCTAAAATATCAAAGTTTACTGCCCTTTCATAACCGTTTAGGTTGTCGTTTAAGCCCGTTTCAGGCTTAACGAAAAGTGGGGCTGACACTCTTGTTAAAGAAAGGGCTTTTGCTAGTTCCCTTTCAAAAGTGTCTTTTACTAATTTTATTGCTTTTTGCGTTTCTAAAACGTTAAGTTTTGAAGTGTACATAATTTTTCCTTTTAGTAAGTAATTTGTCCTTTGTAAATTGGGTATTTGTCAGTTAATTTTTTAACTTCTGCCTTAACAAAGTCAAATGCGTTTTCTTTTTCTTTAATAATTTTTACGATAAGTTCTGCAACAAGTTCACAGTCTTCTTCCTTAAAGCCCCTTGTTGTTACGCTTGGAGTACCTATTCTTACACCACTTGTTACAAATGCGCTTTGCTTGTCAAATGGAATTGAGTTTTTGTTTAAGGTAATGTGTACTTCATCAAGCATCTTTTCAAGTTCTTTACCAGTTACGCCTGTATCTGATAAATCAAGAAGCATTAAGTGGTTGTCCGTGCCGTTTGAAACAAGTTTAATACCAAGTGACGTAAACTTATTTGCCATTACTTTTGCGTTCTTAATAATTTGTGTTTGATATTCCTTAAATTCAGGTTTTAAGGCTTCGCCAAACGCTACTGCTTTTGCAGCGATAATGTGCATAAGTGGGCCACCTTGAGTTCCTGGGAATACTGCTTTGTCAATAATTTTTGCGTACTTTTCTTTACATAAAATTAAACCACCACGAGGTCCTCTTAAAGTCTTGTGTGTTGTAGTTGTAACAAAATCTGCATAAGGAACTGGACTTTCGTGTAAGCCAGTTGCCACAAGCCCTGCGATATGTGCGATATCTACCATCATATATGCGCCAACTTTGTCACAAATTTCTCTTATTCTTTTAAAATTGATTGCTTTTGCGTATGCACTTGCGCCTGATACTAAAATTTTTGGTTTTACTTCTAGCGCTAACTTTTCAAGTTCATCATAGTCAATTTCGCCAGTCTTTTCACTAACGCCATAGCCTACTGACTTAAAGTATTTGCCTGATACGGTTATAGGTGCGCCGTGTGTTAAGTGACCACCGTGTGCTAGGCTCATACCTAAAATTGTGTCGCCTGGGTTTAATACTGCAAAATATACTGCAAAGTTTGCATTTGCCCCGCTATGTGGTTGAACGTTTGCGTGTTCTGCACCAAAAAGTTTTTTTGCTCTTTCAATTGCTAACTTTTCAGCAATATCAACAAACTGACATCCACCGTAATATCTATGTTCTGGATAGCCTTCTGCATACTTGTTTGTTAAGTGGCTACCTGCAACTTTTAATACGTCTTCAGAAACAATATTTTCACTTGCGATAAGTTCAATATTTTCTTGTTGACGGGCTAATTCCTTTTCAAGTGCAGTAAATAATTCTGGGTCGTTATTTTTAACGCTAGTAAAATCAATCATTTTTATCCTCCAAGTAAGTTGATTATATATGTTTTTCTAATTTGTTTTTAAGTTCTTCTTTACCGTTTAAGCCGATAATTTTAGCGACAACTTCGCCATTTTTAAATAAGAATAAGGCAGGGATTGCTGAAATTCCGTAGTTTATTGCAACTTGTTCTAGTTCATCTACGTTAAGTTTACAAAAATCAATTTCAGTAATTTCTTTTTCTAACGCTTCTAAAATAGGGGTTTGCATTTTACAAGGTCCACACCATTCAGCAAAAAAATCTACTAAAACTGGCTTTTCCCCTTTAATAATTTCATTAAATTCTTCTAAATTCGCTATTTTTTTCATAATATATCTCCTTTATGTAAAATTATAAAAGATACTCTAAAAGATTTTCTATTTTAACCTTTTGTTCCTTTCCTGTTGCCATTTCTTTAACGGAAACGACACCGTTTGCTAGTTCATCTGAACCGATTACGCCAACGAATTCAGCGTTTATTTTGTCGGCATACTTAAATTGCGCTTTTACGCTTCTATTCATATGGTCAATTTCAGTTGAAACACCGTTTGCTCTTAAGTTTATTGCAAGTTCAAATGCTTTTTTGCTTTCCTCTTCGCCAATGCCTAGTAAATAAAATTTAACTTTATCCGTTCTTTCAATTTCTACACCGATATTCTCCATTACAAGAAGTAATCTTTCAATACCCATTGCAAAGCCTACGCCTGAAATATCGTTTCCACCAAGGTCGGCTATTAAACCGTCGTATCTACCTCCACCACAAACGGTACCTTGTGCGCCGATACTGTCGCTAACAAATTCAAATACCGTTTTCGTGTAGTAGTCAAGCCCACGAACGATTTTATCGTCAATTTCATACTCAACCTTTGCTAAACTTAAATATTCTTTTAAGGCTTCAAAGTGAGTAGAACAGTCTTTACAAAGATAGTCTAAAATGCTTGGTGCGTTTTTAATAATTTCTTTGCAACCACTTTCTTTACAGTCTAAAATACGAAGTGGGTTTCTTGAAAATCTGTCCTTACAAGTTGGACACATACCTTCAAGTTGACTTTCTAAATAATTTTTTAACGCATCGTTAAAAGCCTTTCTACATTCCTTACAACCGATACTGTTTATAAGTAGTTTTACTTTAACGCCAAGTTCATCTAAAAAGTTTTTGGCTAAAATTATACATTCAGCATCTATACTTGCTTCTTTTGAACCGTAAACTTCAACACCGAATTGGTGAAATTCACGAAGTCTTCCTGCTTGTGGTCTTTCATATCTAAAGCAAGGGGTTATATAGTACATTTTTACAGGCATTGCATAGTTTTTCATACCGTTTTCAATAAAAGAACGGGCAATACTTGCAGTACCTTCCGGCTTTAAGGTTATACTTCTATTACCCTTATCTAAAAAGGTGTACATTTCCTTATTAACGATATCCGTCGTGTCGCCTACGCCGTGAGTAAACACTTCCGTATGTTCAAAGGTTGGCGTTCTAATTTCTTTTACACCAAAATTTCTTGTTATTTTTCTAATTTTTTCTTCAACGAATTGCCATTTATAACTTTCTTCTGGCAAACAGTCTTTCGTACCTTTTGGAACGTTTATCATAATATCTTCCTTATAAAATAAATTTCTTTAAATCTTTTTCTTTTGAATAAGCGCCAAGTTTGTTTATAACAAACGCCTTATCTATTATAACTTCTTTTAACTCTTTATCAGCACCTGCTTCAAAAGATACGTCTTCTAAAAGATTTTCCATTACCGTATGAAGTCTTCTTGCGCCGATATCTTCCATTGTTGAGTTCATACTTTCTGAAATTTCAGCAATTTCGTTAATTGCTTCGTCAGTGAATTTTAAGTCAATATTGTCAACCCCAAGTAAAGTTGCATATTGAATGGTTATGGCGTTCTTTGGAGTAGTTAAAATTTTAACAAAATCTTCTTTGGTTAGACTGTTTAGTTCAACTAAAATTGGAAATCTTCCTTGAAGTTCTGGTATCATGTCTGATACTTTTGAAATATGAAAAGCCCCTGCTGCAATAAATAAAATATAGTCGGTTTTAATTGGACCGTATTTTGTCATTACCGTTGAGCCTTCTACTATAGGAAGAATATCTCTTTGAACCCCTTCTCTTGAAACGTCTTGTCCACTTGAATTAGAACGTTTTGCTGCAATTTTATCAATTTCGTCAATAAAAATTATGCCTTCTTGTTCTGCTCTTCTAACGGCTTCAGTAGTTACGTTATCCATATCGATAAGTTTATTTGCTTCTTCTGATACGATAAGTTTCATTGCTTCCTTTACCTTTAACTTTCTCTTTTTAGTCTTTTTAGGAAGCATATCTCCAAAAATACTGCCAAGGCTTATTTCTGCACCGTTTGGCATAATTTCCATTGATTTTGGTTCTACTGCTACTTCAATTTCTACCATTTCGTTATCATAGTAGCCCTTTCTTAAACCTTCTAATAATTGTTGTTCAAAAATTTCTTTTGCAGTTTCGCCTTGTTCAATCTTTCTTGAAACTGCTAAAATTTTAACAATTTTATCTTCAGCAATCTTTGTTGCTTTATTAGAAACGTCTTTTATACTTTCTTCTTTAACTAGTCTAACGCTACATTCAACTAAATCTCTTATCATTGATTCAACGTCTCTACCAACGTAACCAACTTCAGTATACTTAGTTGCTTCAACCTTAACAAAAGGCGCTTTTACTAGTTTTGCAAGTCTTCTTGCTATTTCCGTTTTACCAACCCCTGTTGGTCCTTTCATTATGATGTTTTTTGGGGTTATTTCTTCCCTTTCAGCATCAGTTAATTTACTTCTTCTATATCTATTACGAAGGGCAATTGCTACTGCCTTTTTTGCGCAGTCTTGACCTATGATATATTTATCTAATTCTACTACTATTTCTTTTGGTGTTAAGTTCATAATTACCCCCTAAAGCGTTTCTACCGTAATATGGTCGTTTGTAAATACGCATATTTCACTTGCGATTAGTAGTGCTTTTTTTGCAATTTCTTCTGCCGTGTAGTCAGTTTCTTTAGAAAGCGCTCTTGCAGCTGCTAACGCATAGTTTCCACCACTACCGATTGCACATACGCCACCGTCAGGTTCAATAACTTCGCCTGAGCCTGATACTATTAAAAGACTGTCTTTATCGGCAGTTATCATCATTGCCTCTAACTTTCTAGCAACTTTATCATTTCTCCAAAGTTCTGCTAGTTCAACGGCACTTCTCATTAGGTTGCCTGAATATTTATTTAACATTTCTTCAAATCTTTCTGATAAAGTAAAGGCGTCTGCCACTGAACCTGCAAACCCAAATATAACTTTACCACCGTAAATTCTTCTTACCTTTACTGCGTTATTTTTAAATATTACCGATTGTGAAAGAGTAACTTGTCCGTCCCCTGCGATTGCAGTTTGTCCGTTCTTTTTTACTGCACAAATGGTCGTTCCTCTAAATTCGTCCATTTTACATCTCCTTTACTATTTCTTTTATTTTTGCAAGGCTTATTTTTGCCTGTTCTTCCTTCTTTTGTTT
Organism: Clostridiales bacterium; assembly: GCA_015055835.1. Taxonomy (GTDB): domain Bacteria; phylum Bacillota; class Clostridia; order Christensenellales; family Borkfalkiaceae; genus SIG381. Next base: position 11,325 of record SVHJ01000009.1, on the reverse strand, counting down.
TTTATCCCTAATTTGTAAATTAGGTAGTATTCCAAAGTTTGCGTTCATTGGTTGAAAGTTTTCGTTCACCGTTGCTACGTAGTTTGATAAAGCACCGATTACCGTTTTGTTGGTAAAATCTATCGGTGGTTTGCCGTTTAACTTTCTTTCCATACTTATTGCTGAAACTAAACCACTTGCAATACTTTCAACGTAACCTTCAACACCACTTATTTGACCTGCAAAGAATATAAACGGATATTCTTTTAACGAAAAGTCGTTGTTTAATACCTTTGGTGAGTTGATAAAGGTGTTTTTGTGCATTACACCGTATCTTAAAAATTCTGCGTTTTTAAGGGCTGGTATTAGTGAAAAAACCCTTTTTTGTTCAGGGAATAGTAGATTTGTTTGAAAACCTACTAAATTATACATATCTCCACTTGCGTTTTCCTTTCTAAGTTGTAAGCAAGCGTATGGCCATCTACCCGTTTTTGGGTCGTCAAGTCCGGTTGGTTTTAGTGGACCAAAACGAAGTGTGTTTTCCCCACGCTCTGCCATTACTTCTACCGGCATACAACCTTCGAAAATTGCCTTCTTTTCAAAATCTTTTTGAGGGGCTTTTTTTGCGTTTATAAGTTCACGAATAAATAAAGTGTATTCTTCTTTATTCATCGGGCAGTTTATATGGTCGCCGTTTCCTTTACCATATCTATCCCCGTAAAAGGCGCTACTAAAATCTATTGAGTCCTTTTCAACGATAGGTGCTGCGGCGTCAAAAAAGTATAAGCCGTCGCCCGTTAGTTCTTTAATATGTTCAGAAAGTTTATCCGTTGTAAGTGGACCGGTTGCCACTATTACGTTTTTGTCAAGTGGAATTTTTTCTATTTCTTCTGAAAAACATTCAATATTAGGGTGATTTTTTATTTTTTCCGTTATGATTGAAGCAAAATCTTCCCTATTAACGGCAAGGGCGTTACCTGCAGGTACTTTCGTGCTGTCAGCAACTTCAATTACCATTGAACCTAAAATTCTTAATTCTTCTTTTAGTAATCCACAAGCGTTTCCGTAAACGTCATTACTCTTTAGTGAGTTTGAACAAACTAGTTCTGCGTAGTTTTCATTTGTATGTGCTGGAGTAAACTTGTTTGGTTTTATGTCGTATAACTTAACTTTTATGCCCTTATTTGCTAAATAATAAGCACTTTCTGTTCCGGCAAGTCCACCACCTATAACTATTACTTCTTTCATTTTTACTTTTTATAGTCACACTTTTTAGACGAACAAACTATTCCTTGTTCCGTTTTAATTAAATAAGCGCCACAAGTTGGACATTTTTCGCCAGTTGGTTCATCCCAACTCATAAACTTACAGTCAGGGAATTTTGAACAACCGTAGAAAACCTTTCCACCCTTTGACAACATCTTTTTAGTTGGATTTCCACATTCTGGGCAAGTACCAACGCTTTCAGTCATACTTATTGTGTTTTTACATTTAGGATAGTTTGAGCAAGCAAGGAATTTACCGAACTTGCCTTCTCTTTCTACCATAATTGCACCACATTTTTCACAAATTCTGTCGGTTGGTATTACCACCTTTTCGTTTACTGATTTTATGTTAGTACAGTTTGGATAGTTAGTACATGCGTAGTAGTTACCGTACTTACCACTGTTTATTGACATTTTTGCACCACATTTTTCACAAATAACGTCCGTTATTTTGCTTTTTTGTAGTTGTTCTTCAAAGGTTGGATAGAAAGACGCAATTAAACTTCTCCAGTCCTTTCCACCTTCGCCTATATCGTCAAGCGATTCTTCCATTTTAGCAGTGAAAGATACGTCCATTATGTTTGTAAAGTATTTTACTAAAAAGTCTATTAGTTCGTATGAAATGTCGTTAGGTACTAAGTTTTTACCTTCCTTTCTTACGTATTCTCTCTTTTTATCAGAAAGTTTTGCCATTATCGTTGCGTAAGTAGATGGTCTTCCGATACCCTTTTCTTCCATAGTTCTAATTAAACTTGCTTCTGTGTATCTTGCAGGTGGTTTTGTAAACTTTTGTTCTTTTATTAGGTCTAATAGTCTTAATTTTTCCCCTTCCTTTAAGTCAGGTAAAAGTCCACTATTTCCTTCTTCGCCTACTTCGTCCTTTCTAAAGTCGTCATATACTACTGTAAAGCCCTTAAAGAGTAGCGTTTTGCCACTTGCCTTAAAGTTAAAACCACTATTTTCTATATCAAGTTGTACGCTATTATATTTTGCGTCACTCATTTGTGATGCTAAAAATCTGTTATAAATTAAGGTGTATAATTTTAATTGGTCTTTATCAAGTAAATCTTTTACTCTACTTGGAGTAATAGAAACGTCGATAGGTCTAATTGCTTCGTGTGCGTCTTGTGCTGATTGTTTGCTTTTATATACGTTTGGTTTTGCTGGAACGAACTCACTTCCAAAATTCGTTTCAATAAATTCTTTTGCTTGTTTTCTTGCTTCATCACTAATTCTTACAGAGTCCGTTCTCATATAAGTGATTAATGCTAAGTTGCCGTTTGGCGTTTCAATACCTTCGTATAATCTTTGCGCTATTTGCATTATTTTTGGTGCTGATAAGCCTAACTTATTTGAGCCGTCTTGTTGAAGTGTACTTGTAATAAAAGGTGCTGGTGCGTGTGATGATACCACTGCTTTTTTAACGTTTTTAACAAAAAATTCACCCTTTCTTAAAATCTCTTCTACTTCTTCGGCTTCTTCTTTATTTTTTGGTTTAAACTTTTTGCCGTTATATTCAGCAAGTAATGCTTTTAAACTCTTATTTTCGTTATTTTCAAGTTCTGCTTTTATATTCCAGTATTCAACGGGAACGAAAGCCTTAATTTCCCTTTCCCTATCGACAACAAGTTTTAATGCTACTGATTGAACTCTACCTGCTGAAAGATTGTCGTTTAATCTTATACTAGCGGCAGGTGAAATACTATAACCTACAAGTCTATCTAAAACTCTTCTTGCTTGTTGCGCGTCTACTAGGTTCATATCTATCTTTCTTGGTGAAGATAACGCCTTTTTTACTGCCTTTTCAGAAATTTCGTTAAACTCTATTCTTATATCTTCCTTTTCATCTAAACCTAAAACTTCTGCTAAGTGCCATGATATTGCCTCCCCTTCTCTATCCGGGTCGGTTGCAAGATAAACGCTATCTGCCTTTTTTGCTAAATCAAGAAGTCTTTTTATATCAGCCTTTTTTTCAGGCGCTACTACGTACTTTGGTTCAAAATTATTTGCTATATTAACACCCATATAGTTGGTTGGTAGATCTCTTATATGTCCTTTTGATGCGTCAACTTTATAATCACTACCTAAAAATTTACTGATTGTTTTTGCCTTGTGTGGTGATTCCACTATAATTAAGTTCATAATTTCTCCTATACTTAAACGGCAGAATATACGTTGCCCATTGATTTTGTTACTAGTTTTTTAATTTCTAACATTAAAAGGATTGGCGTTAGTAAATAAACGGGTTTATTTAACCTTTCGGATAACTTTTCTACGTGAATTTCACCCTCTCTTATTACCTCTAACACAGCCTTTTCTTCTTCGGTTAAGTTAATAACTTCTTCCTTCTTTTCATACCCTAGTACTTCAAAAATATCTTCTACGCTATCACATAAATAAGCGCCTTGCTTTATAAGTTTATTAGTCCCTTTCCCAGACTCTATATTAGGCGTATACGGAATTGCAAATACTGGTCTTGAATACTCTTCAGCATACTCTGCTGTATATAAAGTGCCACTTTTTAGCCCTGCGCTTACTACTAAAACACCGTCTGAAAGCCCTGCTATTATTCTATTTCTTATAGGAAATAAAAAGTTTTTTGATAAAACTTCTGGTGGGTGTTCACTAATAAGTAGTCCCTTTTTAGCAACTTCTTCGGCAAGTGGGGTGTTTTTAGCTGGGTAAATTTTATCAAATCCACCTGCTATAACGGAAATTATTTTACCATTATTTATTGCGCCTTTTATAACGCTTTCATCAACGCCTTCTGCTATACCCGTTACTAAAACTATACCGTTTTTTGATAGTTCACTTGCATACTTTTCGGCTAGCGCAACTGAATAAGGTAAACTTTTTCTACTACCTACTATACCAAAACTTTTTTCGCTTAATAATGATATATTCCCTTTTGCATATAAAATTAACGGTGAAAAGGCAAGATTTTTTAGTTTATTTGGGTAATCTTTAGAGTATTTTGTTATTGCTGTTATTCCTCTACTTTCTAACCCTTTTAAGATATAATCTAAATATTCTTCTTTAGCACTTTTTAGTAAAGTGTCGTATTCCTTTTCTCCTATATTTGCTTTAATATACGCTTGATTTTTTATTATGTTTTCAGAAATTCTCCCATTAGAACAAATTCTATCAAAGAGATATTCTTTGTGTTTATATTCAAGCCCTAAAAAACTGTCTAGCCATATTAAAGCAAGTTCTTCTTTTGAGTACTTCATTTTTAATTTTGCCTATAACTTATTGCTTCTAAAATATGGTTTACTTTTATATCCTTACTTTCGTCCATATCGGCAATAGTTCTTGCTACTTTTAATATACGACTTCTCGCTCTTGCAGAAAGTTTTAAGTTCGTATACGCTTCTTTTAATATATTTTCACTAACTTCATCAATCTTGCAATACTTCTCAATTTGTTTTTGCCCCATATCGCTATTAGTTAATATGCCGTCTTCTTTAAATCTTTCTAACTGAATTTTTCTTGCTCTATTAACCCTTTGGCGAATTTTAAGAGAACTTTCCCCTTCCGTTTCATCTACAAGTTCACTATACTTTACGCTATCTACTTGAACTTGTATATCTATTCTATCAAGAAGTGGTCCTGATATTCTTGCTTTATATTTTACTATTTGGCTTGGCGTACAAGTACACATTTTATCTTTTGAACCAAGATTTCCACAAGGACAAGGATTCATACTACCACACAAAATAAAGTTTGCTGGATAGGTTACTGAAGCATTTGCTCTTGAAATTGATACAACGCCGTCTTCTAATGGTTGGCGAAGTGATTCAAGCGTACTTCTTGTATATTCAGGCATTTCATCTAAAAAGAGTACGCCGTTATGCGCTAAACTTATTTCACCTGGCGTGGCGTTTTTACCACCACCAGTCATTGCAGCCGTTGTTGCCGTATGGTGTGGACTTCTAAAAGGTCGTTGGGTTAAAATGCCTTCTTCAGCTAATTTACCTGCAATTGAGTGAATTTTTGTACACTCTAACGCCTCTTCAAAAGTCATATCAGGCATAATTGTTGGTATGCACTTTGCTATCATTGTTTTACCAGTTCCAGGCGCGCCGACAAGTAAAACGTTATGCCCACCTGCTACTGCAATTTCTACTGCTCTTTTTGCTATTTGTTGACCTTTTACGTACTTAAAGTCACTTGTATAATTATTTAAACTTTGGCTTTTAAAATCTTTCTTTTCTATTTTTTCAATAGAAGTTAAACCTGATAGGTGGTTTATAACCTCTTCTAAGGTGTTTGCTGGGTAAACGTCTATTCCTTCAATATATGACGCCTCTTCCTCATCTACTTTTGGTATTATAAATTTTTTATATCCGTCGTTAAAAGCAGATATTAAAAGTGGCATTATACCGTTTGCATGGCGAAGAGTTCCGTCTAAAGAAAGTTCCCCAATAAAAATATAGTCTTCTACGCTAAAGTTAAGTTGTCCACTTACTTTTAGTAGCCCAACTGCTATACCAAGGTCAAGTAAAGATCCTTCCTTTTTTATTCCTGCAGGGGCTAAGTTTACCGTTATTTTTTGTGGGAATACCTTTCTGCCACTATTTTTTATTGCAGAACGAACCCTTTCTTTTGATTCTTTTACAGCTGTGTCAGGAAGCCCAACAATTTCAAAAGAAGGTAAGCCGTTGTTTACGTCAACTTCAATTTCAACACAAAAACCATCTAACCCGATTAAACTGTAACTTTTAGTTTTGGCTAACACAACTTCTCTCCCCATTTTACCTTTATTTAAAACATTATATATGATATTAAAAAAAAAGTAAAGTTTTATAAACAAAATAAAAAAGAGTTTGATACAAAAACAAACTCTTTTTACTCTTTTTTTCTAAAATTACTTTACTTCTTTAATCTTAGCTGCTTTACCTGTACGGCCTCTTAAGTAGTATAATTTTGCACGGTTGACTTTACCCTTTCTTACTACTTTAATATCTGCAACCTTTGGTGAATGGATTGGGAACGTTCTTTCAACGCCTACACCGAAAGAAAGTCTTCTAACTGTGAACGTTTCGCCGATGCCACCGCCATTTTTACTAATAACGATACCTTCGAATGCTTGTAATCTTTCACGTGTTCCTTCAATAACTTTTACGGATACTCTAACTGTATCACCTACATTAAACTCTGGAATATTTTCTTTAAGGCTTTCTTTATTGATTGCTTCGATTATTCCTTTCATAGCACTTACCTCCATGTTTACTAAGTGTTCATTGTTAAAAACAAGAGGACCACCCGAAGTCTTATCTATTTTAACACACTTTTTTGCTAAAAGCAACTGATTTTAACACCAAAATGCGTCAATTATATGATTTATTTCGCCATTTTCTACTTCTATTACGTCAAAACGACTATTTCTTTCTAAAAATCTATTTTTAAGCAAAAATTCTTCTGCTACCTTTTTATATTTTTCCTGTTTTGTTCTATTTACAGCTTCAGATGGCGCGCCAAAAGCACTATCTTTTCTTGTTTTTACTTCTATAAATACTATTGTTTCGTCCTTTTCAGCTATAATATCGGCCTCCCCAAAACGAGTTTTATAGTTGGTTTTTAGTATTTTATAACCCTCTTTTTTTAGGTGATTTACAGCCTTATTTTCCCCTACTCTGCCCAGAAGTTTTTTATAAAAGTTCTTCGGTGTATCTTGCAAGGTCCTATCTCCTTAATTTTGTCTATATGAGCTTTCGTTCCATACCCTTTATGCTTTTCAAAACCATATTCAGGATACTCTTTTGCATACTCTTCCATAAGCCTATCTCTATATACTTTTGCAAGTATTGAGGCACACCCTATAGTATAACTTTTTAAGTCCCCTTTTACTACGTACTCAGCATCTATCGGGAGTTTTAAGTCATTACCGTCAATTAAAACTGCGTCTGGCTTAACACTTAAATTTTTTACTGCGTTAGTAAAACAAACTTTTACTGCTTCTAAAATATTTATTTTATCAATTTCTTCAGGTTCTAACTCTGTAATTTCGTAAGCGATTGCTTTAGATTTTATAACGTCGTAAAGGGCGTTTCTCTTCTTTTCCGTAAGTTTTTTACTGTCGTTTACCCCTTCAATTATATCGTCAAGTGGCATAATTAAAGCACATACTACTACTGGCCCTGCTAACGGTCCTCTCCCTACTTCGTCAGCGCCTGCTATATACTTAAAACCTTTACTTAAATATTTTTCTTCGTACTCTAATTTGTTCATCTGTCTAAAAAGATTTTACCAATCTTTCCCTTTCTAAAATCATCAATAACGGCTTTAGCACATCTAGTATAATCGTACTCCCCACCACGTAATAGAAAGCCACGTTTTTTACAAATTTTTTCGTACTTTTCTAGTGGTGTAACGTCGTTTTCATCTATACCGTACTTTTCTTTCATTAAATTTGGGTAAGAAGTAGAAAGTTCTTCAACAAGCGCTAAAGTCAAATCTTCCATATCCAAAATATCGTCGTTTATACTGCCGATATAAGCTAAATGTCTTGCCCTATCTTGATTTTCAAAACTTGGTGGCATTGTACCTGGCGTGTCAAGTAATTCAAGGTCGTAAAGTCTTACCCATTGTTTACCTTTTGTAACACCTGCTTTGTCCCCTGTAACTGCCTTTTTAGCCCCTGAAAGAGTGTTTATTATGGTTGACTTACCTGTGTTTGGTATTCCTGCCACCATTATTCTAAGTGGCTTAAAAATTCCCTTTTGCTTATTTCTTTCAAGTTTTTCAGAAAGCATTGAAAAAATTTCGTTGTAAAGTCCGTTTACTGCTTTTTTATCCGTTCCTATTACTGAAACAGCCTTTTTACCCTCTTCTTTTAGTTTGTTTAAGGCAAAATTGACGTCCTTTCTTTCAACTAAATCGCTTTTGTTGAGCACATACAAAACAGGTCTATGTTCAAACAGTTTATTAAGTTTTTCATTTATGCAAGAAAATGGTGCTCTTGCATCTAATATCATAATTATTCCGTCTATAAGCTTTACGTTTTCTTCCATCATACGCATTGCTTTTGTCATATGACCCGGAAACCATTGTATGTGTTGCATATTATTTTATTAGGTCTGGTCTATTCTTTTTTGTTATTTTTAAAGACTCAGATTCTCTCCATTTTTTTATTTCTTTGTGGTTGCCACTAGTTAGCACTTCAGGAACTTTTATGCCCCTAAAGTCGGCTGGACGAGTATATTGTGGGTATTCTAAAGCGCCACTAGCAAAAGATTCTTCTTCTAAAGAGTCTTTATTTAAAACGCCGTCAACGTATCTTCCTACGGCATCAACTAAAACCATAGCACCAAGTTCGCCACCCGTTAAAACGTAGTCGCCTATTGAAACTTCTTCATCAATATAAAGGTCAATTGCACGTTGGTCAACCCCTTCGTAATGTCCACATAACAAAATAAGCCACTCTTCATTTTTTAGTTCGCCTACAACCTTTTGTGAAAGGGTTCTTCCTTTTGGAGAAAGATATATTCTTTTTGCGCTGTGGTTTGGGTCAATGCTTTCAATCGCTCTTGCAATAGGTTCTACCATCATTACCATACCTGCGCCACCACCAAAAGGCGTATCATCACATTTTAAGTGTTTATCTAAAGTGTAATCTCTTATATTTATTACGTTTATTTCAAGCAAGCCTTCCTTTACTGCCCTACCTAAAATACTTTCAAAAAGAGGGGTAAACATATTTGGAAAAAGAGTTAAAATATCAATTCTCATATAATGATACCTCTAAAAATCTTTTCTTGTCTACTACCATTTTTTTGTTTTCAACGTCAATTTCATAATTTAAATCGTTAAGTAGTGGAAAACTTATTTTTGCATTTTTGCCTTTTACAACGTAAACGTCTTGCACCCCTTTAATTATATCTTCAACTACGCCTATTTCTTCCCCGTCGGAAGTAAATAGGATACAGCCTATAACGTCAACGATATAAAAATTACCCTTTTTAAGTTTTGGGGCATCTTCTCTTTTTACCGTTACTATTTTGCCACGGTAAAGTTCTGCGTCGTTCCTTGAAAAAATGCCACTTAACGCCAAAAATACGGCGTCAGGGGCTACTTTTACCGATAAAACGTCGTATTCCCTGCCGTCGATATATACTCTCTTTATTTGTTTAATTCTAGTAGGCTCTTCAGAATAAGGACGAAGTTTTACTTCCCCCTTTATTCCTTGTGGCTTTACTATTTCGCCTATTTCTAAAAATTTTTCCATAATCTAAAAAAGGGAGAAATTATTAAACTTCTCCACGCTCTTTTATTTCAATGTTATATTTTTTGTCTTGCTTTTGAGCCATCGCTTTAACGATAGTTCTAAGTGATTTTGCTAGCTTTCCTTGTCTACCTATAACTTTACCCATATCGCTTTCATCTAAAATGATTAAAACGTCAACGGTCTTTTCGTTTTCAGTAACGCGGTATTCTACTTCTTCACTCTTTTCAGCAAATTGACCTACTACGTACTTGATAAATTCTAACATCACTTAACTTCCTTATTTAGACTTTCTTTGCTTTGTCTTTGATGGAGAAAGTTTCTTTGATTGTTCAATGATACCAGCTTTTACTAGTAAGTTTTTAACAGTTTCAGTAGGTTGAACACCCTTTGCTAACCAGTCTTTTGCCTTGTCTGCGTCAAGAACGATTTCAGCTGGGTTTGTTAATGGGTTATAGTGACCGATTTTGTCAATATAAGCGCCGTCTCTAGCTGTTCTGCTGTCCATAATTACTACTCTGTAGAAAGGTGACTTCTTGTCGCCCATTCTTGTTAATCTCATTTTTACTGCCATTTTTTTATCCTTCCTTTTTTAATTTTTATTTTTATTAAAATCTAAACATTTTATTGTTTTTCATTTGTTTCATCATTAGTTTGGTTTGCTCAAAGTTCTTTAAGAGTTTATTAACCTCTTGCACGGTCGTTCCTGCGCCTTCTGCAACCCTTTTCTTTCTTGATGCGTTTAATATCGCAGGGTCTTTCCTTTCTTTTTTTGTCATTGAAAGTATTATCGCCTTAATTTTTCCGATTTGCTTTTCATCAACGTTTAGGTTTGATAGGTTCATTTTACCACCAAGCCCTGGCATCATTGAAAGTAAATCTTTTATTCCACCCATATTTTTGATTGCATCAAATTGAGTTAAATAATCTTCTAAGGTAAAGGCGTTTTCCCTAAACTTCTTTTCAAGTTTTTTCGCCTCTGCTTCCGTTATTGCCGTTTCAGCACGTTCAATTAAGGTTAAAACGTCACCCATGCCTAATATACGGCTTGCCATACGGTCTGGGTAAAACGGCTCTAAATCGCCAAGTTTTTCACCCGTGCTACAAAACTTAATTGGTTTTCCCGTTACGGCTTTTGCAGATAAGGTTGCACCACCACGAGTGTCACCGTCAAGTTTTGTTAATACCAAGCCCGTTACTTCTAATCTTTTATTAAAAGTATCGGCTACTTCTACGGCTACTTGACCTATCATTGAGTCGATTACAAGTAAAATTTCCGTTGGGTTAACTGCCTTTTTAACACGCTCTAACTCTTGCATCATATCTTCATCTATTTGAAGACGTCCTGCAGTATCTATTATTACCGTGTCAAACCCGTAAGATGAAGCGTATTTTATTGCTTGTTCGCTTGTCTTAACAGGGTCAGCCGTGCCCTTTTCAAAAACTTCTACCCCAGCGTTTTTACCAACTACCTTTAATTGTTCAATTGCTGCCGGTCTATATATATCGCACCCAACTAGTAGTGGGTTTTTGCCTTGTTTTTTTAAGTATAAAGCAAGCTTACCACATAAAGTTGTTTTACCTGCACCTTGAAGACCACTCATCATTATTACTGTTGGTGGATTAGACGCTACTTCCAACTTACTATTTGTGCTACCCATTAACGCTATAAGTTCTTCATTAACGATTTTTATAACTTGTTGGGTTGGGCTTAAAGACTTTAATATTTCTTGTCCTACTGCCTTTTCACTTACTTTATTTATAAATTGTTTTGCAACTAATATGTTTACGTCGGCTTCTAAAAGGGCAATTCTTATTTCACGCATGGCTTGTTTAATTTCAAGCTCGGTTAGTCTG
>SVHJ01000008.1 GCA_015055835.1 Clostridiales bacterium | reverse complement strand
TTCCGATCTGCTAAAAGTTCTTTAATATCTACGTTAAGAACGGCTGCAGGAAGTAAACCTACTGGACAAAGTTCAGAAAATCTTCCACCAACCCCTTCAGGAATGTAGAACGTTTTTATATTTTCTTCTTTTGCAATCTTTATTAAATTACCTTTAGTTTCAGAAGTTGTGGCAATTATATGTTCGTTTGCCTTGTCTTTAAACTTTTTCTTAAGTAGATCTAATATTATTAAAAATTGCGCCATAGTTTCACTTGTTGCGCCACTTTTTGTAATGACGTTAAACATAGTCTTATCTAGGTCGATAACGTCAAGTAGTGCCCCCATTCTTTCAGGGTCAACGTTATCTTCTACGTAAAACTTTGGTGATTTTCTTTTGTATTTTGGTAAGTCGTTATGGTGTAAATGATTAAGGGCGTTAAACACAGCCATTGGACCTAACGCAGAACCACCTATACCCAAAACCACAAAATAATCAAACTTCTTTTTAATATCTTTTGCTGTTTTGATAATTTCCTCAACAACCTCTTTTTGATTATATGGAAGTTCCGTCCAGCCCATCATTTTAGTACCACGATTTTCTTTAACCGTTTTAAAAGCTTTTTTTGCCTTTTTTTCAAAAAACGAAAGTTCTTCATCAGTTATGCCTTGTTCTAAAACAGCGCCTTGCATTAAGTTAGAATAATCAAAAGTTATCCTATTTTCTTCACAAAATCGTTTGTTAAATCTAGTCATATTAACTACCCACCTTTTATAAATATTACCCAGTTTTTCGATATATTTAAAATAATATTTATTACATTTAAACTATAACCCCAATAAGACTGTTTGTCAATGCACATTTTGTCTTTTTTTACAAAAAACGGTAAAATTTATATAGTTAAATAAAAAAATACTGCAGTTTTTGCAGTATTTTTAAAAATCAGTCTTTATTTTTCTTTTTTCAAAATAACATAAATTTATTCCGTCAGGAAGAGTTTCTATAACTCTTTCAAAATTTGTTCCGACAGTCTCTGCTGAGTGAGAGTCCGTTCCGACAGTAACAAACTTTCCTCCAAGCGATTTATAAAGTTCTAAAGAACTCATAGTAGGCATTGCCTCATCCATACCCATTCTAAAAGTAGAAGTGTTTATTTCAGGCACTATGTTGTTCTTTATACACGCCTTGTAAATTTCCTTTTCTATTTCACTTGATTCAACCACCTTAAATCCGTATCTTTTATGTACGTCAAGGTGTCCTAAAACGTCAAACCCACCGTGTTCAACCATTAAAAGGGTTGATTCGTAATGAAGTTTACTAACGCTACCGTCGTCAAAGGCAGGATTACCGTCAATAGTTCTATGCATTGAGCCGATTATCATATCAAAATCGTACTTTGTTGCGTAATCAAAATCTTCAGTTAATACGTTTGGCATTCCAAATTCCATACCAATTAAAAGTTTGATTTTGCCTTCGTACTTTTCTTTCAATCTTTTGAACTCATCAAAATATTTATCGTAATGCAAAACGTAATACTTTCTAAACCAACTCATAAGTTCAGCGTGGTCGGTAAAACATAATACGTCAACTTTATTTTTTATGGCCTCTGTAATATATTCTTCCATAGTACTTCTACCATCATAAGAGTAGGTAGAATGACTATGCAAATCCATTTTTATAGTCTTTTTATTCATTTTCGGTTTCTAATTTACCTTCCGTTTTCTTTGCCGTTATTAAACTTACAACAAAAGTTGAAACAACGCTATACGCCATACAAATTACACCGATAAGCGCTGATTGACTTATTGCCGTTTGAAGTCCAAACACAATTATTGCACCAAGCGTAATAACTAACGTCCCTATAATTGATGTCCAAGCACCATATTTATTAGTCTTTTTCCATAAAATACCAAGTGCAAAAGGTCCTAAGAAACAACCGGCTATCGTACCCCAACTAAAACTCATCATTTCAACTATTCCTGCAGGTTTAAATACTGCAATTAGTGCTGAAATAAGTATAAATACTAAACAAATTATCTTTGTTAATATATTTGTTTTTTTGCTTTCTGCATCTTTTTTGATATATCCTTTGTATATATCCCCTGATACTGAAACGGAACAACTTAAAGCAAGTGAAGATAGCGTACTCATACTTGCTGAAAGTATTAAAACTATCGTTATTGCAATAACGATTGGTGGCAGTGCTTTTACTATAATTGCAGGAACAATTGAGTCAAAATTACCAGTTGAAACAAGAGAGCCAAAACCTATCGTATCCCCAAAAAGCATACCTGTTGAACCAACTAAGTAAGCGCCAACGCCTACTATTAAACAAAATATTGTTGAAATAAGCGTACCTTTTTTGATCGCGCTATCATCTTTTACTGCGTAAAATTTGTGTACTACTTGTGGAAGTGCCCAAGGGCCTATTGATGTTAAAAGAACTAACACTACCAAGTTAAAAGTAGCCTCTTTATTCGACGTGAAAATAGATTTATCTAGGTTAATCCAGCCGTTTACTGCGTTTGAAATGCCGTCAACTGCGCTATCGTTAAACACGAAAAATACCATTAAAGCAACGCCTATTAGCATTATTATTGCTTGAACGAAATTTGTTAAAACAGTACCAAAATAGCCACCAAAAAATACGTATAAAGCCGTTAAACCTGCTAACGCAAAAACGCATATTGCAAATACCGTTTCTACTTTGTCGGGGCTTATTGCAAACACCTTTGAAAATAGTGAGCCTAAACCTTGATAAACAGAGGCTGAATATGGTATTAAAAATATTGCTACAATTATTGCTGAAACAAGTTTAATATATTTACTATCAAAACGCTTTTCAAAAAAAGCAGGCATTGTTTCAACGTTATTTTTCGTTGTATATAATTTTGTTTTTTTAGCGAAAAGTAACCATGGAATAAGCGTACCTAAAATTGCGTTGCCTACACCTATCCAAATTGCCGCTAAACCAAAATTTGCGCCAAGTTTTCCAGCGTAACCTATTATTATAACTGATGAAAAATAGGTCGTTCCATAAGCAAAAGCACTCATCCACGCGCCAACCTTTCTATCTGCTAAATAAAAAGAGCCCATGGCTTTTGACTTTCTTTTAGATAAAAGCGCAATTGCTACCATAGATGCGATATATAATGCTAAAATTATTAAATAAAGAACTTCGTTTCCCATCATCTATATCCTTTGTTTTTGCTAAAAATTTTCAACAGTTAAAATTCTAGCACATTTTATAAATAAAATCAACTTAAAAAGCCCCTTTACACTTGCAAAAATTTAATATAAGTGATATACTTTCTTAATAGTGAAATAATTTATAATATACTTTAAGGAAAGAAGATATGTTTAATCCTAAAATTGAAACTATGAGTAGAGAAGAACTTAAAGTTCTTCAACTTGAAAGACTTCAAAAAATTGTTAAATACGCTTATGAAAACGTTCCTTTTTACAAGAAAAAGTACGACGAAGCTGGTGTTAAGCCTGAAGATATTAAGTGTTTAGAAGATATTAAAAAACTCCCTTTCGTTGTTAAGGACGATTTAAGGGACAACTATCCGTTTGGACTTTTAGCAGTCCCTATGGACGATATCGTTAGAGTACACGCATCAAGTGGTACAAGTGGTAAGCCTACCGTTGTTGCTTATACTAAAAACGACCTTGATATGTGGTCTGAATGTATGGCAAGACTTATCGTTGCGGCAGGTGGCACTAAACAAGATATCGTACAAATTTCTTTTGGATACGGTTTATTTACTGGTGCGCTTGGTCTTCACCAAGGTTGGGAAAAGATTGGTGCTACCGTTATCCCCGCATCTTCTGGTAATACTGAAAGACAAGTTATGCTACTTAAAGATTTAGGCGCAACGGCTTTAGTTTCTACCCCTTCATACGCATTATATATTGCTGAAGTTATGGAAAAAATGGGTTATACTAAAGATGACTTTAAACTTCGTATAGGTCTTTTCGGTTCAGAAGCCTCAAGCCCTGAAATGCACGAAGCGTTAAGAGAAAAGTTAGGCGTTATTCCTACCGACAACTACGGACTTTCTGAAATTATTGGACCTGGTGTTTCAGGCGAATGTTTAGAAAAGTGTGGTATGCATATTAACGAAGACCACTTCTTAGCAGAAATCGTTAGCCCTGAAACGCTTGAACCTATCACCGATGAATACGGCGAACTTGTTATTACTACTTTAACTAAAGAAGGTTTACCTATGATTAGATATCGTACTAAAGATATCACTAAAATCAATTACGAACCTTGTAAGTGTGGTAGAACTTCTGCTCGTATGGAAAAAATTCGTGGTAGAAGCGACGATATGTTGATTATTAAGGGCGTTAACGTGTTCCCTTCACAAATTGAAGGCGTTATTTGTAATATTGAAGAAATCGGCAACAACTACGAAATAGTAGTTACAAGAGAAAACTACGTTGACAATATCAAAATTTTAGTTGAACTTGTTGACGCATCACTTCTTCATAACTACGCAATGCTTGATAAGTTAACTGCAAAAATTAAGCACAATTTAAGAACGGTTCTTCAAATTGATGCTGATATAAAACTTGTTGAACCTATGACCTTAAAGAGATTTGAGGGGAAGGCAAAAAGAGTTACTGACCTTAGAAAAATTTAAGTAGAGGATATATATGAAAAAATTATTATTAACTAATGAAGCAATCGCCCGTGGCGCCTTTGAAGCAGGTGTTCGTTTTGTTTCTTCTTATCCAGGAACACCAAGTACGGAAATCACGGAAAATATTGCTAAATATGATGAAATTTATTCAGAATGGGCACCTAATGAAAAGGTTGCTTTAGAAACTAGTTACGGTGCTGCAGTTGCAGGTGCTAGAAGTATGGCTTGTATGAAACACGTTGGCTTAAACGTTGCCGCAGACCCACTTTTTACTGCTGCTTATACTGGTATTAACGGTGGTTTAGTAATTTGTGTTGCAGACGACCCTGGTATGCACTCTTCACAAAACGAACAAGACTCAAGATTTTATGCAAGAAGTTCACATATTCCTATGTTAGAACCTGCAGATAGCCAAGAAGCAAAAGATTTTACTAAACTTGCTTATGAAATTTCTGAAAAGTATGATACTCCTGTTCTTCTTCGTATAACTACAAGAATTGCTCACTCTCAAAGTTTTGTTGAATTACTTGATAGAGAAGAAGTTCCTGTTAAAGAATACGTTAAAGACGTAACTAAATATACTATGATGCCTTCTTCTGCTAAACTACGCCACGTGGTTGTTGAAGATAGAGAAAATAGATTAAAGAAAGACTGTGAAAGTTTTGATATCAATAAAGAAATTATCAAGGGTGATGAACTTGGTATTGTTTGTTCAGGTGCTGTTTATCAATACGTTGAAGAAGCATTACCTAACGCATCAATCTTTAAAATCGGTATGGTTTACCCTATGCCTATTGAATCTATCAAAGCGTTTAGCAAAAAGGTTAAAAGACTTATCGTTATTGAAGAACTTGAACCTTTCTTTGAAAATCAATTAAAAGCAAACGGCATACCTTGTGAAGGTAAAAACATCTTCTCACTTCAAGGCGAAATTACCGTTGCTACTATTTTAGAAAAATTAAAGGGCGAAAGCATTAACGCACCTATCCCTTCCCCTGTAAGACCGCCAGTTATGTGTGCAGGTTGTCCACATAGAGGGGTTTACTACATCTTAAACAAGTTAAAATGCGTTGTTACTGCAGATATCGGTTGTTATACCTTAGGCGCACAAGCACCACTTTCTTCAGTTGATACCGTACTTTGTATGGGCGCAAGTGTTGGTATGTCACACGGGTTTAAGAAGGTTTTAGGTGAAAAGGCTCAAAACGTTGTTGCAGTTATTGGCGACTCAACCTTTATCCATAGTGGTATAACCGGTTTAATTAACGCAGTTTATAACCAAAGCGCTACTACTTTAATTATTTTAGATAACAGTACTACTGGTATGACTGGTCACCAAGAACACCCTGCTACTGGTAAAACTATTAAAGGTACTCCTGCTCCTAAACTTGATTTAATCAATTTAGTTAAGGCTTGTGGTATAGAAAAACTTGACGTTGTTGACTGTTATGACTTAACTAACGTTGAAAAGGTTATTAAGGACCACTTAAAGTCTGAAGTTCCTTCAGTTATTATCGCAAAAAGACCTTGTGAACTATTAAAGAAAGGCAGTAAGCCTGTTTGTGAAATTGATGGTTGTAAGGGTTGCTTAAAGTGTTTAAAACTTGGTTGTCCTGCACTCGTTAACGATAACGGCAAGGTTAAAATTGATAAAACACTTTGCGTTGGTTGTAAGTTATGTATGGACGTTTGTCCTTTTGGCGCAATTAAATTTAAGGAAAATTAAGGAGATTTGATTATGAATATTTTAATTGTTGGTGTTGGTGGTCAAGGTACTCTCCTTACAAGTAGAGTTTTAGGTAAATATGCTGAACTAAAAGGGTTTGACTGCAAACTTTCTGAAGTTCACGGTATGGCTCAACGTGGTGGTAGCGTTGTTACGCACGTTAGATTTGGTGAAAAGGTCTTCTCCCCTATTATTTGGGAAGGTAGCGCAGATATTATTTTATCTTTTGAAAAGTTAGAAGCACTCCGTGCAGTTAACTTTTTAAAGAAAGATGGTATTATTCTTGTTAACGATGAAGAAATTTACCCTATGCCTGTTATTACGGGTAAGGTTAAATACCCTGACGGTATAAAAGAAAGTTTAGAAAGCGTTTCTAAAAACTTATTCTTTATTAACGCACTTGAACTTGCTAAAAAGGCAGGTAGCAGTAAAGCCGTTAACGTTGTTATGATTGGCGCACTTGCTAAAAAAATGAATTTTGATTTTGATACTATGATTAAGGCTATTGAACTTTCAGTTCCTTCTAAATTCGTAGAATTAAATAAACTAGCATTAAAGTTAGGTTACGACGCTTAAATTTAAGGAAGAGGTTAAAAAAATGTATTTCAATAAAGAAATAGAATGTATGAGCCGTTCTGAAAAAGAAGCTTTACAAAGTGAAAGACTTATTAACGTTGTTAAAAGAGTTTACGATAACGTTAAAATGTATAGGGCAAAGATGGATGCTATTAAATTAAAACCATCTGATATTAAAAGTATTAAGGATATTTATAAATTGCCTTATACAGTTAAGCAAGATTTAAGAGATAGTTATCCTTTTGGTATGTTTGCAGTACCTAAAAGAGATATCGTTAGACTTCACGCATCAAGCGCAACTACTGGTAAGTTAACGGTTGTTGGTTATACTAAAAACGACCTTGATACGTGGGCTGAATGTGATGCAAGAGCATTAGTTATGGCAGGTGCAACACCTGATTCTACCGTTCACGTTGCTTATGGTTACGGTTTATTTACAGGTGGACTTGGTATGCACTACGGTACTGAAAAATTAGGTGCAACTGTTGTTCCAGTTTCTTCAGGTAATACTAAAAGACAACTTATGCTTATGAAAGATTTTGAAGCCGATATTCTTTGTTGTACCCCTTCTTATGCTATCTTTTTAGCAGAAGAAATGGAAAAAGAAGGATACTCTTTAAAAGATTTTAACCTAAAAGCAGGCATTTTTGGTGCTGAGGCTTGGACGGAAGAAATGAGAAAGACTATTGAAAATCGCTTAAACATTAAGGCTATCGATATTTACGGTCTTTCTGAAATTTGTGGTCCTGGTGTTGCTTGTGAATGTAGTGAGCAAACTGGTATGCATATTCAAGACGACTACTTCTTCCCTGAAATTATTAGTACGGATACGCTTGAACCATTACCTATCGGTGAAGAAGGCGAATTAGTCTTTACAACTTTAACAAAAGAAGGTATTCCACTAATTCGTTATAGAACAAGGGACTTATGTTCGTTAAACGATACCCCTTGTGCTTGTGGTAGAACTTCTATTAAAATGAACAAAGTATTTGCAAGAAGTGACGATATGCTTATTATTCGTGGGGTTAACGTATTCCCTTCTCAAATTGAGTCAGTATTACTTTCTAACCCACTTGCTTCCCCTCACTACCACATCGTTGTTGATAGAGTAAACAACCTTGATGTTTTAGAAATTCAAGTTGAAATGAGTGAAGCACTATTTAGTGATGAAGTTAAGGCTATTGAAAACTTTAAAAATAAACTTGCTCAAGATATGGCTTCTGCTATCAGTGTTTCTGCAAAAATTACCCTTGTTTCACCTCATTCAATTGAAAGAAGCGAAGGTAAAGCAAAAAGAATTACCGATAAAAGATTTGTTAAATAATCATATATAAGGAGGAAATATTTATGTTAGTAAATCAAGTTGCAGTTTTTTTAGAAAATAAACAAGGTAGAATAAGTGATTTTTGTAGAGCGCTTTCTAATGCTGGTATTAACCTTATTACTATGTCTATTGCCGACACTACTGATTTTGGTATTTTAAGAGCAATTACTGACGATAACGACAAGGCTATTAAGGTGCTAAAAGATGCTGGTTTTACCGTTTCTTCTACCGACCTATTAGGTATTGAAGTTGAAGATAAACCTGGTGGACTTGCTGACGTTCTTTATACTATGGATAACGCAGGTATCAATATTGAATACCTTTACTCTTTTGTTAAAAAAGACGGTAAGGCTATGATTTTGTTTAAGGTTGCTAATATTGATGAAACTATTGAAATTTGTAAGGAAAAACACTTAAAAATTATCGAAACAGGTGTTTCAATTAAATAGTTGACTTAAAACATAAAGGGAAGTGCTTAACTTCCCTTTTTTGTTATAAATTATTTGCTAATTACTTTTTTTCGTGTTAAAATATGGTTATGAAAAAGACTTTTAAGAACTTTTTAATCCTTTTTTGGACTTTTTTTAAGATAAGCTTGTTCACTTTTGGTGGTGGATACGCAATGGTATCCATGTTCCAAGCAGAACTTGTTGAAAAGAAAAAATGGATTAATGAAGATGAACTTAATCAAATTATAGTTATTGCAGAGTCAACGCCAGGACCTATTGCACTTAACACTTCTACCTTTGTAGGCTATAAACTACTTGGTTTTTGGGGTGCTTTAGTTGGTACGCTTGCCGTTATGACACCACCTACTATAATTATTTTAATAATTTCTTTCTTCTATAACGAATTTAGAAGTTTGACTATTGTTGATAGTGCTTTTAAGGGTATTTCTGTTGGTGTTGGCATTCTTATTATACTTGCTGGTATTAAGATGCTTAAAAAGACTAAAAAAACACCCGTTATATATATATTGATTATTTTATCTTTAGTTGGAACGTTATTAGTTGATTATTTTTCCCTTAATATTTCTACCATTTATTTTATAATTTTTGGCGCGGTTATTGGCATTATTACTACTGCAATTACTACGGCTAAAAAAGTTAAAGAAAAGGAGGAAAACAAATGACTTTCCTAAAACTTTTCTGGTCGTTTTTTAAGACAAGCCTTTTCTCTTTTGGTGGTGGCTACGCTATGATACCTATGGTAAAGCAAGAAGTGTTAGCCCACGCTTGGATTACTGAAAGCGCAATTCTTGATTTTATCGGTATTAGCGAATCAACCCCTGGCCCGTTTATTATTAACCTTGCAACCTTTGTTGGCAATCAGGTTGGTAGGGCTGAATTAGGGGTTTTTGGTGGCATTTTAGGGGCTTTAGTTGCTACTTTTGCCGTTATGCTACCATCTTTTATAATTATCCTTTTAATTGCAACACTACTTAAAAAAATTATTAATAATAAGTACGTTCAAGGTGCGTTAAACGCAATGCTTGCTATTATTGTTGGGCTAATTTTAGCAACGGGAATTTCTATTGCATTTAACGTGTTATTCCCTACTGCTAGTGGTAAACTTACCTTTAACTATCTTCCTTTAATAATTGCAGGAATAATTATTGTAGTAAAAATTCTTGTGGAAAAGCTCTTGAAGAAAAGGTTTTCCCCTATACTTTTGATTATACTTTCTGCAGTCCTTGGAATAATATTTTTCTAAACAATTTAAAACTAAAAGAACTTATCGGTTGATAAGTTCTTTTTTAATATTCTTTTACACCTAACAAATAATCAGTTGAAACAGAAAACGCCTCTGCTATTGAAATTAACATTTCAATATCAGGTAAAGTTTCTCCACGCTCCCACTTGCTGACACAAGACTGTTTTACACCTAAAATTTCAGCAAGTTTTCCTTGATTTAACTTGTTTTCAACTCTCAATTCTTTTATTCTTTGCGCAAATTTGTTTTTCATAATATAATTATAGTCTTTTTAAGACTATAATATAATAAAAAGTCTTGACAAGACTATTTTAATATTGTATTATGTAATAGTCTTAATAAGACTAATTAAAAACAAAGGAGAAAATTTAATATGTTTTGTAAATATTGTGGAAAAATTAATCCTGACGGGGTTCAAAAATGCAAGTATTGTGGACATGATGTTAACCAAGAACCCGTAATAACCGGATATAGGAGATATAATGGTTTTGAAGCAAAGAGAGCAAAAAGAATAGGAACTATTTGTGGACTATTTTTAGGTCTAATCGGTCTTATTATAGGCTTGGTTAAATATGATGGATATGAACAAAAAGAATTTTTATCTGGTTGGCTTACAGCCTTTTTTATAGAATTAGGAATAGCTGTTTTACTTGTTATAATTTCTTCTTGTTATGCGTGTTTATTGTAACCACTATAAATAACAACGTAAAAAAAGAACTTATCGGTTGATAAGTTCTTTTTTTATCCCCAAACTCTATTTTGTTTGAACCATTCAGTTTCTTTTAGTATAGTATCGTTATTAGAACAAACCACCCTATGCGTTAGTCCGTTTGAAATTATTACGATATCGCCGTTCATACTTTCAAATCCTTGACTGTTATCTGAAACTACGCTTGGCACGTAAACTCTATCAGTATGTTTACTTATTCTTGTAATAAAGTCTTGTGAAGGGAATTGCCTATCTTTATCTTTAGAATACTCGTCAGTACCTGCGCAACAACATACTACGCAAATTTCCGGCTCTATAACGTCAAGTAAAACGTTATGTGATGCAGTATAACTACCGTGATGACCTGCTTTATAAAATAAGCATTTTGGTAGGTCGTTATCCCTAACCAAATATTCTTCCCCTTCTTCTTCAAGATCGCCTGTAAATAGATAGTTATTTGTACCTTGCTTAATTAAAAAACATACTGAATAGTTGTTTTCGTTAGAAGTTTTATTTTCGTAATAAGTGTTATATAAAATTTCTATATACACGTTTTCTGCTAAAGTAATTGTTCTTGTTGCGCCGTTTTGGTTATTATAACACTCTAATGCCGTGTAGTGTTTTGCACCTTCTTGAACTTCTTTATCACGAAGGGCTACGTAGTTTTGGTAAACCTTTGTAGTTGCATTTGTTAAAGGAAAATCTATTATGGTTTCACACACAAAACTTGAAAATATGTTTTGTGTTGCTATCGTCAACAAATGCGGCAATATGATCACGATGGGCGTGTGTTGCTATAACGTATTCTAGTTTACCGTCAGTACAATACTTATTTATGTAAGGCACTATTGTGTCTGCAGAATTCGTTCTTGAACCTGCGTCAACTAAAACTTCTACGTCGCCTATATCAATAAGCGTACAGTCCCCCGCATAATCGTTGCCTAATTCCATAAAGTGAATTGAAAGTTCACCCGTTTCAATAGGAACGACTGGTGGTGCAGGTGGCTTTCCCGTTTCAATTACTATGCCAAAAGTTTCTTCTAAAAAAGCATAAAAGGACGTAGCATCACATGCTGAAAAAGTGAAAGTGAAACAGGTAATCAATATAAGTGCTACCACTTTATAAAACTTTTTTAACATTTTGCTACCCCCTTTTAGATTATTTGTCGTTTGAATTTAGCATATCCGTTTCTCTAATTGCTTTTCTTCTAATCTTACCATTGTAAGTTTTTGGAAGAGCGTCAACGAATTCTACTATTCTTGGGTATTTATACGGTGCAGTATTTGTTTTTACGAATTGTTGAATTTCTTTTATAAGTTCGGTGCTTGGCGTATAACCGTCACGAAGAACTATGGTTGCTTTTACGTTAAAGCCCCTGATTGGGTCAGGTACGCCTGTAACTGCAACTTCAAGTACTGATGGGTGTTCTAAGATTGCACTTTCTACTTCAAAAGGTCCTATACGGTATCCACTTGACTTGATAACGTCGTCGTTTCTACCTACGTAAGTTATTCTACCACGTTCATCAGCATAAGCCGTGTCGCCCGTGTGATAATAACCACCTCTCCAACATTCGTCGTTGGCTTCTTTATCTTTATAATAACCTAAGAATAAGCCAAATGGTTTATCTTTTGGTGTTGCTTTAATACAAATTTCACCTACGTCGCCTGGTAGTGATTCCGTTCCATCTTCTTCAAGAATCTTAACGTCGTAACCAGGCACTGCTCTACCTATAATACCTGGTGTTGGGCTCTTAAATGGATAAAGGGTTGCTACGCAAACGGTAGTTTCTGATTGGCCAAAACCTTCGTGTATTTCAAGTCCGGTTGCTTCTTTCCATTTATTAAATATGTCTGCATTTAATGCTTCACCTGCTGAACAACAATGTGTTAAACTACTTAGGTCGTATTTTGATACGTCTTCTTTTAGAATTAGTCTGTACATTGTTGGTGGCACGCAGAAAGTAGTTATTTTGTATTTTTCTATCTTAGAAAGAATATCTGCACCGTCAAACTTGTCAAAATCATAAACAAAAATTGCAGTTTCACCAAACCATTGACCGTAGAATTTACCCCACATACACTTAAGCCAACCTGTGTCGGAAACAGTGAAGTGTAATCCACCGTCAATAACCCTATGCCAGAAAATGCCTGTGCCGATATGTCCTAATGGATAAGAAAAATCATACATAATAAGTTTTGGATAGCCAGTTGTTCCTGATGAGAACGCCATAAACATTATATCGTCTTTTGTCGTTGCATCTTTGCCAGTTGGTCTAACCCAAACGTCACTTGCTTCTTCAATTCCTTTTTCGAAGTCAAGCCAACCTTCTACTTCTTTATGCTTTGTTACGCACTTGATTTTTACCGTACGATATTCGCCTAAATCAAATTGAGTGGTTGAATCGCCGTCACCTGTTATAATAACTGCTTTTACTTCACCCTTTTGACAACGGTAAACGTAGTCCTTTGTCATAAGCATATGAGTTGCTTGAATTCCTATTGCGCCTATCTTATGTAGCGCTAAGAAAGTTATCCAGAATAAATAACTTCTTTTTAATACTATTAAAACTTTGTCGCCCTTTTTAATGCCAATACTTTTTAAGTAGTTAGCGCATTTATTTGAAAGTTTCATCATATCAGAAAAAGTAAACTTCTTTTCTTCTCCGTTATTTGAAACCCAGTGTAATGCAAGTTTATTAGGTTTTTCTTTACCTAATCTATCAATTACGTCGTACGCAAAGTTAAAGTCGTCAGGACAGGTAATTTTGAATTCTTCACGCATTTGTTTTAATGACGTAAATGAATCTCTATTTCTGCCTATATATTCTTCGTAAATTGCCATGTTTTCCTCTCGTTACTATTTAATAGGTATTGCTATGAACTTAACAGGCTTACCACCCATTGGAAGTTCTGTGTGTGGAACGCTTGAGTCAAAATATACGCTGTCGCCTGCTTCTAATTCGTAAATTATATCGTCAAAATAAAACTTCATTTTGCCTTCAACTACGTAGTTGAATTCTTGACCTTCGTGACTGTGAAGTTCAATTTCATCATCACTTGGAGTGATTGTTACAAGTAATGGGTCAGTCTTTTTGTTCTTGAACGTGTATGCTAAAGGCTTATATTCGTAATTTGCGTTCTTTTTTACGTTTACACCTTGGTCTTTTCTAACGATTGCACAGCCCGTTATACGTGGTGAATGTCCGGTCAAAAGATTTAATACGTCTATTTCTAAAATTGAAGAAACGTTTGTTAAAAAACTAAATGAAAAGTCCTTTTCACCCTTTTCATAAGTTAAATACTCTTCTTCCGTCATTCCAAGTTTTCTTGCCATTTTATCTGGCATTAAACCCCTTACTTCACGAATTTCTTCTAATCTTTTTCCTATTTCTTTTAATTGATCGGCCATAATATACCTCCAAAAAAATTAATAGTTATAACCTATTTCTATTGCTTTTACGTTTTTGCCAAGTAGTTCTTGCTTTTTAGCAGGTACTACTTTTTCAATACTTTTTACGATTTCTTCTAACGTAAACATTTTTGTTTCTTTTAGAACTTTACCTAAAATTACCATATTTGCTAAGCCTTCTAAACCGTTATCTGATGCAAGGCGAGTTGCTGGTATTTTTGATGCGTTTACGTCCGTTCTAGTAACGTCTTTTGATATTAATGAACTGTCGTAAATAATAAAACCATCTTTATCTACGTCGTTTTCATACTTTTCAAGTGATGGAAGGTTCATTGCAACTAATACGTTTGGTGCTGATACGATTGGTGAACCAATTTGGTTGTCACTTACGTTAATACTACAGTTTGCAGTACCACCACGCATTTCTGGACCGTATGATGGAAGCCAGCTAACTTCCTTATTTAGCATTAAGCCCGTATTTGCTATTACCTTACCTGAGAATAAAATACCTTGTCCACCGAATCCAGCAATTAAAATTTTGTAATCCATTATTTTGCCTCCTCGTTAGCGAACTTATCTTTATAAACACCTAGTGGATAGTAAGGTTTCATATTTTCTTCAAGCCACTTTAATGATTCTTTTGGTGTTTTACCCCAGTTTGTTGGACAAGTTGAAAGAACTTCTACTAATGAAAAACCTTTTCCTTCCATTTGATATTTAAACGCCTTTTTGATTGCTCTTTTTGCGTTTCTTATGTTTTTAACGTCGTTAACAGCTACTCTTTCTAAGTAAGTTGCGCCGTCAACTTGTGATAACATTTCACATACTTTTACAGGGTAACCAACAACCGTTACGTCTCTACCGTATGGAGAAGTTTGCGTTACTTGGTTAGGTAGTGAAGTTGGTGCCATTTGACCACCTGTCATACCATAAATTGCGTTGTTTACGAAAATTACAGTAATATTTTCGTTTCTTGCTGCTGCATGTACAGTTTCAGCAGTACCGATTGCGGCTAAGTCACCGTCCCCTTGGTAAGTAAATACTATACAGTCAGGTTCGCCTCTCTTTACGCCTGTTGCAACGGCAGGTGCTCTACCGTGTGCTGCTTCAATCATATCACAGTTAAAATAGTTGTATGCAAATACTGAACAACCTACTGGAGCTACGCCGACAGTTCTATCTGTTAAACCTAGTTCATCAAGCGCTTCAGCTACTAAACGGTGAATTATACCGTGTGTACAACCTGGGCAATAATGGAAAGGTGCATCAGTCAATCCTTTTGGTTTATCGAATACTACCATTATTTATTACCTCCTATTTTATCTGCTTCTTTTATCTTTTCAAGTACTTCGTCTGGTGTCATAATTACGCCACCCGTTCTGTTACATAAAAGTACTGGTTTTTTACATTTGATTGCAAGTTCAACGTCTTCAATCATTTGTCCCATTGAAAGTTCAACTGAAATAAATGCTTTTACTTTATCAGCGGCTTTAAGTAGTGCTTTCTTAGGGAAAGGCCATAATGTAATTGGTCTTATCATACCAACCTTTATGCCTTGCTTTCTTGCTTCCATAATTGCGTTCTTTGATACTCTTGATGAAATACCAAACGCTACTATACAAATTTCGGCGTCGT
Source organism: Clostridiales bacterium (assembly GCA_015055835.1). Lineage (GTDB taxonomy): Bacteria > Bacillota > Clostridia > Christensenellales > Borkfalkiaceae > SIG381. The sequence continues at coordinate 29,794 of SVHJ01000008.1, read as the reverse complement.
CCATCATAAATTCTTCGTACATTACTTCGTTTTCTTCAACTACTTTGTACTTTTCAAATCTATTGATGTTCCACTTTTCTAATTCTTGAGCGTCAAGTGAAAGTGAGTTAACGATATTTCTTTCTCTCTTACCTCTTGTACCGTTAGTTGCCCAAGGTTTATCGTATTCGTTAAGTATGCCCTTTTCTAAACTAACTGGTTCCATCATTTGACCGATTGTACCGTCAGTTAAAATCATACTTTGCATTCTATATTTATCAGCAAGATCAAAACCCTTAAAAGTTAAGTCAACCATTTCTTGAACTGATGCAGGTGCTAAAACGATTAGTTTATAGTCACCGTGTCCACCACCTTTCGTTGCTTGGAAATAGTCTGATTGTGATGGTTGAATACCACCAAGACCTGGACCACCACGTTGAACATTAACGATTAGTGCAGGAAGTTCACAACCTGCTAAGTATGAAATACCTTCGCTCTTTAATGAAATTCCTGGGCTTGAACTACTTGTCATTGCTCTATGACCTGATGAAGATACGCCGATTACCATATTGATAGCGGCGATTTCACTTTCTGCTTGTAAAAATAAACCTTCAATCTTTGGCATACGCTTTGACATATATGCTGCGATTTCCGTTTGTGGAGTGATTGGGTAGCCAACGTAATGTTTACAACCTGCCATTATAGCGGCTTCTGCTAATGCTTCATTACCTTTCATTAAAACCTTTTCTGCCATCTTTCTACCCTCCTTATTTTTCTACCTTAATAGCTAAATCAGGACAAATTGTTGCGCAGAATGCACAACCGATACATTCTTCTTGATTTACTACTTCTGCAGGGTGATAACCCTTTTGGTTAATTCTTTCTTTTGCTAATTTAATGATGTTCTTTGGACATGCAGTTTCACATAAACCACAACCTTTACATCTATCTTCTCTAAAAGTGACTTTTGCCATTTTTATCTCCTTTTATTGCCAGTTACCATATTTTATTAAGTCCATTGGCAATATTTTACTTCCATTAATAATTATACTACTTAACTCTCTCTTTACACAAGTAAATTTTAATGGTAATTTGGTTATATCACAAAATTTTTCCATAAAATCTATTGATGAAAGAATAGTTTCTTTTGTAGTTTCTATTCCTAAATTAGAATTGTTAACAACACCTGTAAATAACGTTCCCGTTACCCTTTCAATTTCTTCTTTGATTTCTATAAGCCCTTCAATAGTTCTTGTTTCAGGTCTATATTTATTGGCCACAAGTAGCATTTCATAGTCATTTTCCTTCTTTATTTCAGGTAAATATCTACCAAGCGCTAAAGCCCCTCTATCATCTCCTCCAACGTCAACTACTGCGTGTGAACTTTTATCATCAATAATTGCATACGCTTCAGACGGAAGAGATGGAAGATCAACGTTTGAGTTTGCAAACTTAGAAACTACAAGACGTATCCCTTCTTTGTCTAAAACGCTCTTTCCGTCAAGCGTTCTAAAGTAAGGATTTACTATATCAAGGTCGTAAACCGTTGGTTTTAACCCTTTGTTTTTTAGGTGTAAAGCGTAATTTAACGCTACGTTAGTTTTACCACTTCCGTAATGTCCTAAAAAAAGGGTAACTCTTTTTGTATCAGTCATTATATCTTTTCAATCCAGTTTTTCTTATCTTCTTTTTTGCCCCATTGAATACCCGTTAATTCGTCGTATAACTTTTGAGTAATAGGACCTATTTTGCCACCGTTAACAACGTATTCTTTGTCGTTAAATGAAAGCATACCTATTGGAGAAACTACTGCTGCAGTACCTGTTCCCCAAGCTTCTTCTAAAGTACCGTTCATAACTGCTTCAGTTAATTCATCAACTGAAAGTAGTCTTTCTGATACCTTTTCACCCCAGTCTTTTAATAGTTCAATACAAGACTTTCTTGTAATACCAGGAAGAACTGAACCAGTTAGTTTTGGTGTAATAATTTCGCCGTTGATTTTGAACATAACGTTCATTGCGCCAACTTCTTCAATATACTTTCTTTCAACACCGTCAAGCCATAATACTTGAGCGTAACCCTTCTTTTCAGCCTTTTCACCTGCTCTTACGCTTGCTGCGTAGTTACCACCACATTTTGCATAACCCGTACCACCACGAACTGCTCTTACGTCTTCAGTTTCGATAATGATTTTTACAGGGTTAATACCTTCTTTATAATAACTACCTACTGGAGATAAAATTATAACGAAAGTTGCGTTATCAATGCTGTGTACCCCTAAGTGTGGGTCGTTACCATACATAAATGGTCTAATGTAAAGTGAAGTGCCTTCTTTGCTAGGAACCCAGTCCTTATCAATTTCAACAATTGCTTTGATTAATTCTAAGCAATATTGTTCGTCCATTTGTGGAAGACCTAATCTTTCTGCTGAGTTATTTAATCTTCTTACGTTTTCAATTGGTCTAAATAATTGAACTTCGCCACTTTGCGTTCTATAAGCCTTCATACCTTCAAAAACTTCTGAACCATAGTGAAGAACGGTTGATGCAGGACATAAAGAAATATTTTGGAAAGGTATAATTCTTGCATCGTGCCAACCTTCTTTTCTTGAATAGTCAACCATTAACATATGGTCTGTAAATATTTTACCAAAACCTAAATTGCTTTCATCAGGTTTTTCTTTTGGTGTTGCTGTCTTTGTAATCTTTAAATCTATCATAATTCTTCTCCTTATTTAGTTAAGTTTTTTATTTTTTCTTCAGCCATTTCACGCATTTTGTATTTTAATATTTTACCTGCTGCGTTCATTGGAAATGATTTTACTATTTCAACGTATCTTGGAACTTTATGTTTTGCCATATGCGCTAAAACGTATGCTTTTAAGTCATCTTCCGTCATTTCTTCGCCGTCGTTTAGTATTACGTAAGCGTAAATTTCTTCACCGTATTGTTTATCACTAACACCGACTACTTGAACGTCTTTAACCTTTTCGTGCGTGTAAATAAAATCTTCAATTTCTTTTGGATAAATATTTTCACCACCACGAATAATCATATCTTTAAGTCTACCAGTAATTTTATAGTTACCATCAGGCATTCTAAGCGCTAAGTCACCAGTATGAAGCCAACCGTTTTCATCAATTGCCTGAGCAGTTGCCGTTGGCATTTTGTAGTAACCTTTCATTATATTATACCCTCTTGCAACAAATTCACCAATTTGATTGTCAGGTAAATCTTCGCCCGTTTCTGGATCAACTATTTTACATTCAATATTAGGTAGCGCTCTACCTACCGTAGAAACTCTAACCGTAATGCTATCATCAATACTACTCATAGTACAGCCTGGTGATGCTTCCGTTTGACCGTAAACGATGGTTATTTCTTTCATATTCATCTTGTCTAAAACTTCTTTCATTATAGGTTCAGGACAAGGGCTACCTGCCATTATACCCGTTCTCATATACGAAAAATCTGTTTTAGCAAAGTCTTCGTGATTAAGTAGCGCAATAAACATTGTAGGTACGCCGTGGAAACAGGTTATCTTTTCTTGATTAATACAAGCAAGCGCAGGCTTTGGTGAGAAGTATGGAAGTGGTGATATCGTTGCGCTATGCGTCATAGCGGCAGTCATTGAAAGCACCATACCAAAGCAGTGGAACATTGGAACTTGAATCATCATTCTATCTGCTGTTGATAAATCCATTCTATCCCCGATACATTTACCGTTATTTACTATGTTGTAGTGAGTTAACATTACACCTTTAGGGAAACCTGTTGTTCCTGAAGTGTATTGCATATTGCATACGTCGTGTACACTAACAAGTGATGCTCTTCTATTCACCTCTTCTAACGGTACTTTTTTAGAAAATTCAGTTGCTTCTTCAAAGGTTAAAGCGCCTTTCATCTTAAAGCCTACCGTTATTACGTTCCTTAAGAATGGTAATCTTTTAGCGTGGATAGGTTCGCCTTCTTTATGATTTTCAAGTTCAGGAATTAGTTCTTTAACTATTGCTTCATAGTCAGAATCTCTATATCCTTTGATGAAAATTAAAGTATGTGTATCTGATTGACGAAGTAGATAGTCTGCTTCGTGTATTTTATAAGCCGTATTTACAGTAACTAATATTGCACCGATTTTAGTAGTTGCCCAAAAGGCTATGTACCATTCTGGAATATTTGTTGCCCATACTGCAACTTTATCCCCTGCTTTTACACCTAAGGCAATTAGCGCTCTTGCAAATCTATCAACGTCTTCTCTAAACTCTAAATAAGTTCTAGTATATTCAAGCGTTGTATATTTAAAAGCAAGTTGGTCGGGAAATTCTTTTACTAACTTATCTAAAACTTGTGGGAAAGTTAAGTCTATTAACGTATCTTTTTCCCAAATAAATTTACCTGTTTTTCTTATATTTTCTTGTAAACGATTTTTCCAAGCCGGTACTTTTTCAAAACTAGAAAAGTAACTTACGAATTGGGCAAACATTATGTCCATATCCCCAAAATCTTCCACCCATTTAGGTTGAAGTTCTAGAGAATAAAAACCGTCGTAATTAATAGATGAAAGAGCGTTAAATAAATCTTTTATAGGTAGGTTACCTTCTCCCATAAGACAATACTTAACTTCTCCGTCTTCCATTTTACTATCTTTTACGTGAACGTGTTTTACGTATCCACCTAAATTTTTAATAGTGTCATCTGCGCTTTCTTTAGAAAAAGTATGAGTATGGTGTATATCCCAAAGCGCACCTAGATAATCTGATGCAAAAATATCTAACACGTTTTTAAGTCTTTTTGTATCGGCATAAACACCCATAGTTTCAATTAAAAGGTTGATTTTTTTACTTTCTGCAACTGGTAATACTTCTTTTATAAATTCTATTACCCTTTCATCTTCCGTTTCATCATTTTCTTTAACCTTAATTGCGTGTAAACGAAGATTTGGACAACCCATATTTACTGCCGTTTCAATTTTATTAACAGTTTCTTTTACGTTTGACTTTTTACCATCTAAAATATTACAACAAACGTCCATACAAGGAATAGAAAGATTTTCTTCCCTTAAATTTCTTATAGTAGATGCACTTGCCCCTACTGAAAAAACGCCCTCTTCAGTAAAAGTTTTATTGAAAACGTCGTGTATTTCTATACCTTGAAATCTATATTCTTTTGCGGCTGAAACAAAATCTTTAAATTTTAAGTCCCAACCACTTGTTGAAAAGGATAATTTCATTAGTCATTCTCCTCGTGAATAATTTTGTTAATTGCGTTAAGATACGCTCTTATACTTGCGCCTATAATATCGATAGAAACCCCTCTTCCTGAGTAAAGTTTACCGTTTACGCGAAGTTTAACTAGCGCTTCACCCATAGCCTCTTTACCTTCGGTTACTGATTGGATTTGGAAGTCGTCAAGTTCATAGTGATGACCTAAAATATTTTCTATCGCCTTAAAACTTGCGTCAATAGGTCCGTTACCAGAACTTAATCCTTCAAAAAGTTCTCCCTCTTTTTCTAAAATTATGTTTGCAGTTGAAGAAATAATGTTACCACTATTAATTACGTAACTTTTTAGGCTGTAAGTATCAGGTACTTGTAAAGCCGTGTTTGCAATTATTACGTCAAGTTCTTTTGAGCCAACTTCCTTTTTGTTTGAAAAAGCGATAAATCTTTCATAAACCTTGTGAATATCGTCAGCAGTTAAAACGTAACCCTTTTTCTTTATGATTTTAGTAAGTTCTGCTAAAGTAGTTTCCTTTTTAAATACTTCTTTATCATCTTCATCACTAACAGTCTTTAAAAACTCCCCTTGAGAAGTTGTTATTCTTGAAATTTGGCTAATAATTCTACCTATTTCAGTATAGTTAATTCCACATTTTACTTCAAGATCGTTACCTAGTGAAACAAAACCTGCAACCGTCTTTTCAAGTGATGCAAAGTTGTTTGATATACTTGAAGTTTTTATTAAGCTTGCACCTACCTTAATTGCAGAGAATAAGTTTGCTACTGCAAAGGTTAAACTGTTGTTTGTTTGAACGCCTAAAACTACCTTTGAAAGCATTGGCGCATTTTGTTTAATATCCGTTATAAATGCACCAAAATCATTTGGTAACATTGTTCCACTTAAGTCTGCTAAAGTTATTATATTAGCGCCTGCGTTTACTGCAGTATCAATTGCTAAAGATAAAAATTCTATATCACTTCTAGTAGCGTCGTCTAATGAAACTTCTACGTCGTTACATAAAGTTTTTGCATACTTTACCGTTTCTTCAATCAATTCAAGCATCTTCTTTGGCTTTTTTTGGTAAGTATATTCCATTTGCACTGAAGATACAGGAATATTGATTACTAATCTTTTTGATTTTGCAGTTGCTACTGCGTCGTATGCCTTTTTAATTGATTCTACTTTTGGTTCACATAAAACGGCAATAGTGCTATTTTTTACAAAAGTTGAAATGGTTCTGATTAAAACGGCGTCTGTTTTTTCATTAAGTAATGGACCTACTTCAATTGCGTCAACCTTTAAATCGTTTAACTTTTTTGCAATTTCCAGCTTTTCTTTAAAACTTAATGCCCCGTTCTTTTTTGATGCTTCTGATAAAGAAATATCACTAATCATTACCTTTTTCATTTTTCTTAATCTCCTTTTTATAAAAAAATCCCCAAAGTAATATACTTTTACTTTAGGGACGAAATTATCGCGGTACCACCCTACTTGCTAAATAAATTAGCCACTTTTTAGCTCTATCAAGCCATTGATTTTGATAACGGAATCTGCCGAGAACCCTTACTTAAAAAAACTTTCAGAATTCCTGCTCCGGAACGAGACTGTTTTACCTTCTATATCAGTTCACACCAACCACTGACTCTCTGAAAAAGATTTAAGCAAAACTTAATTCCTTCATAGCATTTAACTAGGATAATATTAAATATATATTTAATATAATAAAAAACCCTTTTTTTGTCAACTATTTTACCACCTTTACGCAATATTTTTTTATTTTTCTTGTGCTGTTTTTCTTTATGTGATATAATCGTTTTATGAAAAATTTAGAACTACTTGCTCCTTGTGGCGATTTAGACAGTTTTTACCAAGCTATTTATAACGGTGCTGACGCCGTTTATCTTGGACTGCAAAATTTTAACGCAAGAATAAAAGCAGATAACTTTACAACTGAAAATATTAAAAGCATTGTCAGATTTTCTCACCTTTACGGCGTTAGGGTTTATATTACCGTTAACACCTTAATTAGTGATGAAAATTTAGGCGACTTTTTTGATATGATTGACCTTTTAATCGACGCTAAGGTTGATGCTTTTATTGTGCAAGATTTTGGCGTTGCCTATAATCTTTTAAAACGATATAAAAATATAGTTTTGCACGCTAGTACGCAAATGGGAATACACAACCTTGCTGGCGCGAAAGTTTTAGAAAAACTAGGTTTTAAAAGGGTAGTATTATCTAGAGAAACTAAACCTCAAGATATTATTGATATTAAAAAAAATACTAATTTAGAAATAGAATATTTCGTTCACGGCGCTTTATGCGTTGCTTTTTCAGGTAACTGTTATTTAAGCGCTATGAAAAATAAAAATAGTGGGAATTTAGGTAAATGTTATCAACTTTGTAGGTTAAAATATAAAGTAAAATCTAATAATAATGAAATGGACGGCTACTACCTTTCTCCTTCAGATTTATGTTTAATTGAAAGACTTGATGAACTTAAAAAATTAGGGGTTGACTCTATTAAAATTGAAGGTAGGCTAAAACGCCCCTCTTACGTTGCTGGCGTTGTTAAAACTTATAGAAAAGCATTAAATGGAAATCTAGAAAATAAAGACCTTTTAACCCTTTTAAAAATATTTTCTCGTGGAGAGTTTAATAAAAACGCTTACCTAAATGGTAACGACAAAATTATAAACGAAAAAACACAAAATCACCTTGGAGAATACCTTGGAAAGGTGGCTTACGTTAAGCCTTTTAAAGATATTTTTGAAATTGCAATCGATACCAAATTAACCATAAACAAAAACGACGGATTAAAGTTTATTTTTAAGGATAAAGAGGTTAGTTTAGGGGTTGGAAACGTAGATAAAAAAGGTGGTTTAACAATCGTTTATTCTGTTAGAAAACCTTTAGAAAATAGTCTTGTTTATAGACCACTTGACTATGAGTTTGAAAAAGAACTTTTAGAGAATAAAAAATATTTACCAGTTGACTTTTATTTTACTGCAAAAGAAAATGAAAAGGCATCTTTAACTGCGACTTACGGCACTTTTAAGGTAACAGTTTTTGGGGATATTTTAGAGCCGTCAATTAACAAACCTTTACTAAAAGAAGATGCTGTAAAAAGTTTTTCTAAGTTAAAAGAAAGCGTTTTTTACCTAAATAATTTTAGTTTTGATGCCGATAAGGTTTTTATTCCGTCATCTAAACTAAACGAACTTAGAAGAACTGCCGTTTCCCTTTTAGAAGATGAAATAATTAATAGTTATAACCAAAATTTACCGACAATTTCTAAAGTAGATATTAGCGCTGAAAAGATAGATTGTGAGCCTAAAAATCTTTTACTTGTAAATGAAGAAATTGACTTTTATTTCAATGATGAAACGGTTATTTTATCCCCTTTAACCTACTCTAAAACGGTTATTGAAGATTTTTATGCTAAACTAAAAAATAATGGGTACGATAAAACTTTATATATTAACCTACCTATTTTTGCAACCAAAGAAGAGGTTGAATATATTGACGATATTTTATCTTCACTTTCCTTTAAGTTCGGCGTTGTTGCTGAAAATTACTGGGGATTAAAATATTTAAATATTTACCCTACTATTATAGGTTATAACTTGAACGTCTATAACAATTTAACGGCTAACGCGCATTTAAGTTTAGGGGCTGAAAACGTTATAATTTCTATGGAAAGCGAAAAATTAAACGGTGATTATATAGGCATAAAAACGGGTAATTTACCACTTATGACTTTTTGTCATTGTCCGTCTATTGCCGTCAATAAAAAAGGGTGTAAAACTTGCGCTTTTGGTAGTTTAGAATATACTGATGAAAAAAATAATTCTTATTTTATAAGAAGATATAAAATACTTAACTGTTATTTTGAACTAATACCAAAAGAAGAGTTTAGTACGCCAAAACTAAATAAAAATTTAATTGATTTAAGAAAATAAAAAAACGGTTTGAGTTTTCAAACCGTTTTTATTTTTTTAGTTTATTTTACGTTTACACTACCGTCAGAACAAATGACTTTTGTTATAGAAGTATTTTGGAAAAACTCTCTATTGAAAAAGCCAATATATACCCCCCAATCTCCAGTGCTACCACCATAAGTCACTTCTGTTAGCCCCGTACAACCATCAAAAGCGTTATAGCCAATTCCCGTTAACGTTGCAGGAAAATGAAGTTTTGTTAACGACTTACAACCAGCAAAAGCACTTGAACCTATATCCATTAAATTATCAGGTAAAGTTATCCCTTGTAAACTTTCACAGCCACTAAAAGTTTCATAGCTTATATTAGTTAAAGTATTTGGAAGACTTATCGTTTTTAATTTTTTACAATTAAAAAAAGTACCTGACATCCACTCTACGTTATTTGAAAGTTTTACTTCTTCTAAGGCTGTACAATTTCTAAACGAACCATGAATATACTTTACACTATCTGGAATTTCAATTTTAGTTAAAGATTCACATTTATTAAAAAGTTTTTCACTCAATTCAACAAGTCCGTTAGAAAGATTTACCTCGCTTAAAGCAACACAATCAGAAAAAGCACCTCCTACTAATTCCTTTACCGTGTCTGGCATTTTAACACTTTTTAAAAATTCACACATATAAAACGCAAATGAGTCAATTTTTTCTACACCATTAGGGATTTCTATACTTCTTAACGACTTTGAACGACAAAAAGCGTAGCTACCTATTGTAGTTACTTCTTTAGGTATTTCTAAATTAGAAGCGTCTTTACCTGCTCCATATTTTATCAAAGTTTTTCCGTCTTTAGAATATAAAACGCCATCAACTGACTTAAACATAGGGTTATTTTCTGCCACTTCTATATTTACTAAATTTTTAGCAATAGGAAAAGGTGAATTGCCTATCTCCACTACCGTTTCAGGAATTGTTATACTAACCATAGTAGTAGTATTAAAATTATCTCCCCATATTCTTGTCACTGGTAAACCGTTATAAGTTGCAGGAATTATTACGTTTCTATCATTACAACTGCCTTCTGCTACACTATATTCAGTACCGTTCTTTTCAAGAGAAAAATCCAAACCAAAACTGACTGTTCCATCGCCTTGAACAGGTGGTGCTGATGGACCATCACTATCGCCACTTCCCCCTCCACCTGAAGATGAACCACCGTCATCTTTATCATCTTCATCAGGAGTTTGGCTAAAGCTAAAACCACATTCGCAAGAATCACCTATTATATCGTGCAATTTAAAATCGTCTTGTTCCCCACAAGAACATTCTTTCCAATGGAACTCATTGTCATACTTAACGATAACGTAGGTATGAGTAGTATGTTCGCCATCTCCATTGCCAGCGCCACCCCCTGCTGAGCCAACGTCTCCACCAGGTCCCATACAAGCAAAAAGGGTGCTGAAAACACATAAACTAAGTATTAAACTTATTATTTTAATTAGTTTTTTCATACTTTCCTCTAGAATATATTATATTTAGATTTTATCACTTTAAAAAAGCCTTGTCAACAACAAAAAAACGGCTTAATTCTTAAGCCGTTTTTTCTTTTATTATAATATTGATTTACCTTTCTTTTTTGCAATTTTTCTTTCAATCCATTTTTGAATTTCAACAAATGGAATAATTAAAATTGAAATACCAACGCTTATTACCCATTCAATTAAATTTAAAGGAGAAGTACCAAATAAAGCATTTACACCTGGAATTAGAATAACTGCAAGCATTAATATTACGCCAACGATAAATGCGATATTTAACGATTTATTTGAAAAAATCTTTCTATTAAATACGCTATTATGTTGTGAACGCATATTATAACTATGGAATAATTGAATCATACATAAGCTTACGAAAGCCATTGTCATTGCTGCTGCGTGGTTGTTTACTTCTAAAATGTAATTTCCTATACAGAAAGATGCTAATACTAAAATGGTTTGCATAACACCTTGTATAATTATGTCCTTACCCATCTTGCCACGGAACATACTTTCGTTTGACTTTCTTGGCTTAAACTTCATAACGTCTTTTTCTGCCTCTTCCGTACCCAGCGCTAACGCAGGTAGGCTATCCGTTACTAGGTTTACCCATAAAATCATTACAGGTAATAAGAAGTCAACTCTTAAGAATACAGTTGCTATAAATAAACATAATACTTCAGCAATATTTGCTGATAAAAGGAATTGAATTGCCTTTTTGATATTAGAGAAGATTTTTCTACCTTCTTCTACTGCGCCAACTATGGTTGAGAAGTTATCATCAACAAGTATCATATCGGCAGCGCCTTTACTTACGTCAGTACCAGTTATACCCATACCGATACCGATATCGGCTTCTTTAATAGATGGTGCGTCGTTTACGCCGTCACCAGTCATTGCTACTACGTTGCCAAAACTCTTATAAGTTTTAACAATTCTTACCTTGTTTTCAGGGCTAACCCTTGCGAATACGCTATATTCTCTAATAACTTTAGCGAATTCTTCATCAGAAAGTTTATCAATTTCTGCGCCAAGCATAACCTTGTCGCCTTCCCTTAAAATACCGATTTCTTTTGCGATTGCACTTGCCGTGTCAATGTGGTCACCCGTTATCATTATAGGGCGAATACCTGCTTCAAAACAAGTAGCAACTGCCTTTTTAACTTCTGGTCTTGGTGGGTCAATCATACCTACTAGTCCAACGAAAGTTAGGTCTTGTTCGATATTTTCCATATCGTCAGTTTCTTTCTTTATTGCAACGCCAAGTACACGGAGGGCTTTTGTTGCCATTTCGTAGTTGGCTTTTTTGATGTTTTCTATATCTTCTTCAGTAATATCTCTAACGGTATCGCCGTCTAAAATATACTTACATCTATTAAGTAAAATATCTGTTGCGCCTTTAATTCTTGCTAACTTTTCTTCCCCGTTTTTATTTACGGTTGTCATAAGTTTACGAACACTATCAAAAGGTACTTCATCAATTCTCTTCCAAGTGTCGTTTAGCTCGGCGTAATCATATCCAACCTTTCTTGCGTAATAAACAAGCGCAGTTTCAGTTGGGTCCCCAACGAAAGCGTCGCCGTTAATTTTACTATCGTTACAAAGAGCCATAGTTTCAACAAGCATTTTTTGTGAAGAAGTACCACCAAAGTTTTCTTCATTTACTAAACCTTCGCTTAAAGTAAATAACTTTTTAACAGTCATTTGGTTAAGGGTTAAAGTACCGGTTTTATCAGAACAAATTACTTCGCAACAACCTAAAGTTTCTACTGCTGGTAGGTTACGAATAATTGCATTTCTTTTGCTCATCTTTTGAACGCCAAGCGCTAAAACGATAGTTACAACTGCTGGTAAACCTTCAGGCATTGCCGCAACGGCTATTGCTATTGCCGACATAAATGATTCAATAATAACAGACTTGATATCGCCGTCAGTCCATTTTACTAATAGTTCTGCACCAAAAATAATAACTGCAATTACTAAAATAACTATACTAAGCACCTTAGTTACGCCTGCAAGTTGCTTTTGAAGTGGTGTGTCGCTTTCTTCTGTATTGATAAGCATTTTTGCTATTTTACCTACTTCAGTTTGCATACCAGTTGCAACTACTACGCCAAGTCCTCTACCATAAGCAACCGTACCACCACTATATGCCATACAAACTCTATCGCCAAGTGGCGCTTTTTCATCACAAATAGCGTTTGCGTCCTTTTCAGCTGGTACTGATTCCCCTGTTAAAGCGGCTTCTTCAATCTTAAGTGAGTGTGAGTCGATTAGTCTTAAATCAGCAGGTACTAAGTCACCAGCTTCAAGTGAAACAATATCGCCTACTACTATTTCCTCACTCTTTACTGAAATAAGTTCACCGTTTCTTATTACTTTACAGAAAGGCTTATTCATATTTTTTAAGGCCTCAAGCGCATTTTCTGCCTTATTTTCTTGAACTAAACCGATAATCGCATTTAGTATTACGATTAACATAATGATTGCGCTATCAAATAGTTCTGCTAGTTCGTTTTCAAAAATCGCTATCGCTGCTGAAATAAGTGCTGCTGCAATTAGAACTAAAATCATTACGTCTTTAAATTGCGCAAAGAATTTTTGAATTAAAGACTTCTTTTTAGGTTGTTCAAGTTCGTTTTTACCGTTTTTAAACAGTCTTTCTTCAGCTTCTTTTCCTGTAAGACCTTCTTTTTTAGAACCAAGTTCTGTTAAAACTGATTCAAAGTCCTTAGAATAATACTGCATTTTATATCTCCTTATATTTTTTTACTAAAATAAAAAAACTTTCAGTAAAATTCGTTTTACTGAAAGTCTCGTTCCTACATAGGTTATACTACCAGAAGAAATCTTCAGTGTTGTTGATAGTATAAATATAACTACTCCCTTTCTTAGAAATATTATAGTTTTATATTACATTATTTTATATTTATTGTCAATACCAATTTATAAAAAAATATTTATTTTTCTTTTATAATTTTATAAAGTTCGTCAAAATTTTTAGCGATATAGGTCGCTTTACATTCTTTTAATTCTTCTTCTCCACCATAGCCGTATGAAACGCCTATACAGTCAAGTCCATTTGCTTTTGCCCCACTCATATCGTGTTCACGGTCGCCTACCATTACCGTTTCTTCCTTTTTTATGCCCTCAATATGGTCAAGCCCCCACTTAATTACTAAGGCTTTCGTTGCGCGTTCAGGAGTAAAAGTTGCACCAAATGCATAGTCAAAGTATTTTGCAATATCAAAATAATCTAAAATACGAAGAGCAAAAGGTTCAGGTTTTGAAGTCGCTAAAACAAGTTTATATCCATCTGCTTTTAGTTTTTTAAGTAGTTCTTCTGCCCCAGGATACATTTTGTTTTCATAAATACCTTTATCCTTAAAGTACTCTCTATATGCCTCAACTGCTTTTCTTGATTGCTCTGGCGAAACACCATATTCCGTTTGAAAAGAATCAAAAAGTGGTGGGCCAATAAACTTTACCAAATTCTCTACGCTGTCGGTTATGCCAATTTTACTTAACCCGTAAATTATGCCGTTTATAATGCCTTCTTTTGAATCTGTTATAGTTCCGTCTAAATCAAAAAATATATTTTTATACATACTTTTACCTCGACTTTTATTATACAACAACCATTAATTAAAAGCAAATTTTTACATTTAAAAAATTACTTTTTATATTTTTTTAAAATTTAAAGGAATTTTTAAGAAATATGTGATAGAATATAATTATGAAAATTCTTGTTGTAGATGATGAAATTCAATTAGCTAACGCCATAAGTACTATTTTAACACAAAATAAGTACTTCGTTGACACTGCGTTTGATGGTGAAAATGGGCTTGAAATGGCACTTACTGGGGTTTATGATTTGATTATCCTAGATATTATGATGCCTAAAATTAACGGGCTTGACGTTTTAAAGATTTTAAGAAATAATAAAATTAAAACCCCTGTTTTAATTCTTTCGGCTAAAAACCAAACGGCTGATAAAATCGTTGGCTTAAACGTTGGTGCTGACGATTATATGACTAAGCCTTTTGATATGATTGAATTACTTGCAAGGGTTAAAGCGTTGCTTAGAAGAAATTCTGAGTTCACTACTGACGAAATTACTTTTGGCGACCTTACTTTTAATATAAATACTTTCGAACTTTCTTGTGGGGATAAAAGCTTAAAACTTGGCAAAAAAGAATATCAAATTATGGAAATTTTCTTTAATAACCCTAAAAAGACTATATATAAAGAAAGATTTATTGAAAAAATTTGGGGTTATGAAACGGAAGCTGAGTACAACACTATTGAAGTTTACGTTTCTTTCTTAAGAAAAAAATTACTTGCTTTAGGGTCTAAAGTTCAAATAAAATCTATAAGAGGCATTGGTTATATTCTAGAAAATGGTTAAAAAAACTCGTAAAAAATTCTTTTTTATTATAACGGCTATGCTTTTACTACTCTATGCAGTAGTTTCTTTTAGTATGTTTTTAATAATAAGGCAAGATTTTTATAAAAAAGAACTTACCACCCTTAACCTTTTAATTAATATTAGCGAACAAAATCCTTTAGAAATTCAACAAAATCTAAAAACCGTTAACGGAATTATAATTTTTAAACACACGGGTATCGGCGCACAAGAACATTATAGCGAAAACTTTTCAGAAGATACTGTTAAAAATCTTTCTCAAAAGGTTAAAAACGTTAAAAATGGATACGTTAGAATTGATAATTTTTCCCTTTTAATTAAAGACAATCTTGCAGTTGCTATTGACGCAACGGAAAATATTGCTCAATTAAAAAATACTTTTTTAAGAGTTGTTGAAGGGCTTGGTATTTTATTTGTTTTACTTGAAGGCTTTACATTCTTACTCGTTAGAAAAACGGTTAAGCCTTTAGCTGAATCACTTAAAAAACAAAAAGAGTTTATTTCAGACGCCAGTCATGAATTAAATACTCCTATCACCATTGTTCAAGCAAATTGCGACATTTTGCTTAGCGAAGATAAAGACAACAAGTGGCTCAACGGCATTAAAGACCAAACAAAGCGTATGAGTGCTTTAATTCAAGATATGCTTTCCCTTTCAAGGCTTAATGAAACCACTTTGGTTTTACAAAAAAATAACTTTAATTTAAGCGACACCATAAACGGCATTTTACTTTCTTTTGACGCTATTGCTTTTGAACAACAAAAATCTATTATCGGTAGTATTGAGCCTGATATTTTATATTTAGGCGACCAAACTTCTATTAAAAAAATTGCTGAAATTTTAATTGAAAATGCTATCAAATATTCTGATGGTAAAGAAGAAATTAAAGTTGCTCTTTATAAAAAAGATAACAAAACGGTATTTACCGTTCAAAATAGTGGTTCTAAGGTTGAAAAGAAAGAAAGAAAAAAGATTTTTGAAAGATTTTATAGGGGTGAAAACTCAAGAAATCGTGAAACGGGTGGTTCTGGTCTTGGACTTGCTATTGCTAAGGACCTTGCAACCTATAATAAATGGAAAATTTCTGCCGATATCCCTGCTGAAAATTATTTAAAAATTACCGTGGTTATGTAAAAATAAATAAGATAAAGCCAATCATCAAAAATGATGATTGGCTTTTTTGTTAAATGCTTTTAAATAATTGGTTCAATTAAACCTAATTCCCCGTCCTCTCTTAAATAAAGAACTTTTATTTCTTCACTTTCTTTTTCTAAGAAAACAAAGAAAGTATGGTCTAACATTTCCATTTGGGCTATCGCCTCTTCTACTGTCATAGGAACCATTTCAAACTGTTTCTTTCTAACGACAGTTCCCGTTTTCCTTGGAGTCTTTTCTTCAAAAACTATTTCATCTTTAAAAGCGCCGTTCTTTTGTTGTTTATCAAAGATTGTGCGATATTTTCTTATTTGACCTTCAAGTTTTGGTAAAACTTTGTCGATATTGTCATAGAAATTTTCGCCTTTTTCTTCTGCTCTTACAAACTTGCCAAAATAGTCTAACATAACTTCAAGTTTAAAGGTTGTAGATTCTTTTTTGAAGTTTACTTTTGCCGTAGGCATTTCGCCCTTTTCAAAGTACTTATCTAACTTAGAAAGTTTCTTTTCAACAACTTCTTTTAAGTTAGTGCTTGCTTCATAATTTCTTTCCGTAAATTGAATCAACATATATTAGTCCCCCTTTACTTTATTATACGATAAACAGGCTTTATTAACCTTTTTATTCTTTCGAAGTTTTGAAAATAAATTGACCGTTTTCTTCATCTATTACTATAAACGAGCCTTCAGTTACCTTGCCTTCTAGTATTTCTTCAGAAAGTTTGTCTTCTACTCTTTTTTGAATTACCCTCTTAAGTGGTCGTGCACCGTATTCGTCATCATAACCTTCGTTTAAGAGTAAATCCATTGCAGTATCCGTTAACTCAAAGTCTATTTGCATTACTTTTAAACGCTTTCTTAATCCTTTTAGCATTATATCTGCTATTTGATAAGTATCATCTTTGGTTAACTTATGGAAGGTAATTATATCGTCTATTCTATTTAAAAATTCTGGCTTAAATTGTTCTTTTAAGGCGTCACGAATTCTATCGTTCATCTTTTCGTATTCGGCCTCTTTACTTTGTGTAAAACCAAGTACAGGCGTTTTTCTAACTTCGCTTGCGCCTACGTTTGAAGTCATTATAATTATTGCGTTTTTAAAGCTTACTACTCTTCCTTTACTATCAGTTAATCTACCGTCGTCAAGAATTTGTAATAATAAATTAAATACGTCCCCGTGAGCCTTCTCAATTTCATCAAATAATACTACTGAATAAGGTTTTCTTCTTATCTTTTCCGTTAATTGTCCAGCCTCATCAAAGCCTACGTATCCTGGAGGCGCACCTATTAGTTTTGCGACAGAGTGCTTTTCCATATACTCACTCATATCCACTCTAATTAGCGCGTTTTCATCACCAAAAACAGCCTCGGCTAATGCTTTTGAAAGTTCGGTTTTACCTACCCCCGTTGGACCTACAAATATAAACGAACCGATCGGTCTATTTGGGTCTTTAAGCCCTGCTCTTGCCCTTCTAATTGCGCTTGAAACAGACTTTACTGCATCATCTTGCCCGATAACTCTTTCGTGTAAAATTGCTTCCAAATCAAGTAGTTTTTTTGCTTCCGTTTCCGTTAGTTTTACTACCGGTACACCCGTCCAACTACTTACTATTTTTGCAATATCTTCTGCTTTTATTTGAAGTGTCTTTTTAATTCTAGTTTCTTGTAAAACTTTGCGCATTTCTTCAATTTCATCATCTAAAACGGCAATTTCTTTTTGATATTTCATTGCGTTTTCATAATCTTCGTGCCTTGTGGCCTCATTCTTTTGCGCTATAAGTTTTGTTCTTAAATTTTCTTTATCTTTTATATCTTCAGGTGCGTTATAACTGTCTAATCTTACCCTTGACGCAGCCTCATCTATTAAGTCGATTGCTTTATCAGGTAAAAATCTATCGGTTATATATCTATCAGATAGGTTTACAGCCGCTTCAATAGCTTCATCAGTTATAGAAACTTTGTGATGTGATTCATATTTATCACGAAGTCCTTTTAAAATTTCTACCGTTTCTTCAGGAGATGGAGCATCTACCATTACTGGTTGAAATCTTCTTTCTAGTGCGGCATCCTTTTCAATGTACTTTCTGTATTCTTCAATAGTAGTTGCACCTATGGTTTGAATTTCGCCCCTTGAAAGCATTGGTTTTAAAATGTTTGCTGCATCTAAATTGCCTTCGCTTGAAGACCCTGCGCCAACTATAGTGTGAATTTCATCAATAAATAATATTATATTTCCGTTTTTCTTTATAACGTCTATTGCTTGTTTTAGTCTTTCTTCAAAATCACCACGATATCTTGCCCCAGCTATCATACTTGCGATATCTAATGAAAATACCGTTTTGTTTGAAAGAAGTTCAGTTACGTTTCCTTTAACTATTGCTTGCGCTAACCCCTCAATTACGGCACTTTTACCTACACCTGGTTCACCTATTAAAACAGGGTTGTTTTTAGTTCTTCTTGATAAAATTTGAATAATTCTATCAATTTCCTTTTTTCTGCCTATAACTGGGTCTAATCTACCCTCTCTTGCTTGCTTAGTAAGGTCAACACCGAATTTTAAAAGTTCTTCAATATCTTCTTTACTTTCTTTTTCCCTATTTTGGTCTTTTTTATATTCCGTTCCTCTACCTATGTTTTGAGTAAGAGGTTCTTGACCGTTTTCTTCTTTTAATATTCTATTTTCAAGGTCTAAAATTAACGCGTTTATGTTTACTCTTAACGCCTTTAATATGCTTGTTGCCATACTTTCTTGTTCAATTAGTATTGCCATTAAAACGTGTTCCGTTCCAACGAAACCTGCGTTTGCATCCATGGCTATTTCTATGGCTTTTTCAAACATAAATTTTACCCTCGGCGTAAATCCTGCTACGCCTGGAGTTTTATCTAACGCTCTTAAAAAATATTGTAAATATCTTTCTTTATCTACGCCGTTGTTTCTTAAAATAGTGCTTGCAATTCCATCACCTTCTAAAAGTCCTAACAAAATATGTTCGCTTCCAACGTAACTAGTGCCGTATCTTTTTGCGGCGCTTACTGCTATTTCTATTGCTTGATGCGTATTTGAAGAAAACTTGTCGTTATTTAGCATATTATTACTCCTTTATTTTTTGTAGTTTCATATTTACTACTTCTGCCCTATAAATATCTCTTTCAACGGGAGATAACTCTTTCCCATATTCAGAACATAGTATCATAGGTCTTGCATTTATAATTATATCGTCTAACGCTTCTACGTTCTTAAACTTTAAAAATCCTAAGTTCGCACCTAGTTTTACGCTTGCCATAAGCGATAAAAATTCACTATAACTTAGTAGCGCTGAATTAGTTAATATTCCATACGCTCTTTTACATCTATCAAGCGTTTCTAGTCGTCTTTTTTGATAAAAAGTTTCTTGTATCCTTTTTTCAAGTTCTGCTATTTCTTTTGCCGTTTCCGTTATGGTATCAATTATCTCTTCTTCGGTAACACCTAAAGTAACTTCATTACTTATTTGGTAAGTATAACCCTCTGCTTTACTGCCTTCGCCGTAAACGCCACGAACGGTTAACCCTAATTCTTTTACCCTTTTTATTACGTTTCTTATTTTTCCACTTTCAGTAAGCGCTGGTAAAAACATCATAACCGACGCCCTTAACCCAGTACCTAAGTTTGTTGGACAAGCCGTTAAATAACCAAGTCTTTCATCATATGCAAAAGATAATTTTTTTGAAAGTTCGTCGTCAATTTTATTTAACTTTTCGTATCCTTCCTTTAGTCTTAACCCACGTAAAAAACATTGTTCTCTTATTACGTCTTCTTCGTGAACCATTATTGACAAACTTTCTTCTTGGTTAATTAACACTGCACCGTTTTCATAATTATCAATAAGGTTTTGGCTTATTAAATACCTTTCTTTCATCTCTTGAAGTTTAAGAGGTGAAAGATTTGACATATAGTAAAGATTAAAAGTATCAGCCTTTACTAACGCTGTGTTTACTTTTTTTACTATATCCCTTGCCTTTTCCCTATCTTGTATGTAAAAAGGACAGTCTTTTAAGTTTCTTGCTAGGCGAACTCTACTTAAAATTATGTTGCTATTAGGTGACGTCATCTTAGCCCCCTTCTTTCAAGTTCTTCTTTTAATATTTCAAGTTCACTATTTATTAAAACCATTTCTGAAAAACGTGATTCTAACCCTGCTTTTTCCTTTTCTTTTAATAACCTATCGTATTCTGCAAGTAATTCTTCGTCAACGCCACGTTTAATTTCCTTACCTACGTGCAAATTTTTCCCTTGCACTTTTAAAATCATTTCGTTAACTTCGTTTGCAAAAACTTGGTAACAAAAAGGACAGCCTAGCATTCCCGTTTCAACAAATTCATATAAAGTTGTATTACATTTTGGACAAACTTTATTTCTCATAGAAACTATATTTTTTCACTTAATTCCTTTATAAGTTTTTTAGTATCTTCTACTAAACTTTCTTCCTTTAACGCTAACTCAATATTTGCTTTTACGTAGCCAAATAAATCGCCAACGTCATATCTTGTTGCGTCAAATTTATATGATAACACTTCTCCCTTTTTAGCAAGGTCTAAAAGTGTATCCGTTAAATATATTTCGTTATTTCTTGGAGTTAATTTCTTTAATTCTTCTATTAATCCACTTGCAAATACGTATCTGCCGATTATTGCGTAGTTTGAAAGTTTTTCGTTAACTTTTGGCTTTTCAACTATATCATAAACCTTATGTAGATTAGGCTTTATTTCTTCTACGCCTAAGTTGCCATATTTTGATACGTCTACGTCGTCTACTTCCATCGTAGATAAAACGTTTTTACCAGTTTCATTAAATACGTCTATAAGTTGACCTATACAAGGGCGTTTTCCTTTTTCAGTATATAAAAATTCATCACCAAGTAACATTGCAAAAGGCTCATTATTTATAAATTCTTCTGCTGCAATGATTGCCCCTGCTAAACCGTTTGCTACTTTTTGTTCAATAAAGGTAATTTTTGCACTACCTTTTATTGCCTTTACCCTTTCAAGTAGTTCAGTTTTGCCATCGCTAATTAGTCTATCTTCAAGTTCTAAATTTTCAGCAAAATGATTTTTAATAACCTCAGCATCTTTACCAACAACTATCCCTATATCTTCTATTCCAGAATTTAATAGTTCATCAACTATCAGTTGAATAACTGGTTTATTTAATACGGTTAACATTGGTTTTGGTATGGCTTTTGTTATGGGCAAAAATCTTGTACCTAGCCCTGCAGCCGGTATAATTGCTTTTTTTACTTTCATTTTTTCCCCTTATATAACTAAAAATTTTATTTTGAAAAAGTCTTTTCTACTTCTGTTATTTTGTCAACTCTTACTTGGTGTCTTCCGCCTATAAACTTTGTGTCTAAAAAGACCCTTACCATTTCTCTCATCTTTTCTTCGTCAACAACTCTTCCACCAAAAGAAATTATGTTAGAATTGTTGTGTGCTACAGTAACTTCGGCTGAAAAAACTTCACTACAACAAGCACATCTAATACCTGGTACTTTATTTGCTACAATTGACATACCTATGCCCGTTCCACAAATTAAAATGCCTTTATCAGCTTCACCACTTTTTACTGCTAGGGCTACTTTTAAAGAATATTCTGGGTAGTCAACCTTTTCAGTATCGTTTGTGCCAAAGTCAATAACTTCGTCCCCTCTTTCCTTTAAGTATTCTAGTAATGCAGGTTTTAAGTTTACCCCTGCGTGGTCGTTTGCTACTGCAATCTTCATTAAAGTAATCCTCCAAAAATATTTTTCATTAACGTATTGCATCCATCTTCAAGTTGATGTGAAGTTCTTACGTACACGTCAAGGCCTTGTCCATATGGGTCTAAAATTTCTCCAACCCCAGTTAAGTCGTTAAAAGTGAACACGTTTTCAAATTCTTTTAAATACTCTTTTTGCGCGTCAGTCATACATATTACGTAAGTACTTTTTTCTATTAAAGTCTCATTTATTCTTTTAGACTTAAAAGTTCTATACGGTATGCCTAAAAGTTTTAACGCTTTTTTACTATTTTCGTTCATTGGTAATCCATCAACGGTATTTGTCCCTGCTGACGACACCCGAACGTTTTTTATCCCTGCCCATTTAAGTTTTTGTTTAAGTATAATTTCTGCCATTGGGCTTCTGCACGTATTACCCGTGCAAACAAATAAAATTTTTATCATTTACTTACACGCTCTCCTTAAACGGTTTAATACGCCCTCGTAAACGCCACCATTATAGGCGGGCTCAATTGCTATTATTATATCTGCCTTTTCTTCACCTTCTCTTAATTTATAGTATAAATTAGAGGCGATATCTTCGGCTGTTTTACCTAAATATAAAATATTTTTACCAACAAGATCTTTTTTCGCATCTTCATCACACATAAAATAAGGGGTTTTGCCTTGTTTTATATATTCTTCATATAATTCTATACTTTTTTGAATTTCTTCTTTAGTAAAAAGTGCAGTATTTGTTTTTGGTCTATAGTGCGTGTACATTACTCCAGGCGACTTTGCCTTTTCGCCCTCTTTATGCTTAGCGACTTTACAAACACCAACGACCTTTTCTATCATTTCTTTAGTAATTAGCCCTGCCCTTAATATCTCAGGCACTTCGCCAGTAACGTCTAAGACGGTACTTTCTATTCCACCTTCACATTTACCACCGTCTATAATTAGTGGGATTTTACCCTCAAAATCTTTATAAACGTGTTCGGCTGTTACTGGGCTAACGTGTTTAGATAAATTTGCTGATGGCGCAACAATTGGTATATCTACAAGTTTAAGTAATTCTTGCGCTTCCTTTTTTAACGGTATTCTTATTGCTAAAGTGTTTAACCCACAAGTTGCTTCATCTACTACCACCCCTTTACTTTCAAAAACTAAAGTTAATGGTCCTGGAGTATATGCCTTTATTAAGTCTAAGGCGTACGGCCTAATATTTTTTACAAGTTTAGTTAGGTCGTAATCTTTGTGAACGTGGGCAATCAACGGATTGTCGCTAGGCCTCCCCTTTACCTTGTAAATTTCACTAACAGCTTTTTTATTAGTACCGTCTGCGCCTAATCCATACACAGTTTCGGTAGGAAAACCAACTAGTTCACCATTTAAAAGAAGTTCTTTTGCCTTTATTAAATTGTCTTTAGTTGCTTTTAATATTTTAGTCATTAATTAATATTCTAAACCGTCGTCTTCAGGTGGTACGTCGTCATCTGTTGGCATTGGTTCGTTGTTAACTGGTGCGTTTTGATATTCTTCATAATTAGTTTTTGGTTTACTAAACGCAGGTTCTTCGTCCTTTGATAGGTTAACGAACTTAGTACATTCACCCTTAAAGTATAATTCAAATGAACCAACTTCACCGTTTCTGTGTTTTGCTACTATAATTTCGGCTACGTTTGGTTTAATTTGATTCTTTTCAATTTCTTCTTTAGTTGCACTTCTATCAGGTCTATGAATAAACATTACGATATCAGCATCTTGTTCGATTGCACCTGATTCACGAAGGTCTGATAGTTGTGGTCTATGACCTTGTCTTGATTCTACACTTCTTGATAATTGTGATAACGCTACTACTGGAACGTTTATTTCCTTTGCCATTATCTTTAACATTCTTGAAATTTCAGCAATTTCTTGTTGTCTATTATCAACGCCTTTTTTACCACTACCATTCATTAATTGTATGTAGTCAATCATTATAAGGTCTAAACCAACTTTATTTTTTAATCTTCTACACTTTGAAAGCATTTCGGTTGGCGTTATCATTGAAGAGTCGTCGATATATATTTTTGCTTTACTTAGTCTAGATTCTGCATCTACAAACTTTATCCAGTCTTCCTTTTGAAGTTCCCCTCTAAGTGCCTTTTTAGAATTTACGCCTGCTACTGAACATATCATTCTTTGTACTAATTGTTCTCTACTCATTTCAAGTGAGAAAACCATACAAACTTTATCAGAATTGATTGCTACGTTTTCTACTATATTCATAGCAAAAGAGGTTTTACCCATACTTGGTCTTGCTGCAATTAGAACAAGGTCAGATGGTTGAAGCCCGTTAGTTATATAGTCTAACGAAGTAAATTTTGTGCTTAATCCCTTAAATGCGTTTTTATCTTTGCTTATTTTATCAAATTTACTGATAACAGTAGGTAAAACTTCGTTAATTCTTTGAACTGAAGAGGCATCTACGCTTTCTGCTATATCGTAAATAGATTTTTCAGCAAACGCTAAAGATTCATCTTGATTTTGGCTATCGGTTGCATCTTTTATTATTTCCGTTGATGCTTTAATTAACTTTCTAAGTACGCTATCTCTTTTTACTATGTCAAAGTAATGACGATAGTTTGCTGTTGAAGGCATTATTTCAGTTAAATCAGTTAAATAACTAATGCCACCTATTGATGAAAGTTGCGCAGTCTTTTCTAATTGGTCGGTTAAAGTAACTAAGT
Source organism: Clostridiales bacterium (assembly GCA_015055835.1). Taxonomy (GTDB): domain Bacteria; phylum Bacillota; class Clostridia; order Christensenellales; family Borkfalkiaceae; genus SIG381. The sequence continues at coordinate 5,073 of SVHJ01000008.1, read as the reverse complement.
CAACAGGCATATTTTGCTTGTTGATTTCTTTCATGGCTTCTAAAATATATTTATGTGATTCTGCGTAAAAATCATTTTCAGCTAATTCACTTAAAATTTCTAACTGAATATCGTTATCAATTAACAAACACCCTAAAAGTGCTTGTTCTGCCTCTAAAGTATGTGGCATTTCATTAGTTTTTGCTTTTGCCATAATTATTTACCCCTTCTTTTGTACTTTTCGCCTACTGCTTTTTTAAGTAACATTGAAAGTTCTTCCCCGTTACCTTCAGTTATACCTTTTTTCTTTATTATGTACGCTATTGCTTTTCCCATATAGATATAAAAGAACTTTTCCGTTTCTTCTACACCATAAACTTCTGAGTAGTTAACTTCTATCTTGCCTTTTTTGTTTATTACAAGAAAATTTTCTTCAGTAAACTCATAGTCGTTTGATACTTTTGAAAATTCTTTGTAGTTTTTGTTTATCACGTAAATATTCTTTTTAACTGCACCCCTTAAGCCTAAAAACTTAAAAAGAAGTACTACAATAAATAAACCTGCTAATATCCAAAGAATTGAAAAGAAAAAACCTACTACAATTAATAAAAGTATTGCGCTAGCTAAATATATTAACGTTTTCTTACCACCATTTACGGTAAAAACCGTGTGGTTTAAAAAGGTTTTGTATTCATCTAAATTGTTTTTATACGTTGCTTTTACCATTTTTTCTCCTACAAAAGATTTTCAAGCTCTGTTAAAATATCTTCAAACGTTTTCATTGCCTTAATAAACGGCTCTTTTGTTTCTAAATCAATGCCAGCTAGTCTTAATAAACTTACTGGGTCGCTACTTCCACCTGATGATAGGAAGTTAAAATAGTCTTTTAAACCATTTTTTTCGTTTAATATTCTATCTGCAATAGATATTGCTGCAGTTATACCAGTCGCATATTTATAAACGTAAAAAGCCCTATAAAAATGTGGTATTCTTGACCATTCTAAAGAAATTTCTTTATCATAAGTTAGCCCTTCGCCATAGTATTTTTTAGTTATTTCTAAATACTTTTCAGACAGCACTTCTTTAGATAGTGGTTGACCTTCTTCCACCATTTTGTGCGCTTCATACTCAAATTCTGCAAACTGTGTTTGTCTAAATAAGGTTGTTCTTATCATTTCTAAAAAATATGAAAGAACGTATTTTTTAAGTTCTTTATTACTAACCGTGCTTAAAATATGCTTTAATAAAAGAACTTCGTTAACCGTGCTTGCAACCTCTGCCACGAAAATTTTGTAATCAGCCTTTTGATAGCATTGGTTTTTGTTAGAATAGTATGAGTGTAAGCTATGACCTAGTTCGTGAACGATTGTAAAAATATCGTGCGTGGTCTTTTTATAATTCAGTAAAACGTATGGATGTACGTCGTAAATTGCCGTACTATACGCGCCACTTCTTTTACCATCAGTTTCATAAACGTCTATCCATCTTTCATCAAAAGCCTTTTTTAATAGACTTTGGTACTCTTCCCCTAAAGGTTTTAACCCTTCCATTGCGAAAGCATACGCTTCTTCATATTCAAGCTTAAAGTCTTGATTTTCAATTATAGGTGTATATAGGTCGTAAAAATGAAGGTCGTCTAATTTTAACGCTTTCTTTTTTAAGTCCATATATTTATGCAAAAACTTTAGGTTATCACTAACTGATGAAATTAAGTTTTCATAAACTTTTACGTCAACGTCCTCATCAAGTAGCGCCATTTCTAAACAAGAATTATACTTTCTTGCATTTTTTAAAAAGACGTTCTTTTTTACGTTACCATAATAGGTTGAAGAGATTGTGTTTATAAGTTTTTCATACGCTTTATAGTATTCCTTAAAACTCTTTTCCCTTAATTCTCTATCAGAACTTTGAAGATTTACGCTATATTCACCGTGGCTTAACACATACGTTTTACCGTTATGAGTAAACTCTCCAAGTGGTAAGTCTGCATTATCAATTTTTGTAAATATTTCGTTAAAACTGCCAAAAACATCCCCACCTAATGCAAGAATATTTTCACTTTCTTCTGACAAAACGTGTGGTTTCTTTTTTAAGATTTGCTTTAAGTTATAATCGTAATTAGAAAATTTTGGGTTTTCTATATACCCTTTTAATACTTCTTCAGGTAGTGCCGTTAGTTCTGGTAAAACGAAAGAGGTTTCAGTATTAAACTTTACAAGTAGCATAACTGCTTTTGAAAGTAGTTCGCTTGCTTTTGCATCTTTAGTGTCAGTATCCCTAAGTAGCATTGCGTAAACGTAAAGTTTTTCTACCTTTTTTGAAATAACTTCTTCCTTTTCTAAAAAGGTTTTAAAAATCTCTTCTTCCCCTAAACGACCTTTGAAAGAAGAAAATTCTATTTCGTTTTTTGTTTCTTCATAAAGATTGTCAAAAGCCTTTTGATTAGGAAATATATCTTCTATTTTCCATTTGTATTTAATAGGTATATTTTCTCTCATTTCTACTCCATAATTTCGTAACCAAATAAAACGTTTCCTTGTGTGGTTACTTTTATCTTTTGACCTTCAGTAAAGGTAGGAAAATCTTTTTCGTAATCAACTAAAACTTGTCTTTCTACTTCTTTACCTGTTTTTATGCTTATCGTTAGCATCTTAAAAGACTTAAAATCTACACCGTCTTTTATTTGTCTAGTATTGTTGTAACACAAAAACTTGCCTTCAGTTTTTTCTTTTAATCCCGTTTGTTGATTAACTAAATATTTGTAATATTTATTAACCCTTTTATATTTAATAGTCAAATACACGTAAGAAAAAATTACGTATACAACAAGAAGAACTTCAAAAGACAGTTTTAACGCTGGCGTTCTTGGATCTTCATAAGCAAAAGTTAAATAAGTTATGAAAACTACGCTAAATATCGCTATGACAAATGCTAAAGTAATAAAATATATAATTAGCACTTTTGTTTTTTGTTTTCTTGCTTTCTCTACTTCGCTTTGGTTGAAAAAATTTATCATACGCCACCGTTTATCATTTTTAATATAGGTTGTTTTACGTTTTTATAGAAAAAGGTGGAAATTCCTTTTAACTTTATCGACGCATTTGATACAACCCCTACTATTTGGTCTATCGTGCAGGTGTTAAAGTAAGATCTGCTATCTGCACTAACTCTTCTATTATCCCCTAAATAAAAAACTTCGTTATCTTTTAACGTTTTAGTTTTCCAGTCGTTTTCTGCAGTAGGTCCGTAAGCTTTATAATCTTCTTCAAGCTTTTGACCGTTTCTATAAACGTAACCGTCTTTTATTTCTATAGTATCGCCACCAAGACCTATTACTCTTTTAATTATCCACTCGTCTTTAGCTGTACCATTAACCCAGTTAGTCTTTTCGCCACTTATTACGACTACGTCGCCTATCTTTACCTCTTTATTTACTGATAAATAAAGCACGTCGCCGTTATATAGCGTTTTTTCCATAGACGGTCCTGATACTACAACCTCTTTTATTGAATAGGTAAAAAAGTAAAAACAAGAAAATATTAAAACAATACATAAAACAAAAAATACGACTGTTTCTATTAAGTTGTGTTTTTGTTCTTCTTTTTTATTTAAAAGTTGTTCGTTAAACGCTTGCATCTTTTTCCTTTTTTTGCTTAACCATTTTATCTATTTTATCTCTTGGTATCATTACTATTCTGCCACAAACGTCGCACTTTAACTTTACGTCTGCACCTAAGCCGATTACCGTCCATTCATTTCCACCACAAGGATGTTGCTTTTTAAAAACTAATTTATCGTTTATTTCCATTTTATATCCACATAACGTTGTTTACTACGTATTTTTCTTTTAATTTTAGAATTATTACGTTTATGTTTTCAAAACTTTGAAGAGGTTTGCCTTCTGCCGTTTTAAATTTTAATGCTTCTACCCTAAAGTCTCTCCAAATATTGCTTCCTATAACCTCTTTTTTGAAAAAATATGAAACTTGATTTTCTTTTTTAAAGTTTACTATAATTTCTATTTCTATTTCATTATCTTCTTTGCTAAATAGGTCGAACATTAAAATTGAGTGTTCGTCAAATTTTGCAATTTCGTTGTTTATTGAATAAGATACTAGCCCCGTTTTTGAGTATATACCCTTTATCGCCATAGGCCCTTTTTCCGTTTCCATACCTTTGATGTTTTCTGTAATTATATTTGCGTTTACAAAATCGTCCTCTTTAGAAACGTATGCAAAAAATTTGTTTGCTTTTTTTACGTTTGAATAAAGCATATTTACTTTTCTAACGTTTAAGTTTGTTTCAATATCTTTTGCAACAACCCCTGATGAAATGGTAAAACCGTTTTCATATTTTGCTTTTACCATAAAGAATATTTTATCTACTTTATTTTTTATTTCGTATTCGTAACTAGTTTCTTTACCCAAATCGGCAATTTTTGTAAAGCCAAGTAAAGTTGGGTTTAAAATATTTTCTGCCTTATAAACTTCTATATTTTCTAGCCCTTCTAAATCAGGATTTATCGTTAGTTTTACCTTTCCATCTTTTTCTTCTACTTCAAAATCAAGTTCCTTTGGTAAAACCTCTTCACTGCCTTTTAGATTTTTACTTAAAAAGATTTCTATATCACGAAAACAAGGATAATCTAAAATTTCTCCCGTGCCAACTGAACAGTTTATTGCTTTGTAACTGCTGTTATCTAATCTTATATAAGTGTCGTACGCTCTTTCAAAATCATAGTCTTCACTATTTGTTGCCGTTAGTATTAAAACGGGTGCTTTTACGTATTGAACGTATGATTGTGGTTCAATACCTGCTAAATATTTATAATGCGCCTCATCAAAGGTTGTGGCGTCTACGTTTGCAAACTTGAACTTTCCTTTATAAGTATGCCAACCCGTGCCAAATGCAAAAATAGCAGTTTCTAATTCTTCCGTTCCTGCTAAATGCCATAAAGTTTCTGCACCCTTTCTTATGCCTAACGCGCCAACTTTATCACATCTTTCTTTTAAATATCTCAATGCGTATTTTGCTACGCAACCCCACTCAAACCAACAAGTTTCTCTTACGCTTTCAGGTACCGAGATCGGAAGA
>SVHJ01000007.1 GCA_015055835.1 Clostridiales bacterium | reverse complement strand
CTCTTCCGATCTTTACCAATTATAACGTTTACGTCTGTTAAATTGTTTAAATTCTTTATAGCTGTATCAATTAGTTCATTTATTTTATTTTCTTTCATTTTTTAATTTTTCCTAATAATAAATTTAATACTGTTTTTATAACAGTTAGATTGTTTATAATAAAAAATACTTTTATAGTAGGGTTAATTAAAAACTTATTTTTTTCATAAATTTTTATATTTGTATCAAGTTTTATCCCCTTTTTTATTAAAAAACAATACGTTATGTCTGACATAATCATTATTAAAAAAGTTAGGTATAATAAGGGAAAATTGAATTCGCTATCAATTTTTGTATTTATTAAAATCTTATAAAACAAAAATTCATTTAATATATTAAAATTGTTTTTTAAATGCCCTTTTTTCAATAAAAATTTTTTTCTTTTATTCTTTGTGTTTTTATATATCCCCTGTTTTGTTATCTCAAAGAACCCTTTTGATAACGTTATTTTAAATAAAGAAAATAAAAAATATATTCTTTTATTTTCATAATCTAATTTTAATGAAAAAGAACAAAAGAGTGGTAAAAAAAGAATAAAAAAAATAGTGGATATATATAAATAAATCACACTATTATTTTTAATATTTTTAATATTTTTATGTATTAAAAATTAAATTTTATCAACTTCTTCATCTTTTAAGAAGTCAGGAATTTCTTCCTCTTCAATTGATGGTAAATCAAAATCTTCCGTTTCAGTTGTTGTTGCCACAGCCTCAGCCAACGGTTCAGCAGGGGTATTTTCATCCACGTAAACGTCCTTTCTATATAAGTAATCACCAGGCGTGTTTTCCCCTCTAATAAGAGCAACTTGTTCAAGCAATGTTTCGTAATCAGGTAATTCATCAAGTGAAGAAATTTGAAATCTTTTTAAGAATTCATCAGTAGTGCCAAAAAGAACAGGTTTACCAACGGCATCTTTTCTTCCAACGGGTTCAATAACTTTTAGTTCAAGAAGTTTTTGAAGGGCATATTCACTATTTCCCCTTATTTCTTCTAAATCCATTCTAGTAACTGGTTGCTTGTAGGCAATAATTGCCGCAACTTCTAACATACTTTTTGAAAGTTCCCTTTCCTTTATTGGATTAAGAACGGCTGAAACGTCATCAGCGTAGTCAGAATTTGAAGCAAATTGTAATTTTTTATTAAACATTAAAAGTTGTATCCCTGAACTTTTGTTATATTTTTCTTGCAAATCTTTAACTGCAAGCAAAACAAAATCTTCAGTAATTTCAAGCTTTTCAGCAATATCTTTTATTTCAATAGGGTTTCCTGAAACAAAAACTATTGCCTCAATTATATTCGTCAATTTCTCCAAGTTCTTCATTTCTATCTTCCTTTAAAATTATAGTTATATCATCAAAAACCGTGTTTTGTTCAACAGCAACATATTGTAGTTTTAATAATTCCAATAATGCTTGAAAGGTTGTTATAATTTCATTTCTTGAATAATAATTTTCAAAAAGTTCATAAAAACTCATACTTTTTCTATCCAAAATACAAGTTCTTATGTGTTGAACCTTTTCCTCAACAGTAAAAACGTCTTTAGGTATTTCTTTATGAGCCATTTGTTCGGCTTTCTTTTGGTCAATCTTTAAAAGCAATTTTGAAAAAGCGCTAACAAGCCCATTTATATTAAAATCGGTATAAACAACTTTTACGTCGCCCACGTTTTTGTCAGGTTCTTTATAAAATCTGTTGGCATTTTCTTGTTGTTTTAATTTCTCAGCAGTTTCTTTAAATAGCTTATATTCCTCTACCTTTCTAATCAACGCTTGTTCAGGATCTTCGATATCAATTTCAATATCTTCAATTTTAGGGAGTAATGATTTTGATTTTATTTCAAGTAAAGTTGCAGCCATTGTTAAATATTCACTTGCCTTATCAATATCTAAAGCCTCTAAATTTCTTTCTATATACTGCAAAAATTGGTCTGTGACGGAAGAAACAAAGACGTCTTTTATTTCTATCTTCGCCTCTTTAATTAGATGCAATAGAAGGTCTAAAGGCCCTTCAAAATCAAAATTATCAAGTTTTGTTAAGTAGTCAACGTTTGACTCAAATTTTATTTCTTTTTGCATATCTAAATAGCTCCAAAAACAAAACCCCAAAATAAAGTTATTGGATATGAGAATATCCCGTTTAAGAAACCCATAACGTTCCCTAAAATATCAATATAATAAAAACCGGTTAATTCTGCAATTATTCCAAGCAAAATTAAACCTAAAAGTATTTTTTGACCATTGTTTCTTAAAAAGTAATACAATTTGCCTCTTTTTTTAGTTAAAACGTCTAAAACTCTAAATCCATCTAGAGGATAAAGTGGTAATAAATTAAACACAAAGAAATTTATACTTAAAGAGTATAAAAACAAAGGAAATAAACAAATCAAAGTTCCAAAGTATGACCAGCCGATAGGAACGTATCTTACTGCTAAAATAAATAAAGGATAAGCAATAAAAGCTATGATATAGTTCATTAGAACACCGGCAATCGATACAAAGAAACAGCCTTTTTTATAATTTTTAAAGTTGTTTGGGTTTACTGGAACGGGTTTTGCCCAACCAAACCTAAAGAATAAAAAGCATAAAATTCCAGTAGCGTCAAAATGCGCCATTGGGTTAAGCGTATATCTATTATAAAGTTTTGGCGTCATATCCCCTGACTTTACAGCAACAAAAGCATGCGCAAATTCATGAAAAGGCAAAACAATAAGTAATGCCAAAAATATAGCAAAATATTCAATAAATCTATCCATAAAAATATTATATAACAAAAGATTAATAAATGCAAGAAAATAAAATTAGTTAATAATTTAAATAATGTTAAAAGGGGCTTTTAGCCCCTTTTTTAAGATATTATTGACCAATTTAACGTTATTTCTTTTAATACGTCAAAATAATTTTTTGCGTTTATATCTTCATTTGCTAAAACGTCAATAGTTGTAATTTGAACGTTTGAATTGTATATAGAAAGTTCCCCAACCTTATCACCCTTTTTTATAGGCGCTTTTAAGTTATCAATTGGTGTAAAAATTATATCAAAAGAACTCTTTTCATCTTTTTTTGAAAAATGATAATAACTTTCTTTTGGTATAATGCTTATTTTGTCTTTTTTAGCGCAATTAACCTCTATTTTATTTTCTAAAGGCGTTTTGTTATCTACGATAAGTTTATTAACGTAGGTAGCAAAACCGTAATTAAACATATTAGAAACGTCCTTAAAACGCGTTTTACTATCTGGTTCATTTATAACAACTGATATAAGTCTTAAATTTTGTCTTTTTGCAGAAGCAGTCAAACAATGTCCTGCCTCACTTGTATAACCAGTTTTACCACTATCACATCCTTCGTAAAATCTAATCAACTTGTTTGTGTTAGTCATACCGGTAACTCTACCTTCTGGATGACAAAAATCTTCCATCCAAATATTAGCAAAAGTAAAATACTCTTCGTGTTTTAATAGTTCGCTAAAAATTATAGCAACGTCTTTTGCTGAAGAATATTGAATAGCGCCAGGTAACCCAGTTGCATTACAATATACGGTATTATTTAGCCCTAATTCTTTTACTTTATCATTCATTTTTTTTGTAAATAATTCTTCAGAACCAGATATATACTCTGCCATTGCAACAGATGAATCGTTTGCTGAGGCAATTATTATACTTTTAATTAAATCACCAATTTTATATTCAGCATTTGCCTCTAAAAAAACTTGCGAACCACCCATTTTAGATGCAGTATCGCTTATAACTATACTATCTTCTAAAGAAAAACTTCCTTTATCAAGTTCTTCAAAACAAAGTAGTAAGGTCATTATTTTACACATACTAGCAATAGGAAGTCTTTCATTTTCATTTTTTGAATAAATAACCGTTTTGCTATCAAAGTCAATCATATAAGCAGATTTAGCACTTACGTCAAAACTTCTAGGCTCAGGTTTTTTGGTATCAGCACTTACAATAAAAGCACTTATAGATAATGAAAAACTAAAACATATTATAAAAATAAAAAATACAGAAAATATTTTTTTCATAAACCCTCCGTTTACGTTTATTTTCTGTATTTTAGTCTAAATTATACTTTACTTTAAGAAATCTTCTAAATAGGTTAAGTCAAGTTTCCATTCTAAAACCTTATTTCTTTCTTGATGAATTTTGTTTGCCTCACCTAAATGTTTAATAAAATCAGCATAAGAACAATCGTTAACTTTTATAAACCACTTTTCAGCCTCTTCACCTTTACCTAAAAGTTGTGTTCTACCAATATGAATAACGCTATGACAGTTATGACAAACAGCAACAATTTCTTTAAGTTTTTGAGTTGAAGTTTCCTTATCATAATCCCATCTTTCATGGGCTTCTAAGCGATTAACCTTTCTTCCACATATTTGGCAGTGGCCATTAGCATTAGCATAGGCTTTTTTCCTAAGCACGTCCCACATAGATGGTTTAAGCAAACTTCTTAAATTACTATACCAACAACTATCTGGTACTAGTTCTATTTTTAATTTATAATCTTTCATCTAACAAAATTTGTTCTTTTTGTTTTTGCTGTATTTGGATAATTAACGCCCTTCTTTTTAGCAACGTCAATACAGTTTAAAAGCCAAGCAAGGTTGTCTGCTCCGTTAAGAATTGTTTCCATTCCTTCTTCATCAAAAGGAATATCTTCCCCTTTAGAACCGTGAATTTCGCCCCAGTAAGTAGAAGTTACAATCGGCATTTGCGTAATAGAAAAATGCTTGTTTAGTACGTCAACTGATTCAACTGAACCAGTTCTTCTTGCAGCGGCAATTGAATAAACTGGTTTATATTTTAAAACCTTTCCACCTGCATAAAAAACTCTATCCATAAAATCTAATAGTCTGCCTGATGGATGAGAATAATAAACTGGCGTTCCAAAAACAAAACCGTCAGCAGTTTCAGCTTTTTCTAAGAAACGGTTTACTAAATCGTCGTTAACACAACGACCTTCTAATTTTTTACAAGCGCCACAAGCCATGCAATCTTTTATAGGAGCACTGCCAATGTTAAAAATTTCCGTTTCAATACCGTTATCATTTAATCTTTTTGAAACAACTTCTAAAGCCGTTCCTGTCGTACCTTTTTCATGAAGACTTCCATTAACTAAAATTACTTTCATATTATTCTCCTTTCTTTTTTGCCGTGTCGCAAGAATTGCGATAAACGACGTATCTTGTATATAAAAATTCTAAAACAAAATTTAAAATCATAATTCCTGCTTCAACAATAAGCCCATCAACACCTAACCCTTCAATCCAGTCGCCAAGAAATAAAGATGCTGGCGCAAATACTACATAAAAAGCAAGTACAAGTAACATTGCAAGTTTAATATTGTTTGCAGATTTAAATGTAAACTTACGATTAATAGTGAAGTTCCAAGCTACTGATAAGAATAAACTAATGATATATGATAACCACCATTCCCACTTAAAAACCTCGTAAAAAAGCGCCATCGCTCCAAATTGGATAATGCCTGCGCTTATAGAAAAAAATAAAAATTTTATAAACCTAAGCAATTCTTTAAAGTCTTTCTTTTTATCCATAACTAAAAAATCTCCCAGTTTTCATTTGCTTTTTTAGCTTCTTCTTTTGTTGTTTGAGAAATAATTTTTCTAACCTTTTCAATAGGAAAAGGTAAATTTTCTTTATCACAAAGCTTAACAGAATCAACAAAAACAATTTGTTTTCTATTATGTGAACCCATTTCCACCCAAACGTAAGTATTGGGTTTGGTTACACCTTGTTCATCTAAATACCAATAATTTTTGCCTCTAAAAGGTTTAGGACTAACCCCTACGAACAAGAATTTTTCATTTGTATTCATAATCTTAGATTTTCTCCAAGCAAACAAGCGTTTCAACGTGTTTTGTTTGAGGGAACATGTCAAAAGGCTGAATGTATGTAATTTTATAATTTTCTTTTACATCAACGGCTTTTTTAATTTCACCATTTTCATCAATAAGCGTCCCCATCAAAAGCCCTAAATCACGAGCCAAACTTGCTGGATTACAAGAAATATAAACAATTTTTTCTATATCAGCATTTTTAATAGTTTTAATTGAAAATCTATCAAGCCCTTTTCTTGGTGGGTCAACTGTTAATACAATTTTTTTGTTTTCTTTTTTTAGATTATCAACAATTTTAGGCAATACCTCTTCAACGTTTGCACAAATATTTTCCATTTTGTTTTGAAGTCCATTTTCTTTTGCTAACGCATCAGCACAATCAACGGCCTCTTTTATAATCTCAATACCTATTGCTTTTTGATATTTTTTAGCAAACAAACTAGTCATAAAACCAGCACCACTATAGGCATCAATAACGGTTACGTCTTTATCATCACCAATTAATGAAAGGGCTTTTTCATACAATTTTGGATAGACAAAATCATTTACTTGCATAAAACTTTTTGCATCAATTTTTGCTTTAATTTCTAAAACTTCATATTCATAATATCCATTACCGTAAATTAAAACAAATTCTTCACCCAAAATAGCGTTTGTTTTTTTAGGATTTATATTAAAATAAAGGGTAAATTCATTAAAATTTTCTTTTAACAGTTCAATTAACTCTTTTTTATAAGGAAATGCGTTTTTAGTTAATACTAAAGTTATTATTAAGCGCTCGTTAACACTTCTAACAACTAAGTGGCGAAGAAGTCCTGTTCCCTTATCTTCGTTATAGCCTTTTAGGTTATATTGTTGAATAAAGTTATAAAAAACTTCAATTATTTTACTGCTCCAATCAGGGTGTATAGGACAACTTTTTATAGGAATAATTCTATGCGAATTTGTAGCAAAAAAGCCTAATTTAGTTTGTCCATCAACCTCTGCAATAGGTAATTGTAATTTATTTCTATAAGCGTATTCAAAAGAACTTTTATGCGTAGTTGGAACGTCAACGTCAATAAATCCTATTTTCTTTAAAGAATCTTTTACCGTAGCACTTTTAAGGTTAAGTTGGCTATCATAATTTAAATGTTGTAATTGACAACCACCACATTTTGTAAACACTTCGCACTTAGGATTTACCCTATCTTTTGAAGGCGTTATAACCCTTAAAAGTTTACCGTAAGCAACCTTTTTTGTAACTTTTAATATTTTATATTCAACCTCTTCATTTAATAGACAAAAAGGAATAAAGATAACAAAACCGTCCTTTTTAACGATTCCCTCACCATTTATTCCTAAACTTAAAATTTTATCTATATGTATTTGATTTTTAAGTAGCATAACTATTTAATAATCCTTCTTAAAGTGCTTATAATAAATAAAAATAATTTCACAATAAGATTATCATAAATGAGATAAAAAATCAATCCCATTCCCATCCAAATATATATTAAATACTCAGAAATAAATCCTATGCTCTCAGTTGTAATATTTCCGAGAAAAATAAAATAATAGTAATAAACGAAAAGCATTACTAATAAAAACCAAACTAAGCCGATTATTAACCCTAAAACACGATTAAACTCTTTTTGCAACATTCTCCATTTGGCGATAGCAAAAAGCCCAAAAAAACCAAAATAAAGTGGAAAAACTAATGATAAAAAGTTTGGGTTTATTAAAAGCGCAATACCACCACCTACAATAAAAGCCAAAAAGCTTCCCCAATATGATTTATAGTATAATGGTAATACTACAAAAAGGGAAGCAATTATTGCACATGGTATATCTATTACTTCAATAAATGCGCCCAGTATCAAGCAAATAGCTGAAAAAGCAGCTGAAATGCCCGAAAGAGCAATTATTCTACTAGTTAATTTCATATTAACAATTACAACAAGTTCTCATACAACAATAAGCAGAAGCGCAATTCAAACAAGTAGCACAACCGTCACCACCCATTTGTTGGTTAGGATTGTTTTGTGGTTCTTGATTAACGTATCTTGCATTGCCAGATTTATAAGTGTTCTCTGTATCTCCATAAATTTTATTATTAAGTTTTGTATATGCGTTTGAATACTTTTCGTTTGAAGGATCCATTTTTATGGCGATTTCAAGTTGTTTTTTACTTTCATTGTTCCAGTTTTTCTTATAAAAAATAACAGCTTGTAGATAATGCCATTCAGCAGATCTTTCTGAAATATCGTCAAGTTTAGATTGTGCAAAATTTAGGTCACCTTTTTCAATAGCTTTTTTTACGTCATCAAAATTTTCCGTCTTTTTACCATCAAAATAATCAACGTGTTCTCTTTCAGCCATAATTTCTTTATAAGCTGTTTCAAGTTTCGTAAGATTTTTTGCAGCATCATTACCTATTTCGCCTTCATAAAAACGTTCTCTTTGATAACGAGCCTTTAACATTTCATATCTATCGTTAATTTCATCTATTGTTGCAGTTTCATCAACGCCTAAAATTTTATAGTTTTCTTGCATTTTTTACCTTCCATTATATCTTTTGTTTTTAAGTCAATTCCACGTTTAATAATATTATCTGTTAAATCTTTATTAAAATTCATTTTTAACCTATCATAATAATAAATTAAACTACTTGAAATATCCTTGAAAACAAAAATCAAATCTTCTTTTTTATCTTCAAATAGCTGTTTTTTATTTTTAATATCTTTATAACTTAAAACAAAAGGATTATATTGATTTTTCTTAACGTCATCATCAAAATCATCTAATGCGTCTATTAAATATATCCATTTGCCTAAGAAATATGCAAAATTATCGCTATCATTAGTTGAAAGTTCTTTTAAAAATTCCCTAAAAATTCTTTTAAGCATCTCCCCAAAAGCGTCGGCTGAAATGTCAACACTTTCACAATTTGCCTTTTCATATTTTCTTAAAATTTCATACTGTTCTTTTACGATAATGTCTAAAGTTTCTTCTCCTTTTTTAGCTTTTTTATACGCCTTTTTTAGAAAAGAAACACCTTTTTTACCTTGATCAATTTTATCATCTAACAGTTTGTAGTATGCTAAAATAACGTTTAATTTTGCAATCCTATCGGTTAACGCATCCCTTTTTGTAACCCCTTGCTTTTTAAAAGGATGGATAATACAATGTTCTTTTTTAATTTCAACGTCAACGTTAAGCATATTATGCAAAATTGCAGATAAAAATGTTAAATCATAAGTTAACGTAAGTCTAGCAATCTGACCACAAGTTGCACCTATAGATTTACACAAACCACAATAAAGTGATTTATAAAGGCCTAAATCTTTAATGTATAAATTAGGATTGTCCGTAGTTACGTATCCAAACATCTAAAATTACCTACTTCTTGGTAATAAACCAACCTTTTTATAAACTTTTGATAACACTTTATAAGCAATTCTGCTTGCTCTTTCAGCACCATCTTTAAGAACTGCATCAATATATGTTTTATCGCTTAAAATTCTATTCTTTTCTTGTCTAATTGGGTCGATAACGTCGGCAACCGTTTCACCAACTTTAACTTTAAAGTCGCCGTAACCCTTTCCTTCAAATTCAGCTTCAGCCTCTTTAATAGAAATACCCCTAAATGCTGAATAAATTGTTAACAAGTTGCTAATACCAGGTTTATCTTCGCTAAATATAATTTTATTATCACTATCGGTAACTGCACGCTTAAACTTTCTAATGATAGTGTCTTTATCGTCATCCATTGAAATAAAAGAATTTAAGTTTGCATCAGATTTACTCATTTTTTTAGTTGGTTCTTGTAAACTCATAACTCTTGTAGCAGTTTTACCAAAATAAGGTTCAGGAACTTTGAAAAGTTCACCAAATCTACCGTTAAATCTTATTGCTAAATCTCTTGCAAGTTCCAAATGTTGTTTTTGGTCTGCACCAATAGGCACAAGTTCAGTATTGTATAATAAAATATCGGCAGCCATAAGTACTGGATAGTCCATTAAGCCCATATTAATATTTTCTTGATGTTTTTGGCTTTTATCTTTAAACTGCGTCATTCTTGAAAGTTCACCCGGATAAGTAATAGTATTTAACACCCAAGCAAGTTCTGCGTGTGCAGGAACGTGTGATTGCATAAAAATTATTGACTTTTCAGGGTCTAAACCACACGCTAAAAATAGAGCGGCTAATTGATAACTGTTCGCTCTTAAAGTTTGTGGGTCTTGTTTAACCGTTAAAGTATGAAGGTCTGCCCCTGAAAAGATTGAATTATAGTCATTTTGTAAATTTTTCCAATTTTTTATTGCACCAAGATAGTTTCCTATCGTCAATATACCACTTGGTTGAACTGCGCTAAAAAGAATCTTTTTGTCTTCCATAACAAACTCCAAAATTTATAATCTAAATCTTACTTAGTATAACATACAATAACAAAAAAAGCAATTATACAAAAATATAATTGCCTTTTTTTTAATATTATTTGATATTATTTTACAAAATTTAATACTTCTTCAAAAAGTTCATCACTTTTTAGTACTTTTGTAAATCTAACAGGTTTATTTTTAAGTTCTTTTATCTTTTCAGGAATAGGCATTGCCGTTTCTTTTTCTAACTTTTCACTTGCCTTAAATGGATCATTTTCTTCTTTTCCTGTTAAAGATTTAAGTACGTCTGCTGCAAATTTATATGGGCTTGCAGTTGAAACGATTACTAAAGCGTTATCAGTATCAACTGTTGATTGATATCCGTATGAAACTTCAACGGCAACTGCAGTATGAGTATCTAATGCGTAATCATAATCTTCAAAGAAGTTTTTGATAGTATTTCTTGAAGCATCTTCAGAAGTAAAGTCAGCGTAAAATTCCTTTTCAATAGCCTCTTTTTCTTCTTCTGAAATATTATATATACCATCTTTTTTAAGTTCTTCCATTCTCTTTTTAGTAAGTTCAGCATCTCTACCAGAAAATTCAAAAATTAAACGTTCTAAGTTAGAAGAAATTAAAATATCCATTGATGGAGAAATCGTCTTAAAGAACTCTCTATTTACGTCGTAACTACCTGTAGTAAAGAAATCGGTTAAAATCTTATTATCGTTTGACGCACAAACAAGCTTACCAACAGGAAGTCCCATTTGTTTTGCATAGTAACCAGCTAAAATATTACCAAAGTTACCTGTAGGAACAACAAAATCAACAACGTCACCAAATTCAATTTCTTCGCCGTTAACTAAATCACAATAAGCAGAAAAGTAATAAGCAATTTGTGGAGATAATCTACCAAAGTTAATTGAGTTTGCAGAAGATAAAACAACGTTTTGCTTTTTTAAAGTTTCGATATATTCTTTATTTGTAAAAATATTCTTAACTGCAGTTTGACAATCGTCAAAGTTACCCTTAACAGCAATTACGTTAACATTTTCCCCTTCTTGTGTTGACATTTGTAACTTTTGCATATCACTAACGCCTTCATCTGGGTAGAAAACGGTAATTTTAATACCGTCTTGGTCTTTAAACCCTTCTAAAGCAGCTTTACCAGTATCACCACTAGTTGCTACTAAAATCAAAATTTCTTCCTTAATTCCAGCTTTATTAGCGCCTTCTCTAAGAAGATAAGGTAAAATAGTTAAAGCGATATCTTTAAATGCAAGAGTTGGACCGTGGAAAAGTTCTAAAATATAAAATTTATCATCAATTTTAATAAGTGGAGCTGCATCCCCTTCTTCAAATTTACCATAAGCTTTTTTACAAGCTTCAAGTAATCCTTGTTTATCATATTCTTCTAAAAAACTTGATAAAACAAACGCTGCTCTTTCAGGGTAGTCCATATCAAGCATATCTTTTAAATTTTTGCTTAAATCAGGAAATCTTTCAGGAACAAACAATCCACCATCATCAGCTAAACCTTGTGCAATAGCTCTTGCAGCAGAATCAACAGAATTGCCACCTCTTGTACTAATAAAATTCATAATATAACTCCTAAAATATAAATAAAAGAAGGATAAATAACTATATCCTTCCTTATTTTACATCATATTTATTTTTTTTGCAAATACTTATAGGTGTTTTTTTATAAATTCAGGTAATGCTTCTAAATCAGCACTACAAGTAAGTATAAAGTTAACACCATATTTATTAGATAATTCATCTAATGCATTAAAGAAATTTTCTAATTCAGCAAGTGGCTTATCAATAATTCTTAAAATACCGTCGATGAAAATATATTCGTTATCAGCATTTCCTGCTACTATACCTTTAATAAAACCTAATAAACAACTTTCACAACAAATACCGAAATCTGAAACGTTGATTAATCTAATATTATAATTTATGTCGTAAGAATATCTTTTAGTATCGGTAATAAAAACGATATGACCTTTAGCTTTTTCAACTAAAGCATTAGCTTCATCAATTACAATTTTAGTTTTACCAGTACCTTTTGATCCGTAAATAATTTTCATTATATGTCCTCCGATCGCCTTTTATTTTCTTGTTATAACTATATTACACTATATTTTATAAAAAAACAAGGGGGGTTTTAAAATTAATCACCAATTATTATAAATTTTTTTCTAAGTTCTTTGTCACAAATAAGTAGCATTGCGTCAAGTTCATCATCACCCATTACGCTACATCTACCATCAGCGTATTCTTTGTCAACCATTTCTTTGATTTTTGCAACGATAGGGTGTGATTTATCAATAGCGTTATTGCCACTTAATTTATAATATTCATTTATCCAGTATGCTATACCTGCCAAACCACTTGTGTTGTTAATTGAAACGTGCATTGGTCTATTCAAAATCTTTTTAGTATCAAAAATATTATAAATTTCTTCATCTTTAAGCATACCGTCTGCGTGAATACCTGCTCTAGTAGAGTTAAAACTTCTACCAACAAAAGGTGTTCTTGATGGAATAATATAACCGATTTCGTGTTCAAAATATTCAGCAATTTCAGTAATAGCAGTAAAATCCATTCCGTCGTCAGTACCGCGAATTGATGCGTACTCAATAGCCATTGCCTCTAAAGGACAGTTACCTGTTCTTTCACCAATACCTAAAAGTGAACAGTTGATAGCAGAACAACCGTAGAGCCAAGCAGTAGTTGCGTTTGTTACAACTTTATAGAAGTCGTTATGACCGTGCCATTCTAAAAGTTCTGATGGAACTTCAGCATAGTGATGAAGACCATATACGATACCTTGAACGCTTCTAGGAAGAGCTGCGCCTTGATAGTTAACACCAAAGCCCATTGTGTCGCAAATACGCACCTTAATAGGAATACCGGCTTCTTTTGATAAATCCATAAGCTTACTAGCAAATGGAATTACAAAACCATAAAAGTCTGCTCTTGTAATATCTTCAAAGTGACATCTTGGTTTAATACCGGCTTCTAGTGCATCTTTAACAATACCTAAATACTTATCAAGCGCTTGTCCCCTTGTTAAATTCATCTTTTTGAAGATGTGATAATCAGAGCAACTTACTAAAATACCAGTTTCCTTAATATCCATTTCCTTAACTAGTTGGAAGTCTTTTTTATTAGCTCTAATCCAGCTTGTTACTTCAGGAAATTCTAAACCTAATTCCATACAAGCCCTTGCGGCCTCTCTATCCTTTTCAGAATATAAGAAAAATTCAGATTGTCTAACCAAACCCTTTTTACCACCAAGTTTAGCCATTAATTTATATAAATCAACTATTTGTTTAACGGTAAAAGGAGATGTTGATTGTTGACCATCTCTAAAAGTAGTATCAGTAATCCAAATGTTTTCAGGAGTTTCCATTGGAACAAGACGATTGTTAAAAATTACCTTTGGAACTGTTTCATACTCAAAAATATCTCTATAAAGTTGTGGTTCTTTAACGTCTTGTAGTTCGTAAGAATAAATCTTTTCTTCTAACAAGTTCTTTTTCTTGTTGAATTCTATCATTTTAATTCACCTATAAATTTCTTTAATCTATCTATACCTTCTACGATATCTTCTTTTGAAATAGCGTAAGAAAGTCTAATACAATTATCATTACCAAACGCAACGCCTGGGATAAGAGCAATACCAGCCTTTAATGCCGCGCTTGCAAAGTCAAGAGAGCCATTGATGATTTCACCATTATATTCTTTACCATAATTAGTTGAAACGTCAACTAATACATAGAAAGCTCCTTTTGGAGTTATGTAAGAAATATCATCAAGTTGATCCAACTTAGCCATCATAAGTTGTCTTCTTTCATCAAAAATAGTAACCATATTTTCAATAAAGTCTTCTCCACCAGAAAGAGCAGCGGTTGAAGCATATTGAGAAATTGAACAAGCATTACTTGTAGTATGGCTTTGCATGCTTGAAATTGCTTTTGCTATTTCAAGTGGAGCAGCTAAATAACCAATTCTCCAACCAGTCATTGAGTAAGATTTTGAAACACCGTTGATTACAACAGTATGGTTATACATATAATCGCTTAAACTTGCGATAGAATAGTGCTTTTCACCAGCATAAACTAATTTTTCATAAATTTCATCAGCAATTACGTAAATACCCTTTTCTTCAGCAAATTTAGCAATTGCTTTTAATTCATCTAAATTGTAAACAGCGCCAGTTGGGTTGTTTGGTGAGTTAAGAATTAAACATTTTGTCTTTTCTGTATAAACTTCATTTAGTTCTTCATAAGTAATTTTATAATCATTTTCTTTCTTTGTATCAACGTATACAACCTTACCTTCAGCAAGTTTGATAAGTTCTGGGTAAGTTAGCCAGTAAGGCGCAGGTAAAATAACTTCATCATCCTTTTCAATAATAGCTTCAATAGCATGGAAAAGTGAGCTTTTAGCACCTGTTGAAATAACAATTTGTTCAGGCGCGTAAGTTAAGCCGTTATCCTTATAAAACTTATCGCAAATTGCCTTTTTTAATTCAGGCGTGCCACTTGCAGGAGTATATTTTGTAAAACCTATATCTAAAGCTTTTTTTGCAGCATCAATTATATAATCAGGGGTATTAAAATCTGGTTCACCAGCTCCAAAACCTATAACTGAAATACCTTCAGCTTTCATTTTCTTTGCTTTTGCTGTAATTTCAAGCGTTAATGATGGAGCAATTTCCTTAACTCTTTTAGTAATACTCATATCTTTTCTCCTTAATCTAAGTCAGACGTTTCTGATAATTTTATTTCTCTATCGGCAATAATTAAAGCTTCAATCATTTCTTCAATATCACCCATTATAAACGAATCTAAGCTATATAACGTACAACCAATTCTATGGTCGGTAACTCTACCTTGTGGGAAGTTATACGTTCTAATTCTTTCAGAACGGTCGCCCGTTCCAACTTGGCTTTTTCTATTTTCAGAATATTCTTTTTGGTATTGACTTTGATAATGGTCGTAAATACGACTCTTTAAAACTTTCATAGCCTTTTCACGGTTTTTTGTTTGTGAACGTTCGTCTTGACAAACAACTACGATACCTGTTGGTAAGTGAGTAATTCTTATAGAAGATTCTGTTTTATTAACGTGTTGTCCACCTGCACCACCTGATCTAAATAGGTCAATTTTAAGGTCGTTTTCATTAATTTCAACCTCAATATCTTCAACTTCAGGTAAAACTGCTACCGTTACGGTTGATGTGTGAACTCTACCTTGTGATTCGGTTTCAGGCACTCTTTGAACTCTATGAACGCCACTTTCAAACTTAAGTTTACTATAAACGCCTTTACCAGAAATATTAAACACAACTTCCTTAATACCACCAAGTTCAGTTGAGTTATTTTCAATTTCTTCAACCTTCCAACGATTTTTTTCAGCAAACTTAACGTACATACGGTAAAGTTCATAAGCAAAAAGGTTGGCTTCATCACCACCTGCGCCCCCTCTTATTTCCATAATAACGTTCTTATCGTCGTTAGGGTCTTTTGGAATAAGAAGAACTCTTAAATCGGCAGTAATAACTTCAAGTTTATCTTTACAAGCATAAATTTCTTCTTCAAGCATTTTTGCCATTTCTCTATCCGTTTCAATTTTAAGCATTTCTTTTGCTTGTTCTTGTTCTTCAGTAACCTTTTTATATTCTAAATACTTGTCAACGATATCTTGCATATCAGCAAGTTCTTTTGAATACGCTCTCCATTCATCCATTCTTGCTAAAACTTCAGGATCTGCCGTTAGTTCTGTTAATTTATCAAAACGTTCAAGCATATTGTCTAATTTTTTAAACATTATTTAACCGCCTTTATAATACGATTTATTCCTTGTAAATCTTTAATAATTTCTATTTTTGAAAAGTCACTTAACATATCTTTAATATCGTTTTCTTGACCTATTCCGTATTCCAAGAAAAGATATCCGTTAGGATTTAAGTATTCTTTTGCTTTTTCTACAATAACTCTATAAAAATCCAAACCATCAACCCCACCGTCTAATGCAAGATTAGGTTCAAAATCTTTAACTTCTTTTTGTAAAGAAGAGATATCTTCACTTTTAATATATGGTGGATTAGAAAGTATAACGTCAAACTTTATATCAGTTATATTTTCAAATAAATTACTTTCAACAAATTCAATTTCAGCGCCATTTAACTTAGCATTTTCTTTTGCTAAGGTAAGTGCATCAACTGAAATATCACTAGCAATAACCTTACAATTCTTTTCTTTTTGAACGGCAATAGCAATTGCGCCACTTCCCGTACACAAATCTAAAACCACAGAATTATTGTTAATAACTTTTAGTGCATTAGCAACAAGCTCTTCCGTTTCTGGTCTAGGAATTAGTACCCTTTCATCAACGTTAATCGTATAACCATAAAACTCAGTATTTCCTATACAATACCAAAGTGGTCTACCCGTAATACGTTCTTCAACAATTTTATTAATTGCATCAATATTTTTAGGAGAAACTAACGTATCACTATAAACGTCACTTCTATTTATCCCTAAAACTATAGAAACAATCCATTCGCTTTCAGCCTCTTCATCAATGCCGTTTTCAAGTAATTTTGCTTTTACTTTTTCAGTTAGAACACTTACTTTTTCTGGAATAACAAATTTTTTAGTTTCAATACTTTCATCTTCATCCATATCATATACGGTTTTAAATGCAGTAATTGCAACTTCAATCATATCATCGTCAGGTTCTTTAGTTGTTAAAAACTTTTGAATTAAAATACCAGGAATTTTAAATGGTATTACAAGTGGACTTTGAGTTTTTGAAAGCCCTTTTAAAATTTCATAAGAAATTCCAGCAACGAATGGTAAAAGAGCAATCTTTAGTAAACTTCTATAAATTCCAAGCACGTTTATGTCAAACATAGTAAATAAAGCCTCTACTAAAACGAAAATAAAAATGCTTATTATTAATAATAATACCATATAGGTAGTACCACATCTATCATGAATTCTAGAACATTTTTTAACGTTTTCAACCGTTAAATCAAGCCCCTTTTCATAACAAGTAATAGTCTTGTGTTCGGCGCCGTGATACATAAAAGTTCTTTTTATATCTTTTAGTAAACTTGCTAAAGCAATATAACTTATAAAAACCAGTATTTTAACCCCACCCTCAATAAAGGCTCTGGAAATCTTATCGAACGAAAATCCACCACCTATAATCTTTTCAAGTAAGCCTGTTAAAAAAATTGGCAACCAAATAAATAAAAACATTGCAAGAAAAGCGCCTAAAATAAGAGAAAGTCCTATAACTATACCCATTAAATCAATTTTTAACTTTTCAGCAAGCCATTTTTCAAACTTTGTTGGTTCGCCCTCTCCATA
Organism: Clostridiales bacterium; assembly: GCA_015055835.1. Taxonomy (GTDB): domain Bacteria; phylum Bacillota; class Clostridia; order Christensenellales; family Borkfalkiaceae; genus SIG381. The sequence goes on along the minus strand of SVHJ01000007.1, from coordinate 27,988 downwards.
AACTTCAGCTGAGCGCATTAAAGTTTTTGTACCAGTTATCATTGACTCAACAAAAGAAACGCATCCTCTAACTAAAGGTAAACGCAAAAATAGGGGTCTTTTACTTACTGGTTTTATTCTTGTAGATTCAACACGAATAATACCATCTTGATCCCTAACTGCCGTCGCCATTGCCGTACGGCCACGCATCATAACCCCTTCCATAACGGCTTGTCCACCGATTGAGGTCTTTTTTTCTTTGTTTTTTTCTTTTTTTGCCATTTTCAAATTGATATAAAAAGGGCTTTAAGTGTATAATAACCCTTAAAGCCGAATTTTTTAATTAAACTATTTGTTTATACCATATCTCTTGTTAAACTTATCAACACGGCCACCAGTATCAACTAACTTTTGTTTACCAGTAAAGAATGGATGACATTTGCTACAAATATCAACTTTTAAAGTATCAACGTTCTTTGTTGTGCCTGTAGTAAAGGTTTCTCCACATGCGCATGTAACAGTTACTTCGTGGTAATTAGGATGAATATCCTTTCTCATATCAATCACCTCTTTTAATAAATTCCTGACTAATTATAGTATATTTTCAAAGATTAGTCAAGAATAAACGTATAACATTTTTGATTTTTTATTATTTTTTTTGCTTTTTTCTAAAGGATAAAATATTTACATTATTTAAGTTGCATTTTTTTTCTTTTTGGCTTATAATACTAAAGATAAAAATTTATTACGTTGGAGATTATATGAAAGGTTGGCAAATTACAAAACCAGGAGAGTTAACTGAACTTTCTACGGAAGAAATAATTGAAAATTCAACTTATTCTAAAGTTAAAACAACTAAAGCACTTATCACTTTATCAGACGTTTTAAGATATAATGGCGAAATTAAATCTAAAGGCGTTGTTCTTGGAAGTTATGGCATTGGTTTTATTACAGAACCGGGCATTAATCTTTTTGATATTGAAAAAGGAACGCGTGTTTATATTGAACCAAGCGCAAATTGTGAAGAGTGTTACAACTGCAATAATAACGACCCTCAAAAATGTTCTGACCTACAAATTGCCGGCGAAGATTTCCATGGGTTTTTAAGAGACTTTGTTCAAACAGACTCTAATCACCTATTCAAACTTCCTGATAGTGTTTCTGATGTTTCTGCACTTTTTATTGAACACGTTTCTTTAGCACTAAAAATTATTGATAAGTTAAACATTAAAAAAGGTGATCACGTAGTAATTTTAGGTGCAAATAACTTAGGAAATATTATTGCGCAAATTTTAATTTATTACCAAGCAATTCCTATTGTTTTAGAACAAGATGAAGAAAATATTGAAATAGCAAAAAAATCAGGTATTTATTACATTTTCAGTAATAAAGATGAATGGTATAAAGAAATTCATAATATAACTGGTGGAAGAATGGCAGAATGTATTATTTATATAACTGATGCAGGACTTCCATTAAAAACAGCTTTTACACTTGCTGGATACAATACGCCTATAGCCTTTACAGGAACAAGTTTTGAATCAACAAACTTTTCAACAGCTACAGCAAATAAAAAGCAACTAAATATTATGTTTATTTCTTCTGGTTATGGTTATACGGCGTCTAGTATAAACCTTTTAGCGAACGACGCTATTAACTTTAGCTATATGAAAATAAATTCACTTAAATATGAAGACGTTCCAGCCTATTTTAATGAATTAAACGAACGTTTTGAAAAGGGTGAAAAAATTTATGAAACGGTTGTTGAATTAGAATAGATATTTAATAAAAAAGCGTGAGTTTTCACGCTTTTTTTTATTTTTCCTTTACACTTAATATATTTTATGCTAAAATATATTAGTCGTTACAAAAGAATTTTTTTGGAGAAATTAAGATGGTTTATTTTTATACGATATTTTTTGGGCTAGCATTATTATCAACACTAGCGCTAATCTTTACAAAAATTTATAAAAAAGATAGCTTAGTGTTAGAAAAAATTACTAAAATTCTGGTAATTGTATTTATGTCTTTACATTTTTTAAACTTATTTTTACCAGATTCTTTAGCAATGCGTACTTTCGACGACCTTTCAAACTACGTTGGTGGCGAAAACATATGGTTTATTCTTATTAGATGGTTTAATGATTTTGCATTTATCGCTATTCCTATCGCCCTTTTCTTTAAGAATAAAACTTTTATCAAATTTGTTTCATTTTTCACTTTGATAATTTCTATAGTTAACGCATCAATCTTTTTTAAATATATTGAAGTATACACGTCTACTGCTGGTGCAGGCATTATGGCTTTAAGATTTTTTAGTGCTGAAACAAAAGCTTTCTTTATAAACCCTATTTTTAGAGGCATTTATTTTGGAATTGAAAACTATATACAACTAATGCTTTCAATATTTATTTTATTAAAGAACGTTAAAACTATTGAATTTAATAAGGAAATAAAAGAAATATTAAAAGAAGTTGCTGTATTTTTTGCAACACTTGTTTCAGTTATTCCAATCTATGCCCCACAATTTTTATTTAAGGGTTATTCATTAACGACTGAAAACGTTTTTACCACCTTTAAAATGGGTGAATTTTTCCATATCGTTTGGATAATTTTCATTATTTTAGAAGGCATTATTCTTACTTATATTTTTAAAAACAAATCGAAAGAAACAAAACTTATTCTCATTTATATATTAACTTTTTCACTAATTTTACAATACAATCAAATGTTTACAGGTATTGGAGAAATTACAACACACAGAATGCCTTTCCAACTTTGCAATATGGCACCACTATTTATTTTAATTATGCTTTTAACAAAAAGTGAAAAAGTATATCATTTTACTTTAGTTATAAATGCAGTTGGTGCAATTATCGCAATGGTAATGTGTGATACAACTCCATATGGTGTTACTTATATAATGAATATTCACTATATTGCTGAACATACAAACGTTATTTTAATTCCTATTTTATGCGCTACTTTAAGAATTTTTGCTCCACTTAAAAACAAAGACGTAAAGCATTTTATTATTGGTTTTACTATTTATTTCTTATTCATTTTATTGGTTGGTGGCATTTTTACAGGATTAAAAGAAACAACTGGCAATGATTATTGGAACTGCAACTACTTATTTATGTTTAATAAAGAAGAAACTATGGCAATCGTTGGTTTTGTTGGACCTTTATTTGATATGAAAATTGTTATTGCAAATTTCTTTACTTTAAGTTTAACTCAATTACTTGTTTATCTTGTTTTCATGGGTATTTGCACTGGAGCATTTTTCCTAATGAAACTATTACTTAATAAAAACACAAAAAAACTTATAGATACAAATGACTAATTCTGCACAATTACCGTTAATATCTAAATCTACTAACAATCTATTAAAAATTATTTTTGAAATGTTGGTGCTTTTACATCACTTATCTTTTTTTGTTGTAATTTTTGGAAGAAGTCTTATTACTTTTTTTGGACCTCTTGCCGTTAGTGGATTTTTCTTTTGTTCTGGTTATGGTATTGGATTAAATTATAAAAAGAAAGGTTTTACTCTTTCAAAAGATCTTCTAATTTCAAAAGTTCCTAAATTTTATCTTATTATAATTATTACAAATATTTGTTATTTATTAAGATTTTTTATTATAGGAAACTCTTTTGAAACGCCTTTCCATTTAATTGGTGCTGTTTTAAACTTACACGTTTTTAGCAGTGTTCCAATTCTTTCAAATTGGCTTTATTTTATAAGCGACTTAATGCTTTATTATCTTTTATTTGTATTGTTTTCTTATATTTTTAGATATCACGCTAAAAGTTTACTTTATACGGCATTAAGCATATTTGTTTTAGGTTTACTTGCTATTCTTGTATTAACTATTATAAATAGTCAAACAGGTGGTACAATGGCTTTAAGAGGATGCTTATTGTTTCCAATTGGTTTACTTGCTTGTTATTTTAATGACGATATCGTTGACCTTTTAAACAATAAACTTCTAAGATTTTTAATCGTAATAAATTTGTTTATTGCAGGTGGCTTATTATTTTTAACTTTAACAGATTCTGCTTGGCAAGAATACCTATTCCCTATTTTCTTTATTCTTTCACTTGTAACGTTATTTTATAAAGTGGATTTTAAAAGTAAAATTGTTGATTTTTTTAGCAAATTAGTTATTTACGTTTATTTATCACACGAATTTTTCTTTAAAACGATACCTTTTCTTTATCCAAAAATCCCACATTTATTAAACGTTGTTTTAACCTTGGTATTTTCTTTAATTGTTTCAATTATCATTCACTTTATCATTAAAGGGTTAAAACCTACTATAAAAAAACGTTTCCCTAAAATACCATTTTTACAATAGAAATTATACAATAAAAAAGCACACCGTATTTTGCAACAGCAAAATGTAGTGTGCTTTTTTATTTTATTTTATAAATTATTCTTCAATTAAATCGTCTTCGGTTTGAGAAGTAATTGCAACTCTTATTGCTTTACTATTTTCTTCAGTTCTCATAACTCTAACACCAATAGTATCTCTACCGATTTTCGAAATTTCAATTGCATTCATTCTTATGATAATACCGTTATCGGCAATAATCATAATATCTTCGTCTTCTTTAACCAGTTTCATATTAACTAGTTTACCAGTCTTAGCATTGAAGACACCGGCTTTTACGCCCTTACCGCCACGTTGTTGTAAACGATAGTCTTCTATGTCAACACGCTTACCATAACCGTTCTCAGAAAGCGTGAACACGTCGTAACCTTCTTTAATAACAGTCATATCAACAACGTAATCGTTTTTATTTAGTTCAATACCTTTAACGCCTTGAGCATCTCTTCCCATTGCTCTAACGTCACTTTCAGCAAATCTTATACATTTACCTTCGTTAGATGCAATTAAAAGTTCATCATTACCGTTTGTAAATTGAACTGAAATAAGTTCATCACCTTCAACGATTGTAATAGCAATTTTACCGGTTTTTCTAATACTTGCAAATTCCTTTAAATCAGTTTTCTTAATAAGACCGTTTTTAGTTGCCATTGCAATATAACCTTCTTGATCACGGCGAAGTGGTAATATAGCGTTTACAACTTCCCCTTCAGCAAGTTGAATTAGGTTAACAACGGCTCTACCACGGGCATTTCTTTGTGCCTCAGGAATTTCATACCCCTTAGTGCAATATACCCTACCAGTATTTGTAAAGTATAAAATATCGTCGTGTGTTGAGCAAACGTACATATCTTCAACAAAGTCTTCTTCTTTAGGTTTATGAGCAGTTACCCCTCTACCACCACGTCTTTGAGAATGATATTCTTTGATAGGAACACGCTTAATATAACCAAAGTGAGTTTTACTTATAACAACGTCTTCTTCTTCAATCATATCGGCAAACTCAATACCACTATCTATATAAGAAATTTCACTCTTTCTTGGAGATGGATATTTCTCTTTAATAGTTTCCATATCTGCCTTAATAATATCTTTAACTCTTTGTGGATTTGATAAAATATCTTTTAAGTCAGCAATTGTTCTTTCTAATTCAAGAAGTTCTTCATTTAGTTTTTCAACTTCTAATGAAGTTAAACGTTGAAGTCTCATTTCAAGTATTGCATTTGCTTGTTTGTCAGAAAGTTCAAATGCGTTCATTAATTTATCTAACGCTTCATACTTATCTTTACTTGACCTAATGACTTCAATAACTTCATCAATATTTGAAAGGGCTATTACTAAACCTTTAACAATATGTTCCCTTTCTTCAGTTTTTGCAAGTTCAAATCTAGTTCTTCTAACAATAACTGATTCTTGGTGAGCAATATAATTTTCTAAAATTTGTTTTAAGTTGAGAATTTTAGGTTCGCCGTCAACAAGCGCTAATAAAATTATACCTTCTTTTACTTGTAAGTTAGTGTGTTTGTAAAGGTGATTTAATACAACTTGTGCATTAGCATCTCTCTTAACGTCAATAACGATTCTCATACCAGAACGGTCTGATTCATCTCTAATATCGCTAATACCTTCAAGTTTCTTATCCTTAACCATATCAGCCATAGTTTTAATAAGTAACGCTTTATTAACTTGATATGGAAGTTCAGAAACTATAATTCTTTCTCTAGTACCATTATTAAATTCTTCAATTTCACATTTAGAACGAATTACAAGTCCACCTTTACCCGTTCTATATGCTTGTCTTACGGCAGACATTTCTAAAATTAATGCGCCTGTAGGATAATCTGGTGCTGGAATATAGTCAAGTAATTCATCAACGGTTATTTCAGGATTGTCTAAAAGGGCAATACAGCCGTTTAGACACTCTGCAAGGTTATGAGGTGGAATATTAGTCGCCATACCAACTGCGATACCGTCAGCCCCGTTTACAAGGATATTTGGTATTCTTGATGGTAAAACAACTGGTTGCATTTCAGTATCGTCAAAGTTTGGATAGAAATCAACCGTATCCTTTTCAATTTCCTTAAGCATTTCGTTAGAAAGCTTAGAAAGTCTTGCTTCTGTATATCTATAAGCAGCAGCAGGGTCTCCGTCAACTGAACCAAAGTTACCGTGTCCGTCAACTAGTGGGAAGTTAATTGAGAAGTCTTGCGCTAAACGAACTAATGCGTCATAAACCGAACTATCGCCGTGTGGATGGTATTTACCTAAAACGTCACCGACGATTTTTGCACACTTTTTATATGCTTTATCGCTTGTTAAGCCTAATTCATGCATTGAGTAAAGAATACGTCTATGAACAGGCTTTAAGCCGTCCCTAACGTCAGGAATTGCTCTTGAAACGTTAACGGCCATTGCGTATGATATAAACGATTTTTTAAGTTCGTTTTCTACTTCTATGTTTATAATGTTAGTTTTTGCTAACGTATCTTTAAATTCTGCAGTTAAAGCAGTACTAGTATCTCTTTTCGCCATAATATCACCTATATATCAAGTTCTTTGACAAGTTTTGCGTTTTCTTCAATAAACGCACGTCTAAGTTCAGGCTTTTCACCCATTAAAACGGTAAACATTTCATCTGCTTTAATAGCGTCTGCCATAGTAACTTTTAGTAAAGTTCTTGTTTCAGGGTTCATTGTTGTTTCCCATAATTGTTCAGGGTCCATTTCACCAAGACCTTTATATCTTTGAATATCACATTTACCTACTTCATCAAGATAGTCTTGTAATTCTTGGTCTGAATACAAATATTTATCAACTTTACCCTTAGTTGCTCTATATAAAGGTGGTTGAGCAATATATACGTGTCCGTTTTCTACAAGAGGTTTCATAAATCTAAAGAAGAAGGTTAGTAAAAGAATTCTAATATGGCTACCGTCAACGTCGGCATCGGTCATACAAATAATTCTATCGTATCTAAGTTTAGATTCATCAAAATCATCTTTCATACCACCACCGAAAGCAGTAATCATACTCTTTATTTCTTCGTTTTCTAAAACCCTATTTATTCTAGCCTTTTCAACGTTTAAGATTTTACCACGGAGTGGAAGAATTGCTTGGAAACGACGATCTCTACCTTGTTTTGCGCTACCACCTGCTGAATCCCCTTCGACTATGAAAATTTCACAAAATTCTGGATTTTTTTCAGAACAGTCGGCAAGTTTACCTGGTAGGGTTGTTGATTCTAAAGCACCCTTTCTTCTTGTATTTTCCCTTGCTTGTCTTGCAGCTTCTCTAGCTCTTTGAGCCATTACACACTTCATAAGAAGTTCTTTTGTTTTAGCTGGATTTTCTTCTAAATAAGCACCAAAGTATTCGTTCATTGCTTTTGAAACGTGCGTTCTCATTTCACTATTACCAAGCTTTGTTTTAGTTTGTCCTTCAAATTGTGGTTCAGTTAACTTAACTGATACAACGGCAGTTAAACCTTCTCTAACGTCTTCACTTGAAAGTTTTTCATCATTTTTAAGAATATTTAACTTTTTGCCGGCATCATTAATAATTTTTGTTAAAGAAGTTTTAAATCCGTCTAGGTGCGTACCACCTTCTTCAGTATTAATGTTGTTTGCAAAAGAATATAATTGTTCAGTATATGAATCATTATATTGAATTGCTACTTCAACTTCATTATCTCCATAGAAAATGTCAAAATAAAGTGGAGTTTCAAAAACAACTTCCTTATTTTTATTTAAATCTTTAACAAAGTGTGCAATACCACCTTCATAGAAGAAAACGTCCTTCTTTTCTTGCCCAACTCTAAAGTCTTCAATTTGAATTGTTAAGCCTTTATTTAAATAAGCAAGTTCACGAAGTCTATTTTTAATATTATCGTAGTTGAAAATTAAAGTTTCAAATATTTCTTCATCAGGATAGAAAGTGACTTTTGTTCCAGTATTGTCTGCTGTTCCAATTATCTTTAACGGTGCTTGTGGAATACCTCTATTGTAAATTTGTTTGTAATGGTTGCCATTTTGGAAAACTTCAACCTCAAGCCATTCTGAAAGGGCGTTAACAACAGATAAACCTACGCCGTGTAGACCACCTGAGATTTTGTAGCCACCACCACCAAACTTACCACCTGCGTGTAATTTTGTTAAAACTACTTCTACTGCAGAAATTCCTTCAGTATGGTGAAGTGCTGTTGGAATACCACGACCATTATCAGTAACGGTACAAGAACCGTCTTTATTGATAGAAACGGTAATAGTATCACAATGTCCACTTAATGCTTCGTCAATAGAGTTATCAACTATTTCTTGAACAAGATGATGTAGCCCCCTATCGTCAGTAGAACCAATGTACATGCCCGGTCTTTTTCTTACAGGGTCCAATCCTTCTAGTACTTGAATTTGACCTTCCCCATAGTTTGAATTAACCTTAGTATTTTCAGCCATTTTTCTCTCCATTTTTTGCTAAATTTTTTGTTTATATTATACCATAAAAAAAAGCAAAAATAAAGTGTTTTTTTAAATAAATTAAAATTATATATATAATTTTAAGAAGACTAAAAACAAATAACAAAAAATCACTAAAAATAAGACAAAAAAAGAGGGTTTTTTACGCCCTCTTTTTAAATATCTTTTTTCATATCTTCAATAAGTCTTTTTTCATAAAGAGCAAGCCCTTTTATTTTTAACGAGCCTATCTCTTTATCTGCTTTGTCAATAAATTTTTTCGCCTCTTCTTTATCTTGTAAAATATAAATTATATAAGCAAGTTTTACCCTTAAATTAGTTAAGTTATTTTCTTTATATAAAAACTTTTCAAGCTTTTCCATTAAATTATCTGCAAGTTCTTCATTTTTCTTAATATTACAACTAACAAATAATTCTTCAGCTAAAATAGCATTTTGATAAACAGTTGGTAAATAGTTCAATAAACCGTCTATTCTTTTTAAAGTTTTAACAGCCTCTTTATAATCTTTTTTATCCAAATAATAAGAATATTTATTAGTAAGCATTATAATAAAATTCGTATCATCTTCAGGAAGAACTGGAAGATTAAAATATAAATCTTCATCAATTTCGCTTGGTGTCTTTCCTAAGTATAGTTCTGCTTGAATTTTTAATATATTAATTAAAACTTTTGCGCTATCGTTATTTTTCTTTAAGTCAAAAATTACTGCTCCATCATTTTTAATACCGTTTGCAGTCATAGGAAGCGCATTTGATAAAAATGAATAAATCGAAACTGGCAATAATGCTGATAAAATAAAATAAATTTCAAAAGATAAAAACTTGGTTAAAAACAACGGTACAATTCCTAAAATTACTAAAACAAAGTTTAATATCATACCACCCATAGTAGTATTTATATATCTTTTTTCAATATTATCATAGTTTTTTGGAACCATTTCTGCAAGTCCCGTTTCATCAACAAATGGTGAAAAATAAAATTTATACTTACCATTTTCTTTTAATATTGTTATAAATAAAACTCTAGTTGAAACAAACTCAAAACCATTACGGTTTCCATAAATTATATGCCCTAATTCATGAAACAATAAATTTAAAAAACCAAAAACAATCATTCCAATAAAGAAGAAAATGATCATCAAAAATAAAGATTTTCCATAAAATTCTTTATTACCTAAATATGACACCAAAAGCACTGCCAAAATAGTAACAACAAAAAGTATTACGTTGTTTATAACGTTAATTTTCTTTTTCATTTTCTTTTACCTTTAAATACCCCTCTAAATTATCGTTTTCACTAATAGTAACGTAGTCAATATTGAGTTTTGACATTATTTTATAAAGTATAACTGCACCACCTAAAATAACGTCTTCTCTACCTATTTGTACCCCTTTAATATCTTTTCTTTCCTCTGGTGTTTTTGAAGAAAGCAAACTTATTATCTTTTCTAAAGAGTTTTTAGTAAGTTTATAAAGATGAACTTTTGTTCTATCATACACTTCAAGCTTTAGATCAATAGCAGCCATTTGCGTTGCCGTACCACCTATTGCAAAAAAATTTGAATTTTCAACATTTCCAAATTCCAAAATCTTTTCATCAACAAATTTATTTATTTTATTTAAGTCTTGCCCTGCATTATTTAAAGTTGCTACAGTACCAACGTAAACAGATTTTGAATAAACAACTTCTTTCCCTTTTCTTACGGTAATTTCCGTACTAGCACCACCGATATCAATTATACCACCGTCATCACTACTACCTAAAACCCCAAAAAGCCCAAGTTTAGCCTCTTTTTCACCAGAAACAACTTCTACGTCGACCCCTGTTTTTTCCTTTACTTCTTGACAAAACAAAAGGCCGTTATGAGAATTTCTAACAGCCGCAGTTGCAAAAGCAACCAAACTTTCCACTTTAAAACTATTAGCCACCCTTTTAAATTCCAAAATAGCATCAATTGTTCTTTTAATTGCGCCATCTTTTAAAAGATTATCTTTAAACATATTTTCAGAAAGTTTAGTTATTATTAAGTTTTTATAAATGGTTCTACCACTGTCAGATATTAATAATCTAACAGAGTTTGAGCCTATATCAATAACTCCCGTCATCAGTTCAATTTTTGGTCATTGTTATAAAAATAACCAAGTTCTCTTGCGCGTTGCTCTATCCACCAACGTTTAGAGCGTTCTTCAATAGTATTTTCAAACTCTTTATTAAGTTCTTTAAGCTCTGCTTCCCTTTCGATAAGCTCACTATGTCTTTTATTTTCAACCCCTATAGAAACTAATCCATAAACCATAATAGAAAGCAAAATAACAATCAATAAAACGGCAGTAATAGTACCTGACACTATTAATCTTTTCTTTTTAGCTTCATCCATAAATTATCCCCTTAGTTTCTTTAGTTTTGCTATTTTATTATACTACTTTTTTATTCTTTTGGCAAGAGTAATTTTAAAACTTTTAAAACCACAAACACCCCCTAAACACAAAGCAAAAACTTCAAAAATTCTAAAATTTGGAAACTTAAAAAAGTAAGCGTATAAAAAATAAAAAATCGTTATAATTAAAAAAAATAAAAAATCAAAAAGCCATCTTAAAAAATACAACTTTTTTGTAAAATTTATTAAAAATAAAGGATAATATAATATCCCAGCTATTATCCCAAAAGAAAGGTTTGCTAAAAAAACGTATATTTGCGAAAAATTTTCAAACATTTTATTTAAATAGTCTTTTAGAAATGGAAGTTTTTTGTCCTTCAAATTTTATTTGATTAAACTCACCATCAGCATTTAATAGCCCTGTTGATTTATTAAAAACCGTTATTTTAATATTATTGCCATTTATAAGGACTTTTTTACCGTTTACAGTAAGTTTTAACACTTGTTCGCTAAATCCATCGACAGAAGATACCCCTGTCATTGAAAGCCTTTTTTGTCCCTCTAAAATAATTTTACTTAATTCATTTTGATTATCCATCTTTTTTCTCCTTTTGAATTTAATTAAATATATTCAAAAAAATAAAAAATAATGAATAAAAAAGGCAAAAGAGTTGTTCTTTTGCCTTTAACTTTTAATTATTTTAGTCTAGTTTCATATCCCCTGGTTTTATCCAGCCTTTTTTACGCATAAATGCCGTTATTAGAATATTTAATAATGCTGGTAAAATAAACATTAATAAAACTATTCCAAGCCACATCATTAAAGGATTTTGTCCTTCTACTGCTAAAACTCCAAACACGCCAACTAAGCCACTAGTACCCATACCACCACCAGATGCATTACAAAGAAGTTTGAACACACAAGTAGAAAGTGGACCTAATATAGCGCTTGAAATTATCATAGGTAACATAATTATAGGCTTTTTCATAATGTTTGGAATTTGCAACATACTTGTTCCTAAACCTTGTGAAATAAGGCCACCAAAACCGTTATCTTTATAGCTTGCAACAGCAAAACCAACCATATGACAAGCACAACCAACAACAGCAGCACCACCTGCTAAGTACATATTATAGGTTGAAACACCTGTAGCTATTGATACCCAAATTGCAGCAGAAGAGGTTGGCATTGTTAAAAGAATGCCCATTATAACAGCTATAACAATACCCATAATAAAAGGAACAGCCCCAGTTGCAACGTCAATCCCCTTGCTTAAAATTTTGATAAGCCAAATAAATGGAATTGACACAAAACAACCAATAAAAGCACTAACTACACAAGTTAATGGAACTAATAAAATATCCAGTTTTGTTTTACCTTGAACAAGCGTTCCAAGTTCAATAGCCATTAATGCGCACACGTAAGCGCTAATAGGATTACCCGGTAAACCTTTAGTTAACAATGCCGTAACGCTGGCAATTCCACCATTTAAGCCAACACTAATTGAATTAAAGGTGATAACAGCCCCTATAACTTGTTCAGCATAAGCACCGATAAAACCTGCAACAATTGCAGAGAAAACGACTAACTTTGGAGCTTTTAAATAATTTGCCATACCAACGCCAATGCCAGCGCCAGTTAAAATACTAGCAATTTGACCTAAAAGTATAAGCAATTGACCAACAGTAGTAGTCGCACCTATTTTTTCGCCTATAGTTTTAATAATTGTACCGGCGATAAGTGTTACAAAAAGCCCTTGAGCCATGCCAGTAAAAGCATCGATAAAATATCTTTTAGGGAGTGCTTTTAAGTAGTTAATAAATTTACCATTTTTTACAGTTTCACTCATTATACATCTATCTCCACTAATTTATTGTTTACTAAATCACAAGAAGTTAAATAGTAACGAATACCATCTAGCTGAAGAAATTTGTCAGCCTTAACGTTTTTGCCGTGCAAATGCCCGTAAACAACTACGTCAACTTGAAATTCCTTAAATAAATCTAATATCAAATTATTTTCTCTTTTAACGTTAAAAGGTGGATAATGAACCATAACAAGCAATTTATCCCCTTCAGTTAATAACTTTTTAGCGTGGGCTAAAGAAAGTTTTAATCTTTCAACCTCTCTTAAATAAATCTTTTTATCTTGTTCTTTAAAATCTGGTGAACCAGGCACGCTCCACGCCCTAGAACCACAAATAACAAGAGAGCCTATTTTAATAGCATCATTTTGAAGAGCAACAAAATTTTCAGGTAAAAAATCCCTAACCTTTGAAATAGCACTCCACCAATAATCATGATTCCCACGAATTATTATTTTTTTACCTGGCAAATCTTTAATAACGTCAAAATCAGGTTTAGCTTCATCTAAAGTCATAGCCCAACTAATATCTCCTGAAATTAAAACGATATCATCATCACCAACTTTCATTTGCCAGTCGTTTTTTATGTTTTCAAGATAATTTACCCAATTACCACCAAAAACGTCCATAGGCTTATTCGTGTTGGTTGAAATATGCAAATCACTAATAGCAAAAACTTTCATTTACTCACCTTTTTATAATTTTAGCACACCCATTTTTATTTTGCAACAAAATTAAAAAAGAGAGAGTAAAAAACTCTCTCTTTATATAAAAAATATCCTTTGTTTACTGCGGATATATTGGCAGTTCAAAGAAACCTGCACAAACTTCTTGCGTATATTCTTGGCATGGTGGAATTGACGCATATCCGTAAGACGGAATTAAAAGTTCAACGTCCATAACAATTTTTAATATTATGGTTACACATGCGTTAATAGTAAACTGATTTGTTCCAGTATAACTACCTTCAGTAGAAACTAAAGAAACAACTGCCTCTACTTTATAAGGCATTATTGATGGCGTTGGAACGTTTAATATAACGTCTTCTGAAATAGTAACTGATGACGTTGCAACACCCTCTACGTTGTTAGCATCAGTATATGCTACTGAAACAGGAATTGTAACGTTTGCTCTTACTCTTGCGTTATTTTCTCTATCAGCAAGTGGGTCAATTATTAAACTACTAATAACACCTTCAGAAGTAGTACTGTTTGCACTTACAAACGTTAAAGGATATGTAGGACTTGCAGGGGTTAAATTTGTTATATCTAAAACAATCCCCGTTTGTTGTGTTTGCATCATACAAGCATCAAATACTTTTTTCACTTCTACGCATACTTTGTCACATAAACCGTTTAAAGGATTACCATTTATAGGTCCTGGACATCTATCTGAATTAAAATTACAAAAAAATGACATTTTTTCCTCCTTTTGCTTTTATAATGTAATATATGCTTTTTATAACAGTTTATGCGCTTAAGCTGTTTATTGTTAAAAAAGCTCCCATTTTTTGAGAGCTTTATTTTACATCATATTATCAATAAAAATTCCAAAACCACGTTCAGGGTCATTTATAAACACGTGCGTAACTGCACCAATCAATTTTCCATTTTGTACTATTGGGCTACCACTCATTCCTTGAACGATACCACCAGTCTTTTTTATTAACTCTTTATCCGTAATTTTAATCACAAAATTTCTATTATCTGGTGTAGAAAAATCAACTTTTATAATTTTAATATCATAACTTTTTATTTCATTTCCTTCAACAGTACTAAAAATTTTAGCATCGCCAACCGTAATTTCTTCTTTTTTTGCGCAAGTTGTTTTTATTAAAGATAAATCTTCTCTTTCAATCTTGCCATAAACCCCAGTTATCAAGTTTTTATCAACAGAACCCAAAAGGGAACTTTTTAGAAAAGTGCCTCTAAGTTCGCCTGGTTTACCTTTTTCCCCTTTAACAACGTTTGCTACGTTACATTTATATATTTTACCACCAGTAATTTCAATAATTTCGCCATTTTGGTCTGATACAGTATGACCTAATGCACCAAAATTATCTCCTTTTATATAAGTTAAAGTACCAATTCCAGCAACGTCGTTTCTAACGAATATTCCAAGTCGTAACTTACCGTTTAAATCTTTAATAGGTTTTACTTTTAGCTTTAGAGTTGTCTTTTCTCTTTTAAGTAAAACACTGGCCTCTTTTTCCGTTAAACTTTTTTCTAAATCATCACTAGAGTTTATTTCATTATTATTTATTGACAAAATAGTATCGCCAACCTTAATACCTGCTTCTAAAGCTGGCGAAAAAGAACCTTCTTTAGATGCAACTTCCGATATTCCTACAACTAAAACGCCTTTAGTGTTTAATTGAAATCCACAAGCCATTCCACCAATATAAACTTCTTCATTACTAGCATAAACCGTGCTTTTAGTAACAGAAAATATTGATAAAAACACAATCAACAACAAAATAATTTTTCTAAATTTTTTCATAGATAAAGTTATAGTGTGCAGTATTTTTGTTTATATACAAAAAAGACCTAATAAATTAAAAATTTACTAAGTCTTAAAATAAAAATCCTAAACCAAAAACGGTTAAAACACAAATCAATGCAACTAGTGCCATATTCACTTTAAAGAAAGAAAGTCCTAAAGCAACAGCCGTTCCAATTATTGCCGTATAAATATTCCCTGTTGAGTACAATATAGATGGAAAAGTTAACCCAGCCAAAACAGCGTATGGAATATAAAACAAAAGTGAACAAATAAACTTTGATTTTATTCTCTTTCTAAAAATAACTAAAGGCACAAACCTTGGTATATATGATGCTAGTGCCAAAATTAAAGCATTAAACAGCATTTTGCGCCTCCTTACCCTCTTCATCATCTCTTTCTCTTATTGGGAATATATATGCCGTAAGCCCAGCAGAAATAAGGGCTGAAATTATTATACTTACACCAAAAGATATTTTGTTTAAGATAGGCACGTAATATAATAAAACGGAAAGTATTACTGAAATAGCAATACAAAAAGTTATTGCTTTTGATTTAATTGCAGGTGGAATTATTATTGCAATAAACATGCAATAAAGGGCAATTCCCATAGCGCTTTCTAAACTTGGTGGTAATATACTATTAGTTAATGAGCCTAAAAGAGTACCTATACTCCAACCAAAATATGGCGTTGTTGCTAAACCCATAAAATACTTAAAAGAAAGCCTGTCCTTTCTAAAATTTGCAATAGCAAAAATTTCATCAGTAACAAAAAAACTCATACACAATCTTTTAAAAGTTCCAAGTTTTTCCGTTAAACTTTGTGACAAAGATAAACTCATAAGCATATACCTTGAGTTTATAATAAAAACTGCTATAAAAATCTCAATTAATCCCGTTTCTAAAGCAATCATCTTTATCCCTGCAAACTGACCGGCAGAAGTTAGGTTTGTTGCAGAAATTAAAGTTGCCCAAAAGGTGTTAATTCCAAGTCCAGAAGCAGCTATTCCAAAAGTAAAGGACACCACTAAATATGCAAAGCATACAGGGAGTCCATCTTTAATTCCATCAAAATATTTTAGTTTCATATTAGTAAATACTGTCTTTATACTCTTTTGCTTCTTTTAATAATTCTTTTGCGTGTAAAATTGCGCTTTCGCTATTAATATTACCACCAACAAGACGAACAACTTCATTAATTTTACCATTTTCATCAAGTTCTTTAACGGTAGTAACTGTTTTATCTAAATCTTCTTTCTTTTCGATATACAAGCAGTTATCGCCCATAGACATAATTTGTGGTAAGTGCGTAACGGCAATAACCTGTGTATCTCTTGCTATATCAATAAACTTTTTACCAACAACCTTTGCAATAATGCCACTAATACCAGCGTCAATTTCATCAAAAATAAAGGTTGATATATCATTATATTTTGCAGTTTGCGACTTAACAGCAAGCATAAAACGGCTTATTTCACCACCACTTACTATCTTTGAAAGTGGTCTACAAGGTTCACCAAGGTTTGCTGAAAAGTTAAATTCAATAGTATCAATTCCGTTATCGCTATCAAATTTGCAGTCAGAAATTTCATTTGGTCCGTCAAACAAAATTTCAAAATTTGCATATGGCATACCTAATTCTTTTAATTCTGCTAAAACGTTTTCTGAAAAGACTTTGGCATAATGCTTACGCGTTTCCCTTAAAGATATATATTCTTTATAAAGTTTATCTTCTAATTCAGTTTTTTCATTTAAATATTTTTCGGCAAGGATGTTAAAATTAAGCAGTCTATCTCTTTCATTAATAGCGTCTTCTAAAGTTTTTTGAATATCTTCGTATTCTTTACCATACTTTCTTTGAATTTTTTTAACAGTTTCAATTCTTTCTTCAATACCGTTAATATCATATTCATTATCGCCTAATTCTTCTGATAAATTAGAAATCTCATAAGCAATATCATCAATCTCCGTTCTCACGTTTTCTAAACGGTCAAAAATTTGTTGATATTTTTCATCAAAATTTATTATAGAAGAAAAATTTCTTGAAGAAACAGCAAGCCTATCATTAACGCCGTTATCCCCTTTTACTGCATCAATAACGGTGTTAAATGCTGAAGAAATTTTTTCCAAATTATTCAATCTTTCCTTTTGAATAATAAGTTCTTCAATTTCATTTTCTTTAACGTCAGCCGTCTCAATTTCTTTAATTTGATATTCTAAAAGGTCAAGCCTATACTCTCTTTCACTTTCCGTACCACCAAGCGTTTTTAGTTCTTTTAACACGTTTCTATACTCAACGTAAAGACCCTTTATTTTATCTTTAATTTTACTCAAATCACTACCAGAAAACTTGTCTAAAAGTTCTAATTGATTGCTTTCTTTTAAAAGATAAAAGTGTTCGCTTTGTCCGTGAACGTCAATAAGTTTTGCAGTAAATTTTTTAAGCATACCTAAAGTAACAACGTTACCATTTAGTCTAATATCGCCCCTTCCGTCAACGTTAAACTTTCTTGTTATAATTAAAGTATCGTCAACATCAAAATCATTTTCTTCCATAACTTCTTTTAGGTAAGAAAGATTTGAAATATCAAACTCAGCAGTTACTTTACAACTATTTTCGCCGTGTCTTATCATTGTTTTATCAGCTTTTGCGCCTAGCACAAAATTGAGAGAATCTAAAATAACAGATTTCCCAGAACCAGTTTCCCCTGATAACACGTTTAATCCCTTTTTAAAAGAAATTTCAGCATTATCAATAAGCGCAATGTTGTTAATGATAAGTTTATTCAGCATTTGCTATAATTTCCTTAAATTTTTTAATAACAAAATCAGCATCAAAATTGCTTTTTGTAATAACTAAAATGGTATCGTCCCCTGCAATTGAACCTAAAATTTGTTCAATACCTAAATTATCAATAAAAAAACCTACGTTTGATGCAGTACCACTAAGCGTTTTTATTAAAATCATATTATTTACAGGTATAAAAGACACAACAGATTCTTTGAAAAGTCTAGTCAATTTAGCGTTTACTTTACTAGAATCAAAATCAAGTTTCGCATACTTAAACTTCTTAACTTTCCCTTGAATTTTAGTTAAGTGCATTTCTTTTATATCACGAGAAATTGTCGCTTGAGTAACATCTAACCCTAATTCTTTTAATTTTAAAGTTAAGCCTTCTTGCGTATCAATTTCATATTCGTTAATAATTTGAAGAATTTTTTCTTGTCTTTGTTTTTTTGTCATTTTAATACCCTTTACGATTTAATTTTGAAAGCAATCTACCATAAAAGTTAAAGTTCTTTTTTCTTAAGAATTTAACTGAATATGGAGATTGATTGATTACTACCTTATCTTTATCAGACAATATCTTTTGACGCTTACCGTCTAAAAGCAAAGATGCTTTATCGTTATTAGCAAGCGTTAACACCATTTCAGATGATGATGAAAAAACAATAGAACGATTATGCAGTGAATGCGCGTTAATAGGCGTCATAATATTTCCTGAAATTTCAGGTGCTAAAACGTCGCCCCCGGCTGATAAAGAATATGCTGTTGAACCAGTTGGCGTACCAACGATAACCCCGTCACCATTTATACAATCAACTACGTTATTGTCAATTTTTACAAGAACGTTTATAACTAAGTTTAATTGTCCTTCTTCATAAACTCTTTCTAAAACAACGTCGTTTAAAGCATAAAAAGATTCTTTATTGACGTCAACTTTTAACATTGAACGCTTATCAATCTTATAATCTTTATCCTTTAACATTTTGATTGCAAGGTCAATTTCATCAAGTTCAAATTCTGTTAAAAAGCCAAGTTTACCAAAATTTATACCAATTATTGGAATATCGTTTTTAGAAGCAAAATCTGCTAAATAAAGAATTGTTCCATCTCCACCAAAAGCAAGTAAAAAATCAATGCCGGCTTCAAGCTTTCCCTCTTCAAAGAATAAGTATTCAATATTCGCTTCTTCTAAAAGAGAAATTAAATGTTGTCTGTTTTTTTCATCAATATTTTTTGTTTTGTTAAAATAAATTCCTACTTTCATACGATAATTATACAATTAAAAAAAAATAATTTCAACAATATTTGAATATTTTTTTGCATATTGCTGAAATTATTTAATTTTACACTTTCCTTTTACATATATACTTAGTAAGTTCAATTAAAAACTCGTTATCTTTAATATCTTTAAGGTCATTTATACATTTTTTGCTGTATAAAGATATAACCTCTTTAAGTTCATCTTTAGTAAATACTTTTAAGGAATTAATATTTTCTTCTTTATCGTCTAATAAATCATCAGTAAATTGAAATATAAATCCTAAACTCTTACCAAAATCAAGCAAGTTATCGTAATGCACACCACCATTTAATAGCGACGCTATTACAACAGGCGCAGTTATAAGTTTTGCCGTCTTATTTTCTATAACCTTATAAAGAGTTTCTTTATCTAAAACACTTTCGTTATAAGTTATATCAATAGCTTGTCCGTTAATCATTCCTCCTATTCCTGAAGAATAGAATAAAAATTCCGTTGCTTTTAATTGATTTATTCCTTTAAAAGACTCTTTAATTGCTATTTCCATTGCAAGATTTAATAGCGCATCTCCTGCCAAAATAGCAACGCCTTCGCCAAACTTTTTATGGTTTGAAGGTTTACCTCTTCTAAAATCATCATTATCCATAGCAGGTAAATCATCATGAATAAGAGAATAGGTATGAATCATTTCAAGTGCCAATGAAAAAGGTAAAACGTCTTCTAATTTTCCACCTAAAATATCATTTACAGCAATCATTAAAACCGGTCTTATTCTTTTACCACCAGTAGTTAGGCTATATATTATACTGTCTTTTAATATCTTTTCACAATCTATTTTATTAATTTCAGTTAAAAGATAATTTTCAAAAACTGAAAGATACTCTTCATATTTTTTATTAAACATTTTCTTCAGCCTTTTTTAACGCTAATAAGTAAGTGTTTTGTAATAGCATTGCAATAGTCATAGGTCCAACACCACCAGGAACAGGCGTTATATATGAGGTTTTTTTAGAAACCTTTTCAAAATCAACGTCCCCATATAACTTACCGTCAACCCTATTTATACCTACGTCAATAACAACAGCGCCTTTTTTAACCATATCTTTAGTAACAAACTTAGCTCTTCCAATTGCAGCCACTAAAATATCTGCTTGTTTACAAATTTTCTTTAAATCTTTAGTCTTACTATGACAAATAGTAACTGTTGCATTTTCCCTTAAAAGTAGCATTGCCATTGGTTTACCAACAATGTTACTTCTACCAATAACAACAGCATTTTTACCAGCAATTTCAATATTTTCACGCTTTAAAAGTTCCAAAACCCCATAAGGCGTACAAGCAACTGTTGAGTTTTCAAACAATAATAATTTACCAACGTTTTCAGCCAAAAAGCCGTCAACGTCTTTATTTGCTGGAATTAAATTTAATATTTTATTTTCATCTAAATGTTTAGGAAGAGGAAGTTGTACTAAAATACCATCAACGTTATCATCTTTAGCAAGAGCGTTAACACATTCTTCAACCTCTTTTTCGGTCGCATTTTCATCAAGATAAAAAGCCAAAGACTTCATACCAACAAGTTCAGTTGCTTTAATTTTATTTCTTACGTAAACTTGTGATGCAGGGTTTTCCCCTACTAAAACAACGGCAAGAGTTATATCCTTGCCGTACTTTTCTTTAAATAAACTAACCTTTTCCTTTAATTCAAGTTTAATATCTTGTGAAATTTGTTTTCCATCAATAAGTTTAGTCATTATTTATCCCCTTGTTGTTTTGCGTATTCAGCAAGCACCCCGTTTACAAAGCCTATGCTTTTTTCAGTAGAATATACTTTTACTAAATTTATAACTTCGTTTATAGAAACAACGGTTGGGATATCATTAAAATATTTAATCTCAGCCATACCTATAAGCAAAGCACATTTATCAAGGCTATATAATCTTTCAATTTTATAGTTTTGAAGAAGATTAGAAAGCGAACCCATAAGTTCATCAAAATTATCTTTTATAGTTTCTAACAGTTTTTTTGCAAACTGTCTATCTCCTTCATCAAGTTTATTGTTTTTTAAAAGCGCTTCAAAAAAAGATTTGCTTTCTTCATTAAACAAATCTGAATACAAATATTTAAAAACTTCTTCTCTAGCAATACTTCTCATTTTTTAAATAGTCAAAATGCCACAAGAAATTTGTGGCATAACGTTAATCCTCTTTTTAAACTTGTTCTTCTTTAATTTCTTGTTCGTCTTTAACTTCTAATTCTTCTTTACGTTGTTCTTTACGGTCTTCGTTAAAAGTAACGCCCTTAACTATAACGTTTACCTCTGCAATATGATACTCTGTCATTGCTTCTACGTTATGTTTAACGTTTTCTTGAACCTTAAAAGCAATATCAGGCACAACCAAAGACGCATCGACAACAACGGCTACGTCAACGTAAACGCCGTCCTTTTCTTGTCTTACTTTTACTGATTTAATTGCAGATTTTGAATTGCCTTCGTGTGGAAGATAAACGTCTACACCTTCAACTTCAGAAACAGCTAATATTACGATATTGTCAATAATTCCATCACTGTAAACAACTTTACCCTCATGTGTTTCAGATGGTATTTTCTTAAAATATGACACCATTGCACCTCGTTTTCCTTTCGTTAAATATATTTTAACACAAAATTTTTATTTTGCATAGTGTTTTTTAAGAAATAGGTATAATATTTACGTTTTCAAATGTCGAAATATGTTCTTCTTCAATAATAGAATATATAAGTATAGCATCTTCTTGTGTTAAATCGGTTGTTTTCACCATTACGTTAACGTTTGATGAATTAATTCCCATTGTTACCACGCAATCTTCAAAACCATATGCTTTAATTAAAGTTTCTAAAAGCATTTCTTGTTCAGTCATTTCCGTTAGTTGCATTTTTAGTTTTAACGCTTCACTTCTTTCAGTTGCGCTAACTTCTGTGCCATTAATTATAGTATCTAATTGCGTTAAATTTTCACTTCTTGCACTAACCCTTTCTGCACGCATTTCTGCAAAATAACTATTTGCAGTAACAGGCATTTCAGTTGAGCCCAAACTTTTAGTTGTGAACATAAAATTAAATACTGCAGTTACTGCTAAAAGAGCAACCATACTTGTTAAAACTATTATCTTTTTCTTCTTTGACATTGTTAAACCTCCAATTATTTCATAGTTAAAATTTCTATTTTATCAGCGTTTATATTTAATAAGGTCGAAGTAGAATTTATAATTTTATTTTTCACCAACAAATTATTTGCACCTTCAGCCACTATTAAAACGCCTGTTATTTTTGGCATTTCTTCTCTTAAAACAACCGTTTCTCCACCAACTATTATAGGCGTCGTTACCGTTTTTATAGAATCACCGTTTTCAGTAATCGTCGTTTCGACGGCAAGTACAGTTTCTTGAGTTGATAAAACGTTTATTACGACACTTACCTTACCAACGTTTTCTACTTGAGTTAGCGCCTTTTCTAATTTATTCTCTAAACTCTCGATATATTCGTTAAAAGTAATTTCACTCTTTTTTTCCGTCTTAAAAGTTGTAAAGAATATTATTAATGAAACTAATATTAAAACTACAACGAATATTATCTCTAAAGTTTTTTTGTTTTTTAATCTTTCTAAAAGTTTTACTTTATTTTTCATAAAAAAATCACTTCAGCATTAGAAAAAAAGTAATGCTCTTTTATTTTGTCCTCAATTTCTTTTACTATATTTATATGCTCGTCTTTATTTTCGATAACTGCATTTTTTAAATCAATAAAAATTTTTTCTATACTATTTTCTTCCTTGTCTAAAACAAATTCAAAAGTAGCCCTATTTATGCCCATATTTAATAGGATTTTATCTAATATTTCCTTATAATTTTCATCTTTTTTATTATTAACGTAATCTAGAAAATTTTGGTCAAAAACAATTTCATTTTCCAAAAACAAATCAAAGTTTACCTCAGTATTTTTCATCTTTATTATTGGTGAAATTATCACTAAAATAAGCGTTATTGAGTAAATACTTTTTATAAAGAACTTTAATCTACCTTCAGATAAAATCAAGCTTGATATTGCCATTATAAAAACGATTACTACTATTTCTAATAAATAATTTTTCATAATACTATTGCATTTGCCGAACAAATAATTAAAACAACCGATATAAAAACCATAAAAAACACACCAATTATACAAGTTAGTAAAAGTTCTAAAGTTTTAGACACGCCAAAAAAGAAATTAGTAAATTTTAAGTTAGATAACGGCTCTAAAATAGCCCCTACAAACTTTAATATAAGTGAAAAGGCTAATATGTAAATAAGTGGCGAAACAAGTAAATAAATCAAAAAAACAAGCCCACCAATACCGATTGCGTTTTTGATAAGCGCTGAACCAGCAACAACCATATCAAACCCACCACTTATAAACCCACCTATTATCGGAACGGAATTAGAAATTGTATATTTAGTTACCCTAAGCGATATTCCGTCAATACTACTTGCGCCAATTCCTTGAATAGATAAAAATATAGTAAATACAGTGAAAGAAATTCCTAAAACCCACTTTATTACTGAAGAAATAAGTTCTATACTTCTATTAAATCTAACGTTATCAATAAAAGATGATATTACGTTTAATATAAAAATAACCGTTACTAAAGGTAAAACTACTGATAGAATTATTTCCGTTATTCCATTTGATAAAAAAGCAACTGTTGGTTTATAAAGGGTTGCTGAAACATTACCACCACTTGCTACCATAAGCGTTAATAAAATAGGAGAAATTATTGATACGAAATTTCTTAATTTTTCAAGTATTGATTTTACGTCTTTAATCACATACCCCATTTCTACAATTAAAATTAAACTTATAGCAAAAAAACAAACGGTAGAAACTACACCTTTTAATTCACCCAAACCACCTTTATTTGAACTTAATAAAAGCGAAAATATACTTATTGCTAAAATTGACACAAAAATTGGTATCAACGACTTTACTTTTGAAAAGAGAACTTCCGTTAAGTAGTTAAAAAATGAAGAATAATCGGTATTAAAATTTCCTGATAAAATATCTTTTACTTTTAAACTAAACCCTTTTTCTTTTATCCCACTAAAAAACTCTTCAAGTTCAGTTAAGTCAATTTCGTTAAGCATATTATCAATTTCATCACTTAAACTACTTGCTTTTGCCGTCTTTGTAGGAGTTAAAAATAAAAACAAACAACAAATTATTAAAAGCAAAAATACTATTGCAATAAATTTATTAAAAGTTCTAAAACGGAATATAGAATTGGTAGCGACATGCATAAAATAATAACCTTTCCTGCAACTATTAATTTTAATGATAAACTTTTCATACCAAAATCTTCAACAATACCTGCAGAAAACTCAACTATATAACCTATCAAGGTTATTTTTATAATAATTTTATAAATGCTTTTATCAATACTAGTCAAAGAAATTAACTTATCAAAAAAGCCAAAAATTTCTTCAAAATAGTCAAAAAGCATAAAAGTTATAAGTAATCCAGCAGAAATGGTAGCAATAAGCGCTAATTCTTTATTTATTGAATTTAAGTATAAAATTAAAATTGCGCTTATTATTGCAACAGCTATTACGTTAACCATTAATAAAGAAAAAACAACCCTTTTATGTTTTCAAAAAGTTCGCTTATCATTCCAATTACCATTGTTATAACTATAATAAGCCCCACCAAACTAACTAAAGTTGCAATATCATCTCTATCACTCTTTTTTAAAATCTGAGTTACAACAGTTATTAAAACACCAATTGCCGCTATTTTAAAAATAATATCAATACTCATTTTTCTTTCCTTTAGAGTAAAATAATTAGTAACGCCAACCCTATGAAAAAGCCTAGTTTTAAATATAAAGGTCTTAGTTTTTCCTCTTTTTGCTTTGCCTCTTCTAAAAGTTTTTTTATACCATCATTTAACGAATTAAAATAACTAATTTGACTGTCGCTATCGCTTGTCCCTAAAAACTTTCCATAATTTATAAAAAGTTCAAAATCTTCTTTTTCTAAGTACTTTGGTCTTTCAATTTCACTCTCAAAAACGACCTTTTTAAGAAGTAAAACGAACTCATTTTCTTCATCTAAAATAGAAAGTAAAGTATTTTTAGAAAAGCCGACTTCTCTTTTAATTTTTTGGTTAAAATTATAAAAATCATTGAAAAATTTTTTTCTTTTTGCTAAATTCTTTGAAAAGCAATAACCTATATACGTAGTTAAAATTATTATACAAAAACCTAAATATATCATAATATCTTTTCTATTTGCCCAGGCAGAGAAAACTCCTTTAGCAATACGTATTTATCAAACAAATTATCTATATAAAAATCTTTATTTTTTACTTTTTCTATTGAGTTTCCGTGTATTGTTGCTATTATTTTAACACCAGAATCAACACAGGCTTTTACACATAAAAAATCTTCTTTACTCATTAACTCATCCGTTATCACAAGTTTTGGCGACAAGCTTCTTAGCGCATAATTAAAAGCAAAATGCTTATTACAATTTTTAACGTAATCAGCAAAACAGTTACTAAAAGAAAAAAGTTCGTTTCTTTCATCAATAACCAAAATATTTAAAGGAATACTTTTAAAATTTCTTATTAAATCTTTTAAAATTGTCGTTTTCCCTTGCCCTGGTGGAGAAATAATTAAGGTGTTTTTTACACCATCTGTTGTTATTTCTTTAAAAATTTTATTACTTGAGCCAATTACTTCGTGGGGAATTCTTACGTTAACTGAATAAATAGTAGAAATTGTGATTATTTTTCCATTTTCAACCACACATTCCCCTGCTAATCCTATTCTTACACCATCTTTTGTAGTTAAAAACCCTTGTTTAATTTCTTCGTTAAATGAATAAATAGAAAACTCCGTTGCGCGCCTTATAATCTCTTCTAAATCACTTTTTAATATTATTAAGCCTTTATCAAAGTCATCTATTAACTGCCCATCTAAAACAGATTTGAGTTTATTTTTTACATTGATAATGATTGGTTGTCCACTTCTTAATCTAATTTCATAGACTTCAGTTAAATCAACCTTAGCAATAGCTTTTTTAATTCTTTCAGGTAAAAAACTTAACATCAATAAAATATATTTTTAAACCACAAAAAATATGCACAAAAAAAAGAGGCAGTAACAAACTACCTCTTTTTATTTTTATTTTAAATTAAATCATAGTCGCCAAAATTTGACTAGCAATAATAAAGCCTGCCTCTGAAACAATTGGTAAACATATTGCAATTATAAAAGATATAATATTAAACTTACTTTTTTTAATTATACTTATAATTAAACCAACAATAGCTATTAAAAGTGAAAGCCCGTAAAAAATAGAACCATAAATTATAACAAGTAGAGCCAAAAACAAACTAAGCGACAAAGCTTGATTATTTGTAGCATTTAGAACGTCAATATATCCCCAAAGTAGCCATAGCGTTACCCCTGTATATATAATTGCAAAAATAGTTTTTAAAACGATTAAAAAAGTACTTTTGTTTTTTACAACTAAATTTTCTTCCATAAAAACTCCTTTTTATTATTTTAATATTTATTATACCCCTTTTAAATTTAAATTTACAAAAAAAATAAAAAGAAGAACCGTATAATAGAATTCCACTTATAATTTTATTTTTGAAAGTATAAAAACTAATCAATAAATTCGTTATAAATTGCTTTAATACTCTTTTCATAATCGCTATTTGAAACACCGATTATAATGTTAAGTTCGCTTGAACCTTGGTCAATCATCTTAATATTTATGTTTTCTTTTGCAAGAGCATTAAATAATTTTGCAGCAACACCAGCTTTTGTAGCCATACCATGACCAACTGTTGCAATTAAAGAAATGTTTTCAATAACTCTTATAAAATCTGGACTAACACTTTCTCTAATTTCACTAACAACGTCATTTAATACGCCGTTTTCAAGTGCTTTTGATGCAATAACAATTGAAATCGTATCAATACCTGATGGAATATTTTCAAAGCAAATTCCGTGTTGTTCGATTACTGAAAGAACCTTTCTTACAAAACCAACTTCTTCATTCATAAGAGATTTTTCAATATAAATAACTGTAAAATCTTTAAGTCCTGCAATACCCGTTATAATATCAGGTTTAACGTTTGCATAATAGTCGTTTGGAACTATCATTGTTCCTTCTTGAGTTGGATCAAAAGTATTTCTAATATTTACAGGAATTTTGCTCTTAACAAGTGGGAAAATTGCTTCAGAGTGTAGTACTGATGCGCCCATATAAGAAAGTTCTCTAAGTTCTTGATAAGAAAGATATTTAATAACCTTTGGATTAGCA
>SVHJ01000006.1 GCA_015055835.1 Clostridiales bacterium | reverse complement strand
CTCTTCCGATCTCGCAAAATGGACAATGGATGATAGAAATCAAGCAACTCACCCAGACCGTTACCTTGAATACGTAACAGTTAAAACGGAAGGTAAAGGTAGATTTTTAGGTTTCAACCTACACGTATATAAATTCGGTGATTCTTACTGGTGGGGCGAAGGTGATGAAAAGTTCTACGTTGACGGCGAAAAGTCTCCATCAACTTTTGGTACTGGAAGTGAAGACTACTTTGGTTATGCTTGGTGTGACCCAAGTTTATTTGACAACGCTTTCCACGCACAAAACTGGACGGCAGGTAACTTTATAAGCGCAGTTGGTAACTACAACAACGTTCGTTTCCAAATTTTAGATAGCGTTCCTTTCCAAACTTCGTTTGAAGGCACTATTGAAAAATTATTTAGGGAAGACCAAACAAGTTATGCGTCAACTGCCTACTGGTATTTAGAGGCTGGTGGCGTTGACCCTTACGAACCTGTTGAATACACAACGAAAGCACAAAAAGAATATCGTTATCAATTTGTAAACGATATGTTAAATGCAGAGGAAGCGCAAAAGAGTTCAAAGGTTTACGAAGGGGAAGACCTAGAAGTTTACGAAATTGTGGATACAGATTCAAAAACAAACCCAGTTATGGCAACTTACCCTAACGCAAACTTTAGTGGTGGCGAAGTTGGTATTCTTAGATTTACTAAATATAAAGAACTTAACAAATTAAACATTAAGTTCTTAGTATGGGAAGACTTTGCAGGTAAAGTTAACTTTACTTTTGCTAAGGCGAATAACTTTGGTATTATTAACGTTTATATTGACGGCGTAAAGGTCTTAGAAAATATTGATTTATACGCTGGTGTTGCAGCTATTAATGCGCTTAAGAGCGATGTTTATGCTACTAACGATATTAATCTAACTAGGGGCGAACATATTTTAACTGTTGAACTTGTTGGTAAAAATGATTCATCTTCAGACGTTGCTTTCGGCTTAGACTGTTTTGCTTTAGGTAACGCTACTATTAGTTATGAAAAACCTGAAAAGACAACTGGTAATATTAACTTTGAAAACGTTAAAGTAGGTTACGTGTTCGCGGGTACAAACGTTGACCTTAACGACAATATTTTCGCATCACTATCATCTCAAATGGGTGATGGCGTATTAAGAGTGTTAAACGATGGCAAAGACTATTTTGCAAGAATTCATTCTAAAGGCGTAGCAAACAAGTATGCAGGGCTTAGATTGAACTTTACTAACGGAAAGTTAGATGCAGGTACTTATAAAGTAACTATCGTTATGAGAACGAGTGCAAACTTTGAACTTCAACCAGACAAGAGCATAGTATTTAGATTATATAGTGGTGGTGGCGATGTTAAAATTTATGACAAGTATCAAAATGCCTCTGCTGATGCAAACGGCTGGAGAACGGTTGAATTTGACGTTACAAATGCTATAGACGTAAAAGAATGCTGGATTTTCACCTATGCAAACGTTTCTAACCTAGACGTTAAGAGTGTTTCTATCGTTAAAAAATAACAAAACATAAATTAAAAGGACTTCCGTATAGAAGTCCTTTTTTAAATTAAAGAAATCGAGGTCTTTATTGTTTAATATTAACTTATTTTAATAGAACTATGTAATTAAATTATAGACAAATTTAATTTTACGTAGTGTTTATTTTCTTTAGTTAATTTCATACGATTTAGGGTGATATTGGACGGAATAAACACAGTTTTCAACTGTAAATACTTGAGTTTGTTAAAAAAATAGTTTATAATAATTTATAAGTTTATATTTAAAATAAAAAAGGAGAAAGTTTAATGAAAAGATTAGTTATTTTATTTAGCGTTCTTTTAGCGCTTTCAACAGCGTTGTTTGCGCTTAGCACTACTAACGCTTTTGCTGCTACGATAAGCAAAACGGAATATAGAACGGCTGAAACTAATTTTAGTGAACTTGCAGTTGGCACTACTATTGGGTCAGCTAACAAGGCTTTATCGAATAAAGCAGACGAGCTATTGGGTGGTATTGCAAACGTAAACCAACAATTTTCAACGGGGAATCTTGGTAAAACAACCGTTCAAGAAAATACGGACGGCTCGAAAGTTCTTTTAATCACTACGACTTCAACTGCTGATAAAGCGTACGTTCACGTTAATTTTTGGTTAGCACAAGGGTTAGAACCAGGTAATGAGTATACCATTACTTTAACCTATAAATTTACCGAAAACTACGTTAAACCAGCAAATCCTTGTGAATATGGTAACAACTATATTACGTTAAGAAACAATAACGGTTTTGGCGATATCGGCGTATGTGATGCTAATGGAAAGCCACAAGGCACAGTAGACGCTAACGGATTTTACACCTTTACAAAAAAGGTAACGACAAAAACTGCAGGTGGCAACAACTTAAATAAACTTATGTTATTAGTTACTGCTAACGGTACTCAAAACGGCGAAGCAACTGGTATTTACTTTAAGTCATTAAAGATTTCAGGAAATCAAACGATTACTGAAGAAATAACTACTCCTTCAATCGTTCGTATAAATTACTGGAATCCAGATGCATCAGAAAAACAACCAAGTTTTATAGTTTACAAGGGTGTTCACTCTGATACTGATAATACTTATAGAGAAACCGTTATTCACAACGTTAATCCTGTAAACGAAGAAAACGGTATTCCTTACGTTGAATTAACACTTGGTAAAGGCATATATTACGCTAAATCATACTATCGTAACTATAAATTTACTGGTGATGATGCTATTACCAAGTACTTCTACGTTGTTGGTGAAGGCGAACCTATCGTAATTGATATTTGCCATCCAACTATTGAAAAGAACAACTGGTCTGAAGCCCAAATGGTTGCATCAACTGATGAAGTTATAGAAAACTTTGCAGGTACTGACACTTTAGTTGGATTTGAACCATTTGATACGCCAACTTTCACAAAACACGCAGACAATCCTAAAGAATTTATGACAAATGCTGAGGCTTGTGAATACGTTGATACTTTAGACGCAAATTGTGCTAATTTATACGTTTACTATCCATATGCTTTATCAGAAATGGGTAACAAAACGCCTATATTAGTATTTACAAAAACTGATTTAACAGGTAAAACTTTTGAAGAAGCAGGTACGATTATTAGAGCACTTAAGAAAGACGTATTTATGATTTCAGGTGGCGTTCACGGTAACGAACCTGCTGGCATGGAAGGTACTCTTGCGTACGCAAAAGAACTTTGTGGCAATTATGGTGATGAAGTATTAAGTGATATCGGTGCAATCGTTATTATTCCAATTGTAAGTGTTGATAACAACCAAAGATATGCTCGTTCTACAACAACTGGAATAAATCCAAACCGTGAGTTATTAAGAGCATCAATTGAATCAGTTCAAAACCAAATTGCAACTTACAATAACTTTATGCCAACCGTCTACGTTGACTGTCACGAAGACTATGGTAGATTTGATATTAATGAAGCAACAGGCGTTATTGACGGTGGTTTTATGGACGTAGCAATTCGTTATTCAAGCGTTCAAAATTCACCTTTATACACAGTTGAAGAAGGTGAATACGACGTGGTTAACGATAAGGGTTACGTAATGATGGTTGATGCTATTGATAACACAAGAGCATTGGGTCTTCGTTCAGAAGTTTACTACGTAGGTACAACTTCTCCTGGTAACTCAAAAGACTATCCTATTACTCGTGGATCATATTCTTTCATTATTGAAGTAATGAGAATATCAAGTGGTAAATCTCGTTATGCAAGAGCAGTATTTGCTATGAAAGAAGCATTAAAGAGTTTAACTGACAGTATCGTTGATTACGAAGGACAACTTGCTAACGACGTTTATACTAACCGTGAAAGAGTTAAAAATATCACTACTTATGATAGAGATAGACTATTTGCGTTAGAATTTAAAACAAGTGGAAATAATAAAGTTACATTTCCTTACCCGACCTTAAAACCAGATGGAAGTTATGCTAATGAAACAAGAACTTACTCTCGTTCTTTAGTTGACACAGTAACAAAAGTTCGTACAATGCCGACTGCATACGTTGTTGATGCAGCAAACCCTAATATTGATAAAATATTAGCGATTTTAGATATTCACGGAATTAAATATACCAAATTAAAAGACGGTAGTAGTTTATTGTTAAAGAAGTATTCAGGTGGATATACTAACACAACTATTGGTGCTTCAACTAACGTAACTTTTGAAAACGGTGCTTATGCAGTAACGTTAAACTGTGAAGATGCTTATCTAATTCCATATTTATTTGAACCTGACTGTGTACCTTACGTTAGTGAAGATGAAACAACAATAAGCTTTGCACATATGGGATATATAACTGATGAAAACCCAGTTTACCGTTCAGTAGTAGATGACGTTTACTTAACAATTGAAAGTTTAAGCGTTGACGCTCCTGATGCGCCAACTGACGACAAGGGTGGTTGTGGCTCAGTTATAACTACAACAAACGTTATGATTTCAATGCTACTTTTAGCAGGTGCATCTTTAGTTGTTAAAAAGAAAGACTAATATAAATTAAAAAGGATTTCAATACAGAAGTCCTTTTTTTATTTTAAATAACTAACTTAAAAATCCCACTTTGGAATATATTCTTCACTACTACTTAAATCTTCTTGAATAAACATATTTTCAATACCAAGTGATAGTGCGTAGTCAATTAAAGTATTATACTCTCTTTTAGTAATCTTTCTTTTTAGTTCGGGGAAAGAATCAATTTTGCCAAACGGAGTGTATTGCGACATAAGTGAAAGGTAGGCTTTATCTTTAATAGTAGCAAACCAGTCTAACACCTTTTTACTATCTACCGTGTTTAGTGGTAGTACTAAGTGCCTAACCAAAACCCCGCTTTTTAGTAAGCCGTTTTCAAAAATTATAGGTTTATTTAGCATATACTCAATGGCTTTTTTAGCATTTTTAAAATAGTCATATTTACCTGAATACCTAAAAGAAATATCATTACTAAAATACTTCATATCGGGCATATAAACGTCAACGTAGTCGTTAATTTTTTCTAAAGTTTCTACCTTTTCATAGCCGTGCGTGTTGTAAACGATAGGAATATTTGGCTTATAAATATTAAAAGCCTTAATAATTTCATCAGTATAGTGCGTTGGGTTAACTAAATTTATATTTTCTGCCCCTAAACTTTCAAGTTCTTTAAAAATATTAGCAAGTTCAGTAATACTAATTTCCTTACCCGTTAAATTTCTACTAACTTCAAAGTTTTGGCAAAACACACATTTAAGTGAACATCCGGTAAAAAACACCGTACCAGACCCATTTTTACCACTAATAATAGGCTCTTCAAAAGGGTGAAGGTAGTATTTGGCAATTTTAACTTTATCGCTTACTCCACAAACGCCGTTATTTAATTTTCTATCCACCCCACAATTATTAGGGCATAAAAAACAATTAGCCATAAAAATTCCTTAAAAATTGATACGGTTAAATTTTAATATTTATTTACAATTTTGTCAATAATTAGCCTAAAAAAGCCAAAAGAAAAAGTTATAGCAATTGACAAAAAGGTATAGATGTTATATAATGAATTAGTTATAAGGAAAGGTGTACAAATGAGAGAATTTTTTTCAAGTGAAAGTGTAACAAAAGGTCACCCAGACAAAGTTTGTGATCAAATATCAGATGCAGTTTTAGACGCTATTTTAGCGCTAGATAAAAACGCAAGGGTTGCGTGCGAAACGGTTTGTACGACCGACTTTTTGCTTGTTATGGGAGAAATAACCACGACTGCAAAAGTTGATATAGAAAAAATTGCAAGGGATACTATTTCTTCAATTGGTTATACTGAAAAAGAAATTGGTTTTGATGCCGATACGGTAGAAATTTTAGTTAAAATAAAAGAGCAAAGTGCAGATATTGCGCTTGGCGTAGATAATTCTTTAGAGAAAAAAGAAGGTGGAGATATTTACGACCAACACGGCGCTGGCGACCAAGGTATGATGTTCGGCTTTGCAACTAACGAAACTAAAGAATATATGCCACTTGCACACGCACTTGCTAATAAAATGTGTAAAAAGGTGGACGAAGTTAGAGAAAGTGGACTTCTTCCATATTTACGCCCTGACGGAAAGGGACAAATCACCGTTGAATATTTTAACGGAAAGCCAGTTCGTATAGACACGGTAGTTTTATCTTGCCAACACGATAAGAGTGTTTCAACTGAAAAACTTCGTGAAGATTTAATAGAATTAGTTATTAAAAAGGTTTTACCAAAAGAATATTTAGATGAAAACACCAAGTATTTAGTTAACCCAACCGGTCGTTTTGAAATAGGTGGACCTAACGGAGACTCGGGACTTACTGGTAGAAAAATTATTGTAGATACTTATGGTGGATACTGCGCTCACGGTGGTGGTGCTTTTTCAGGTAAAGACCCAACAAAGGTTGATCGTTCAGCAAGTTATATGGCAAGATACGTTGCTAAAAACATTGTAGCAAGTGGTATGGCAAGTAAGTGTATGATAGAAGTTGCTTACGCAATCGGCGTAGCAAAACCAGTTTCAATTTTCGTTAATACTTACGGCACAAGCAAGTTGACTGATGAAGAAGTTGCAAATATTATATGGAAAGAATTTGACCTTCGTCCATCAGCAATAATTGAAACGCTTTCTTTAAGAAATCCAATTTACAGCGACACGGCGTCATACGGACACTTTGGAAAGGAAAATTATCCTTGGGAAAGATTAGATAGAGTAGAAGATTTAAAGAAATATCTATGAAACTTTTCTATTTCCTAAAAAGGGTTACAAGAAAGGTTTTTGATGAAAATTTCACACACCTTTACTGGACTTGTGAAGTTTGTGGGAAAGAACTTTTCAAAAAAGAGCATTTTTGTAAAGAATGTTTTGAAAATCTACCCTTTTTAGAAGATAAAATTTGTAACCATTGTGGTAGAAAGGTAAATGTTTCAACCAACTACTGTTTAAGTTGTAAGAATAAGCAAACGGATATCGACTTAGCAAGAAGCGTTTTTGACTACTCTGACGCAGTTAGACTTTTAATACACAAACTAAAGTATAGTGGTAAAAGATATTTAGCAAGAATTTTTGCTCCTTACCTTGCAAACGTTTACTGGAAAAATTATTTTAACGTAGACGCAATCGTTTACGTACCAATGTTTAGAAAGGACCAAAGAAAAAGAGGGTTTAACCAAAGTAAACTTTTGGCAGAAGAACTTTCTAAACTAATTAACGTACCTGTTTTAGAAGAGGTAATTGTAAAAACAAAAAGAACGAGTAAACAAGTAGGACTTAAGAGAAAGGAAAGAAAGGTTAATCTAAAAGGTTCTTTTAAGTTAACAAGCAAAAAGGAAATTATAGACAAGTCTATTTTAATAGTTGACGACGTAATGACAACTGGCGCAACGGTAGAAAGAATTGCTGAATTATTAAAAAGTAGTGGGGCAAAAACTGTTAAAGCGTTAACGGTTGCTTCCGTTCAAATAAGTTAAAAAATAAAGTTATATATAAAGGGGTTAAATTATGGGTTTAATCAGATACATTTTAGATGGCGATAACAGAAGAAATTTAAGAAAAATCGACGCCATGGCTGACAAGGTTTTAGCACTAGAAGGAAAGTACAAAAACCTAACTGATGAAGAATTACAAAATATGACAAACGTTTTTAAAGAAAGATTAAATAAAGGCGAAACGGTTGATGATATTTTGTTTGATGCTTTTGCAGTTATAAGAGAGGCTGCATGGAGAGTATTAAAAATGCGCCATTACAAAGTACAAGTAATGGGTGGTATTTGTTTACACCAAGGTAGAGTTGCCGAAATGAGAACTGGTGAAGGTAAAACTTTAGTTGCAACCTTACCTGCATACCTAAATGCGTTAACAGGTAAAGGCGTTCATATCGTTACGGTAAACGATTACCTTGCAAGCCGTGACGCAGAATGGATGGGTAAAGTTTACAAGTTTATGGGTTTAACAGTTGGCGTTGCAATTTCTGGTATGGAAGATGATGATAAGAGAAAGGCATATGCTTCAGACATAACTTACGGAACGAATAACGAAATGGGCTTTGACTATTTAAGAGATAACCTTAAAAATAGTTTAGAAAGAATGGTTCAAAGAGAACTTAACTTTGCAATCGTCGACGAAGTTGACTCAATTTTAATTGATGAAGCAAGAACTCCTTTAATTATTTCTGGTAAAGGTGGAACGTCTAGTGAAAAATACGTTCAAACTAATAGATTTGTAAAGACTTTAAAAATTGATGAAGACTTTACTTTAGATATTAAAGAAAAGACTGTACAAATTACTGAAAGTGGTGCATCAAAGGCTGAAAGATTTTTTGGTATAGAAAATCTTGCTGACGTAGCGAACGCTGACCTTAACCACCACATTCAACAAGCGTTAAAGGCTTACCATTTATTCAAAAAAGACAACGATTATATTATTAAAGACGGTGAAATTATTATCGTTGACGAATTTACCGGTCGTCTTATGATTGGTAGAAGATATTCTGACGGTCTTCACCAAGCAATCGAAGCAAAGGAAAACGTAAAAGTTCGTGATGAAAACAAAACTTACGCAACTATTACTTTCCAAAATTACTTTAGATTATACAAAAAGTTATCAGGTATGACTGGTACTGCTAAAACGGAAGAAGAAGAATTTAGAACGATTTACGGTTTAGACGTATTAGAAATTCCAACAAATAAGCCTGTTCAAAGAATTGACGCTCCTGACGTTATGTATAAAACTGAAAAGGCTAAAAAAGATGCTATTATAAAAGACATAGTTGAAAGACATAAACTAGGTCAACCAGTTCTAGTAGGTACTGCAACTGTTGAAAGGTCTGAAGAAGTTTCAAAAATGCTTATCCGT
Source organism: Clostridiales bacterium (assembly GCA_015055835.1). Classification (GTDB taxonomy): domain Bacteria; phylum Bacillota; class Clostridia; order Christensenellales; family Borkfalkiaceae; genus SIG381. Next base: position 39,948 of record SVHJ01000006.1, on the reverse strand, counting down.
TACGGCATTAAGCACAACGTATTAAACGCTAAAAACCACGCAAGAGAAGCAGATATCGTAGCACAAGCAGGTAGATTTGGTGCAGTTACCATTGCAACAAATATGGCAGGTCGTGGTACGGATATTTTACTTGGTGGTAACCCAGAATTCTTAGCAAAAAGAAAACTTCGTGAAGAAGGCTATGAAGATGAAAAGGTAGAAATTGCAACTTCATTTATCGTAGACGTTGATGATGAAATTAAAGAAATAAGAAAGCATTATAGAGAAGTTTACGACGCATTTAAAGCACAAACAGATGCTGAAAAAGAAAAGGTTATTAATGCAGGTGGCTTACACATTTTAGGTACTGAAAGACACGAATCACGTCGTATTGATAATCAGCTTCGTGGTAGAAGTGGCCGTCAAGGGGACAAAGGTTCTTCAGTATTCTTTATTTCAACTGAAGACGAATTATTAAAGCGTTTCGGTGGAGATAGAATGTATAAGATTTGCGATTCTTTAGGTCTTCCTGAAGATGAACCATTACAAGCAAAAATGCTTTCTAAATCAGTAGAAAACGCACAAAGAACTATCGAAGGTAGAAACTTTGGTATAAGAAAACACGTTTTAGAGTACGACGACGTTATGAACAAGCAAAGACTTGTTATGTATCAAGAAAGAATGGACGTTATTAAGAAAAAAGACGTTCACGAAGATATATTAAACTTAGTTCCTGACTACGTTGCAAGTACCGTTTTAGGTGTAGTTGATGAAGCAAGTAAGCCTGAAAACTGGGATATTGAAAGTTTAAATAAAGCAATTGAAGCAAGACTTTTACCAGTAGGCGCAAACTTTATCACTAAAGAAAAACTTGAAAACTGGGATTACGATTATATTATTGAAAAATTAGTTGCTGAAACAATTTCTGAATACGAAGCAAAAATTACTAGATATGCTGAAATGGATTTAGATTTTAAAGAAATTGAAAAGATGGTTCTACTTAGAAACGTTGATACTAAGTGGATTGACCATATCGACAGTATGGACCAATTAAGAAAGGGTATCGGTCTTCGTGCATACGGACAAGTTGACCCAGTTGTTGAATACAAAAAGGAAAGCTTAGAAATGTTTGCCGACCTAACTGAAAGTATTCAATATGATACAATTTCACTTTTATTAAAGGCTGAATTACAAAAACTTCCACAAAAAATGGAAGAAAAAAGGGATTTAGTTACCAACGAAACTGAAGGAGTAAAACGCCCTAAGAAAGCTGATGATAAAGTTGGTAGAAACGACCCATGTCCTTGTGGAAGTGGTAAAAAGTATAAAAACTGTTGTGGTAAATAAGGAGCTTTTATGATTAAAACTGACGAAATGAAAGAACAAATCAAAGAGCTTAAGAAACTTTTAGAAGAGGCAGGGCACTCTCTTTGACCTAACTAACCTAAAAAAAGAGTTAGAAGATTTAAGGAAAGAGGCGTCTAAAGAAGAAAATTATTTGGACGTAAAAAAATATCAAGTTTTAGCCAAAAAAATAACGGCGCTTGAAAACACGGTAGAAACCTTTAACAAAACGGAAAAGTTGGTTAAAGATATTGAAGAAGTAATTCTTCTTTCAGAGATGGAAGAGGATGAAAGTTTGCTTAATGAAATTGAGGAAGATTTCAAAAAAGCAAAAACTACCATTGAAGAAACTTTTGTTAAATCTCTTCTTAAAGGGAAGTATGATAGCTTAAACGCTTTACTAACCCTTCACTCAGGCGCAGGTGGAACGGAAGCTTGCGACTGGACGGAAATGCTTTATAGAATGTACGTTAGGTACGCTGAAAGAGTGGGTTACACTGTTAGCGAATTAGACCGTTTAGCAGGGGACGAAGCAGGTATTAAAAGCGTTAGTTTTAAGGTAGAAGGCTTAAACGCATACGGATATTTAAAGGCAGAAAAAGGGGTGCATAGACTTGTTAGAATATCCCCTTTTGATGCAAACAAAAGAAGACATACTTCTTTTGCTAGCTTAGAAGTAATGCCTGAAATTGAAGAAGACGAAGAAATAAAAATTGATTTAACCGAATTAAGAATAGATACTTATAGAGCAGGTGGCGCAGGGGGACAACACATAAACAAAACGGACTCTGCCGTTAGAATAACCCACTTGCCTACTGGTATAGTGGTTTCTTGCCAAAACGAAAGAAGCCAAACGCAAAACAAGGAAATGGCTATGAGAATGTTATATAGTAAACTTGTTGAAAAGCGTGAAAGCGAAAGGTTAGAAAAAGAACAAGACCTTAAAGGGGAAATAAAAAAAATAGAGTGGGGTAGCCAAATTCGTTCATATGTATTTTGCCCTTACACTTTAGTAAAAGACCATAGAACTGGCTATGAAAATAGCGACGTAAATGCTGTTATGGATGGTAACATACAAGGTTTTATTGAAGATTACCTTAAAAAATCAAAATGATAAAAGAAAAGAAAGATTTTATAATAATGGGGATAGAAACTTCCTGTGATGATACTGCCGTAGCAATAGTAAAAAACGGTAGGGAAATTTTGGCTGACAAGATAATAAGTTCAGCGACAGAACAAGCGAAGTTTGGTGGTGTAGTTCCCGAAATAGCATCAAGAGCGCATACTGAAGCCATACTTGACGCAACGAAACAAGCGTTAAAGGAAAGTAATTTAACCTTTAACGATATTGATGGTTTTGCCGTAACTTACGGAGCAGGGCTTTTAGGCGCGTTATTAGTTGGCGTATCTTTTGCTAAAGGGCTTAGTTACGCTACTAATAAACCACTTATCCCAGTAAATCATATAAGAGGGCATATATCGGCGGCGTATTTGCAAGATAAAAATTTACAGCCACCTTTTATAACGTTATTAGTTAGTGGTGGGCATACTGCTATAATAGACGTTAAAAGTTACGACGAGTTTGAAGTTTTAGGTGGCACGTTAGACGACGCTGTTGGCGAAGCCTTTGACAAGGTTGCAAGGGTTTTAGGACTTTCATATCCGGGTGGCCCTAATATTGAAAGGGAAGCAAAAACAGGCAAAAATAGCGTTAAACTACCAAAAATGCTTAAAGGAAAGGGTGGATATAACTTTTCTTATAGTGGGTTAAAAACTGCTGTTATAAACCACGTACATAAACTAAAACAAAAGGGAGAAGAGGTTAATATTGCTGACGTTGCTTGTTCTTTTCAATGTTCTGCAATAGACGTTTTGGCCCTAAAGGCAGTTAAAGCAGTAAAGGAAAAAAAGTATAATACTTTAACGATAGGTGGTGGCGTAGCGGCAAACGGTTATTTAAGGGAAAGTTTGACAAAAGCCTGTGAAAAAGAAAAAATAAAACTTGTTTTACCAGAAAAAAGATATTGTACGGATAACGGCGCAATGATTGCTGCAGAAGGCTCAATTCAATTTAGAAAAAAGAATTTTGCCGACATAACTTTAAACGCAGTTGCATCAATTCCGCTCCGTGAAACGTTAAAATAAAACTAAAGGAGAAAAAATTATGTACTGTTCAAAATGTGGTAAAGAAATTCACGACGACGCAGAAATTTGCGTACACTGTGGCTGTAGGGTTAAACCTGCTCCATTTATATCTTCAGCAGATGAAACTAAACTTGCAAGATTTTTATTAACCTTCTTTTTAGGTTTTATCGGTAGTATTATTATAAACCATACTTCATTAAAACCTAACGGTTGGAAAAGTAGAACGTTAGCTTATTTCTTTTTAGGTATAATAACTTTTGAAATTTATCCACTAGTTGCATCTATTTGTAACTTTAGTTTTGATGAAAATAAACCATCAAACATAGGATATGAGAAAGAACAATAAACTAAAAAACAATGATAACAAACTAAAAAAGCGAAGAATTTATCTTCGCTTTTTCTTTTTTTAAATCTTGCAAAACAAAGTTTAGTGTGTTATACTGATATTGCCAAACAAACTTAATAAACGCATAAAGTGGGTATTTTTCTTTTTATAAGGATAATATTTTATTTTGTTGTACATATTCATTATTAGAATTTGAAAAAACTGCAAATTCCATTATGTGAGTATGTGCAATATCCATACTATGCGTAAGTTTGTTTGGCGACAACCGGAGTTTGCGTTTTAGTGCGTTGACTTCGGTCGGCGCACTTTTTTATTTTAAAATTTTTAGGAGGTATAGTATGAAAAGAATAGTAGCGTTGATTTTAAGTCTTTTGACAATTTTTACATTATCTGCTTGTGGGGGAAATGGGAAAAGTGAAAAGTTTTCCTTAAGTGATATCGTGTGGAAAGTTGAAGAAACAACTTTTGAAGGTAAAAATACTGTTGTTTTTTCTTACAAAAACAACTCTAGATTTACAATAACGGGAGTGGAAGTAGAATTCAAACAAAAGAAAAATTTAACAGAAGATGACCTTGCTGTTTTTGAAAAATATGCGCAAGACGATATCTCTGTTTTTTATATTACGGCAAATAATTATTATTTTACAGATAAAGGGGAAAGTTCAAAGATTGTTCCTTGTAATTTAGAAGGAAGTTGGAATTTTTGCCATGATATTAAAGAATATAATCTTATGGAAATTTCAAAAATCACTATAGAATATATAAAAGACAATAAAATGTTTGGTATTGAGCATGATTATGTTGAAAATACTACAAAAGATTTATCTAAAGATGGTGTGGAAATATTTGAATGGTCGGAAAGCAATATAGCAAAACTAGCTCCAAAGCCAAACAAACAAGTCGTAAAAAAAGGCTTTGATTATGGGAAAACATTTAGTTTTACAATTTATGATGCATCAGAAAAAGATTTTGAAGATTATATAAATCAATGTAAAGAAGCTGGATTTATTAAAAATATAGATAATTCAAATTATTTTGATTATAAATCTTTTAAAGCGGAAGATGCAAATGGAAATGAAATACATGTATATTATAAATCTAGTAGCAATCATAGGGCTCCTTGCCGTATAGAAGTTTCAGTTGATGGTAAATAATATAAAAACTCAACCAAAAAAGCGAAGATTTTATCTTCGCTTTTTGTTTTTATTCTGTTTTATTTACTTGTAACTAAAAGGTCGGCTTTAACGCAAATTCCTTCTTCTCTGCCGACAAACCCTAAACCTTCTAATGTGGTTGCCGTTAAACCTATTTTGTCTACCTCAATATTAAGTAGTTTTGCTAAATTTTCTTTTATGCTATCAATATGCTTAAGTAGTTTAGGCTTTTCAGCCATAATAACGGCTGAAAGGTTATCTACCTTATAACCCTTTTCATCAACCATTTTCAAAACTTCTTTAAGTAAAATAGTGCTATCAATATCCTTAAATTTAGGGTCTTTATCGCTAAAATAATACCCGATATCTTTTAGCCCTACTGAAGAAAGTAGCGCGTCCATAATAGCGTGGATAAGTACGTCAGCGTCGCTATGACCTAAAAGCCCTTTATCGTGGGGGATAACCACGCCACCTAAAACAAGACGTCTATTTTCAACTAATTTATGGCAGTCAAAACCAGTACCTACCCTAGTTTCTAACTTAAAATCTTCTTTAAAAGTTAACTTTTTGTTTTTAGGGTCCCCTTTTGATAGATGAGGAATACCTATAAATTCTTTATAAATACTGCTATCGTCTGGGTAATCAAAAGTTACTAATTTATCGTAAGCCTTTTTAATATCTTTAGTAAAAAATCCTTGAGGAGTTTGAACAGTATAAAGGTTTTCTTTAGTTGCTGAAAGAATTTCCCCGTTAATTGCCGTTGCAATAGTTTCAGGGGTAGGGATAGAGGCGATACCACTACCAAACTTTTTAACCGTTTGAATACAATCTAAAATAACTTCCTTACTAACGAAAGGTCTTGCACCGTCGTGAATTAAAACGATATCGCCTTTTACTAAGGCTAAAGCGCTTTTAATAGAAAGGGTTCTAGTTTCGCCACCTAAAACAACGTTAGCTCTTCCTTTAAACTTTTTCGTTAAAAAGTCGTAATCATATTTATTAGCAGTTATAATAAACTCATCAATTAAACCACTATTTGTAAATGCGTCAAAAGCAGTATCAATTACGCTTTTGCCATTTATTAACTTTAATAGTTTGTTTTCATCAAATCCAGTTCTTTTACCTTGCCCTGCACAGGTTAAAATAAGACTAACCATTTTACTCTCCTATAAATTCGTACATGCTTTCCACTTCTTCTTTTTTAGCAAATTCTCTTAATTCTTTTACTTTAAACTTAATAACGGTAGAACTAAACCTAAGTTCAACAATATCGCCTATCTTTAATTTGTAAGAAGGCTTAACGTCTTTACCGTTAACGCTAACTCTTCCACCAGAACAAGCGTCGTTAGCAACCGTTCTTCTTTTAAGTATTCTAGCAACCTTTAAAAATTTATCAATTCTCATAAAAAAATCCTTATAAAAAAGCCGAAAAAAGTCAAAACTTGTCGCAAAAAAATTTTTTTTCAAAAACTTTCAAAAAAACGCTTGACATAGTTGGCAAGGTGTTCTATCATAATATAATGTATTATAATAGGTTATTGTCGTATCATATCGCCTTTTTTAAGAAAAAATAAAAAAATTTTAGACCAAAAAAGTGCAGTATATATAAGGTAATAACGGCAAATCGCTTGGTCTTAAGTTGATTATACTACAAAACGGTTAGTTTTACAACTTATGTCAAGCAAAATTTAAAAAATTTTTTAAGGAGTGTTTTTTAATGACACGTAATCTACCTGAAATTCAATGTGGAAAGGTTAGAAGAAAAACTTTTTCTAAGATTAAGGAAGCAATTGAAATTCCTTATTTGGTGGAAATCCAAAAAGACTCTTATGAAAACTTCATTAAAGAAGGCATAGGGGAAGTATTAGAAGACTTTTCGCCAATCACAGACTATTCTGACCGTTTTGAACTTTACTTTCTAGACTACACTCTAGCAGGTAAACCTCAATACAACGAAAAAGAATGTAGAGATAGAGACGCTACGTTCTCTTTACCTTTAAGAGTAAAGGTAAGACTAGTTAACAAAGAAACGGGCGAAGCTATGGACCAAGAAGTATTTATGGGCGACTTCCCATTAATGACTGACAACGGTTCATTCATCATCAACGGTGCAGAAAGAGTTATCGTATCACAATTAGTACGTTCTCCAGGCGTTTACAACAATAAAGAAGTTGATAAGTCAGGTCGTAACGTATTTGATACGACGGTTATTCCAAACCGTGGTGCTTGGCTTGAATTTGAACAAGACGCAAATGGCGTTTTATGGGTAAAGGTTGACAGAACTAGAAAACTTACTGCAACCGTACTTTTAAGAGCGTTAGGTTTTGGTACAGATGACAAATTAAATGAACTTTTCGATAACGACGCTATGATAACAGCTACTATTGAAAAGGATTCAGCTAAGTCAGAAAGCGACGGCTTATTTGAATTATATAGACGTCTTAGACCAGGTGAAATCCCAACTGATGAAGCAGTTAAACAACAATTGCGTAATTTATTCTTCGATCCAAGAAGATACGATTTAGCAAGAGTTGGTAGATATAAGTTCAATAAGCGCCTACGTATGGCAGTAAGAATCGTTGGCTGTACTGCGTTTGAAAACGTTATTAACGAAGATGGTGAAGTTTTAGTAGCAAAGGGTGAAGTTATCACTAAAGAAATTGCTGAAAACATTCAAAACAGTGGTATTAACGAAATTTACGTTGACGTTAACGGCGAAAAGCACAAGATTATTGCAAACAACACAGTTGATTATAAAGCTGTTACAGGTTTAGATCCAAGACCATTTGGACTACTTTCAACAGTTTATTATCCAAACCTAGTTTTCTCTAAGGAAATTAACCAAGCATTAAAGACTTCAACTGTTGAAGAAGTTGCTGAAACTTTTAAAAAGCAAATCAACGCAATTTTCTACATTGAAGATAGAGAAATCACTCCTGAAGACGATAAGCCAGAATACAAGAAGAATGAAGAAAAGGCTAAAGAAATTAGAAACAAGTTCGTTTCCGCTTGTAAACTTTACTACGAATTAATCGAAGGTGGAAAGATTAAGCTTGACGCTGAAAAGAGAAGAACTTTAAGACCTTTAATCGACAAACTTAACCATAAACACATCACGGTTGACGATATCGTAGCAACAGTTTCATTAAACCTTGACTTAAATTACGAAATCGGCACAATCGACAACATTGACCACTTAGGTAACAGACGTGTAAGAAGTGTTGGCGAATTATTACAAAATCAATTTAGAATCGGTGTAGCAAGACTTGAAAGAATTATTAAAGAAAGAATGGCTACACAAGACCCTAAAGAAGTTTCTCCACAAGGACTTGTGAACGTTAGACCAGTAAGTTCAGCAATTAAAGAATTCTTCGGTTCATCACAACTTTCACAATTTATGGATCAAACTAACCCTATTGCAGAACTAACTCACAAGAGAAAGTTATCAGCATTAGGACCTGGTGGTTTAAATAGAGATAGAGCAACCTTTGAAGTGCGTGACGTTCACCACTCTCACTACGGAAGAATGTGTCCTATTGAAACCCCTGAAGGACAAAATATCGGTCTTATTTCATCACTTTCAACCTTTGCAAAGGTTAACGAATTCGGTTTTATCGAATCACCTTATAGAAGAGTTGATAAGAAAAAGGGCGTAGTTACAGGAATTGTTGATTACTTAACTGCTGATGAAGAAGATAATTATACAGTAGCGCAAGCAAACGAACCACTTGACGCAGAAGGACATTTCATTAACGAACGTGTATCTTGCAGAAGAAGAGATGAAATTACTGAAGAACCTAGAGAAGTTATGGACTATATGGACGTATCTCCTAAGCAATTAGTTTCAGTAGCAACAGCGTTAATTCCATTCCTAGAAAACGACGATACTAACCGTGCGCTAATGGGTTCAAACATGCAAAGACAGGCTGTTCCACTATTAAAGCCTGAAAACGCAATCGTTGCAACTGGTATCGAAGGCAGAATTGCTTACGACTCAGGCGTTATGGTAATTGCTAAAGAAGCAGGTACTGTAAAAATTGTTGCAAGTGATAAAATTATCATTACAGAAGAAGACGGCACGGATAGAGAATATATCCTTAAGAAGTTTGAACGTTCTAACCAAGGTACTTGTCTAAACCAAAGACCTATCGTTGATAAAGGCGAAAAGATTGCAAAAGGACAAGTTATTGCAGACGGTCCTTCAACTTCTAACGGGGAACTTGCTCTTGGTAGAAACATTCTTATCGGCTTTATGAGCTGGGAAGGTTATAACTACGAAGATGCTATACTTCTTTCAGAAAAATTAGTTAGAGAAGACGTATTTACGTCTATCCATATAGAAGAACACGAAACTGAAGCAAGAGATACTAAACTTGGTGAAGAAGAAATCACAAGAGATATCCCTAACGTAGGTGAAGACGCACTTAAAGACTTAGACGAAAACGGTATTATCCGTGTAGGTGCTGAAGTTAACAGCGGTGACATCTTAGTAGGTAAGGTTACACCTAAGGGTGAAACTGAACTTTCTCCTGAAGAAAGACTTCTTCGTGCAATCTTTGGTGAAAAGGCAAGAGAAGTTAGAGATTCTTCATTAAAAGTACCTCACGGTGAAGGTGGTATCGTAGTAGACGTTAAAATCTTTACGAGAGCAAATAAAGATGAACTTCCACCAGGGGTTAACAAGTTAGTAAGAGTTTACATCGCACAAAAACGTAAGATTTCTATCGGTGATAAGATGGCAGGTCGTCACGGTAACAAGGGTGTTATTTCAAGAATTCTTCCTGAAAGTGATATGCCTTTCTTAGCAGACGGTACTCCACTACAAATCGTATTAAACCCACTAGGCGTTCCATCTCGTATGAACATCGGTCAGGTTTTAGAAGTACACTTAGGTTTAGTATGTAAGCAATTAGGTTGGAAAATTGCAACGCCAGTATTTGACGGTGCAAGTGAAAAAGATATAAGCGATTTACTTGCTGATAACAATTTCGTAAATCCAGACGGCGTAGTTGACGGTAAAATTCAACTTTACGATGGAAGAACGGGCGAACCTTTTGATAACAGAGTAACTGTTGGTCAAATGTACATGATTAAACTTATCCACTTAGTAGATGATAAGATTCACGCACGTTCAACTGGTCCATACTCACTAGTTACGCAACAACCTTTAGGTGGTAAGGCGCAATTCGGTGGACAAAGATTCGGTGAAATGGAAGTTTGGGCGCTTGAAGCATACGGCGCAGCACACATTTTACAAGAAATTCTAACTGTTAAATCAGACGACGTTGTAGGCCGTGTTAAGACTTACGAATCAATCGTTAAAGGTAACAGCATAAGCGAACCAGGTATTCCTGAAGCGTTCAAGGTACTACTTAAGGAACTTCAAAGCTTAGCGCTTGATATGAAAGCACTTACTGAAAATAAAGAAGAAGTTGCAATCAAAGACCTTATCGAAGGTGAAGACCTTGATATTATTCCTGTACGTGAAAAGGAAAATATTGATGAAATTCGCTTTGATGAAGAAGAAATGTTCGACGACGCTGAAGATATTGAACTTGGCGATGAATTTGAATTCAGTTCAAAGGATTTATTTGAAGAAGAAGACGAACTTGACACTTCAATTCCAAGTGAAGACGACCTTCTTGATGACGATCTTCTAGATGATGAAGATTTATTCGAAGATGAGGAATAATAGGGGAGGTAATATATAATGTTTGAACTTAACAATTTTGATTCAATACAGATAGGAGTTGCATCTCCCGAAAAAATTAGGGAATGGTCTTACGGCGAAGTAACAAAGCCTGAAACTATTAACTATAGAACACAAAAACCAGAAATCGGTGGCCTATTCTGCGAAAGAATTTTTGGACCAACCAAGGACTGGGAATGTCATTGTGGTAAATATAAAAGAATTAGATATAAGGGTGTTATCTGCGACAAGTGTGGCGTAGAAGTAACGAGAGCAAAAGTTCGTCGTGACAGAATGGGTCACATTGAACTTGCAGCCCCTGTATCACACATTTGGTATTTTAAGGGTGTACCAAGCAAAATTGGTTTAATCCTTGATATGAGCCCAAAAGCCTTAGAACAAGTAATTTACTTTGCAAATCACGTTGTTCTTGATCCAGGTGAAACTGAACTAACTTACAAGCAAGTAATAAATGATAGAGAAAAACTTGAACTTGAAGAAAAGTATGGTGAAGGTTCTTTCAAAACTGGTATGGGCGCTGAAGCCGTTAAAGAACTTTTAATGGCAATCGACCTAGAAAAAGAATGCAGGGAAACTAAGGCAATCATTGAAGAAAACACTTCTGGTCAAAAGAGAGTTAGAGCAGTTAAGAGAATAGAAATTTTAGAATCATTTAGAAAGAGTGGCAATAAGCCTGAATGGATGATTTTAGACGTTCTTCCTGTAATTCCACCTGAACTTAGACCAATGGTTCAATTAGACGGTGGTAGATACGCTACTTCTGACTTAAACGACTTATATAGAAGAGTTATCAGCAGAAACAACAGACTTAAGAAGTTAATGGAACTTTCTGCTCCTGAAATCATTATAAGAAACGAAAAGAGAATGCTTCAAGAAGCCGTTGACGCGTTAATCGATAACGGTAGAAGAGGTAAGGCAATCTCTGGCGCAGGTAATAGAGATCTTAAGTCTTTATCAGGAATGCTTCGTGGTAAACAAGGTAGATTCCGTCAAAACTTGCTTGGTAAGCGTGTTGACTACTCAGGACGTTCAGTTATCGTAGTAGGACCGGAATTAAAACTTTACCAATGTGGTCTTCCAAAGGAAATGGCAATCGAATTATTCAAGCCTTTCGTAATGAAAAAGCTTGTTGAAAACAACATTTGCCACAACATTAAAAACGCAAAACGTACTGTTGAAAGAGCAAGTTCAGTAGTTTGGGACGTACTAGAAGAGGTTATTAAAGACCATCCAGTATTACTAAACCGTGCGCCAACTCTTCACAGACTATCAATTCAAGCTTTCGAACCAGTTCTAATCGAAGGTAGAGCAATTAAACTACACCCACTAGTATGTGGTGCGTTCAACGCCGACTTCGACGGTGACCAAATGGCAGTTCACGTTCCACTTTCATTAGAAGCACAAGCAGAAGCAAGATTCTTAATGCTTGCATCTAACAACATCTTAAAACTTTCAGACGGTAAGCCTGTAATGAGTCCTACACAAGATATGGTTATGGGTTCATACTATCTAACAATTTTAAGACGTGAAGAAGGCAAAAAATATAACAATAAAAATAGAGAAGATGAAAACGGTGAAGTTTACGTTTGCCACGCTTACTTAAGTGAAGATGAAGCAATTATGGCATACCAAACTGGTAACCTACATCTTCAAGACGAAATCTACGTTAGAAGAACTGTTGAAGTAGATGGTGAAAAGGTAACTGGTAGAGTTAAAACTACCGTTGGTAGAATCATCTTCAACGCAGCAATTCCACAAGACTTAGGCTTTATCGAAAGAAAAAATAAGGAAGACTTCTTAAATTACGAAGTATCTTTCCTAGTAGGTAAAGGTAAGTTAAAAGATATCGTTGAAAAATGCTTTAAGAAAAAGGGTTCACAATGCGCAGCAGAAGTATTAGATAAGATTAAGGCATTAGGCTTTAAGTATTCAACACTTGGCGCAATTACAACCAGCGTATTTGATATGAGTATGCCAACCACAAAGGGCGAAATTCTATCAGCCGCAGAAGAAGAAGTATTAAAGATAGAAGGCTTATATAAGAGAGGCTATATCACTAACGACGAAAGATACAAAAAGGTAGTAAGTATCTGGAAAAAGGCAACTGACGACGTTACTGAAAAGTTAAAGGGAACACTTGATAAGTTCAACCCAATCCTAATGATGGCAAACTCTGGTGCCCGTGGTTCTATCGACCAAATTAAACAGCTTGCCGGCATGCGTGGTCTTATGACAGACCCTAACGGTAAAACAATTGAAATTCCAGTTAAATCTTGCTTCCGTGAAGGACTTTCAGTTCTAGAATACTTTATTTCATCTCACGGTGGACGTAAAGGTTTATCAGATACAGCATTAAAGACAGCCGACTCAGGTTACTTAACAAGAAGACTTGTTGACGTATCACACGAAGTAATCATTAGAGAAGACGACTGTTTCGCAGAAACAGGTGAAAAGCCAAGAGGAATCAAGGTTTCAGCAATCAAAGGTTCTAAGGGCGAAATTATTGAAAAACTTCAAGACAGACTTGTTGGTAGATATACAATTAACGACGTAGTTGACGCTAACGGCAAGGTAATCGTTAAGGCAGACACAATGATTACTGAAGACCAAGCAGATGAAATTGTTAAAGCAGGTATTGAAGAAGTTGAAATTAGAAGCGTATTTACTTGTCGTAGTAAACGCGGCGTATGTGCTAAGTGTTACGGTAAGAATATGAGTAACGGTCTTCCAGTACAACGTGGTGAAGCAGTAGGTATTATTGCAGCACAATCAATCGGTGAACCAGGTACTCAGCTTACAATGAGAACGTTCCACACCGGTGGTATTGCATCAACGGGCGATATCACGCAAGGTCTTCCAAGAGTAGAAGAATTATTTGAAGCAAGAAGACCAAAGCACGCAGCAATCGTTTGCGAAACTAGTGGTATTGCAAGAATTGAAGAAAAAGATAAGATAATTCACGTAGTTATCACAGCAGACAACGGCGAAACCAAGTCATATCCAATACCATTTGGTACTGGCGTAATGATTAAGGACGGCGAAAGAGTTGAACCAGGTACAATTTTAACAAACGGTTCAGTATATCCACAAGATATTCTAAAGACTAAGGGTGTTAAGGGCGTACAAGACTATATTCTAAAAGAAATTCAATCAGTTTACCGTTCACAAGGCGTTGATATCAACGATAAGCACGTAGAAATTATCGTAAGACAAATGCTTAAGAAGGTACAAGTTGAAAATGCTGGTGATACCGATATGCTTCCAGGCGATAAGGTTGACAAGTTCTATTATGAAGAAGAAAACATTAAAGCTATGGAAAACGGTTTAAGACCACCAGTTGCAAAACCATTACTTTTAGGTATTACTAAGGCTGCATTAGCAACTGAAAGCTTCCTATCAGCAGCATCATTCCAAGAAACTACAAGAGTTTTAAGTGAAGCTGCAATTAAAAATAAGATTGACCCACTAATTGGATTAAAGGAAAACGTAATTATCGGTAAACTTATTCCAGCTGGTACGGGTATAAGAGATTACAAAGGACTTTCTCCTCAACTAAACGCAGTAATCTCAAACGAAGAAGAATAAAAACACGGGGGAGATAATCTCCCCCAATACTTAAGTTTCTTTAAGCGGGTAACCGTTTTTTGAATATCCGAAAACTTATAAGGAGGTACGATATGCCAACAATCAATCAGTTAATCAGACAAGGTAGAAAGAAGATTACTTACAAATCAAAGTCACCAATTCTAGACGAATGTCCTCAAAAGAGAGGCGTATGTTTGTCAGTAACTACAACTTCTCCTAAGAAGCCAAACTCAGCATTACGTAAAATTGCAAGAGTACGTTTGACTAACAAGCAAGAAGGTACGGTATATATCCCAGGTGAAGGTCACAACCTACAAGAACACAGCTCTGTTCTTATTCGTGGTGGAAGAATTAAGGACCTACCAGGTGTTAGATACCACATTGTTCGTGGCGCACTTGATACTGCAGGCGTTGCAAAACGTAATCAATCAAGATCAAAGTACGGCACAAAGAAATCTAAGTAATAACTATTTAGATTAGCAACGATCTAGCAAAAGGCTAGAAAAAAGAGATCATTATGACCTACTTATATTCGGAAATTCAAAGAACCCGACTAAAGTAGGCAGTATGCCGAAAGGCAGAAGGTTCACAACTAAAAATTTTAATTAGTTAGTGATAGCTGTACTAGGGTGGGTACCCTATATACCTAAAAAGGTATAAAAAACTTAAAGGAGGTAATTAATATGCCAAGAAGAGGCAATGTTCCAAAGAGGGACGTATTACCAGATCCATTATATAACTCAAAGGTTGTAACAAAGTTAATCAACCAAGTTATGTTGGACGGTAAGAAAGGTATTGCACAAGGTATTGTTTACGACGCATTCGCGTTAGTAGCAGAAAAACTTGGTGCAGAACCAATGGATATATTTAATCAAGCACTTGCTAACATCACACCGCTTGTAGAAGTAAAAGCAAGAAGAATAGGTGGTGCTAACTATCAAGTTCCAATCGAAATCAGAGCTGAAAGAAAGCAAACGTTAGCAATTCGTTGGTTAGTTTTAGCTGCAAGAAAGAGAAGTGAAAGAGAAATGTACTTAAGACTTGCAGGTGAATTAATGGACGCATATAACAACACTGGTAGTGCTGTTAAGAAGAAAGAAGATACTCATAGAATGGCTGAAGCTAACAAGGCTTTCGCACATTACAGATTCTAATTAGAGGTGCAAAATGGCTAGAGAATTCGATTTAAACGTGACCAGAAACATTGGTATCATGGCACACATCGACGCTGGTAAAACCACTACTACTGAAAGAATTTTGTTCTATACAGGTAAAACACATAAGTTAGGGGAAACTCACGAAGGTTCTGCTACTATGGACTGGATGGTTCAAGAACAAGAAAGAGGTATTACTATCACGAGTGCTGCAACAACTTGTCAATGGAAAGGTCATAGAATTAACATTATTGACACGCCAGGCCACGTTGACTTCACTGTAGAAGTAGAAAGATCATTACGTGTACTAGACGGTGCAGTAGCAACTTTTTGTGCTAAAGGTGGTGTAGAACCACAAAGTGAAACTGTTTGGAGACAAGCAGATAAGTACAAGGTTCCAAGAATTGCTTACATCAACAAGATGGATATCAACGGCGCAAACTTTGAAAACGCAGTTGAAATGATGAGAGAAAGATTAAAGACTAACGCTCTTCCAATCACTTTACCAATCGGTAAAGAAGATGAATTTAAGGGTATTGTTGACGTAATCGAAAGAAAAGCAGAAATCTATCTTGACGACCTAGGTAAAGAAATTCAAGAAGAACCAGTTCCAGCAAACATGGTAGACGCAGTTGAAGAAGCAAGAGCAAAAATCGTTGAACTTGCAGCAGAAACTGACGACGCTTTAATGGAAAAGTTCTTTGAAGAAGGCGACCTTTCAATTGAAGAAATCAAAGCAGGTTTAAGAAAGGCTACAATCGCTATGAACGTAACACCAGTATTATGTGGTTCAAGCTACAGAAACAAGGGTGTTCAAAACTTACTTGATGCAATCGTTGCATATTTACCAAGCCCACTTGACGTTGACCACATCAAGGGTGTAACTCCTAAGGGAGAAGAAGCTGAAAGATTAACTTCAGACGACGAACCATTTGCAGGTTTAGCATTTAAGATTATGGCTGACCCATTCGTTGGTAAGTTAGCATTCTTCAGAGCATATTCTGGTAAATTAAAGTCAGGTTCTTACGTATATAACAGCGTTAAGGGTAAGAAAGAAAGAATTGGTAGATTACTAAGAATGCACGCAAATCACAGAGAAGAAGTTGAAGAAATTTACGCAGGTGATATTTGTGCAATCGTAGGTTTAAAAGATACTACTACTGGTGATACTTTATGTGATGAATCACATCCAATTATTCTTGAACAAATGGAATTCCCAGAACCAGTTATTAGAGTAGCAATCGAACCAAAGACAAAGCAAGGTCAAGAAAAGATGGCGTTAGCTTTAGCAAAACTTGCTGAAGAAGACCCAACTTTCAAAACTTATACAGACGGCGATACTGGACAAACTATTATCGCAGGTATGGGTGAATTACACCTAGAAGTTATCGTAGATAGACTACTAAGAGAATTCAGAGTAGAAGCAAACGTAGGTAGACCACAAGTTGCTTATAAGGAAACTATTAAGCAAGCAGTTGAAGCTGAAGGTATGTTCAAGCGTCAAAGTGGTGGTCACGGACAATACGGTCACTGTAAAATCAGACTTGAACCTCAAGAAGCTGGTAAAGGATACGAATTTATTGATGAAACAGTTGGTGGCTCAATTCCAAAAGAATTTATCCAACCTATCAATAAGGGTATTCAAGAAGCAGCTAAGAACGGTATTTTAGCAGGTTATGAAGTAGTAGACTTCAAGGTAACTGTTTACGACGGTTCATTCCACGAAGTTGACTCATCAGAAATGGCGTTCAAAATTGCAGGTAGTATGGCATTAAAAGAAGGTTTACAAAAAGCAAAGAGCGTTCTTTTAGAACCTATTATGAAAGTTGAAATCGTAACACCAGAACAATATTTTGGTGACTTAATGGGTAACGTAACTGCAAGAAGAGGTATCATTTCAGGTACTGAAGACAGAAACGGTGTAAAGGTTATCGATTCTAACATTCCACTTTCTGAAATGTTCGGTTATGCAACTGACTTAAGAAGTAGAACACAAGGTAGAGGTAACTACACAATGCAATTCTCTCACTACGCAGAAGTACCAAAGAGCGTTGCAGAAAAGATAATTGGTAAAAAAGCATAATTTACTGTTGACAATTATCAAAAATCATTGTAAAATAATAGTATCGGGGTAATAGAAACCCCGATACAAAAATAAAAATAAAAATAAAATAAACATTTAAAAAAATTCGGAGGAAACAATAATGGCAAAAGCTAAATTTGACAGAAGCAAACCACACGTTAACATTGGTACAATCGGCCACGTTGACCACGGTAAGACTACATTAACAGCTGCAATCACAATGGTTATGGCTGCAAATGGACAAGCTCAAAAAATGAGATATGATGAAATCGATAAGGCACCAGAAGAAAAGGCAAGAGGTATTACAATAAATACTGCTCACGTAGAATATCAAACAGACAACAGACACTATGCTCACGTTGACTGCCCAGGCCACGCCGACTACGTTAAGAACATGATTACAGGTGCTGCTCAAATGGACGGCGCAATCCTTGTTTGTGCTGCTACAGACGGTCCAATGCCACAAACTAGAGAACACATTCTTCTTGCTCGTCAAGTAGGTGTTCCTTACATCGTAGTATTCTTAAACAAAACTGACCTTTTAGATGACCCAGAACTACTTGAATTAGTAGAAATGGAAATCAGAGACTTATTAAGTGAATATGGTTTCCCTGGAGACGATACTCCAATCATCAAGGGTTCAGCTTTCAAAGCATTAGAAATCGCTCAAACAGCTGATGATGCTACAATCCAAACACACCCAGACACTCAATGTATTAGAGACTTAATGGCAGCAGTTGACTCTTACGTTCCAACTCCAGCTAGAGAAGATTCTAAACCATTCCTAGTACCAGTAGAAGACGTATTCACAATCAGTGGTCGTGGTACAGTTGCTACAGGTAGAGTAGAAAGAGGTGTTGCTAAAGTTGGTGACCCAGCTGAAATCGTTGGTTTACAAGAAAAGGCATCTTCAACAGTTATTACTGGTATCGAAATGTTCAGAAAACTTCTTGACGAAGCTCAAGCAGGTGATAACGTTGGTCTATTATTAAGAGGTATTGATAGAAAGGCTATCGAAAGAGGACAAGTTATTGCAAAACCAGGTACAATTTCTCCTCATACTGAATTCGTAGGTCAAGTATACGTACTTTCTAAGGATGAAGGTGGTAGACATACTCCATTCTTCAACAACTATCGTCCACAATTCTTCTTTAGAACTACAGACGTTACTGGTTCAATCACTCTTCCAGCAGGTGTTGAAATGGTTATGCCTGGTGATAACGTAGAAATCACTGTTAAACTTATCACTCCAATCGCTTGTGAAGAAGGTTTAAGATTCGCTATCCGTGAAGGTGGTAGAACTGTTGGTTCAGGTGTTGTTTCTAAGATTATAAAATAATTGAGTTTAACTCAAATAAAAAAAGAACTATTCGATTGAATAGTTCTTTTAATTTTAAAAAAATTTAAAATTAAAAAAGAGCAATTTATGCTCTTTTTTAATTATTTGTTAAGTTCATCTTTGAACGTTTTACTGAATTTGAAAACAGGTTGATTAGATGCAGGTATGTTAATTTGAGCACCTGTAGCAGGGTTAACACCCTTTCTAGCAGGTTTCTTCTTAACTTCAAAACTACCAAATCCAGAAAGTTGAATTTTATCGCCGTTCTTAAGTGCTTCAAATATTGCTTCTGTTAATGCGTCTACGCTGTCACCAGCTACTTTTAGTGTGATTTTTGCCTTGTTTGCAACGGCTCTAATTAGTTCGTTCTTATTCATAATTTCCCTCCTAACATATTTCAATATGTTTATAATAAGATTATACCATTTTTTCAAGAAAATACAAGGGGGTATTTAAATATTTTTTAAAAAATACTTAAAATTTTTTAAAGTTTATGGTACAATTATAAAAAGGTAAAAAATGAAAGAAAATTTTGCAGGATATAGTTTAAAAAATTTAATAAATAAAAGGATAAATTGCGTTTGTAAAGAACAACATTTTATAAATGCTTCCCTTTTTTACGGCGATTTTTTTAAGAACGTAAAAGAAATATTAAAAAAAGATATCCCTTTTTCAAAAGTGGTTGTTATAACTAAAACTAAATCTTTTGAAAAGTTTGGCAATAAACTGCTTGAAGAACTTAAAGAAAACGGGAATATTCCTTTAAGTTTAGTTTTGGATAATCTTGATAATAGCGTGGAAAAGATAAGTTCCTTATTTTGCCTACCTGAAGATATAAGGTGCGTTATCTCTTTTGATATTGAGTTAATTGACGCCCTATCATATTTTGCAGAAATTAAAAATATTCCACTTATTTTTATTCCAACTTCCTTAAACCTTAAGGGCTTGTTTTCAAATAGGGTTGCTATAAAAGTTGGTGAAAAGGAAGACAAAATAAAAATAACTGCAAAAAAATACCTTATTATAGATGAAAAGATTATAGAAACTAACTTTGTGGAAGTTTACGTTAACGCGCTAAGTAATTTAGTGGGAATAGTAGATTTAAGGGTAAATGATATAATTTTTTCTAAAAAAAGTTGTGAAAACGCGTTATTGATGCTAAAAAACTCAACTTTTGAGATAATTAAAAGTTTGTCTAAAAAGAGAGTGGTAAAACTTATTGAAGAGCAATTAAAAATAGAAATAGTTAACAACTTTTTAAACGATAGATTATATAACGACGGGTATCACGCTACTATAAAAGCACAAAAACTACTTAATAAAACAGAAGAAAGTTATAAATTTAACACAATTTTTTATCTTCTTGAACTGTATAGACTATATTTTTCAAAAAAATTCGACTCTATTTTATCAATTCCCGACTACGAAAAAAGGGCAGAAGAACTTTCGTTAATAACTAACGAAAAGGAAATAGTTATAATTAAAAGGTTAAAAGAAAATTTACTTAACTTTTTTGAGTTTGAAAACAAACTTAAAAAATACAATGCAAAACTGCTAAAATATATAAACTCTATTCTAAAAGGTAAGAAAAAGTTTTTTGCAATTTTTAACAAACTAATAAAAGCAGAAAGCGTTGACCTTAACGTTATAAAAAAGAGTATTTATATAGCGCCTGATTTAACGGAAAATTACACAACCCTTTCACTAATAAGGGAAAAGGGAATTTTAGAAAATATTTTATAAAATTTTAATTTAATAGGTATAAAACTAAAAAAACAAGTCAAAAATCTCCTTAAAGCAAAGGAGATTTTTTATGTTTAAAAGGTTTGCTTGTTTGTTAATCGTTTGTTTAACGGTGATAGCCTTTACTTTTATAAACTTTGATTACGTTTTTAGTGATTACGAAAAACAAACTGTCTTTTATAAGGGGCAGGGGGGCTCTTTATCGAAAGAAGTGGTAGGTGGTTTTAATTTTTTGGGAGTTTTGGGACAATCTATCGTTTTAAGTGAAGAAGAAACTAAAAAAGTAATAGAAAACTTAAATGCGAAAATAGTATTTATAGAAGAAATAGGCGAAACTACAAACTATTATTGTTATACAAACAAATTAAAATACGGCGTAACCTTAAAAAAACAAAGGGTTAATTTGCATCTATCA
This sequence comes from Clostridiales bacterium, assembly GCA_015055835.1. Lineage (GTDB taxonomy): Bacteria > Bacillota > Clostridia > Christensenellales > Borkfalkiaceae > SIG381. Next base: position 18,951 of record SVHJ01000006.1, on the reverse strand, counting down.
ACAACAAACGGCAAAATAACCCTAGGAACTCCTTTAATATTCGGTAGTTTTTAATACATATTGGAGGTAATTATATGTCAAAAATTTTTAGTTTTATCAAAAGAAATTCCTTTTATTTTATAATAGGGCTATGCGCGTTAATTATAGGATTATCAATAACGTTAGTTTCTATTTTTGGTTTTGAAACGGAAAAACCACTTACTGGTGAAATTTCCGGTGTTGATAAACCTGTAGATACACCAGATACGCCGGTTGATACGCCTATTGATACGCCAAATCAAAACGTAAGTACAAAAATAGAATTTATCTATCCAGTAAACGGTTACGTATTAAAAGATTATTCTGACACAGTTGTGTTTAACAGTACCTTAAATAGATATTCAAAGCATACGGCAATAGACTTTTATGCAGAAGATGGCGCACCTGTTTACGCCGTTTACGACGGAGTTATTGAAAGTGTTGATTATAATCTTTTAACAGGTGTTACTATTACTGTTGACCATGGCAACGGCTTAAAAACCGTTTATAATTCTTTATTAAACGAAGACTTAATTACGGTTGGTACAGAAGTTTTACAAGGTGATACGATAGGCTTTGTTTCTAACACAAATCTACAAGAATCAAAAGATGGGGCGCATCTTCACTTTGAAGTTATTGAAAACAGCCAAGTAATTAATCCAGAAAAGTATCTAGTTTTAGATGAAAAGTAAAAAAAGTTCTTTTTTTTAACCTCCTTGAATACAATATTTTATCAGTATTCAGGGAGTTTTTTTATGAAAAAGACGGTTGTATTTTTAATAATAATTATAACGATTTTTTCTTGCATATCTTTTACGGGTTGTAAGAAAAAAGAAGATTTAACTTCTTATTATTTAGACCTTAGTTATAATGAAGAAGAACATAAACTATACGGCAAAATGTCGGTAGATTTTTTTAACGATAAAGAGGTAGTTTTTAAGGAAATAAAGTTCAACACTTTTGGCAACGCCTTTAGAAAAGATGCAAAATATTTCCCAGTTTTACCACAATATACGGCAAAAGCCTATCCAAACGGAATAAATTACGGCGAAATGAGTATTTCAAACGTAACGGTAGATGAAAAAGTTGTTGATTTTTACATAGGTGGGGAGGACTTAAACCTACTTACAGTTCCACTTGAAGAAGAACTTTTTCCTAACGAAAGGGTAAAAATTGAAATGGAGTTTTGTCTTAAACTTGCAAACGTTCACGCAAGAACAGGATATAACGATAAGACGGTAAACTTAGGAAACTTTTATCCAGTTTTAGCCGTTTATGAAAATGCTTTTTTAGAGTGCAATTACTATGCAATAGGCGACCCGTTTTATAGTGAAACGGCAAACTATACGGTAAGTATAAAAACACCTAAAGAATTTGTCGTTGCAAGTAGTGGAAAACTTGTTAAAAGTAAAGAAACAAACGGCATAGTAGAAAATAGTTATGTTCTAAAAAATGCAAGGGATTTTGCTTTAGTTCTTTCTAAAGAGTTCGAAGTCGTAACTAAAAAAGTAGGGGAAACGGAAATAAATTACTACTATTATGACGACAATACGCCTGAAAACGAATTAAAAACGGCAAGTTTAGCAATAGAAACCTTTTCAAATAAATTTACAAACTACCCTTATGAAAGTTATTCCGTTTGTCAAACAAAGTTTTTTGAAGGGGGTATGGAATATCCTGGGTTAGTATATATTAGCGACGGTTTAGAAGAACAAAGTTTTAATGAAGTAATCGTTCACGAAACGGCGCATCAATGGTGGTACGGATTAGTTGGAAACAATCAAATAGAATACGGCTTTTTAGATGAAGGGTTAGCAGAATATTCGGTAATTTTGTTTTATGAAGATAATAAAGAATACGGCTTAAAAAGGGAAACGCTTGTAGATATATGCGAACAAAATTATCAAACCTTTTGCACCGTTTACGACAAACTTTTTGGAAATGTAAATACCTCTATGAGAAACTTAAAAGATTATAAAAGCGAATACGAATACGTCAATTTAAGTTACGTAAAGCCAAGCATAATGTTTGATAGGTTAAGGCGTGATATAGGCGACAAAAGATTTTTTAGTTCATTAAAAGGGTATTGTGAAGAAAATCAATATAAAATAGCAACTCCAGATGATTTGATATATGCTTTTTCAAAATCAGGGGTGGACGTAGAAAGTTATTTTAGAAGTTTTATAGACGGCAAGGTAATATTATAAAAAGGGTAAATATTTACCCTTTTTTCTTTTTAAATGATTATAGAATATAAAAAGTAGAAATATAAACTAATTAAATATAATTATTTATTGACAAAAAAAACATAAAATGATAAAATTAACGGGTATAAGTATTATGTTTAAATTTTAAGGAGCAAAATAATGAAAAAGCTTTTATACCTACTACTAAGCCTTGTATTTGTTTTATCACTTTCAGCGGTTATTGCTTGTGATACTCCAACAGGCAAAGGCGACAGTGGTTTAAAAATCCGTTATATTGACGGGGTTTATACGGTAATCGACTACGTTCAAGAAACAGGCGTTACTTCTTTAACAATCGATAAGGTTGATGGTAAAGAAATCGGTGCAATTAAAAAGGGTGCGTTTAGTGGAAACTCAAGCTTAACGGAAATTATCGTTGGTTCTTCAGTTAAAGAAATTGGTGAGGGTGCTTTTGCTAATATGAAAAAGTTAGAAAAAATCACACTTCCATTTGTTGGTGCAAAGGCTGACGCAGTTAACGACCAAAGATTATTTGGTTATACTTTCTTAACAACTGAAGCATATGAAGAAAGTGAGGGTTATAGCGTAACCCAAAACTACAGCCAAAGTGGCACTATTAGTTTATACTTACCAAACACTTTAAAAACTGTAAATATCGTAGCAACAGAAGATTATGAACTTCCAAGATACGCATTTAGTGGTATTACTAGATTAGAAAAGGTTAATTTAGAAGGCAAAATTACAGAAATTGGCGACAATGCGTTTAACGGTTGTACAGGTTTAAAACAAGTTGTAGTTGCTGATGCTGTAGAAAGAATTGGCGAAAACGCATTTATTGAATGCCCTAACTTAAAGAATGAATTAGGTATTAGCGATACTGCATCTATTAAGTTTACTAAAGACTCAGCATTAAAAGAAATAGATAACGGTGCATTTAGTGGTTCTAAACTTACAAAAGTTTCTTTAACTAAAAATGTAGAAAGAATTGGCGAAAACGCATTTAGTAATAGTGCTGTTAAGACTTTATTCTTAAATGAAAATTTAAAAGAAATAGGAAACTATGCTTTCTATAACGCTACTAAACTTGAAACGGTAGAAATGAGCGCAAACGTTGAAAAGATTGGTGTTGGTGCTTTTGAAAACGCAAAAGAATTAGTATTAGTTAACGTGAAAGAAGGTAACGCAACTGATACAAAAATTTACTCTTCAGCATTTAAGAATTGTGTTGAATTAAAAAATATAGATTTAAGAAATTTCAAAACACTTTCTTTAATTGACGACGACGCATTTAACGGTTGTACCGTACTTGAAAGTTGTTTATATGTTGGCGACGTAATTTTAGGCGAAAGAGTATTTAACGGAACTAAAATATAAAATAAAAGTTTTTACAAAAGATAAAAACCCGTTGTTTATTAACAACGGGTTTAATTTTTTTATTTTTATAAAATATCGTCAACTTCCCTAAAAAACTTATCAAAAAGGTGGTATCTATCAGGACTTTTAATTGCAGAAAAAATTCTATCTCGTAAAAACGGAATATCTTCTTGTATTTTGTTGACGTAATTTTTAATTTCTTCCCTTTTAGTGTTTGTGTCTGCCGGGCAACGGTTTTTAACCACAGGGAAGTCTTTTGAATAAGCCTTAATATTCTTTTCTTCAATATAAATCATTGGTCTAATCAACCCTAAATCCATTTTAGAAAGATAACTTTTAGGGGCAAAGGTTGAAAGCCTACCCTCAAAGAAAAGTGAAAGGAAAAAAGTTTCAATAACGTCGTCACGGTGGTGTCCTAAAGCAACCTTGTTACAACCCTTTTCTTTAGCAACGGAGTTTAACGCGCCCTTTCTCATTTTAGAGCAAAGTGAGCAAGGATTGGTTTCCTTTCTAACGTCAAAAATAATTTCCCCAATTTCCGTTTTTTCTACAAAATAAGGAACTTCAAGTTCATCACAAAACTCTTTTATAGGGGTAAAATCATTTGGCGCATCTTTAAAATTAAGGTCAACAGTTATTGCAACCAAATCAAATTTTTCAGGTGCAAAACGCTTATATGCAGAAAGAAGATTTAGGAGTGTAAGCGAATCTTTACCACCAGATATTCCAACGGCAATTTTATCGCCGTCTTTAATCATTTTAAAATCTGTTAAAGCCTTTCTAAAAGGAGAAAGCATTTTTTGTGTAGTCATAAGTGCCTCTTTTTTATTGACAAAATTAAAGGTTCGTTTTATACTTTAAGTATAAAGTATTACAGTAAATATATTAATCTAAAAATCAAAATTTTTCAAGGATTTTATCAAAAAAAACAGGAGGGAACTAAAATGGATGCAGTAATAACGGCAATTAGCACAGCGCTTGGCAATAGTAAACTTGCAACCATAGTGATTTCAATGTTCCCTATGATAGAATTAAAAGGTGGAATTTTGTTTGCAAGGGGTGCAGGGATAGACTTTTTAGAAAGTTTTATTTTAGCATTTATTGGCTCGTCTATAGCATCATTTTTAGTATATTTATTGTTAATTCCAGTATTTAAACTATTAAAAAAGATTAAAATTTTCGAACGCTTTGTATATAGAGTAGAAGAGTATATAAACGATAAAGCGCAAAACGCAGTAAAAAAACAACAAGAAAATAATAAAAAAGGAAAGTTAACTAAAGAAAAGATAGAATGGCTTGCAGTATTTATTTTTGTTGGAATTCCACTTCCGTTAACGGGGGTATGGATGGGTACTGCTATAGCCGTGTTCTTAAATATGAAAATTCATCACGGGGCAAGCGCTATAATTTTAGGTAACTTAGTTGCTGGTATTATAATTTCTATAATAGGAGAGTTGTTTGAGGCGTACGTTACTTATATATTATTAGGATTATTTGGAATTGTTCTTATTTTAACGGTTTTAATAATATTAAAACTTGTCCTTCCAAAGAAAAACAAAGAAGAAACAGATAAAAATAATTAAGTTATTTAGCGATATAAAATAAAAAAGATATAACTACTAAAGAAATCACCTTTTTAGGTGATTTTAATTTTTTTCAAGTATTTTTAAATATTATTGTTATACAATACTCTAAATAGGTAATAGGAGAAAAGGATGTTAAAATTAACAAATATTTCCAAAATTTATTTATCTGGCGACAACAAAGTAGTTGCATTAAATAACGTTAACGTAACTTTTAGAAAAAACGAATTCGTTTCAATTTTAGGGCCAAGTGGCTGTGGTAAAACAACCCTACTTAATATTATCGGTGGGCTTGATAGATATACTTCAGGCGATCTTTCTATTAAAGGAAAGTCAACCAAAGAGTATAAAGATAGAGACTGGGACGCTTATAGAAACAGTTCTATAGGTTTCGTGTTTCAAAGTTATAACTTAATTCCACATCAAACGGTTTTAGCGAATGTAGAGTTAGCGCTAGAACTTTCAGGCATAAGCGCAAAAGAAAGAAAGTTAAAAGCAAAAAAGATGCTTGAAAGGGTAGGACTAGGCGATCAATTAAACAAAAAGCCAAACCAACTTTCAGGTGGTCAAATGCAAAGGGTTGCTATTGCAAGAGCGCTAATAAACGACCCTGAAATTATTTTAGCAGACGAGCCTACTGGGGCGCTTGATACTGAAACAAGCGTTCAAATAATGGATTTATTAAAAGAAATTGCTTTAGATAAATTAGTTATAATGGTAACGCATAACCCAGACCTTGCTAAAGAATATTCAACAAGAATAATTAATCTTTTAGACGGTAAGGTTGTTGGCGATACTAATCCTTACGAAGATACTACCGTTTACGAACAAAAGAAAAATAGAAAGCCAAAAATGGGCATAAAAACGGCGTTTATGCTTTCCCTTAAAAACCTTTTCTCAAAAAAGGCAAAAACTATTTTAACAAGTGTTGCTGGTAGTATAGGTATAATCGGCGTTGCGTTAGTATTAGCGTTATCAAACGGCTTTAACGCATATATGGCAAGAATGCAAACGGACAGTTTAGGGGCATATCCATTGACTATTAGTGAAAGCGTAGTTGATTTATCAAATTTTTCCGAAATGACTGCGCCAAGTATAATGGAAAAATATCCTAAGTTAGATAACGTTTTAGTTGAAGAAGCCTTTTCTAAACTAAAAGGTATGTTAAAAAGTAATAACTTAACAAATTCTAACGGTTTTTTAGACTATTTAATGGGCACTAATGAAGAACTTTATTATGATATAGAATATAAATATGGTTTTGATATGACAAAGTATTTATATACGAATTTTGACGTAACGGTTGACGGCGCGCCTTTAACGGAAAGTGGTAATTTTGGTTCTATTGACCAAGTTATGAAGAGCATTCAAGTAAGGTATGACGACAGTTTACAACAAGCAATGGGTATGAGTACCGACTTTGTTAGACAATATATCCCAACCGTTTCAGCAATGCCAAATAGCAGAGAACTAATTGAAGAACAGTACGACCTTTTATATGGTAAAATGCCATCTTTTGAAGAGGGTGTATTTAATGAAACTGTGCTTGTAGTAGATAGATATAACGGCGTTAGCGATATGACGCTTGCCTTTTTAGGACTTATCCCTGCAGACATAACCTCTGACGGAGAGGTAACTTTTAGAGATGCTAAAGAGGTTGATTTAGAAAGCATAGTAACTACCGAAACTAATGAGGGCAAAAAGTTCTACCTAGCAAACAATAATTTAATGTACGCTTTAGGGGCGACAGGGTTTACTTCTAACACCTTAACAGGTAGTGAAGAAGGTCTTGATGAAATTAAAATAGTTGGTATTCTTCGTGTAAAAGACGGTGTTGACGGAATATTAAATTCAGGTATAAATTATACCCCTGCATTAACTAAAAAGGTTATTGAAGAAAATAAAACCTCAACGATAGTTGATTATGCAAATAAGTTTGGCAACGGTTTAGGAATGGTTGTTGACGGTGGTGGAATGAGTATTCGCCAACTTGCTGGTAAAGATACACCGTCACAAATAAACATTTACGCAAAAGATTTTGACGCAAAAGCAGAAATAAAAGCCCGTTTAGACGCTTGGAATAATAATTATGAAGAGGGTAATGAAAACATAGTAGCTTACACAGATATGATGGATATGATGTTTGGTATGTTAAGCACAATGGTTGACGCTGTTTCATACGTACTAATTGCCTTTACTTCAATTTCACTAGTAGTATCAAGCGTAATGATAGGAATTATAACCTACACTTCAGTAGTTGAAAGAACTAAAGAAATAGGTGTTCTTCGTTCACTTGGCGCATCAAAAGGGGAAATTTCAAACGTATTTAACGCAGAAACCTTTATTATCGGTCTATTTGCAGGGTTAATAGGAATAGGGGTTACCTATTTACTATCTATCCCGATAAACTTAATTTTAAGTTCGTTAATACCTGAGGTAGGAAACTTAGCGTCGTTAGCGATAGTTGATGCAATAGTATTAGTAATAATAAGTATATGTTTAACGTTAATAGCAGGTCTTGTTCCAGCAAGAATTGCATCTAAAAAAGATCCAGTAGTTGCACTAAGAACGGAATAAAAAAGCATAACAAAAAAGCGAAAGAAAACTCTTTCGCTTTTTAATTTTAAATTTTGGTATAAAAAAGGCACTCTTTTCAAGTGCCTTTTAATTAAAACTTAATTGCTTTACTAATAAAGTCAGGTAATTCGTCAACAGATAATCTAATTTGGCTCATTGTATCTCTATCACGAACGGTAACCGTATCGTTTTCTAAAGTATCAAAGTCGATAGTGATACAGAATGGAGTACCAATTTCATCTTGACGACGATATCTTTTACCGATAGAACCTGCTTCATCATAAGTACACATAAAGTCTTTAGAAAGTTTTTTGTAAATTTCTTTAGCCTTTTCACCTAAGTTCTTTTGAAGTGGTAAAACTGCAACCTTGTAAGCAGCAATAGCAGGGTGGAAGTGCATAACAACTCTCGTATCGCCGTTTTCAAGTTTTTCTTCTTCATACGCTTCAGATAAAACTGCAAGCATAAGTCTATCAGCACCGATAGAGTATTCAACAACGTAAGGAACGTATCTTTCATTGTTAACTGGGTCGATATATTCCATACTCTTACCAGAATATTCTTGGTGGCGAGATAGGTCGTAGTTAGTTCTGTTATGAATACCGTTAAGTTCAGACCAACCGATAGGGAATAGGTATTGAATATCACAAGCAGCCCTTGCATAGTGTGCAAGTTTGTCGTGGTCTTTATATCTTAAGTGGTCCTTATCAATTCCAAGGTCAACTAAGAATTCCCAAGCCTTTTCCTTAAAGAAGTTGTAATATTCGCCGTCAGTACCTTCTTTACAGAACCATTGATGTTCCATTTGTTCAAATTCAATAGTTCTAAAAATAAAGTTACCTGGTGTAATTTCGTTTCTAAACGCTTTACCTATTTGAGCGATACCGAAAGGAACTTTTGCTCTAGTAGTTCTTTGAACGTTTAAGAAGTTAACAAATTCACCTTGAGCAGTTTCTGGTCTTAAGTAAATTTTGTTTTGGTTTTCATCCGTTACGCCACGGCTTGTTTCAAACATCATGTTAAATTGTCTAATAGGTGTAAAGTTTGACTTACCACACTTAGGACAAGCAACGTTATGTTCTTTAATATATTGTTCCATTTCTTCGTTACTCATAAGGTCAGGGTTAACGGTACCTTTAGAGTGCGCTTCAATTAAGTTATCAGCACGGTGTCTTGTCTTACATTCTTTACAGTCCATTTTAGGGTCTGAAAAAGATGCAGTATGACCAGAAGCGTCCCAAACCCTTGAATTCATTAAAATAGCGGCGTCAACACCAAAAGAGTTTTCGCTTTCTTGAACAAATCTTTTCCACCAAGCTTTTTTAACGTTGTTTTTAATTTCAACACCGATAGGGCCGTAGTCCCAAGTATTACCCATACCACCGTAGATTTCACTACCAGGGAAGATAATACCCCTTGATTTACAAAGATTAACAATTTTTTCCATCGTTACGTTTCTTTTTTCTTCCATAATAATACCTTTTATTTAAAAATCAAATTTATGTATTAATTTTAATATATGGAGAGTTTTAAGTCAAGTTAAAAAGGGGGTAAAATAAAGTTAAGTTATTAAAAATAGTTAAAATTAAGGGTAAAAAATACTTTATTTATTTTTTGATTTGTGATATCATTTTATTATAATAGGAAAATATTTTTTTAAGGAAGGTGTACTAATGTTAACAGATATCGAAATTTCTTCACAATGTCAGTTAAAAGATATTCGTGAAATCGCAAAAACTTTAGGATTAAAGGAAGAAGATTTAGATTTATATGGAAAATATAAAGCAAAAATCCCTTGTAAAAAAGACTTAAAGTCAAAACTCATTTTAGTTACTGCAATTAACCCAACGGCATCAGGCGAAGGAAAAACAACAGTTTCAATCGGACTTGCCGACGGTTTAAAACAAAGAAATCAAAAGGTTTGTTTAGCACTTCGTGAACCTTCTTTAGGACCAGTTTTTGGTATAAAGGGTGGTGCAGCTGGTGGTGGCTATGCACAAGTTGTTCCTATGGAAGATATTAACTTACACTTTACTGGTGACTTCCACGCAATCACAACTGCAAACAACCTACTTTGCGCTTTACTTGACAACCACATTTTCTCAGGTAACGCACTTGATATTGACTTAGACAACATTTACTTTAAGCGTTGTATGGATATGAACGATAGAGCGCTTCGTTACATCACAGTTGGTCAAAGAGGACAAGGTGTTGAAAGAACGGACGGTTTTGAAATTACTTCTGCTTGTGAAGTAATGGCAATTTTATGTCTATCAAAAGACTTTACTGACTTAAAGAGAAGACTTGGTAATATTATCGTTGGCTTAAATAAAAAGGGCGAATACGTTTACGCTAAAGACTTAAAGGCAGACGGCGCAATGGCAACCGTACTTAAGGACGCTATTAAACCTAACCTTGTACAAACTTTAGAAGGCACACCTGCAATTATCCACGGTGGACCATTCGCTAACATTGCGCACGGTTGTAACAGTATTTTAGCAACTTATACTGCAATGAGCCTTGCTGATTACACGGTAACTGAAGCAGGTTTTGGTGCTGACCTTGGTGCTGAAAAGTTCCTTGACGTTAAGTGTAGAGTTGCTGGTATCGAACCAAACGCAGTAGTTATCGTTGCAACTGTTAAAGCGCTTAAACTTCACGGTGGCGCTAATAAAGAAGATTTAAAGAACGAAGACTTAGACGCATTAAAGAAAGGTCTTCCTAACTTAATTAAACATATTGAAAACATTCAAAACGTTTACTCAAAACCAGTTGTAGTTGCATTAAATAGATTTGCAACCGATACTCAAGCAGAATTAGACTTATTAACTGAAGAAGTTGCTAAGACTGGTACTGAAATTGCGTTTACAGACGTGTTCCTAAAGGGTGGTTTAGGTGGACTTGAACTTGCTGACAAGGTTATGAAAGCTTGTGAAAAGGAATCAAAACTAACCTATTCATACGACCTAAACGACAAAGTTACAAAAAAGATTGAAGACGTTGTTAAAAACGTTTACGGTGGCGACGGTGTAGAATTTTCTGAAGAAGCATTAAAGAAGATTGAAGATATTGAAAAGATGGGTTACGGCAAACTACCTGTAATCATTGCAAAAACTCAATACTCTCTTTCTGACGACGCTAAGTTAATTTCAAGACCAACAGGCTTTACTGTAAAGGTAAGAGATATTATTCTAAAAGGTGGCGCAGAATTTATCGTAGTAGTAGCAGGCGCAATTATGTTAATGCCAGGTTTATCAAAAGTTCCTGCCGCTGAAAGAATTGATATCAATACAGAAACAGGTGAAATAGTAGGTTTATTCTAAACCTTAAGGAGAGTTTAATATGGCTGTAGTGGCTGAAAACTTTATTGAACAAATAATAAATCAAGAGTTAGAAAGTGGAAAGGTTAGTAGCGTACAAACAAGATTTCCACCAGAACCTAACGGATATTTACATATAGGTCACGCAAAAAGTTTGTGCATAAACTTTGGTATTAAAGAAAAGTATAAAGGTAAGTGCAACCTATTTTTTGACGACACCAACCCTTCTAAAGAAAAAACGGAATTCGTTGACGCAATAAAAAAGGATATTGAGTGGCTTGGCTTTAAGTGGGACAAGCAAACTTTTGCATCTGACTATTTTGAAGATATTTATAATTTTGCCATTGAACTAATTAAAATGGGCAAGGCTTTCGTATGCGACTTAAGTGCAGAAGAAATTAGCAAAAACAGGGGAACTTTAACTGAAAAGGGTAAAGAAAGTCCTTATAGAAACCGTAGCATAGAAGAAAACTTAAAACTCTTTACTGAAATGAGAGAAGGAAAGTACGCCGACGGTGAAAAGTGTTTAAGAGCGAAAATTGATATGGCGTCTCCTAACATCAATATGAGAGACCCTGTTATTTACAGAATTTTACGCCAAACACACCACAGAACGGGTGATAAATGGTGCATTTATCCTATGTATGACTACGCTCACCCTATTTGCGACTATATGCAAGGGGTAACGCACTCAATTTGTACTTTAGAGTTTGAAGACCATAGACCTTTATACGACTGGGTGGGAATAACTTTAGGTTTTGTTAATAAACCACGCCAAATTGAATTTGCAAGACTAAACGTAACTAACCTAGTTATGAGTAAAAGATACCTTAAAAAACTTGTAGAAGAGGGTGCTGTTGACGGTTGGGACGACCCACGTATGCCAACGCTTGCAGGTATAAGAAACAGGGGTATCCCTGCTGAAGCATTAAAAGACTTCTGTGGTAGAATAGGTGTTGCTAAAGCCAATTCTGAAGTTCAAATCAGTTATTTAGACGCAGTTACAAGAGAATACTTAAATTTACACGCTGAAAGAGTAATGGGCGTATTAAAGCCATTAAAGGTTACAATCACCAATTACGAAGGGGAAGAAAAACTTAAGTTTGACGTAAATCCTAACCTTGAAGGCGTACAAAGAGATATTGATTTTTCAAAAGAAATTTATATTGATAGGGACGATTTTTCACTAAATCCACCACCAAAGTATTTTAGACTTAAAAAGGACGGCTACGTTAGACTTAAAAATGCGTACATTATTAAGTGTGATGAAGTTACCCTTGATGAAAAGGGCGAAGTAGTTGAACTAAAATGTACCTACTTCCCTGACTCAAAAAGTGGTAGCGACACAAGTGGAATTAAGGTTAAAGGCGTTATTCAATGGGTTAACGCAAAAACTGCAGTTCCTATTGAAGTAAGAAAGTACGAATATCTATTAAAAGATGAAGAGTATGCAGGTCAAGACTTCTCTGAAAGAATGAACTATGACAGCGTACACAAATTTAATGGTTTAGTAGAACCTTACGTTTTAGAAAACGAAGATAAATCTTTCCAAGTTTTAAGAACTGGTTATTTTAAGGTGCTTGAAACTAAAGACGGCAAGGTATTATCTGAAATCGTTGCATTAAAAGACAATTTCAACAAATAACAAAAGGGCAGAACAACTCTGCCCTTTTTGATTAGGCTACTCCACAATATGCTGACTGAATTTTGGTAGAAAAAATACTATAAAATACTTTTTGTTTTACACTAAAACACTTCCTTAATTGAAAGCACTTCGCCTGTGTATCCATCAAGTAAAAAGGCAACAACTTTTTTGCTTGTGGCAATACCTATATAATAGTAAGGCTTTTCTTTTTCAACTATAAGTCTAACGAAAAGTTCAGCGTTAAAGTTTTTATTTTCATCAAAATAACCATCTATTAAAGTCGGTTGATTTTTTTGTAAAAAGTTAAGCGCATCGTTAACGCTTAAAGCATTCGTCGGCTTAATAGAGTTTAAGGTTATAGTAGAAGAAGTGTCTAAGTAAAAAAGAGTTATATCAAAAGTCTTATCGCTAAAATTTTCTATATTAAAATTAGCAGAAAGATTGTTGGTTAAAGGGTCAAACTTAAAAACTTCGGTGTAAGAAATTTTATTAAAAGTAATAACCCCTTTAACTTCAGTATTAGTATTAAAATTATTAGTTATTTTTACAAAAAGGCGTGGCTTTATCAAGCCAACTGTACCGTCTTTTATAAAAGGTTCTTCTCTTTTACCAAGGTAAGCCTTTAAGGAAAAATCTTTATTTTCGCCAACAAAAATATCCTCTCTAACGTCGCTAACGTAAGGGGAAAGAGAATTGTGCTTAGCACAAGAAATAGACGTAAAACAAAAAATTATCATAAGTAAAAAGGTTATAAAGGTAAACTTTTTCATAAAAACAAAACTCCTATATGATAAATATAGAAAAATTATAAAAAATATATGACATTTTTTGCTAATTAGGATTGATTTTTTTTAATTTGTTTGGTAAAATAGAAAAAATAATTTGTGGAAGTAATAATGAAAAAACTTATTATAAAAACTGCAGTAGCAACAGTTGTTAGTGTTTTGATAGTTGTGTTGGCGTTAATTATTTTATTAACGGCTTTTTCTCCAAAGACTTTGGCAGACTTTAACTACAAAATCGGCAATGAAAGGCTATCAGTATACTACGAAGAATTAAATTATAAAAAAACCAATGATTTATCTGATCTTGAAGGGTTGATTTATAAAATAAACGAAATTGACGATTATGATAAATGTATAAAATACTCAAAAATAATGTTAGATGACGAAGGCTTTAATGCTTTTGCAAAAGACAAAAAGGGGTATGAGTTTTATTTGGTTAGCGAATACGTAGTTGCGCTTTATAAGACGGGTAGCACTAAAGAAGAGTGTTTAGAAAAAGCAAAAAAATATTTAGAAGAAGAAACAGAAATTCAGTTAATACAAACTGTTTTAGATAATGATAAATAAAAAAGGAGAGAATAATGGGCAAAATTATTAAAGAAGGTTTAACTTTTGACGACGTACTACTAATTCCTCAAGCAAGTGAAGTAACACCTAATATGGTAGACATCACGACCGAACTTTGTAAAGGCTTAAAGCTTAACATTCCACTACTAAGTTCAGCAATGGACACAGTAACGGAAAACCGTTTAGCAATAGCAATGGCAAGAGCCGGTGGTTTAGGAATTATCCACAAAAATATGTCAATTGAAGAACAAGCATCTCAAGTTGATAAGGTAAAGAGAAGCGAACACGGCGTTATAACCGATCCGTTCTTCTTAGAACCAGAAGACTACGTTAGTAAAGCAATCGCTTTAATGGAAAAATATCGTATAAGTGGCGTTCCAATCACTAAGGAAGGTAAACTAGTTGGTATTTTAACTAACAGAGATTTAAGATTTGAAACTAACTTTGAACAACCTATTTACAACGTAATGACTAAAGAAAATCTTGTAACTGCTCCAGTAGGCACAAGCCTTGAAGACGCACAAAAGATTTTAGGTAAACATAGAATTGAAAAATTACCAATCGTTGATGAACAAGGTTATTTAAAAGGTTTAATTACAATTAAAGATATTGAAAAGACTATACAATATCCAAACTCAGCTAGAGATAAGAACGGCAGACTAATCGTTGGTGCAGCAGTAGGTACTGCTAAAGACACTTTTGAAAGAGTTGCCGCATTAGTTGATTCTAAAGTTGACGTTATCACTATTGATACTGCACACGGTCACTCAAGTGGTGTTATCAAAATGGTTGATAAGATTAAGAATTTATATCCTAACCTACCTATTATCGCAGGTAACGTAGCAACAGGAAAAGCAACAAAGGCTTTAATTGATGCAGGTGCAGATATCGTTAAGGTTGGTATCGGACCTGGTTCAATTTGTACAACCCGTGTAGTTGCAGGTATCGGTATGCCACAATTAACAGCAGTAATGGAATGTGCTGAACAAGCAGACAAAATGGGTAAAACTGTTATTGCCGACGGTGGTATTAAATATAGTGGTGATATCACTAAGGCTTTAGGCGCAGGTGCTTCAGCAGTAATGATTGGTTCATTATTTGCAGGTACTTTAGAAAGCCCAGGCGAAATTGAAATTTACCAAGGCAGAAGTTTTAAAGTTTACCGTGGTATGGGTTCACTTTCAGCAATGGCTTGTGGTAGTAAAGATAGATACTTCCAAGAAGACGCGTTAAAGTTAGTACCAGAAGGGGTAGAAGGTCGTGTTCCATATAGAGGAGCAATTGCAGACATCATCTTCCAAATGGTTGGTGGTATTCGTGCAGGTATGGGTTACTGTGGTATGAAAAATATTAATGAACTTCGCCACAAGGCAGAATTCGTTAAGATTACAAACGCAGCGCTTATCGAAAGCCACCCACACGACATTTCAATCACAAAAGAATCTCCAAACTATAGCCCAAAAAACTAATCTTATAGTTAATAAAAAAGCCGAGAAATTTCTCGGCTTTTCTTTTATAATATTAAACAAATAAAACAGGCAAATACTGAAGAAAAAAAGGAAGCTACTAGCGATATTATAATAGGCGTTAGTAGTTTTTTTGTTTTTGCTTTTGCAAAGTAAACGGCAGCAATATAAAATACCGTTTCACTACTACCGTAAATAACTGAAGCGCACCTACTTAGATAACTATCCACCCCGTAGATATTATAAATATCGCTAACAACAGCAAGTGAACCACTTCCTGAAAAAGGTTTAATTAATAGTAGTTTGCAAAGTTCTTTAGGAACGCCAAAAAAGTTAAAAAATGGTGCTAAAAAGTTAACTAAGATATCAGAAAGCCCACTTTTATCAAAAAGTTCGGTTAATACGAAAATGCTAACTAAAAAAGGAAACAAAGTGGTAACGAAAGGAATTGCTCCTTTAGCGCCATCTGTAAAAGCGTCGTAAGGCTTGACCTTTTTAACTATTCCATAAATAAAAACAATGATAAATAAAACAGGTATAAAAAAACTAGACATTATTTTTTCCTAACAAAAATTTTAACTAAAAGTATTCCTATAATAGTAGAAAGTAAGGTCGCCAAAATAGTTGGTAAAATTATATCGCTTGGATTAATTGAACCCATACTAGTTCTAAGCGCTAAAATGGAAGAGGGTATAAGTTGAACGCTAGTTGCGTTTATAACAAAAAACATAACGATAGCGTAGTAAGAATTTTTATCATTTTCAAGCGCTAATACTGATTTAATACCCATAGGCGTAGTTCCACCACTCATACCCAAAAGGTTTGCAGAAATATTTAAAGTCATATATTCGTTTGCTTCTTTACTAACGTCGCCAAACAAAAATCTAATAAAAGGCTTAAGCCATTTAGCAATTTTTTGTGAAAGCCCACTTCTATCCATAATTTCAAAAACGCCAAGCCAAACGGCGTAAACGGTAACAACCTGTAAAGATAGGGTAAGCGCCTTTTCACCACCGGTTAGCATTGCAGAAAGAACGGTATCTGGCGAAATAAAACACAAAAAAATGATGGAAATTAAAAAAACGAGTGTAAAAACCAAATTCATACTAAACTTTATGCTTAAATTTTAATAATTATGTTTACTTTTTTTGGTAAATATATTAAAATATTAGTTAAATAATGGAAAAGTATGGGTTTTAAGTTAAGGGCTTAAAATTATCTATAAAGGAGCGTTCTATGAAGGGTAAATATTATATAACTACTGCAATTGCTTATACTTCAGGCAAGCCACATATCGGCAACACTTACGAAGCAATTTTAACTGACAGTATTGCAAGGTTTAAGCGCCGTGACGGTTATGACGTATTCTTTCAAACGGGTACTGACGAACACGGTCAAAAAATTGAAGAAAAGGCAAAATTAGTTAATAAAAACCCACAACAATTTGTTGATGAAGTTGCAGGAGGTATTAAAGAACTTTGGGACTTAGTGGACGTTTCTTATGATAAGTTTATGAGAACGACTGATAGTTACCACGAAAAGCAAGTTCAAAAGATATTCAAAAAACTTTACGAACAAGGGGATATTTATAAAGGTGCTTATGAAGGGCACTACTGCACTCCTTGTGAATCTTTCTGGACGGACAGTCAACTTGTTGACGGCAAATGTCCTGACTGTGGTAGAGAAGTAGTTAAGGCAAAGGAAGAAGCCTACTTCTTCAAAATGAGTAAGTATGCCGACCGTTTAATTAATTATTACGAAGACCACCCTGAATTTATTTTACCTGTTTCAAGAAAGAACGAAATGTTAAATAACTTCTTAAAACCAGGTCT
Organism: Clostridiales bacterium; assembly: GCA_015055835.1. Taxonomy (GTDB): domain Bacteria; phylum Bacillota; class Clostridia; order Christensenellales; family Borkfalkiaceae; genus SIG381. Next base: position 1,577 of record SVHJ01000006.1, on the reverse strand, counting down.
TCAAGACCTTTGCGTATCAAGAAGTTCGTTTAAGTGGGGAATTCCCGTTGACTTTGACCCTAAACACGTTGTTTACGTATGGCTTGATGCGTTGACAAACTATATCACGGGTATCGGTTACGATTTAGACGGCAACCACGACGATTTATATAAAAAATACTGGCCAGCAAACGTTCACGTTATCGGTAAAGATATTGTTAGATTTCATACTATCTATTGGCCAATATTCTTAATGGCTTTAGATATCCCACTACCTGAAAAGGTTTACGGTCACGGTTGGTTACTTCAAGACGGTGGAAAGATGAGTAAAAGTAAAGGCAACGTTATGTACGCTGACGATTTAGTTAACTTCTTTGGCGTTGACGCAGTTAGATATTACGTACTTTCTGAAATGCCTGAAGACAACGACGGACTTATCGGTTGGGAAATGATAATTGATAAAGTTAATAGTGATTTAGCAAACGTATTTGGTAACCTTGTTTCAAGAACGATTGCTATGAGCAACAAATACTTTGGTGGCGTAGTTGAAAATAAAGGGGTAACTGAAGAAGTTGACAACGACTTAATTAATATTGCAACTGCTTGTTATAAAAAGGTAGAAAAGAAGATTAGCGAATTTAAAATTGCCGATGCTATTAATGAAGTTATGTCATTATTTAGACGTGCAAATAAATACGTTGATGAAACTGCACCTTGGGTACTTGCTAAAGATGAAAGTAAGTTAGATAGACTAAAGACCGTTTTATATAACTTAACGGAAACTATAGTTATCGGTGCAAGTTTAATTGAACCATTTATGCCAAAAACTGCCCTAAAAACGGTAGAAATGTTAGGAACTACTTTAAGAAATTATGATGATATTGAAAAGTTCGGTTTATATGAAAACGGAACGAAAGTAGTGGAAAAAGCAGACATCTTATTTATGAGATTAGACACTAAAGAAATTATGGAAAAGGTTAACAAAATGGTAGAAGAAAGAAGCAAGGCTTTAGAAGTTAAAGAAGAAGTAGTAGAAGAAAAGAAGGGTAAAGCACAAATAGAGTTCCCTGACTTTGAAAAGATAGAACTAAAAGTTGCGTTAGTAACTGCTTGTGAAAAGGTTGAAAAGGCAGATAAACTACTTAAACTAACTGTAAAACTAGGGGAAGAAACAAGAACGGTAGTAAGTGGTATAGCAAAAGCCTACACCCCTGAAGAAATGGTTGGCAAAAAAATTGTTATGATAACCAACTTAAAACCTGTTAAACTTCGTGGAATATTAAGTGAAGGTATGATAATATGTGCAGAAAACGCAGAAGGCAAACTTTCACTAATTTCACCTATTGAAGATATTGAAGACGGAAGCGAGATTTTTTAATGTTTATTGACGTACATTGCCACTTAAACGACGAAAAGTATCAAAGTTTAGATGAAGTGGTAAATTCTTTTAAGACTGAACAAGTTGATTACGTTATAAACGCAGGGTATGACTTAAAATCATCAAAAAAGGGACAAGTTTTAGCAGATAAGTACAAGGAAGTGTACTTTACTGTAGGCGCTCACCCTGATGATGAAAAGGAAGTAACTGACGACTTTTT
>SVHJ01000005.1 GCA_015055835.1 Clostridiales bacterium | reverse complement strand
TTTATTATATAATATTTTAAAGATTTTTTCAACCCAAATTGTCTTTAAAAAAAAGAAAAAGATGAGAAATCATCTTTTTCTTTTTTTATAAGTTAATTCTTAGTGTTTTTTCTTTAATACAACTACTGCGCCAGCAAGTAATACGCTTGCAAGAACTGCGCTAGTTGCAGTAATTACAGAGCCACAACCACCCTTTTCTTCAGTAGGTGTATCTGGCGTGTCAGGAGTATCTGGTGTGCTTGGGAAGAATTCTTTTAACGCACCGTCTAAACCTTTTGCCATTTCATAATAACCGGTTGAATTAGGGTGTAATCTATCTGCGTCAAAGTGAGTTGACATAGGCATATTTTCCGTAGAGAAAGTACGCATATCAAATAACTCAATAGTATACCCCTTTGCCTTTGCTTGGTTTACACACTCTGCTTGAATAGGTAAAATGAACGCAGCGCCAGAGCCTTTGCCGTTATCAGCCATAGGACAGTTAGATAAAATATATTTTACGTCTTTATTCGTTTCACTTATAGTGTCCACCAATACGAAGAAGTCGTCAATAAATTGCTTGTTATCAGCATCTGTCCACGTGTTAGGGAACAATTTTGTATCGTTAGTACCAAGTTGAATTATAACGTAATCAAGCACGTCTTTTACAATTTGAGTGGCAGTCTTCCATCTCCAACAGTCTTGGTAAGAGTTTGTGTGGTCGCTTCTCATCGTTCTTCCACTTCTACCTAAGTTGTAAACGTAAGTGGTTTTCCAGTTCATTCTTTGTAGGTATGCAGGGTAAGAAAAATAAACGTAAGTTGCACCGCCTTCGTCGTTATAAAGCGACTTAGTGCCTTGCGTAATGCTATCACCTATACAACCTATAACGACAAGGTCTTTACTTCCTTCAATCTTCCAGTTAGCAGTAAGGTCAACCTTGTTATCTACTAAATTTTCTTTTAAGTAGTTAAAGAATAGGTTAGTTGCTTCGTAAGTAGTTGCATAACAGCCACCTACCATATAAATATCGTTACCTTGTAAACCGTAAGCATACTTAAACGGGTCGGTTGCCGAATAGCTGAAAGAAGGGTTAATACCGTCAACTATTTTAACGTTCTTAACAAAGGTTAAACCTAAATATCCTTTATAATCTTTTCTATTCGTTTTACCAATTAAAATTTCTTTATCGGCAGGGGTGCTTTCCGTATCTTTTACGATAGGAAGGTCAACGTTAAACGCACTTTTTAAGTTTGCCTTAAATTCTTCTGCAATAAGTCTATTAAAATCCCACTCAGTATAGTTTGCATAAGTAGGGTTAGCAAGCATTAATCCTTCTGCCTCATAAGCGCCGTAAACGATTACGTAGTCAGTTAGGTCAAAGGTAAGGTTAACTTCTTCTTCCGCATCAGGAGTACCACTTGAAGTTAAAGAAACAATTTTTATTTCCTTAACTTCTATAGAGCCACCTATCTTAAATTGATTGTAAATTCTAATCCAGGAATAGGTTTTAGAAGTTATCTTGTCAAAAGAAATTGTCTTAAATCCGTTTGCATCGGCAGTTGCTTGAGAATATAAACTATCTAAAACAACGTCAGAACTATCGTCCGCATCAAATCTAACTTTTGTTGCTTTACCACTTCTTAAAGTTGCTCCGTCTGAGAACTTTAAAGTAATAGTAATGCGGTATTCCCCTTCAGTAAAGTTTTTAAGACCGATATAGTGTCCGCCACCCATACCGGTATCTGAAGTTGAAGTTGTTTTGAAAACCTTATCTGTTCCGCTAGTAGCAATTTCGTTAGTAACAGTTGAGCCCATTACGCCGATACTCTTAAAATAAGTGTCGTTATCATAAGTGTAGGCAGTTTGTCCCGTTACCGTACCCACGTTAAACCCACCAAAGGTAAGTACGCCGTTAGTTGCCGCACCAACGAAAGTTGATGAAATAGCAAATAAAGTTGTTGCCAAAACCATTAGTGATAAAAATAGTATGGTAATTTTCTTTTTCATAAACGTCCCTCTTTTTATTTATTTGCCCATATATTATAACACCATAATATAGGTTTTGCAATAAAATACAAAAACGCAAACCAAGATTTGTTAAATAAAAAAGAAGACAAAACTTGTTTTGCCTTCTTTTAATAATTTTTTTATGTTTTAATTAGTCTTTTTTCTTTAACATCACTACTGCGCCAGCAAGTAATAAACTAGAAAGTATAGCGCTTGTAGCACCGATTACTGAACCACAACCACCCTTGTCGTCATCAACTGGAGTATCAGGTGTGTCTGGAGTATTTGGTAGGTCAAAATTAGGTTCTTTTATATCTAACACTTCACTTAAAGCAGTTGCCATTTTGTGGTAACCTTTTGAGTTAGGGTGTAATTTATCGCCGTCATAGTAGGTACTCATAGGCATATTTTCTTTAGAATAGGTGTTCATATCAAATAATTCGATAGTGTAACCTTTATCCTTTGCTTGTTTTACACATTCTGCTTGTAAATCTAAAATAAAGTCTTTTGCATGGTTTGATGAACTGTAATTTTTTGGACAGTTAGAGAAAATATATTCAATATTCTTGTTAGTTTCGCTTAAAGTATCAACTAATGTAAAGAAGTCTTTAACGAATTGTTCACTATCAGCGTTTGTCCACGCTCTTCCAGCGTTATCTAATACTAATTTAGAGTCGTTTGTACCAAGCGCAATTATAACCTTATCTAAAACGTCTTTAACCTTTTGTGCTTCCGTCCATCTTGCAACTTTTTGATAAGAGTTTGCTAAAGTTGTAAGCATTGTTCTTGCACTTCTACCAAAGTTATATACGTAAGCGCTTTTCCAGTTTAATCTTTGTAAGTATGATGGATATGCAAAGTAGCAGTAAGTTGTTGCTGCACCAGTATCATAAGAAGTTGACTTATAGCCTTGGGTAATACTATCACCAATACAACCGATAACTTCAAGGTCGTGAGTACCAGTTTCTTTCCACGCTTTTTCTATATTAACCTTTCCATCTACTAAGTTACTCTTTAAGTAATTTAAGAAGAAGTTAGATGCAGCGTAAGTAGTACCGTAACATCCACCAACAATGTAAATATCGTTACCTTGTAAGCCGTAAGCATATTTAAACGGATCGGTTGCAGAGAAAGCATAGTTAGTGTTAATACCATCAACGATTTTAGCATCTTTTACAAAATCTAATTTTAAATAACCTTGATAGTCTTTTCTATTAGTGTTACCAATTAAAATTTCTTTATCAGTAGGATTGCTTTCCGTATCTTTTACGATAGGAAGGTCAACGTTAAACGCACTTTTTAAGTTTGCCTTAAATTCTTCTGCAATTAATCTATTAAAATCCCAGTCGGTAAGATTTGCAATAGTTGCATTCTTTTTCATCAAACTTTCTGCTTCATATTCACCGTAAACTATCGTGTAATCAGCAAGGTTAAATAAAAGGTCAGCTTCAGCTTCTGAATCAGGCGCACCTTCAATTAGTATAGGCGTAATAGTAACTTCCTTAACGTCTATAACGCCACCGGTTACAAATTGATTGTAAAGTCTAAGCCAAGCGTAAGTTTTTGTAGTTGTCTTTTCAAATGTAACAACCTTCCAACCGTTTGCATCTGCAGTTGCTTTTTCGTATAAACTGTCAAGCCCCTTGTCTGTTGAGTTGTCCGTATTAAACCTAACTTTGTTTGTTAACTCAGGTCTTAAATCTACTCCTTCAGAAAATCTTAAGGTAATAGTTATGGTATAATCCCCTGCGACAAAGCCTTTAAGCCCAACGTAAAGTCCACCACCTACGCCACTATCACCAGTTGAAGTACTTCTATAAAAAACTTCGTTAGTGGCATCATCTTTTACAATTTCAGCCGTAACCTTAGAACCCATAACGCCAATGCTTGTAAAATACGTGTCGTCATCATAACTATAAGCAGTAGTTCCGGTAACTCCCCCTTCAGCAAATCTTTCAAAGGTAAGTACGCCGTTAGTTGCGCCCATAACCCCTAAAGTATTCATTGAAAAAGCAAATAAGGTTGTTGAAATTACCATTAAAGCTACAAAAAGTATCGTTAGTCTTTTCTTCATTTTTATTCCCCTTTTTTGTTTTTATATTTTAAATTATACTCCACTTAAAAGTTTTTTGCAATGAGTTTTGCATAAATATAAAAAAAATAAAAGAAAGTAGCAAGATTTGTTAAATGTACCACAATATTTGTTAAAGATTAAATAGTAAAAAAGCATAAAAAAGAAGGTGAAAACTCACCTTCTTTTAATTAACTTTATTTAAGTTATTAGTGTTTTTTCTTTAATACTACTACTGCGCCAGCAAGTAATGCGCTTGCAAGAACTGCGCTCGTTGCAGTAATTACTGAACCACAACCACTTTCGGTATCAGTACCTGCAGGGTTTTTACCTAAAGAAATAGGTGTATCGTGTATGTCAGAGTGTAAAATATTAATAATTACTGCATAGTCAAGACCACCAACTTCAAAAATAACGCTCTTTTGACCACTCGTTAAAGTAGCTAAGAAGTCCTTAGAAATAATAACTTTTTCATTTTCTTCATCAAAAGTGTAATATTTTTGATCAAGTGGTTCACGAACTTTGCTAGGATTATCTAAACCTTGTTCAAAGTCAGGGGTATATTCATACCAGTCTTCGTTCCAGAAATCAACACCGTCAAGTGTTTTGCCAGAAAGGTCGAAGTCAATAGTAACGTCTTCTGGATTTCTTGCGTCAAATTCTTTAATGTCTTTATCAAAAACAGGAAGAGAACTCTTTTCAAATTTTATTTCTTTTATATCAAAATAGCAATCCTTAGCAACGTAAGCAAAAAGCCAATAACCAGTTAAAGTACCTTTTGAGTTTGAAATAACAGTTTTAGTATTCCACGTACCTGTTGAAGTTGCAAAGTCAGCGTTAGCAAGGATTTTTTCATCACTGCTACCACCACTACTTTGTGATCTAATAGCAAAGTTTTTGCCACTATTTGTTGACGTAAATGGGTCACTTAATCTATAAGTAATAGTTATTCTATAGTCTGTTGCTGGAAGTTTTGCTTTTGATGCAGCACATGGAACGAAAGCAACGAAACTTGAACCATTAGCGGTAGTTCTTACGAACTTTTCCCCACTTTCTTCCATAACTTCTACAGTACCGCCTCTTGGGTAAAATTCATCAAAATAAGTATTGCCAGTTTTAACCTTTTCAGTAGAACCAGTAGACTTTGTGCCAACCGTTAAACTTTCAAAAGTAAGCGTAGTAAAAGCATCGTATTCACTATCTGCACTAACCGTGAAAGCACCTAAAGAGAAAATAACTGCAAGCAAACAAATAATAGATACTAAACCTAATAATCTTTTCTTCATTTCTTTCTCCCCCTTAGTTTAACGTTACTCTAAATAGAGCACTGTTGTAAATACCATCAAGAGTAATGATTATATAGAATATTTTACCATTTTCTTCTTGATATTTTTCATGAACGAAACCACCGTATAACTTGATGGCCTTGTTAGACTTAAAGCTTGATGCGATATCATTTTCATTTTGAGCAAAGCCCTTTTCATCAAAGTCATAACCTTTAAACTCTAAAATATCGCCATCGCCAGTGTTAACCCCTTCAGGTGCAAAGAAGTCTTGTTCCATAATAGTGTGGAACTTACCGTAATTGCCCCAAGGAACGTCAGATAATCTAAAACCAACCTTTTGTGGTGACATGAAAACGTTGTTACCACTTGCAAAGTTAGGTGGTTGATAATAAACGATCATCCACTTGCCTAAATATTCGTTGTACATAGCAGAGAAACTTGAAGTAACTTCGTCTTGACCGTGAGCAAATACGTAACCTACTTCGTGGTTATTAATTGCTTTTAAGCCTTCATAACCTTTCTTCCAGATAGGTTTACTCATATCGCCGTAAGGTTTTGCAGACGTAGCGCCTTCATTACCACAATAATATTCGTATTCTTCGAATTTTTCAATATTATCCCAAGTAACTCTTGCTACCTTAATACCGTGTTGACGGCCACTTGCTCTACCGAATAGATACATATATCCGTCTTTACCATCTAGTGGATAGCATTGGTCAAAATAAGGGTTAACTCTTTGTTCAGCGTTAGGAATCTTTTCTCTTGCTTCTGCAATCATTTGATCAGTAATTTGTGATTCGCTAGTTATACTAATATCAGTAGCTTGTGAAACTTCTTCAGCAGCTGAATATAAGCAATACTTGAACTTGTTCGTAGCCGTATCAAACCAAGTTAAATCGTGTACTCTTTCCCAAGTAACGCCACCGTCAGTTGACTTAATAGCACCTTGGTAGTTAACTCTCCAAGTACCACCTGTACCAAAGTTTCTAACTGATTCATAGAAAGAATATAGAGTACCGTAACCTGCATAACCCTTAGGTACTTCAATACCACCTTGGTTAATCTTAGTTCTTTCTAATCCGTTTGCAACGCAATCACTTACTTCAAAGTGCTTACCTTCAATAATAGCGGCTGCTTTACCGTTAGCATCTCTATGTACGTCGTCAAATTCTAAACCGTCGTTTAAGTCCATATCCGTAGTAATAGCCATAAAGTTTGAAAGCCATTCTCTTAAAGTGTAGTCTTCGCCCGATTCACTTTCACCACTACGATTAGACGTGTAAGTATCCCCGAATAGTAAGAACATCTTTTGATACTTTTCACTATAGAACATATGACCGTTATCAGTACCAGCTAAATCGTCATCTTTAAACTTAAGGTAGTTTCTTGACATATAGCGAAACTTGTTACCATTATCGTCAATCGTTCTATCTAATGCGTCACCGGTAATCATTTCAATAGCATCAACGTCGTAAATAACGGCGTCTTTAGTATAGATACTACCGTCTTTTGGCCCAGTAGGACCAACAGGACCCGTTGGTGTAGGATTTGAACAAGCAACGGTAGCTAAGCCCATCAAACAACAAAGTGATAAAGCTAAGGCTTTTACGTGTTTTTTCATTTTCCTTCTTCTCCTTTAATTTATTTTTAATTATTGTGCTTTTATTATACAACATAAAAAAACGTTTTTAAATATTTTTTTTCAAAAAGACAAGTTTTGCTAAGCAAATGACAAGATTTGTTAAATTTAAAATTTTAAAAAATCCTTAGAGAACTACTAATAAAAAAGCAAAATAAAAAAATTCTTTTCCGTGCACTTTATTTTTAAAAAAAAGAAGGTGAAAATTCACCTTCTTTTAATTAACTTTATTTAAGTTCTTAGTGTTTCTTTTTTAATACAACTACTGCGCCAGCAAGTAATACGCTTGCTAATGCTACGCTTGTTGCAGTAATTACTGAGCCACAACCACCCTTTTCTTCTGCAGGAGCATCAGGTGTATTAGTAGGTTTACCTAAAGATACAGGATCTTCAGCAACAGTAGAGTTGTAAACGTAAATTACAGTTGCATATTTAACACCATTTACGTAACAAATAATACTCTTTAAGCCGTTAGAAAGAGTTGATAAGTATGATGCCTTAACAGTCATTGTACCATTACCAATAACGTAATTAGAAGCATCTAAAGTTTCAAATTCTTCAGTCGTTTTGTTCCAAACTTCTACTTTAGTAATATCAGCACCCTTAGTGTCAGCAACGTAAGTTACGTCAGCAGGAGCAGCTGCGTTAAAGTCAGCCTTTTGGTCGAATAATGGTTGAGCAGATGCTTTCCATTCAATGCTCTTAATATCAATATAACAACCAGAATTAACGTAAGCAAATAACCAGTAGCCAGTTAAATCACCCTTTGCTTTTGAAACAACAGTTGTAGTTTTCCAAGTACCCTTTGCTTGAGCATAATCTTCACTAGCAAGAATTCTTGTGTCATCCGCACCACCACTACTTTGTGATCTGATAACAAAAGTTTTATCTGCCTTGCCTGCTTGGTTAGCAAAGTCATCACTTAATCTATAAGTAATTGTAATTTGATAGTCTTGTGCAGGAAGATCAGCCTTTGATGCAGCCGTTGGAACGAATGCTACGTAGCTTGTATTAGTCGTAGAAGTTGTTCTTACAAACTTTTCGCCACCTTCTTCCATAACTACCATAGTACCGCCTCTTGGGTAAATTGTATCAAAATATGCGTTACCTGTTTGAATCTTTTCGCTAGTACTATTAGAAGCTGTACCAACTGTTAAATTTTCAAAACTAAGTGTAGTTAAATTTACGAATTGAGCGTCTGCACTAACCGTGAAGGCACCAAAAGAGAAAATAACTGCGATTAAACAAATAATAGATACTAAACCTAATAATCTTTTTTTCATAGCTAGTCCCTCCTTAGTTTAACGTTACCTTGAACAATGCTGAGTTGTAAACACCAGCGATTGTTGCGATGAAGTAGAATACCTTACCGTTTTCTTCTTGATACTTTTCGTGAACGAAACCAGCATAGAAAGTTAATTCCTTGCTGAACGTAAAGCTTGAAGCATCATCCATACCAACGAAACCACTTGCGTTTTTAGATCCTTGTCTTGTAAAGAAGTCGCCTTCTATTACTTCGTGAAGTTCACCATAGTTGCCCCAAACTGTATCAGATAATCTAAAGCATACCATTGGTGGATATAATTGAACACCGTTACCATCAGCAAAGATTGCAGGTCTAAAGTAGAATAACATCCACTTGCCTAAATATTCGTTCCACATTACTGACATGTTAGATGCAGGTTCGTCTTTACCACTTGCTAAAACGTAACCAACAGTATCGTTATCAAGCGCTTTTAAACCGTCTAATCCCTTAACCCAAATTGCGTTGCCATTAGCGTCGTTGCCAGTGTAATATTCGTGTTCATCAAACTTTTCAATGTTTTCATAAGTTACTCTTGCAACTTTAATACCGTGTTGACGACCAGCACGACGACCAAAGATATAAACGTAACCGTCTTTACCATCTACAGGATAACATTGCGCAAAGTAAGGAGCGTTTCTTTCCTCAGCATTAGGGATTTTAGCCTTTGCATCTGCTAACATTTGAGGAGTGATGTCTGCTTCTGATAGAACGTCAGTATTAGTTGCATCTTCCCAAGATTCTGCTGCAGAATAAATTGCATAATCACCGTGGTTATCAATATCAGGGAACCAAGTTAAATCAGGAACCCTTTCAAAAGTTTGACAGTTGTCCGTTGACTTAATAACGCCTTGATAGTTAACTCTCCAAGTACCTGCAGTACCAAAGTTTCTAATTGATTCGTAGTAAATGTAAACAACACCGTTTACTTCAATACCACCTTGTGGAATCTTAGTTCTTTCAGTACCCTTTTTAATAGTACCCGTATCTCCACCAGTTGGTATGTGTTTACCTTCGATAACTGCTTCTGCTTGGTTAGAATCGCCTCTCCACCAGCCGTCGTAAGTTAAACCATCTGCTAAATTGTAGTCCGTACTAATAGCCATAACGCTACTACGCCAGTTTCTAGAATCGTCTTCACCTGATTCAGTTTCTGCACGACCAGTACCATAAGTATCACCGTAAAGAATATACATTGTATCATTCTTACTGTTATAGAATGGAATACCAAGGTCAGTACCACCTATGTCATCACTACGAAGGTTTTTATGGTTTCTTGATTCGTATAGGTATTTAGAACCATTTGCATTTAGCGCTGCTGAATAGTCACCAGTAATAAGTTCTATACCTTCAACGTTTGCAATTGCGCCGTCTCTTGTATAAGGCGTATCACCAGCGTTTACGTTGTTTGCCATAGCAGAAAAACCTACAGTTGTTAGCCCGATTACACAACAAATTGAAAGGGCTAAACCTTTTAAGTATTTCTTCATACTCTTATTCTCCTTTTTTATTTTTAACGGGCAAAAGCCCATTTATTTACTTTTTTATTTTACCTCATTGCGCTTTTAAAGAAAAGAAAAAAAACGCACAATGACAAGATTTGTTAAAAAGATGACAAGATTTGTTAAATAATTATAGCCAAAAAAGATTTTTGCGTGCTTTTTTAATTTATTCAAAAAGCGGGGTTGAAAAATATCTTTCAGCAGTATCTGGAAGAACGGTTACCACGGTCTTACCTTTACCAAGTTTTTTAGCAAGTTTAATTGCTGCAGCAACGTTAGTACCACTACTAATTCCACATAAAATCCCCTCTTTAAGCGCTAAGTCTTTTGAGGTTTGAAGAGCTTCTTCATCTTTTATAATACAAACGTCGTCGTAAATTTCTTGATTTAATATTGCAGGAATAAGTCCGTCGCCGATACCCATTTGCAAATGCGTTCCGATAGAACCACCTGAAAGTATTGCAGCGTTTTCCGGTTCAACTGCCCAAATAGTGATGTCTGGGTTTTTTGCTTTTAGCGTTTCGCCTATACCCGTGATAGTACCACCAGTACCTATACCTGAGCAAAAACCGTGAATCGGCTTTCCTACTTGTTCTAAAATTTCCTCCCCAGTACCCTTTCTTTGAATTTCAGGGTTTGCAGGATTTTCAAATTGTTGAGGGATAAACACGTTAGGGTTTTCCTTTTGTAATTTAAAGGCTAAATTAACACATTCTTCAATACACAAACCTATATTTCCGTCGTCATGCACCAAAATAACTTCAGCGCCGTATTGTCTAACAAGTTTTCTTCTTTCTTCTGAAACAGAGTCCGGCATAATAATTTTTGCCTTATATCCTTTAACGGCAGCGCAAAGGGCAAGACCTATGCCTTGGTTGCCACTAGTTGGCTCAACTATAATTGAATTTTCGTTTATCAAACCTTTATTTTCAGCATCACAAATCATATTGTAAGCCGTTCTAGTTTTTATTGAACCACCGACGTTAAGCCCTTCAAACTTAACCAAAATTTCAGCAGAGTTTTCATCTACCATACGGTTAAGTCTAATAATCGGTGTATTTCCTATAGCATCTAAAATTGTTTTGCAAATCATAAATTATTTTCCTAAACTTTTCCTCTAACTTATTTTACCATAAATTAAAATTTTTATCAATAGAATTAAAGTATAACTTCCATACCTATTTTTTGAACGCTAAACCCAAGTTTTTCATAGAATTTTTTAGCATTTTCATTTAAAGCCCAAACGTTTAGGGTTATATTGTAACACTTTTCTTCTTTTGCTAAACTTTTAACGCCCTCAATTAGTTCTTTGCCAAACCCTTTACCACGTAAGTTTTTAAATACGCAAAGGTCGTCTATATACAATGTTTTAAATTTTTGAAGTAATAAACTGCCCTTTTCTTCAATAACGCAAAAAGCGTATCCCAAAACCTCGTCAAACTCATCAACGCACACTAAAAGTGGAGTTTTATCATCATTAATTATACTGATAATTTCATCATCAGTATACTTTCTTGCCTTTTTAAATATATCAGGTCTGCCTTCGTGATGGACTAGGGCAACTTCAAAAAGCAAATCAATAATTTTATCTAAATCTTTAATTTCTGCTCTTCTTATCATAGTCTATTCCTTATAAAAAAGTGCTTTAAAGACAGGTTTTTCATTCTTTTCACCTAAAACACATACCCTATCATCAAAAACCTTTTTATATAATTTAATTTTATCTTCAAAAAAAGTTTGTGAAATAAAATGAATTTCAAAAGCGTTAAAATTAAAACTTTCAAACTCTTCTAAAGAAAAGGTGTTAAGCGCCATTTTTGCGTAAGAAAGGTTGTTTACGTGTTTGTTGCAGTCTATATCGGTAAATACTGCTTTATATTCAGTCAGGTAATCTTCTATAGAAAATTCTTCAGTAAAACGGGTAAATTCCGTTAAATCAACTGCATTATTTAAATGTTCTAATTCTTTTGGATAACAAACGCTGTCTAACTTACGAAGTCTTAAAGTAATAGCGTCTAAAACGCACCACTCTGAGCGACCTAGAATTTCCCCCTTTTCTCCCAAAATTTTATAATCTCTTATAAACCTAAACGTAGAGGGTGCAAGTGGCCAAGTTATGGCAACAATTTCATCACCACTTTTAAATAAGCCATCTAACTTAAACTTCATTTTAGAAAGTACCCAATAAGCGTTAGAGTTTTTAAGCATATTTTCGTAATCAACCCCCATTAACTTAGAATGAGTGGTGGTTATATCTTGAAATATCCCTAAAATTTCATCAAACCTTAAGTTTAGGTTAAAATCCACTTGCTTTGATAAAATATTTTGTTTTTGTTCTAATCTATTCAAAATCTTCATAGAAAATATTTTACTAAAAAAGGATAAAAAAATCAATAGTTAAATAAAAAGCAGTTTTATTTAAACTGCTTTTTATTTCTTTTATTAAATCCCTAGCATAGCCTTAAACACTAAGAACATTAAAGATATTGTTAAAACTGAAAGTAAGGTTGAAAGTAGCACGCTTGACGACGCCTCTCTTCCATCTCCCCCGTACTGTTCTGCAAACATTATAGTGTTTGTTGCCGCCGGCATTGATAAGGTAAAAAATACCGTGTATTTTACTAAAACGTCAACCTCTTTAAATACTAAAAATATAAGTATTACTACAAACGGCATAAACACTAATTTAACAAAAGCCCCTAGATACGCCCTAGGATTTAAAAAGATTTCTTTAAAACGCATATCAGCAAGGTTTAGTCCTAAAATAGCCATACCAAGTGGCGTAACCATATCTGCTAAAAGGTTACCTGAAATAACCATTTTTTCTAAAAAGTTATCTAAAGTACTACCCTCTATTGCAATATCTTTAATAGGAACTTTTAAACTAAAGAAAACTATTAAACCTATTATTAAGGCGCTAGTCGCAGGGTTAAAAATTGCCTTTTTAAGCGAAATAAACTTTTTATCCCCCGTTATTTGATAAATACCAATAGTCCAAGCAAAAAGGTTAAAGATTGCAATTACAACTGCCCCGTAAATAAGAATTTCCCCACTACTACCAAAAAGGGTTTGTAAAAAAGGAATTCCCATAAATCCACAGTTACCAAAAATTGACGCATACCTTAAAACTCTAATCTTTTGATCAGTTGCCTTTTTTCTGCAACTAATTTCTATAATAGCAATAAGTATAATATGCGCAAGCGCAGTAGTTCCTGCAACTATTAACATATTTATACCTATATCACTACTATACCCTGCCTTTTGAAAACTCATAAAAGTTAAGAATGGTTGACAAATAAAAAGCAAAAAGGTACTTAGCGTCTTTTTTGCTCCATCATTAAACATTTTCATTTTACCTAAAATAAAGCCGGGTACAGCAACCACCACTAAGGTAAAGACGGTTATTAAAACGGAAATAAAACTAACTTCCATATTTCTCCTTTAGTTATAAAAACTTGGCTATTTCTTCTAAATAACCACTATTAAAAGCCTTGTTTACTGCAAGGTATAGTGAAACGGTATCGTATCTTGCGTCGTGCGAAAGAAGATTTTCGTTAAATAACTCAAAAGTTTTAAGGTTAATTTCTTCTTCAAAAACCCCTAAAAACTCACAAAGTTCGGTTAATTTTGGGTATTTATATCCTTTAGAACTATTTCTAGTAAGTTTACAAATAGGAACGAATGCTTTCATAGTACAAAAACTTTCCTTAAAAGTAAAAGTTTCCCCTAATCTAGCATAACTTTCTCTTAAAAAAGAATGGTCGAAATTAAAGTTGTGCGAAACTATTAAATCGGCGCTTTCAAAATCTTTTTTAATTTCTTCAAAGTGAAAAGAAAAATCTTTGCCATCTGATAGCGTTTTTAACCTTTCCAAACTAAAACCGTGTATAGCCTCTGCTACTTTTGGCATTTCGTTTACTAAAAAGAAGAAGTTCTTTTTAGTAACTTCTTCTTTTCTTTGCATTATATATGTTAATTGACATATCTCCCCGGGATATAGCCCGGTAGTTTCCGTATCGAAAAATAGTATCATTATTTTCCTAATAAGTCAGCGTATCTATCTTCAAACTTAACGATAGCGCCATCTTTAGCTTCTAAATCAAATACTAACTTAGCAGTATAATCGCCAACCTTTTCAGATAAATAAGCCTTAGTATATACTTGGCTAAATACGTATAAATAGAAATCTTTTAATTCGCTGTCGCCGTAATCAGCAAGGTTACCAACTATTTCTTCGTTGTAATATTTTTCCCAACCAACTTGGTCTTTTTCTTCTAAACCGAATTCACCAGCAATGCTGTTTAAGTATTCTACTAAAGTAGGGAAGTTAGCATTTGCATTAATCTTTTCAGAATAGAACATTACGTGATAGCCGTAATCGGTTGCAACGATAATATAACTGCTTCCACCAAGTTCTAATAATGATGCGCCTGCTTTTGTAAATTCTTTAACGTATTTTGAATCAGTATCAAACGGACCTTTTGCTTCAGGACCAACTGCGTAACCCTTATAAGTATTTAATGAACCAGGGTCGGTTGAGAAAGCAAATAATAGGTCGTTAATCTTTTCTTCATATTCATCAACTTCAGTGTCAACCTTAACCATTTTGTAGTAATCAGTTGCTTCGCCAGTTTGTTTTTCACCGTATAAGAAAGTATCCATAAAGTCAATGAATTCTTTTAATGAATAACTGAATACTTCGTCAATTTCATACTTTTCTTCGTAATCTTCGTCGTTTTCATCTTTTTCATCTTCATTTACCCAGTTAACTTCGCCCTTAAATGGAATACCGTCTTTAGAAAACTTATAGTCACCTGTGAAAGATTTTGTTTCGTAATCAAAGTCATAACCATCTAAAATCCAACTACTTCTTAAATCTTTAACGATAGTTTTTGATAAAACTTCTTCTCTTTGTTCAGCTTTTTCAGTAGCCGTTAAAGAAGTATCGCTGTTGATTTTGCTTATATCAGTAGTTTGTACGTCGTCAACACCTAAAAGTAAGTTATAAACGTAACCGTATCCACTATATGGATTGTAAACGATAGGTGCGCTTGCGCTTTGAGTTCCTAAAGCTTCAACGTAAGCCGTTTCCGTTTCGAACTTGTTTACTTGCGCATTATACATTTCTTCATACTTTTCTTCTAATGCTTTGAAGTTAATGTCTTTTGCATAATCTTTAGAAAGATTTTCAGAATATTTTTCTAAAATAGCGCTTTCTTTATTAGTTTTTAAAAGATATTCATAAAAATAAGTGTCGTAAACGGTATCCTTTTCAAAATCAAAAGTTTCGCCGTCGGCTACTAAGAAACCGTTGTTTTCTAAATTCTTAATAAATTCGTTATAAGCCTTTCTTAACTTAGAATCCGTACTTTTAATTACACCGTTTTCAATAACGAAACCAGTCATAACGCCTTTGCCGTTTAATGAACCTTCTTTCGTATTGTATTCGTCAAAGTCAGTCTTTTCAAGTTCTTTTTCAAAGTTTTTAGCGTCGGTAGGAGCAGTTCTCTTTTCATAATCAAGAGTGTCGCCGTGATCGTGTTCGTGGTCGTGTTCCTCTTCTTCTAAATAACTTTCAATATTTTCGTTTATATTTTTGTTAGTATCATATAAAATTTCAGCTTGTTCTTTGTCGTCTAAATATCTATCAGGGTCGTAAACGCCTTTAGTGGTATCAACAGTTAAGCCGTTTTCATTTAAGTATGCTAAACCTGATTGTACTAAAACTCTAGTTTTTACTAAATTTTCTAAAATAGTTTCAAAAACTTCAGTTATAGAACTACCTTGTTGAACTGAAGAATAACCGTAACTATAATAGTCGATTATCATATCCTTTTTATAAATTTTATCTAAAGGTGCGTTCTCGTCAATTTGAACAGTTGCAATTACTTGGTTCATATCTCTATCGTTATCGATAGTAACAAGCGTACATCCCCCTAAAACAGAAGCCGATAAAACTACTGCTAAAATTAAAGTTATCCATTTAGTTATCTTTTTCATATATGTCTCCAAATCTAAAAAGTTTAGAATATTTTAAAACTCGTAAAAGGGGACTATCCCCCTAATTTACCCTGTACTTTGTAAAGTATAATATATTTCCTAAAAAAATGCAATGATTTTTACCACTTTTTATAATTTTTTAAGGTTAAATTACCCCCTTTAAAAAATCATATACCAAAACAAGCATCTTTTCACTACTTGAAAAAATCTTTTTAAAAAGTATTTTAGGCGATTTTGCCATCTCTAAAGATAACACGCTACTATTTTCGTCAATACTATTTAACAGTTTAGGGTTGTTTATTTCTTTTAAGTTTTCAAAGGAAATTGAAACCTCTTCTTTATTTATCGTAACCCCTTTAGCCCCTAAATTAGTAGCCATTTTCTTTATAACGGCAATGTTTATTAAATTGTCAACCTCTTTAGGAAGTTTGCCAAAAACCTCTTTTAACTCTTCCCTTAAAGCCTTTTCATCAGTTACTTCAGCAATCTTTTTATAAACGTCCATTCTAACTGACGGCTTTTCTATATATAAATTAGGTATAAAAGCAGAAACACGAATATCAAGTTCAACCTCTTTTTCTTCCACCTTGTCTTCCAAACTTTCTTTAAGCAGTTTAGAGTAAAGTTCATACCCAACCTTTTCCATATGTCCGTGCTGTTCACGGCCAAGCACCGTTCCTGCGCCACGAATTTCTAAATCGCGCATAGCAATTTTAAAACCACTACTCATTTTAACGAATTCCATAATCGCCATAAGTCTTTGATAAGCCGTTTCACTTATAACCTTATTTTCTTTAAATGTAAAATAAGCAGATGCTAAACGCGTTCCTCTACCAACCCTACCTTTTAACTGATAAAGGGTAGAAAGCCCTAGCCTATCGGCATCAATAACTATAATAGTGTTTACCGACGGCATATCTATACCGTTTTCAATTATAGTGGTAGAAACTAAAACGTCTGCCTCTTTTCTAGAAAAGGCTAGTACGTTATTTTCTAGCGTTTCCTCTTTCATTTGTCCGTGAGCGACTATAATTTTATGGTTTATAAATTCTTTAAGTTTGTTTGCAAAAACTTCTATCGTTTCAACACGGTTATATAAAACGAAAACCTGTCCACCACGCGCAATTTCCCTATCAATGGCATCTTTAATTATGGCGTTACTCTCTTCAACCACGTAAGTTTGAACGGGTAGCCTTTCTTTAGGTGGCGTGTTTATAATACTTATATCACGAATACCCGTTAAAGAAATGTTTAGCGTTCTAGGAATAGGGGTTGCTGATAAAGTTAAGGTGTCAACGTTGTCTTTAAGGCGTTTAATTTTTTCTTTATGTTCAACGCCAAACCGTTGTTCTTCATCTAAAATAAGAAGTCCTAAATCTTTAAAAGCAATATCTTTACTAAATAATCTATGCGTACCTATTATTAGGTCAATTTGCCCTTCCTTTACCTTTTTAATTATCTCTTCTTGCTCTTTTTTCCTCTTAAAACGGTTAAGAACGGCAATATTTATACCAAAATCTTTAAATCTTTCGGTCGCCGTCTTAAAATGTTGTTCGGTTAGTAGTGTAGTAGGTGCTAAAAAAGCAACCTGTTTATGGTTTAATATTGCTAAAAAGGTAGCCCTAAAAGCAACTTCCGTTTTACCAAAACCAACGTCGCCACAAATAAGCCTATCCATAACCTTTTTTGAACACATATCTTTTTCGATATCAGCACAAGCATCTTGTTGGTCGGCAGTAAGTTCGTATGGGAAAGCAGAACTAAAAAGCCCCATCATTTCCTCATCTTTTATAAATTCATAACCAATTCTTCTACTTCTTTTATCGTAAAGTTCTTTTAGATCGAAAGACATCTTTTTGATAGACGCCTTTACCTTTTCTAGCGTTTTTTCAAAATCTCTTCCACCGATTTTTGAAAGCTTAGGCTCTTTTTCAGCCCCAACGTATTTTGTTAGACTGTCAAAACTTTCAGCAGGAACGTATAAAACGTCGCCACCTGCATAGATAATAGAAATGTAATCTTTAGTACTTTCAGTACTACTTATCTTTTTAATGCCTGTTACCTTTCCAATTCCGTGTATTTCGTGAACGACGTAGTCGCCAACGTCAGGCGCTGAAAAGAAAACTTCGCTCTTTTTTCTTTTTAGGGTTTTATTTTCCGTTAAAAATAGGTCGCCACTACCTATTATAACCAGTTTAGTGTCGTGATAAATAACCCCTTCTTTAATACCTAAAGGCAGTACGTTTATCTTCCCTTTAACAAAATTATTATAAGAGTATGGTATTTGATTTACCGTAAATTCTTTATCTAAACGCTCTAACTGTTTTTCATTTTCGCCAGCAACTATAACGGTGTATCCAGTCCTTATCCAGTTCATTAAATCGGCGTTTAGTTCGTTAAACTTTAATTTATATTTAGGACTTTGGGCAGTACTAAAAGTACAAACTGATAACGGGTTAAAAAAGCCCACGACGGTGGTTATTTGTGAAAGAGCAACAACCTTTTGTTTTACTAACTCTTCTAAAACCCTTTCCCCACTTTTTAACTGGTCTTTCGCAAAAGAAAACACCTCGCCCTCTTTAAAAAGCGCGTCAAAACGGTCGTTATGTTCCTTTTCTTTAACGCTTAAAAAGTCTTTTAACTGTTTAGGTTCGTCAAAAACAACTACCGGGTTAGGAAAATAGTCGAAAATACTACCACTATTTAATACAGGTAAAAATTCTTCCGGTAAAAAAGAGGGGCTACTTTCAATTAACTCTTCTATTTTCCCCCTTAGTTTTGCAGAATTTTCCCTTTTTAAAAGTTTTTGTTTTTCTATTTTTAACCTTTCATAGACTTCTTCACTATTATCTATAATTCCGTCGGTTGCCGTTAAAACTTCTAAAAGGGAGATTTCTTCCTTTTCCTCGTTAATTACCTTTATCTTTTCAATTTCGTCCCCAAAAAAGTCTATTCTAACGGGATATTCAACGTTTATAGGAAAAATATCTAAAATATCCCCTCTAACCGAAAACGAACCTTTGCTTTCAGCAAAACTTTCCCTATCGTACCCTATTTTAGTTAAAGTTTTAATAATTTCTTCTTGATTATAACTTTCCCCTTTTTTAAGCGTGAAAGAAAAAAGGGTTTTGGGTATAAATTGCATCAGCCCTTCAAAAGTGGTTAAAACTATATCGGCAGTTTTCATTTCGTTAAACGCCGTTATTCTTTCAAACAAAATATCCTTTTGAAAACCTTTTAAAGGAATTAAAACTTCTGACTTTTCTAACAAGGTTACTATTTTTTTGCTCGTAAATCCAGTTAAAATTTCTTTTGTTTTTATAACGGAATATCTATCTTTTAATACAAATAAAACCTTTCCTTCAATTAAAGAAACAAAGTGGCATTTACTAGAATTTGACAAGCCAAAAATCGCCAAGGGAAGCCCCTGGCGAATGTCGTCAAACGGTTTACTACCGAATGATAAATTATTAATTTCTATATATTTATCAAGCATATTTTTTAAGAAAAAAATTAAATTTGTTTTCCGTTATAAGTTTGCATAATTCTATCAAAAGGCGTTCCTTTAGCAAACTCAACAGCAGCCTTTGCCGCATTACCGATAGTATTTGCAAAAAGTTCGTAATCTTCCTTTTTTATGTTCGATAAAACGTAGTCTAAAAGTGGCACTTTACTTTCTTTATCTAAAATACCAATTCTAATTCTCTTAAAATCTTGACTTCCTAACTCTTTAACGATATTTCTAAGCCCGTTATGTGTACCTGAAGCCCCTTTTTCTCTTAATCTTAGATGACCCTTTTCAATATCGTAATCATCATACATAACTAGTAGGTCGCTTAAATCAATCTTAAAATAATTAACAAGTTCCCTAACGCTTTCGCCACTTAAGTTCATATAAGTAAGTGGTTTTGCTAAAATAACCTTTTCTCCGTTAACCCTTGTTTCAGCAATAAGCGCACGGCAAACGGTTTTAGAAAAAGTTGCACCCAAAATGATTGCAGTATCTTCTACTGCAAGAAAGCCTACGTTATGAAAAGTTTTAAAGTATTTTTGCTCAGGATTACCGAGCCCAACGATAAGTTTCATATTTTCTAAAAAAAGCCGTTAATTAAACGGCTTTTCCTTTTTTTAGTCTTCGTAAATATCAGAAATTGAAGTATCCATATAAATTCTAGTAATAGCTTTTGCAAAAATGCTTGCAACAGAAACTTGCTTAATTTTTGGATTTTCTAAAATTTCTTTTGATAGTGGAACGGTGTTAGTTAAAAGAACCTTCTTAAATGGAGAAGCACTTAATCTTTCCATAGCTGGTCCTGAAAGAACACCGTGGATAGAACAAGCGTAAACTTCATTAGCACCGTTTTTAATTAACGCTTCAGCGCCTTGGCAAATAGTACCTGCAGTATCAATCATATCGTCAAACATAATACAAGACTTGCCTTTAACGTCACCGATAACGTTCATAACTTCAATAGCGTTAGCCTTTGGTCTTCTCTTATCAACGATTGCTAGTGGAACGTTAAGTTTAGCAGCGAAAGTTCTGTTTCTTGAAACTGAACCAACGTCAGGTGATACTACAACCCATTCTTTATCTGGTTCAGCAGAAATAAGTTTTTGACATTGTTTTGCTAAAACAGGTGAGCCGTATAAATGATCTAAAGGAATATCAAAGAAACCTTGAATTTGTGCAGCGTGTAAATCCATTGTTAAAATTCTATCAGCGCCTGCAGTAGTTAAAAGGTTAGCAACAAGTTTTGCCGTAATTGGATCTCTCGCCTTTGCTTTTCTGTCTTGTCTAGCATATCCAAAGTAAGGGATAACTGCAGTAATTCTACCTGCTGATGCACGTTTTAAAGCGTCAATCATAACAAGTAATTCCATAAGGTTATCGTTTACTGGGCTAGAAGTTGATTGAATAACGAAAACGTCACGACCTCTAACTGTTTTTGGTAAAGAAATACTAATTTCCCCGTCGCTAAAAGTTCCAACTTCAACGTCGCATAATTCCATCTTAAGTTGCTTTGCAATTTCTTGTGCTAAAGGTAAGTTGCCGTTACCTGCGATTAGCTGAATAGCATTACCATGTGTAATCATCTCTTAAATACTCCTATAGTAAAAATTATATTTAGTTTAATAATATTGTAATCTAAATAACAAAAATAATCAAGTGTTTTTAGAGTTTCTAAGCAATTTAAAATAGGTTTTTATTTTTTGACTGCACTCTTCTTCTAAAACGCCACCAAAAAACTCCACTTTATGATTAAGTCCAGCGTCGGTTAGTATATTAAACTTGCTTTCTGCACTACCACTTTTAGGTTCTTTTGCACCAAAATAAACGGTTTTTATTCTTGCATTTACAATCGCCCCTGCGCACATAGGACAAGGCTCTAATGTTACGAACATTTCACACCCGTCTAAGCGCCAACTTTTTAGTTTTTTAGAGGCTTTTTTTATAGCCAAAATTTCAGCGTGAGCCGTAGGGTCTTGTAAACTTTCCCTTTTATTAAACGCCCTTGCCAAAACCACCCCGTCTTTAACTATAACTGCGCCTATAGGAATTTCATCTAGTTTTTCCCCTTTGTCTGCTTCTTTTAGGGCAAGTTTCATAAACTTTTCTATCATAACTTTTCTAATAACCTTGTTAAAACCTCTTTGTTTTTATTAAAAATATCGGGTAAACTTTCTTTTTTAATAGGGTGGGTTAAATTATCGTTACCAACCTCAATAGTAAACGCTGGGATAGACAGTTTATCTATGCACCAGTCTTTATAACCCCCACTAGAAAAGGGGGTTTCTTTAATTTCATAACCCGTCAAAAGGGCTATTTCTTTTGCTAAAGCAAAATCTTTTTTTAGTCTTTCCCCTTTTTGCTTAAAAGAATAATAAATTTCCTCTCCTTTGCTGTGGTAAGAAAGGGTTAAATTCGGTCTAATTAATTTAGTAAAATCTCTTAACGCTTTAGTTTCCTTTTCAGAAAAAGGGTGCTTTCCTACGTAATTTTCGTCGTTTTCATAAAAAAGGTTACTTTTGCCTTTTCCAAAATCAGCGTCAAAGTTAACGTTTAAGTCCACCTTTCTATAATTTGCTTTATAAAGTGGCTTACCCTTAATACAAATTTTAACCCCGTCAGGGTTAACGCAAGGGATAAAATAAATTTTACCGTCTAATTTTTTGTCGCTTAAATATTTTATAGTTTCCATCGCAAGATAGGTTGTAATATACTCTCTTGCGTGGATAGAATAGGTGGCAATTATCTTTTTTTCGCCACCACCAATTGAAAAATAATAAAGGGGGCGTTTTTTGGTTGAATAACCTATTATCCCCTTTTCACCCTTAAATCTTTTGTAAAAAATCTTTAACTCTTTTATCACGTCCATATTTTATTATATGGTTATTTGTGATAAGAACTTCCATTTTCTATCATAAAAGCGCGATAAATTTGTTCTAAGAGTATAACCCTAAACATTTGATGTGGAAAGGTCATTTTTGAAAAAGAAAGTAGTAAATTAGCCCGTTTTTTTATCTCTTTACTAAGCCCGTACGAACTACCTATAACAAAAGTCATTTCAGAAACGCCTTCCGTTTTTGCTTTTACAAAAAAGTTAGAAAACTCTTCGCTTGAAAACTGTTTACCCTCAATCGCAAGACAAACCACTTTACCTTTAAGTAGTGGTAAAATCTTTTCTTCTTCCTTTTTTAATATTGTTTCTTGATGTCCTTCTTCTTTAGAAAAGGTAACCTCATCAAGTTCGGTTATTTTAACTTCAGCAAACCTAGTTAGTCTTTTAAGATATTCATCTACTGCC
Source organism: Clostridiales bacterium (assembly GCA_015055835.1). GTDB lineage: Bacteria > Bacillota > Clostridia > Christensenellales > Borkfalkiaceae > SIG381. Next base: position 27,842 of record SVHJ01000005.1, on the reverse strand, counting down.
TTTTTAAAGTAGTCTTCTTTTATTTTACCAACCGTTATAACGTTAATTTTAAACATAACTTATTAACTCCAACACCCAAATTAAAAAATAACAAACAATGCCAAGTAAAGCGTATATAAAAAATCCTTTACAACTTTTTTCATCCGTTTTGTCTTTTTCTTTTTTACAAAAGAAAATCAAGTATCCTAAACTACCGATAAGTAGTAAAAAACCAACTAGCACCGTCCACCAAACGAAAAAGTTGACGGTCGGGAAAAAGTAGGTCAGTAAAATAATGGTAACGTTGTTTAATAAATGCATTATCATAGCAGGAAATATTGAGTTTGCCCTTAAAGTTAATAGGGCAAAAATCATACCACCTAAAAACTGATAAATTATTTGAGTAATGCTACCGTGAAAAAGTGAAAAGGTTAAACCAGAAATTAAAATAACGTAAATTTCTTTTAACTCTTTTAGTCCACTTAAAATATATCCTCTAAACATTACCTCTTCAAAAAAGGCAGGTAAAAAACCAACGGCAATTATAGTTAAAATAAGCCAAAAAGCGCTCTCTAAAGGGAGTTCTCCGTTAGGAACTTGAATTCCTAAATTTTTAAGTAAATCAGCAAACCAAATATTTATTTTACCAAGTCCAAAAAGCACCCCTAAAAACAAGGTTACGCTTAAAAGTAAATACTTTTTATCAAACGGCTTAAAACCTATGTTTTTAAACGGTTTTTCTTCGGTAAAATAACAAAAAATAAAAACTACTATTAACGCAGAAATAGCAGAACAAACGCTACCTATTATTTTGGCAAAATTTTCATCTTGAACTAATGAAAGGAGTGCGCCCCTTATTAGCGTAGTAAACAAAAATACTACTGCTATCAAACTAAAAAATAATCCAGAGCCCTTTTCTTTTTTCAAATTTAAATTCATACAAACGACAAAAAACCGATAATAAAATCGGTTTTTATTTTCCTTTCTTTTTTCTTATTTCTTTTACAACCTTTTCGTAACCGTTATCGGTAGGGGTATAATAAACCCTATCTTTTAACTCATCAGGTAAATATTGTTGAGGAACGTACCCACCAAAATCGTGTGGGTATTTATAAGTTTTTGAAATAGCCTTTTGCTCTTCGCTTTTATATCCCGTGTTTTTTAAGTGAGGTGGCACGGTGTCGTCCCTAACTTTAATAGCATCTTCTTTAGCAGAGTGCATAGCAAGGTAAACGGAATTTGACTTTTCAGCCTCACAAACGTAAACTATCGCTTGCGAAATAGGAAGTAACCCCTCAGGAAGTCCAAGTTTTTCATAAGCAAGTAACGCTGAAGTTGCTTGCACCATTGCGTTAGGGTCTGCCATACCAACGTCTTCACTAGCGTGGGCAACTACTCTTCTTGCAATAATAAGTGGGTCTAACCCACCTTCAACAAGCCTTTGCATATAATAAAGCGCAGCGTTTGCATCACTACCCCTTAAACTTTTACAAAAAGCAGAAAGCATATCATAGTAAAGCGTTTCATCAAAAGAAAGCGCCTTTCTTTGTATAGATTCTTCAGCATCTTTTAAAGTTATATGAATAAGCCCGTCAGCGTTAGGCGTTGTAGTTAAAACTGCCATCTCAAGGGCGTTATAAGCAACCCTTAAATCCCCTGCAGAAACTACTGCGATATGTTTAATAGCCTCTTCATCAATTTTAAGGTTGTAACAACCAAAACCCTTTTCTTTTGAAGAAATTGCCTTTTTTAACGCATCTAAAATATTGTTTGTTGAAAGTCTTTTAAGTTCAAAAATTCTACATCTTGAAACTATTGCAGGCGTCATTGACGCATAAGGGTTTTCGGTAGTAGAACCTATAAAAATAACGTCCCCACTTTCAACGGCTGAAAGAAGTGAGTCGCATTGAGCCTTGTTAAATCTATGACATTCATCTAAAAACAGGTAGGTTCTTTTGCCGTAAAGTTTTCTATTATTAACCCCTTCTTCAATAACCTTTTTAACGTCGCTAACCCCACTTGAAACGGCGTTCAACTTAAAAAACGCACAATTAGTTGAGTTTGCAATAACGTTTGCAAGCGTGCTTTTACCAGTCCCTGGTGGTCCCCAAAAGATACAACTACCAAGGTTGTCCATTTTAATTGCACGAGAAAGTAGAGAGGTAGAGGACACGATATGTTCTTGTCCAATAAACTCCCTTAAAGAAGTAGGTCTCATTCTCTCAGCAAGTGGCTGAGTCTTTTTTTCCATTAAATCAAATAAATCCATCTTACTTTTTCAACGCCATTTTTTTAATATCTTCGTAAATATTTTCAGGCACGTAATCACTAAAATCTTCTTTTTTTATTATAAGTTCACGAATAGTAGAAGAACTAACGAACGCTAATTCTTTTGAAGTAGGTATAAAAATAGTGTTTATATCTTTATACATTTGTTGATTATAGTAATTCATCGCAATTTCGTACTTATAATCAAGTTCGTTTCTTACTCCACGAACGTAAAAATTAGTGTCGTTTGCCTTTAATAAATCAACAAGCATTCCACCGTAAACTACTACTTCCGTATTAGGAACCTCTTCAAGCATTTTTTCTAAAAGAACTTTCCTTTCCTTATCCGTAAACAAAGGAGTTTTATCAGGGTTAACTAAAACGCCGACTATAACGTGGTCAAAAATTTCTAACGCCTTATTTATAACCTCTAAATGCCCCTTAGTAGGTGGGTCAAAAGTCCCAGCAAACACACAAGTTTTCATACCCTCTCCTTTTTGAAAAAAGTTAAAATTGCACGCCCGTACTTTCTTTCATCAACCTTTATAAGCCCCTCAACCTCTTTTTTGTCTTCATTTTCAAAAATAGCAACGCCATCTTCTGTTAAAAGGTCTTTTTCCTTTATTAAATCAAGGGCTAAAAACCCTAAATTGCTTTTATAAGGTGGGTCTATAAATATAATATCAAACTTTTTATCGGTTAAACTAAGGTAAGAAAGAGAATCCGTGTTTTTAACTTCAGCAGTCGCCTTTACCTTTTCTAAGTTCTTTTTTATAAGTTCAATCGATTTTTTACTTTTATCAACGAATACGACTTCTTCTGCTCCACGAGAAAGGGCTTCAATCCCCATATTTCCCGTTCCAGCAAAAAGGTCTAAAAAAGTAGCGCCTATAACCTTGTCCTTTAAAATATTAAAAAGGCTTTCTTTCGCGTAATCTGAAGTAGGCCTAATATCCTCTCCTTTAAATTCTAAAAGGCGCATTCCTTTAAACTTACCGGCAACTACTCTCATTTATCCGTACCGTAAATTTCTTCGTGAGTTTTTCTAATTTGTTTTAAATCTCTTTGTGAACGCAAATGTCCTAAATAATAAGAAAGCATAACCGTTCCAATACAAATAGGAATATATATTAACGACCAGTAAATGCTAACCGTAACGGCAAGCCCCCTAATAGGTACTAAAAAGCCCCTATATAAAGTAAGTATAAATAATATAGCCGTTAAAAAAGCATTTACCCCTGCGCCAGAACTAACAGTTCCAGTTAAATCAAATACCCCGTAAATCATAATAAATATTATTAACGGAACGCAACTAACTAACGCCATAAATAAAGGTTTAAGTAGGTTATATTCTTTATCAATTTTAAGTTCTCTATATTCGCCAGTTTCTAAAAAATAACGTCTTGCAATATCGTTAGTATGCTTAATTTTTGACGCTTGTCTGCCATAAGCGTAATAATAAACTATTAAAACTAGCATAAAAACTAAAACGTTTACTAGCCCTAATATAAATCTTAAAATACTAGCGCTATCCGGTTCAATTTGCTCAATAGCAAACCCAAAAATCATAGTTACTAAAAGATATATAAAAATTATTCCAGAATCTTTTAAAATAGTCTTAAACATTTTTTCTCCTTAAAGGTAAACCTTTTCTGCCCTTTTTGCAATATTAACCAATATTTCATATACTATTGTATCATATTTTTTTGCTAAATAATAGGCATTTTTATATAAAATATAAAATTCTTTGCTATTTTTATCCCTTTTTGTACTAACGGCAGATAAATCCATACACCTATTTTTAATATCGCCCACACTTTTCTTTCTAAAAAGCCCGTCGGCGTAACCAAACCTAACTAAATAAACCTTACAATCTTTTTTAACCTTTTCTTTACCGTAAAGTAGGTAGTCCCCTTTTTTAAGAACCCTTTTATCTACTACAAAACTTTTAACGCTCATAACTGGGTTAATACCCTTTATTTTTTTATTAAAAGGCGAATACCCGTAAAGTAAAAGCCCAACTCTAACCATATCGTAGTAAAGCCCTTTTAAAAACCCACCACTAGAAGATAGGTGCGCCAAAATAGTGCCGTCAAATTTTTTTACAATTTTTAAAGCGCTATCAAACCTTTCTACCTGCATTTTAGTAATTTTGTCGTTACTAGGCTCAATTAAATGAGAATAAAAGCCGGTTAACTTAACAAATTCACAGGTTTTTATATAGTCAAGTAGTTTGATTAACTCTTTTTCGCCATCAACCCCTTGCCTATTCATACCCGTGTTATATTTTATATGTACTTTTACTAATTTACCTTGAAATTTCCCCTCTTTTTCTAATTTTTTTATTTCTTTTAAAGAGGAAACGGTAATAGTAAAAGAATAAAACACAGCCTGAAAAATATCTTTATCAAAAAGCCTAGTTAAAATTAAAATTTCTTTATCAATTCCTGCACGGCGTAATAATAGCCCCTCTTCTAACAAACAAACGGCGTACCCGTCAACTAAAGAATAGATTGCGTTAGCGCATTTTACTGCGCCATGCCCGTATCCATCAGCCTTTAACACGGCAAAAAACTTTTTACCGTTTAGTTTTGATTTTATAAATTTTGCATTTTCTTCTAAGTTTTTTAAGTTTATTATTGCTTTATTTAACATAATAAAAATATATGTAAAAAAATAGGAAAAAACACCAAAAAAAGAGATAAAAAGGCATAAAAAAAGACAGGTTTTTAACCTGCCTTTTTATTTTTAAGTCAATTCTTTTACCGAAATTAAAAATTTTTGCCCATTTAACATTTTCATAACAATTTTATTGTTTTCTTCAAAAGTTGCAACAAAAGTATCTTTTAACACTATTTCAATTTCTTCTAAAATTTCTTTTTCTTTTATTTTTTCCATATTTTTCTCCTTCTTCTGTTTAACAAAAATATTTTTGTATAACAATTATATCATCGTTTTTGCCACCAATCAACATTTTGGTGGCTAAAGTGATGATAATAATTATAAAAAAGAGGTTTTTTTATGTCTATTTTGTCGAATTTTGGGGAAAACTTATTATCTCTTATGGTAGAGCAAAATTTAAATGCACCTAAATTAGCAAATATTTTAAAAACCGACCGTTCAAACGTAACCCGTTATTTAAGGGGTGAAAGGCTACCAACTTTTACAAATTTTATAAATATAATAAACTATTTTAATATTTCAGCAGACGTTATATTAGGACTTAAAGAATTTTCAAATGCTAAAATCTTTTTAAAAGTAGAAAATTTTAATAAAAGGCTTTTAGCCGTTATGAAAGAAACCAAAACCACACAATATAAACTTTGTAAAGACCTTAAAGTTAGTGGCTCAAGTCTTTACAAATGGCTAACAAACGAAAGTTTGCCAAGTGTAGAAAATCTTGTAAAGCTAAGTTCTTTTATGGGCGTTTCCGTAGACTATCTTTTAGGAAGACTTAATTAAAAATTATAATAATGTTAATACGAATAGCGTTTTAAGGGGTTTGGGGAGAATCGCAACTCCCCAAGTTTTTGTTTCTTTTTAGCATAAAAAGAAAATCTATATTTTAAAACAATAAAATCAAAAAGAAGTTCCTTTTTGTAAAAAGGCATAAAAAAGACAGGTTTTTAACCTGCCTTTTTATTTTAATATTAGTTTATTGCTTTATATCAGCGTATTTTTCCATTACATTCTTCAATTCGGGGATATCTTCTTTTAACGTAGATAAAATAATACCTAAATCCGTATGCCCATAGTCGTGTACAATTCTATTACGCAAACCACTTATTGCTCCCCAATCAATCTTATTTTCCCTTGTTTTCAACTCTTTGGATAACTTTGTTGCATTTTCTGCTATTTGAATAAAACGAAAAAATATCGAATCCAAAACGGTTTCATTTACTTGGAGTTCCTCATACGAATATTCTTCCGTCAACCCTATCAAATACTGCACGTCTGTCATTATTTTATTTGCATAATATTTATCATTTTTAACGTTATCCATAAATTTTCACCCCATCATTTAGCACCTCTTGTACTAACTCATTATTATCTTTTAATTGGTCTTGATTAAGCAAGTCTACTTTTTTTCTAAGCCCAGTTCTTAACGCTTCCACCAAACCGAAAAATTTTAATCCTGTTACTTCAGTTGATATTAACAAATCAACGTCGCTTGTTTCTTTTGCTTTTCCCTTTGCGTAAGAACCAAACAAATAACAGTACTTTACGGGATACTCCTCAAATATTCTCTTACAAACTTCTCTGATTACTTCAACCGTCAATATACCGTGTTCCTCGTCTATAGGGTTGAATTCGTCCATTCTTTTTACAATATAGTCGTACTTGATTTTAGGGATTTTTGTCTCATCACTTTCATATCTTTTGTACGTACGCAACGGAATCCCCAAATATTCTGCACAACGCTCCTGCGTGATTTTATAAAGCATTCTTAATTCTTTTAACTTCATAATATATCTCCTACCGTAAATAGTATATCATTTACCATTAAAAAAATCAAGATATTTTAGTGTCATTTTGGCACTTTTTTTATTTTTAGTGTCATTTTGGCACTTTTTGCTTTATCAACGACCAGCCTTGCAAAATTTTTAGCATAAAAAGAAAATCTATATTTTAAAACAATAAAATCAAAAAGAAGTTCCTTTTTGTAAAAAGGCATAAAAAAAGACAGGTTTTTAACCTGCCTTTTTATTTTTTGTTAATTACTATCTAGGGTTTTTGATGTTTGCTTGTGCTGCAGCAAGTCTAGCAATTGGAACTCTAAATGGTGAGCATGAAACGTAATCTAAACCGATAGCGTGACAGAATTCGATTGAAGAAGGGTCACCACCGTGTTCACCACAAACACCACAGTGAATATCACTTCTTGTAGTTTTACCCATCTTAACTGCCATATCCATTAACTTACCAACACCGTTAGTGTCAAGTCTTGCAAATGGATCAGATTCGTAAATCTTTGCTTGATAGTATGATGGTAAGAACTTACCAGCGTCATCACGGCTAAAGCCGAATGTCATTTGTGTTAAGTCGTTAGTACCGAAACAGAAGAATTCAGCTTCTTTAGCGATTTCATCAGCAGTTAAAGCTGCTCTTGGAATTTCAATCATAGTACCAACGTGGTATTTAAGTTCAACACCTGCTTCCTTAATAACTGCATCAGCAGTTTCAACAACTGTCTTTTTGCAGTATGCTAATTCCTTAATTTCGCCAACAAGTGGAATCATAATTTCAGGAACAACCTTCCAGTCAGGATGTCTCTTTTGAACGTTGATAGCAGCCTTGATGATAGCCTTAGTTTGCATTACTGCAATTTCAGGATAAGTAACTGCTAAACGACAACCACGGTGACCCATCATTGGGTTGAATTCGTGTAAGTCGTTACAGAATTGCTTAATAACAGCAACTGATTTACCTTGAGCATCAGCAAGTGCTTTGATGTCAGCTTCTTCAGTTGGAACGAATTCGTGTAGAGGTGGGTCTAAGAAACGAATTGTAACTGGGTTACCTTCAAGCGCTTCCATTAAACCTTCAAAGTCAGCTTGTTGGATAGGTTCTAATTTTGCTAAAGCAGCTTCTCTTTCTTCAGCAGTTTCAGAACAAATCATTTCTCTGAACTTTTCAATTCTGCCAGGACCGAAGAACATGTGTTCTGTACGGCAAAGACCGATACCTTGTGCGCCAAGTTCAGCAGCACGTTTAGCATCTTCTGGAGTATCAGCGTTAGTTCTAACGTCTAAAGCCTTATACTTATCAGCAAGTTTCATAATTCTTCCAAAGTAACCACTGTTAGGGTCAGCTGGAACAGTTGTAATCATAATATCGTAAATCTTACCAGTTGAACCGTCTAAAGAAAGTTCATCACCTTCACGGAAGGTTTTACCAGCAAGTTCAAAGTATTTTTCTTCTTCGTGCATTTTAATATCGCCACAACCAGATACACAACAAGTACCCATACCACGTGCAACAACGGCTGCGTGTGAAGTTTGTCCACCACGAACAGTTAAAATACCTTGAGCATATTTCATACCTTCAATATCTTCTGGAGAAGTTTCAAGTCTAACAAGAACTACCTTTTTGCCTTCTTTACCATACTTAACAGCATCTTCAGAAGTAAATACGATAGTACCAGCAGCAGCCCCTGGAGAAGCAGCGATACCCTTACCAACAACGTTGTTCTTGTCAGCATTAGCAAGTGCTTTTGCATCAAAAGTTGGGTGAAGTAACATATCTAAAGTTTTTGCATCAATTTGAAGTAGTGCAGCCTTTTCATCAATCATACCTTCGTCGATTAAATCACAAGCGATTCTGATTGCAGCGGCAGCAGTTCTCTTACCATTTCTGGTTTGAAGCATATAAAGTTTGCCCTTTTCAATAGTAAATTCCATATCTTGCATATCTTTGTAGTGATTTTCTAAAATCTTACAAGTATCTAAGAATTGGTTATAAACGTCAGGCATAATTTCAGCCATCTTTGAAATAGGCATTGGCGTACGAACACCGGCAACAACGTCTTCACCTTGAGCGTTCATTAAGAATTCACCCATAAGACCTGGTTCACCAGTAGCAGGATTACGAGTAAACGCAACACCAGTACCACAATCGTCACCCATGTTACCGAAAGCCATCATTTGAACGTTAACTGCTGTACCCCAGCTGTATGGAATATCGTGGTCCATTCTGTAAACGTTTGCTCTTGGGTTGTCCCATGATCTAAATACGGCTTTAATAGCTTCAAATAATTGAACTTTTGGATCTGATGGGAAATCAGTACCTAAAGCTTCCTTATATCTTGCTTTGAATTGGTTAGCAAGTTCTTTTAAATCTTCTGCAGTTAAGTCAACGTCGTAAACAACGCCTTTTGCTTCTTTCATTTCGTCGATAAGTTCTTCAAAGTATTTCTTACCAACTTCCATAACTACGTCAGAGAACATTTGAATAAATCTTCTGTAGCAGTCGTAAGCCCATCTTGGATTACCTGATTGTTTTGCTAATACTTCAACAACTTCTTCATTTAAACCAAGGTTTAAGATTGTATCCATCATACCAGGCATTGATGCTCTTGCACCTGAACGAACAGATACTAGTAATGGATTTTCCTTGTCACCGAACTTTTTGCCAGTTACCTTTTCTAGCTTTTCAATGTTTTCCATAATTTCAGCTTGAATATCATCATTGATTTTCTTACCGTCTTCATAGTACTTTGTACAAGCTTCTGTAGAAATGGTAAAACCTTGAGGAACTGGTAAACCCATAATGGTCATTTCAGCAAGGTTTGCGCCTTTACCACCAAGGGTTTCACGCATTTTGCCATTACCTTCACTAAATAAGTAAACGTATTTCATTAACTTAAATCTCCTATATCTATATTTTTTATTTTTTGAATAAAATTTTCTCAAAGGTTATTGTACATTATTTTACAAAAACTTTCAACCTTTTTTCGCTGTTTTTTAACATTTTATAGGCTTTTTAATTAATTTTTGTTAAAAAATTCAATTTCTATAAATTCTTTTAATGATTTTATCTCAACTTCTGCCCTTTCTCTTAAATAATAAGAAATAAGTTTTAAACCGTTTATAAGATGTTCTTTATCGAAATCTTCTTTTTCTATATTTTTAAGAGCGAGATAGGTGTTAAAGTAAATTTCAAACCCCTCTTCTAAACATTCTTCACAAGCAAACGCACCCGTTTGAACGGAAAAGAACACTCTGCCACTTATTTCACAGCCACATTTAACGCACCTATCAAAATAAAGCCCGTACCCACTTAAAGATAGGGCTTTTAGTAAAAATTTTATAAGCACTTTTTCAGTACTTTCCTTTCCGTAAGTAAGTTCGTTTAGACTTTTTGAAAGAAGTAAAAACATCTCTTTATTTTCAACGCTTTGGGAAAGAAATTTTAAGGCAAACTCCAGCATAGTGCTACCAGCGTAAAAAGCGTAAAAATTTTCCCTTAAAGAGTAGAACCCGTCGTGAAGAGAGGCGTTTATAACCGACTTTTTATCCCCTTTTTCAGCGATAATAAATTCAGCAAAACAAAAAGGCTGAGATGCAAATTTTAATTTTGCACTCGCCTTTTTTACACCCTTTATTTTAGCAGAAATGATACCTTCTTCTAAGGTAAAAATATTAAGTATTGCGTCGTTTTCGCCGTAATTAACGCTTTTTAATACTATCCCGTTTAATTTTTTTTCCAAAGTATCACCCTATTCTTCCGTTAATCTTTTGTATAAAAGATAATAGGAAATATCCCCTGTTTTACTAAACATTTTCCACGCGTAATCAGCGTCAATTAAAGTAATTTTTCGCATACCCTCTCCTTAAAAAAAGTATGTGAAAAAAAATTTGTTTTATGCGTTAGTCAATATCTTCTTTATACCCAAACTCTTTTATAAGTGAGTTATTATCTCTCCAGTTTTCTTTAACCTTAACGTAAGTGGTTAAAAAAACCTTTCTACCTAGGAATTTTTCCATAGCCTCTCTTGCAAAAGAAGAGGCTTCTTTAATAGCCTTGCCACCACGACCGATTAAAATGGCTTTATGGTTTTGCTTTTCACAAACGATATCTAAATTTATATCGTAAACGCCGTTGTCTTTAAGTTTAAAAGTGTTTACTATAATAGCCGTACCGTGAGGAATTTCTTCATCAAACTTAAGTAAAAGTTTTTCACGCATAATTTCTGCTATCATAAACTTTTCAGACTTGTCTGAAATTATATTTTCGTCGTAAAGCCTGTCCCCTTCAGGAAGATATGATAAAATCACCTTTTTTAGTTCCTTTAGGTTCTTATTTTTTCTTGCAGAAACGGGAACGATATCAAGACCATACTCGCTTAATCTGCCTAGTTCCATAATAAGTTCTTTTTCAGGCATAATATCAATTTTAGTTAAGACTACTATCGGCTTTATTTTGCCTTTAGCAAACTTTTCTAAATTTGCTATATCACTTCTTTTTAATCCTTCATGCACGTCGATAACAAGTAGTATTACGTCAACGTCTTTTTGACTATCTTCCACCGTTTTTTGCATATAAGCGTTTAGAACGTTATCTGCTTTATACATACCAGGCGTATCAACGAACACCATTTGATAATCTTCTTCGTTAAGTATTCCTAAAATTCTATCTCTAGTTGTTTGTGGCTTTGGAGAAACAATTGAAATTTTTTCCCCAACCAAAACGTTTATTAAACTTGATTTTCCTGCGTTTGCCCTACCGATTACGGCAATTACACCACTTTTCATTCGCCTAACTTAAGTTCCTTTACAATAATTTTTTCTTTTTCACGCATTTCTAATTTATCTTCGTCCGTTTCGTGGTCGTAACCAAATAAATGAAGAAGTGAGTGAAGAGTTAAATAAACTAATTCTCTTTCTAAAGAATGTCCAAACTCTTCTGCTTGTTCCCTTGCCCTATCAACGCAAATAGCAATTGAACCGATATGTATAAACTTACCGTCAAGTTCCATAAAGCAATCGTTTTTATCAATAACTTTGTTTCTTATCCCCTCTAACGTAGGGAAAGAAAGAACGTCCGTTACTGCGTCTTTATTTCTAAACTCTCTATTTAATCTTTGTATTTCATCTTTAGAAACGAAAGAAAGGTCGGCTTTTAAGTTTTCCTTTTGACCTAATAATTTATACACTTTTTTGCATAATTTTTTTAGTTTTGCTCCAGCCTTTTCGCACTCGATTTTAAGTTTACCCATTATTCGCTCTCCTTAGTGATTTTTGAAATATCCAAGTCAGGATATTCAATTCTTTTATGGTAAACACCCGTTAAGTTGTTGACGATAGTGTTCTTTATTATGTTAATTTCTTTCATAGTAATTTCACATTCGTCAAACTGTCCTAAAGCAAGTCTATCTTCAATAATATGTTCAACCAACTGATAAACGTCCTCTCTTGAACGGTTTTTAAGCGTTCTTGACGCCGCTTCAGCGCTATCTACTATCATAATAATTGCTGCGATTTTTGTTTGAGGTTTTGGACCAAAATGGCAAAAGTCTTTTATGTTAACTTCGCCGTCGGTGTACTTTCTTGCCTTGTCGTAGAAGAAAAGTATAGGCATAGTACCGTGGTGTTCACGACAAACGTCACCAAAATATTTAGGAAGTCTAAATTTCTTTATAAGTTCAGCGCCGTCTTTAGTGTGCGCTTTAATAATACTAGTTGAAAGTTCAGGCATTAAATCTTTATGATAATCTTTGCCATCCATTTGATTTTCTTTAAAAAACTCCGGTTGCTTTAATTTACCGATATCGTGATAATAAGCAACGGCTCTTGCTAAAAGTGGATCTTCACCGATTGCAATAGCGCACGCTTCTGCTAGGTTAGAAACCACCGTTACGTGGTTAAAAGTACCTGGCGCAACCTCAATCATTCTCTTAATTAACGGAGCGCTGTGGTCGGTTAGTTCAATAAGTCTATAAGAAGTAGTCTTTTTGAACATACTTTCCATAATAGGCATTAAAATTATATAGAACATTGCAGAAAGTAAACTTGCAACTACTACTAGAACGACTTCTACCCAACACTTATCAATTCTGCCGTAGTTTAATATTACTAAAAATACTGCGTAAGGTATTGCTAAAATTAAACTTCTAACAAGAACTTGCATTCTAGAGTCTTCTTTATTAACGAAATAAATTGCAATTACGCCACCTGCAAACCCTAATATCAATGAAGAGTAAAGGGCGTAATTATCTACCACCGTAAAGTTTGTTAAAGCGTCCATTAAGAATACTAGTAAACAAATTGCAACGTTAGTAAACATTGCAGTACGCCTACCTAAAAATTGATGGGCAAGTAGTACCCCTAAAAACAATGGTCTAAGATAAGTACTTATATATCTACCTGCAAAATAACAAAAAAGTAAAGTTATTTCGATAATAGCAAAAACTACTTTTAAGTTTTCAGTATCTCTAAACTTGTTTCTATTGTCTAAAATGAGATGAAGAGAGGTAATACCAACTATTAAAAGCACGCCTGCCATTAAAAATACGAAATTTTTAATACTTTCTTTATCGTTAAAATAGGCAAAAAAGTCTTGTGGATTTGCGCCCCTGCCGATACCGTTTAAAAGTATTGCGCCTAACATAATTTCCACTATAAACAATAGGTTAAGTAATACTATAAAAACCGTTTTAACAACGTCCTTTTTCGACCACTTTTTAATCTTTTGTGACTTTAATCTTTCCATAATCTACTCCAAGCCCTTTTTTTCATAAGCATCAATTATCTTCATTACAAGAGGGTGTCTTACAACGTCTTTTGCAGTTAAAGTAATAACTTCAATTCCGTCGATATTTTTTAATATATAAGTTGCGTGTTTAAGCCCACTCTTTTTACCTTCAGGTAGGTCTATTTGGGTTATATCGCCAGTAACTATTGCCTTACTACCTTCACCAAGTCTTGTTAAAAACATTTTCATTTGTTCTTTGGTGGTGTTTTGCGCTTCGTCTAAAATAATAAAAGCGTTAGATAGCGTTCTACCACGCATATATGCAAGGGGCGCAACTTCAATTACCCCCTTTTCCATTAATTTTTGATAGTGTTCTAAGCCAAACATTTCAGAAAGGGCGTCGTAAAGAGGTCTAAGGTAAGGGTCAACTTTTGTTTGTAAATCCCCTGGTAAAAACCCTAACTTTTCCCCTGCTTCAACGGCAGGACGGGTTAAAATAATTTTTTCTACTTCCTTATTTTTATAGGCTGAAACTGCCATTGCAACTGCAAGATAGGTCTTACCAGTACCTGCAGGACCTATACCAAACACAACGCTGTTTTTCTTTATAGCGTCAACGTACTTTTTTTGTCCTAAAGTTTTACATTTAATAGGCTTGCCCCTAGAAGTTATTGCAACGACGCCACTCATTATTTTTGAAACGTCTTCAGTGTTTCCTTCCTTTGCTAGGTTAATGCAGTAAATAAGTCTTGACATATCAAGCGTTTCCCCTTCGTTTATTAAGGAAAGCATTTTGTCAATAACTTGAGTTGCCGTTTTAACCTCCTTTTCTTCCCCTTTAATAACAAGGTCGGTGCCTTTAACTAAAAAATCTACCTTTAGTTCGTTTGATAAAACGTTTAAGTTTTCATCAAACGTTCCTAGCACTAAAGCAAGTTTTTCTATATCGCCTATTCTAATTTTGTTTTCAGTTTCTAACTTCAAATTCATCCTCCCACGGACAAAGTCGTATAACTTTTATACTCTACCGTGTACTCGTATTTATCGCCTAATTCAATAAAATTTATGCTAGTAATTTTTAAGTCTTCTTTTTCTTCACTAAGTATTCTAAAAATCAAACCGTCTTCTACTTTTCTAGTAAAAATAAACTGGGTGGTAAAAAAACTTTCAATCTTTACTTCCCCCAAAACTTCTACCTTTTTAGGTTCTTCGTTAATATTTTCATATCCAGCGATTATCTCTTCGCCTTTATTAACAAAATCGCCCACCTTTTTAACGGCAGTACCCTTAAATACTTTAAGTGAAACTATTATCCCTTCTACCGAAGAGCAAAGGGAATAACTTTTTTGTTCCACTTTTTCTTTTTTTGAAAGGTTTGCGTTTATCTTTAACCTATTACCCACCTTTTCAATAGAACAAAAGGAAAAATCGCCGGTTAAAAGTATTTCTCTTTCAAGTTTTTCCGTTTCAGCGTTAAAAAATAAGAACTCTTTAACGCCGTTATTTTTAAGAATTTCTATAATTTCTTGCTTTTTAACAGCGCCACTACCAAAAACTTCAATTTTTAGTATAACACCGTTAAAAATTATAACCGATACAAAAAATATTAGAGAAAAAAGTATTAAAGAAAGCCTTTTAATAAAAAACTCTTTTACTTTAAAAAGCCCATTCTCCCCTATTTTTATAACATTATAACATAAACCGTTAGTAATTGCAAAAAGTTTTTTCTCAGTTTTTTTAGAGGTGGTTATTATTAACCCCTTTTTGCCCTCTTTTTTGAGTAAATATAAAGGAATATTCTCCCTTTTTAATTTTTCTATTAAAAAATCTAAATTAAGACCGGTTATTTTATAGGTGCAAAAGTTTTTCATTTATAAAAAAACTCCTTTACCTTACCTAAAACGTAAAGGTCGAAACCAGTATAATTTTTTATGCTTAAATTTTCCCCTTTAATAACCAGTTCCCCCTTTTTTAAAAGGATACTTACTTCTAAAGGCGAAAAACTTTTTATGCTTTTAACGTTTTCAATATAAACGCCAAGTTCGCCAAATATTATAGCCCTATAAGGTAAGGGCGCTAAACCTAAATCAAGCCCTAATTTAGCCGTTATATTTTCAATAAAACTCATAATTAACCCCGTATATTTTATGAGGTTAACCTTTTTTATATACTAAAAAGGACCTAAAGAAAAATCTTTAAGTCCTTTAATTTTTAGCCTCTATAATAGTTAATTAAACAGCCTTTTAATATAATATCTTTTTCAGCATCAGTTAGTGGGTCAATTCTTAAGGTAATATCCTTGTTTTTGTTAAGAATTTTAGCCTTAAATTCTAACGCGCCACTTCTTAATAGTTCTTTTACGTTAGGAATATAAACGTAGTCGCCAACTTCAAAGTTGTTTTTATCAATTAAGAAAGGTATCATACCCCAGTTGATTAGGTTACTTCTATAACGCTTTGTTGCGTATTCAACACAGATGTTTGCAACCCCACCAAGCACCCTTTGACAAGATGCTGCTTGTTCTCTTGCAGAGCCGTCGCCCGGCTTAATTGAACAAACTACTGAGCCAAAAGTAGTTACATCTTTATCTAAATTAAATTTAGCAGGAATTTCTTCCTTTTGAGTATCCTTTGCTCTTTGAACGTAGCCTGGGTCTTTTCTAGATAGTGCAAACTCAGCAAGTTTAAGTGGGTTTGATCTAAATGAAGAAGTTTCGCCAGACGGAATAAGTTCGTCGGTTGTGGTTACCTTATCTTGTAAAACAGAAACTACTTTTAAAAGTAGGTTGTCTTTTAGTTCTTCCATCTTTGGCCAGTCGGCAATATTAGGTCCGTAAACTAAATCTTTATTAGTTTCAGCCTTTTTAGTACCGTTATAAACTCTTGCGTTATAAATAGCGTCGTCGTACTTATACTTTTTAATTCTAGTCTTATGTTCAATATCCATAGCAGAAGTAATAAAACCACCGTTTTTAGCAGTAGCGGCAATACTCTTTGCGTCCATTAACGCAACTGCTGAAAGTTGACCGTTGCCTGGCTTACTACCTTCTCTATTTTCAAAGTTTCTAGTCGTGTGTCTAATAGATAAACCGTTATTTTTAGGGGTATCGCCTGCGCCGAAACAAGGACCACAGAAAGCCGTTTTAATAATAGCACCCTTTTCAAGAAGTTTTGAAATATAACCGTTATCAACAAGTCCTTTGTAAACAGGTTGGCTTGATGGATAAACGCTTAAAGAGAATTCGCCGTTAGTAAGTGGCGTATCTCCTATAATCTCAGTTGCTAAAGCAATATTTTCATACATACCACCTGCGCAACCAGCAATAACGCCTTGGTTAACGTAAACTTTGCCGTCAACAATGTTATCGGTTAGGTTAAAGCCACCGTCTTTAAGTAGTTTATTGCCCTCTTCTTCAGCCTTTTTAAGTAGTTCGTAAGGGCGTGAAAGAAAATCTCTAATAGTGTAAGCGTTAGATGGATGGAAAGGTAGCGCAATCATAGGTTCAACCTTTGATAGATTGATAACAACTGCCTTGTCGTAATAAGCGCCGTTTTCTGCCTTTAATTCTTTGTATGCTTCAGGTCTACCGTGAAGAGCATAGTAATCTTTAACCTTGTCGTCCGTTTCCCAAATAGAAGATAGACAGGTTGTTTCAGTAGTCATAACGTCAATACCGTTTCTAAAGTCAATTGAAAGGCCCTCTATACCACTACCGATAAATTCAAGAACCTTGTTTTTAACAAAGCCTGACTTAAACACTTCTTTAATTAAAGCAAGCGCAACGTCGTGTGGGCCAACGCCCTTTCTTACCTTACCTTTTAGGTAAACGGCAACGACTTCAGGCATATCGATATCGTAAGTCTTTTCTAAAAGTTGTTTAACTAGTTCCGGCCCACCTTCGCCGATAGCCATAGTACCTAACGCACCGTAACGAGTGTGAGAGTCTGAACCTAAAATCATACCACCAGCAAAAGCCCTTGCTTCCCTTTCGTATTGGTGAATAACTGCAATATGTGGTGGAACAAAACTACCACCGTACTTAACTGCAGCAGATAAACCGAAAACGTGGTCGTCTTCGTTAATAGTACCACCAACGGCGCAAAGTGAGTTGTGGCAGTTAGTTAAAGTATAAGGAATAGGGAATTCCTTTAATCCACTTGCCTTTGCCGTTTGAATAATACCAACGTAAGTAATATCGTGTGAAACGATTTCATCAAATTTAATTTTTAACTTTTTATCATCCCCAGTATTATGGGCAGATAAAATTTTGTAAGCCAAAGTTTTCTTTTTAGCGTTTTCACTAACTTCGTTAGCCTTTACTAACTTTCCGTCAATATAATAAACGCCTTTTTTAATAAGTTTTACCATTTTATTTCTTCCTTAAATTCGTTTATAAAATAAGTATATATCAACAAAACTTTTTTTGCAAGGATTTTGCCTTTCAAAAAGGGTATAAAAATTATTGTGTGATTAACTTTTTTATGTTAAAATTTATTTTAGGGAGATAAAAAATGGCTTATAAATATAAATTTACAAAACTAGTTTGGATTTTACTTGGGCTTTTAACCACCTTGTTTTTAACCTCTTTAGTTTCTTTAATATACAAGTTAATTTCATATATAGGGCTTGATGACTGGAAAAAGATTTTTTATTCTTCTTTAATTTTGTTAGTGTTATTTTTGCTTTTAATAGTCGTTGCCTTAGTATTTATAAGAAGATATAAAATCAAAAAGGACAAAATTTGCTTAAGACTTGGTCTTTTTTTAACCATAATTGACGTAAATAAAATTGTAGAATTTAAAATTTATAATGGTAAATTAACTTTATTTTTAGACGACGCTAGATACACCGTTATAGTAATTGATAAAAAATATTTTGACAATTTTGTTAGCGAAGTTAGAAAAATTAACCCTTTAATTATCTATTCTAAAAACGATTAAAAGGAGGGCGTATGCAAAAAAGATTAGAAGAACTTTTTGAAAGATTAAACGACCTTTATTACACTCGCAAATTTTCCCATTTAAAAACCTTGCTTTTAGAGGCTGAACCTGCTGATATCGCCTATTTTTTAGAAGAACTAGAAGAGAAAGACAAATTACTTTTTTTTAGACTTTTACCAAAAGAAGTCGCTTCCAACGTTTTTGTCGAATTAGACGTAGATGCTCAAGAAAATTTAATAAAAAACTTTTCCGATAGCGAATTATGCGACATTTTAAATAATATGTTCTTAGACGACGCCGTTGATATTATTGAAGAAATGCCGTCAAACGTGGTAAAGCGTATATTAAAATCAACCACTTTAGAAAATAGAAATCTTATAAACGAACTTTTAGAATATCCTGAAGATTCTGCAGGAACTATAATGACGCCTGAGTTCGTTGCCCTAAAACAACACTTAACGGTTGAAGAGGCTTTTAAATATATTCGCCGTAACGGTATAAATAAAGAAACCATTTATACTTGTTACGTTACCGACGCTAAAAGAAAGTTAATAGGGGTAGTTACTATTAAAGATTTACTACTTGCAAACCCTAGCGATTTAATTGAAACGGTTATGGACACAAACCTTCTTTTCGCAAGAACTTTAGACGATAGAGAATCGGTTGTAAATCTCTTTTCAAAGTACGACTGTTTAGCCCTTCCCGTAATAGATAAAGAGGGTTGTATCGTTGGTATTATAACGGTTGACGACGCCGTTGACGTAATTCAAGAAGAGGCAACTGAAGATATCCACAAAATGGCTGCAGTTACCCCTACCGATAAGCCTTACTTAAAACAGGGACTTCTTACAATATTTTTAAGTAGATTTCCTTGGCTGGTACTTTTAATGCTTTCAGCCACCTTTACAAGTTTAATAATAGGCGTGTATGAAGAAAAGTTGTATTTAATAACCCCTACCCTTTTTGCTTGTATTCCTATGATAATGGGTACTGGTGGTAACGCAGGTAGCCAGTCTGCAGTAACTATAACTAGAGCAATCGCCCTTGATGAAGTAAAGTTTAAAGACGTTTTTAGGGTACTACTAAAAGAAATTACCGTTGGTATAATTTTAGGTTTAGGCGTTTCAATTTTATGCTTTTTAAAATTAATGTTTATTGACAGTTTGTATAACGAAGTAACGCCACTAATTGCCTTTACTATTTCTTTAGCGCTATTTGCAACAATAGTTTTAGCAAAAATAGTAGGCGCAGCCCTACCACTACTTGCAAAGAAAATAAAGTTAGACCCAGCAGTTATGGCAAGTCCTTTTATAACAACAATAGTTGACGCTGTATCTTTAATTTTATACTGCGCTTTATCCCTTGCAATTTTATAAAATTTTTTAGTAACAAAAAACGGCTTAGAAAAATCTAAACCGTTTTTATTTTTATTACTTTGCTTGTTTTTCTAAAAGTTCTTTTATTGCTTCTAAAAGACCTTCAGTCGTATGTTTTTTAGCCTCGGCATCTTTAATTGCCTTTTCTTCTGCTAACTTTTCATCTCTTTCTTTAGCGATTGCTAAAATTTCTTCCTTAGTCTTACCTTCTTTTTTAAGTTTTTTGTATTCTTCTTTGCTATGTCCTAAGTAGTCAGGCTTATAACCTTTTGCTTTGTTGATAATTTTAACGATAATAAACAATACTAATGCAATTAAAATAAAGTTGATAATTGCGTTTATAAATGCACCCCAGTCAATATAAATTGATTGAGCTAAATCAACAACGCCGTCTACTTCAACCTTTTTTAGGAAAGTAAATACTTCTGAAAGAGCGTTTCCACCTAAAAGTAAGGCTAAAATATAGTTAATAATAGGTTTTAATATAAAGTTAGAAAGTCCGTTTACGATTGCCGTAAAAGCGCCACCTACGATAACGCCGACAGCCATATCTAAAACGTTGCCACGAGTTATGAAAGTTTTAAATTCACCAAAAAACTTTTTCATTTTGTTTCTCCTTTTTCTTTTGTCGAATATATTATATACCTAAACACTCTAAAATTACAAGTGTTATTATTAAAATTATTATGTATAAACTAAACCATTTATAATTTGCTTTCTTTATAAGTTTTAGCATAAACTTAATTGCAATATATCCAAATACTGCGCTTGAAATTACGCCACAAATTAACGGTAACGCATCAACTATTATATCTCCTTTAATAGCAGAATAACCTTCTAAAAGGGCTGACGCTAAAATTATAGGAATACTCATTAAGAAAGAAAATGATGCAGTAGTATCTCTATCAAGTCCTAAAAAAGTACCACCTGAAATGGTAATACCACTTCTTGAAATTCCAGGGAAAACGCCAATTCCTTGCGCTAAACCCATACCAAGCGCCCTTTTAGCATTTAAAGGTTTATAAACTGCAGTAGTTCTAGCAGTTCTTTCAGCAAGAAGTAAAACTATCGCCGTTATTAAATAGCAAATGATTAACGGAATGTAACTTGTAAATAGCATCTCTTCAAGATTAAACACCTTAAACGCTATGCCCATTACCCCTGCTGGAATGGTTGCTAAAATTAAATACCAAAGTTTGTTGAACGGTTTTTTAAATAAACCTAAAATATCTTTAAAAAAGATTATGCAAACTGGTATTAAAGTACCGATATGTAGCATTACGTTATAAAACATATAACCGTCACTACTAACACCTAAAAGTTTTTGTGCTATTAGTAGGTGTCCACTTGAAGACACGGGCAAAAATTCCGTCATACCTTGTATAAAACCAAGCAGTATCATTTCCCAAACTTTCATACTATTCTCCTACTTGCCTACGCAAAATTTACTGAATATTTCGTTTATAATTTCTTCTTTAACAGTTCTTCCACTAATTTCCCCAAGTAAGTCCCACGCCTCTTTAATATCAATAGCAATTAAATCAAGTGGTAAATCGTATAAGTTGTTAAGCGCATTTTCTATCTCATAGATAGCGTTTTTAAGTGAAATAAGGTGTCTTTCTTCCGTCAAAAAGTCCCCGTTAAAATCAATTTCTTTTTCAAAAACTTCTTTTACAAGTAGTTCTTTTAGTTCCTTAATATTTTTACTGTCTTTTGCAGAAATTGTAAATAGGTCGTCGTTATATTTATGTAAGTCAGCCTTATTATATACCGTTAAAACCTTTTTATCTTTAATTTTTTCGCTAATAGCAACTACTTCGTCGTCGTCAATAGTTCCGTCTTTAACAAAAAGCACTATATCGCTACTATTTATAATCTTTTCAGCAAGAATAATCCCCTTGCCTTCAATTTCATCAGAACTTTCTCTAATACCAGCAGTATCAAAAAAGTTAAACTTTACACCGTTAATTTCCGTCGTACCTTCAACAACGTCACGGGTTGTGCCTGCAATACCTGAAACTATCGCCTTATCGTACCCTAAAATTGCGTTAAGAAGTGAACTTTTACCAACGTTAGGTTTACCAACTATTGCAACCGAAACGCCGTTTTTGTATTTTGCGCCCGTTTTGTAAGTTTCAAGTAATTTTTCTATGCTTTCTTTAACTTCTTTTAAAGTTTTTTCAGTATTTTCAAGCGCCAAACTTTCTAAATCTTCTTCAGGAAAGTCCATATCAGCATTTATTTCAGCAAGAACAAAGGTTAGTTTATCTTGTTCTAGTTCAATTTTCTTTTTTAAGTTTTCCCTATATAGATAGTACCCTGCCTTAACTTCGCTAACCGATTCGCTATTTATCATACCGATAAGCCCTTCTGCAGAAGATAATGACATTTTACCGTTTATAAACGCCCTTTTAGTAAATTCCCCGTTAGTTGCTAGCCTACACCCGTTAGAAAGCGTTTCTTCTAAAATACCTTTAACAATAGCAATACCACCGTGACAATGAAATTCTACCATATCTTCGCCGGTATAACTTTTTGGTCCTTTAAAATAAACGCACATACCAAAATCGGTGAACTTTTCCGTCAAAATTTCACCAACGTACATATAATAAGGCTCAAAATCACTAACCTTTATATTTTTAAGTGGCTTAAACATTTTTTCAGCAACAGTTAAAGGGCTATCCCCACTAATTCTAATAACTGCAACGCCACTTGCGCCCATTGCCGTTGAAACGGCTGCTATATTTTCACTTTTCATAACTTTTTCCTTAAAAATTCACTAAAGTTAATTATAACTTATAACCACCTTAAAATCAACCGTTAATTAAAAAAAGTAGGCAACTGCCTACTTTTAATATTTTTTACTTAAATTCATCAAACGGACTGTCGTCCTCTTTTGGTTGTTTTTTAAATTGTTCTTTTTCAAAATCATCAAACGGATTAGTTTGTTGTTTTTTCGTTTGACTATTTTCACCACTATCGTTAAACGGATTAAACCCACTTGGCATACCGTAATAACTTCTAAACTGCTTTTTCATAAGTTCGTCAATATCGATAGGGTCGTTATTTCTAACGATAAATACGAAAATAGGTGCAGTATTTAACGCCATAGTAAACAAGAAACCAACTTCAGACCCTAATGTTGCAAAACATAAAATGATTGAAAAGAAAGCAAATAACATATGATTTCTCATAGAATACTTTCTAAATAATTTGTAAGTCCAAAGCCAAGTAGCAACGATATAACAAATACCACCGATATACGCCACCCAGTTAGCAACAAAAGCAAAAATTTTGTAAGTTCTAGTTACCGTAGAGTAGGTATATCCTTTTATATACGCCACTCCTTCTATCAAATTCATATCGTAATAAACCGTTCTATCTAAAGAAACGTCGTAAATTATATGGAAAAGGTTGAACATATCGCTAATAAGCGCAGTAACTAAAGCAAAAATTGCCACGCCCATTACTATTTTGCCAAAATTGTTTATTTTTTTGCCAAAAAAGTTAGTTTTACCTATAAGTTTACCTATTAAAATATATCTTGCAAAAGGCACAAAAGCAAGTTTTGCTGAAATTTTTTGTTTTTCAGCAAGTCTTTTTAACCCAAACCCACACAAAAAGTGGAGTGCAAGGAATATAAGCGCCGTTGCAATAATAAAAGACCAAATTTGACCTTTTGTCATTTGTAACGTAAGAACCTCTTCTGCGCTTGTTATAGTAAATATAAACATATAATCTCCTTAAATATTAGTATGCTCTTGCAAAAATAACTTTATGTGTAGCCTTTTTGCCACAAATAGCACAAGTTTCAGGAACACCTTCGTCATCACACATAACTCTTGCAGTTGCTGACGCTACTTCTTTAACCTTGTCTTCACATTCACGACAGCCACACCAACCTGCTTTAACGAAGTTTTGGTTATTTACACCTTCTAAAATTTCATCTAAAGAAGATGCTTCTACAACCTTTTTATCACGGTTAATTCTGCTCTTATTTAGCATATCTTTTTGAATAGTATCAAGTAATTCAACGATAGAAGAAAGATTATCTAAAGAAAGTTCTTGTTTTTCTAAAGTATCTCTTCTACAAATCATACACTTGTTGTTTTCAATATCTCTTGGTCCAATTTCAAGACGGATAGGAACACCTTTCATTTCCCATTCGTTAAACTTCCAACCAGGGCTCATATCTCTTGTATCAGTTTCAACCCTAATACCTAAATTCTTTAATAGGCTTTCAATTTCAAGCGCCTTTTCGTTTACGCCACCCTTATGCGCAGCGATAGGAACGATAACAACTTGAATAGGTGCAACTCTTGGTGGTAATACTAGCCCTCTTTGGTCGCCGTGCGCCATAATTACGCCACCTATCATTCTTGTTGAAGTGCCCCAAGAAGTAGTATAGCCGTATTTTTGTTTACTGTCCTTATCTAAGAACTTAATTTCAAACGCCTTTGAGAAGTTTTGACCTAGGTAGTGTGAAGTACCTATTTGTAAACTCTTACCGTCAAGCATCATTGCCTCTAAACCAAAGGTTGCAACTGCACCTGCAAACTTTTCTTTATCAGTCTTTTTGCCGTAGAAAACAGGAATTGCTAAAGTTTCTTCCATAAATTCTCTGTAAACGTTAAGCATTTTTATGGTTTCTTCCATAGCCTCTTCTTCGCTAGCGTGAACGGTATGACCTTCTTGCCATAAGAATTCGCTTGTACGAAGGAAAGGACGGGTTGTCTTTTCCCATCTCATAACGTTACACCATTGGTTCATTATAACTGGTAAATCTCTATAAGAATTTATCCACTTTGCGTACATCGTACCAATAACCGTTTCACTAGTTGGTCTAATTGCTAAAGGTTCTTCTAACTTTGCGCCACCTGCGTGAGTAACAACTGCAACTTCAGGCGCAAAACCTTCAACGTGTTCTGCTTCTTTAGTAAAGAAACTCATAGGTATTAGAAGTGGAAAGTATGCGTTCTTTGAACCGGCTTCCTTAAATCTTCTGTCCATATCTTTTTGTATATTTTCCCAAATAGCGTATCCGTAAGGACGAATAACCATAGTACCCTTAACAGGGCCGTAGTCAACTAACTGAGTTTTTAACACAACGTCCGTGTACCATTGAGGGAAGTTTTCATTAATATCACTAATTTCTTTAACAAATTGTTTTTCAGCCATAATAATATCTCTCTTCAAAAATTTTTTAGCCTAAAAATTATAACATATAAAGAATAAAAAGTAAAATGCTTTTATTTTTTTTGTGCGTTTTTTATAAAAAATTTTATATTCTATAATCAAATTACACAAAAAAATTTTTTCTTTTATGGAGAAACTTTTATGCAATTTGATTTGCTTTTTAAAAATAGAATTAAAAAACTTTTTATTTTTTTTATAGTTTGTTTTCTAATTCTTTCTTTTTTTATTTCTAGTTTTTTTGTTTTAGACAATAAAACAAAAACTGTTAATGCTGAAACATTAAATACTGTTGATATTAGATTAGATTTTGATTCATTAAAGGATGTAGTTTCTGTTTCTTCAGACGTTTATGAATTTAAAACATTAAATAATCCTATTAGTTGTATATCTTCGATATCAAATGAAAGTCGTTTTTATACGGAAAATACAAATTTAGCTCTTGTTAATTTGTATGATGCTAATGGTAATTATAGCAAAACTGTTTTAAGAGTATCTACGGAAAATGAAGGATTAACCGAGGTTTCTGTTTTGTTTAAATTTACTTATTCCATTTTTTCGTCTTATTTATATTGCAACTTAAACGCTTACTTGAACGGATGTGGATATGTTGCTTTTGATTTTAATGATACAGATTTTGAATTTGGCGATAATGGAACTTTATATGATTTTTATTCTTCGGATTTTCAATCTATTAAATGCTGTTTAGAAACTGAAGAAAGTTCATCTACTTTTAATTCACTTTCTTTGAATTTTTATTTATACAAAGATAAGCCTGTTTATATAGATTTTTTTACATTTTCTGATACTGATTATATTGATTTAGATACAAATTCTGATTGTGTTATTCCTGGTGTTAATGAAAATGATAATTCAAATTCTCCAAATACAAATGAAGAATATCAAAATGATATTTTAATAACTGAAAAAAAGTTAGATTTTAGGATTTTGTTAGGCGTTATATCAGCTATTACTTTAATAGTTCTTCTTTTTGCTTTGCCATCTAATAAAAAGTTTACACACAAGAAAAAGAAATAGTATTTTTCATATTTTTCCTTTGTTTTATATTTTGCACCTGAGGATGGGGTGCTATATAAGTTCCTCCTCTCCCTTGCGCTATTCCCTTTTTAGGGTTAGTAAATATATTTTTATTTTTTAGTTGGGTTTTTTTCATCCCAAAAGGAGGTATTTAAAATGAAAAGAGCAATTGTAGTATCTGTAAGACAATCAAAAGATAGTAAGACAAATGAAGACCAAGTTTGGTTAACTATGGCTATTATGCCAACTAAGATGAGTAACGGTAATCTTTATTACCCAAAAAGTACTTCTGTTTGTGTTAGTACAGTAGGTGGTGCTTTGAAATCACCAGATAAGTTTAGCAAGTATAAGAACTTAAAAATTGGTGACGTTGTTAACGTAGATTATGCTTTAAATGAATTTACTCAAAAACCTTTTATAATGGATGTTTCTTTAGTTAAAGAATCTGCTTATAAAGAAAGTGATTTAATTGTATAACTATGGACAAGTTTATATCTTTACATACCATAAAAAACGAAATCGTCCTTTGCAACGTTTCAAAAATACTTTATATTGGCGAAGTAAAGGACGGTTCAGTCGTTTATATTGATGAATTCGTTTATTTTACCGTTAAAGAAACGGTTAAAGAAATTTTTGCACTTTTAACTTAAAAAATTTTTAATTTAGGCAAAAGGTGGAAAAAATAGTAAAAATGTTGATAACTAATGCTTGACAACAATAGTAAAAATCTTCAACAAAAATCTCACTTTTACGCCTACGCGCTTGGGGCTTGTCCAAGCGCGTTTGGCAAAAGGTGGAAAAACCACTTTAAAAGGTGGAAAAAATAAGAAAAAAGGTGGAAAAATTAGGCAAAAACTTATTGCCTACAAGGGGTATTTTATGAGAAGTAGAAAATTTTGTTTTGTTTTTAAGGAAGAATCAACTCTTTCTGCAATATTAAAAAGATGTAACGACTTTAAAATTGAAAATTGGCTTTATGCAAAGCATTCTTTAGATGAGTCTTTACATTATCATTTCTTTTTAGAATTTAATAATTCAAAAAGCAAAGAAGACGTATCACGTGCTTTTTCATTGTTAGAAAGTTTTATAGAAACATGTAAAAGCGATTATTTTTCAATTTACAATTATTTTATTAAAGATGCTTTAGAAGTTTTTCATAGTGATGGCTTTTATAAAAAATACAAAGAAGAAGCTAAAAGAAAACGTTGTAATAAATCTTGATTAAAACTTGCTTTGTCGCAAAGGGGTAAAATAAATGCAATTAAAGCAGTATGAAATAGTAATTAATGAAGACAAGTTGACTGTTGATATACAAGAAACTTGTATGAAATATAAAACAATTAAGCAGTATGCTTATATCTTACACGATAAGGATGATACACGTAATCATTATCATATTTACGTAAATTTCGGAAATAACGGTGTTTCTCACGAATTGGTTGCAAGTTGGTTTGAAGTTCCCCCTAACCTTGTATCAAAGGTTAAGGGCCGTAAAACTGATATGTTGAAATATCTTACTCACGGTAATGATAGTCAACAACATAAGCACCAATACGATCCGTCTGAAGTTGTTGCAAACTTTTCTTTTGAAACGGAAATTCAAAAGTCAAAGATTATAGGCAACTTTAAGGAATATAGCTTTGCGCAGATGCTTAAATACATAGACACGTTGCCTATATCGGAAAAGTGTACGGCGCATAGACAACTTGAAAGACTTTGGAAGATTGAGTGTTCTATGCTCACCTTTAACCCGGATAGAAATATTGACGTTATTTTTATTACCGGCAAAGGTGGAACGGGCAAAACGTATTATGCTAAAAAACTTTTAGAAGAGTTAGGATAACATCGTTATATG